>NZ_CP043506.1:0-665000 GCF_008365315.1 Acetobacter vaccinii | reverse complement strand
TGTCGCCGAAAGTCCAAGGGTTCCTGCGCAAGGTTAATCCACGCAGGGTCAGTCGGCCCCTAAGGCGAGGGCGAAAGCCGTAGTCGATGGGAATCAGGCGAATATTCCTGAACCTGCCAGAAGTGACGAATGCAATATGTTGTCAGTCCTTATCGGATTGGACTGGCTTTTGGCGCATTCCAGGAAATAGCTCTGGCATATAGACCGTACCCGAAACCGACACAGGTGGACTGGTAGAGAATACCAAGGCGCTTGAGAGAACGATGCTGAAGGAACTAGGCAAATTACTCGTGTAACTTCGGGATAAGCGAGACCCGTCATTGGGCAACCATTGGCGGGTGGCACAGACCAGGGGTAGCGACTGTTTAGTAAAAACACAGGACTCTGCGAAGTCGAAAGACGACGTATAGGGTCTGACGCCTGCCCGGTGCCGGAAGGTTAAGAGGAGGTGTGCAAGCACTGAATTGAAGCCCCGGTAAACGGCGGCCGTAACTATAACGGTCCTAAGGTAGCGAAATTCCTTGTCGGGTAAGTTCCGACCTGCACGAATGGCGTAACGACTTCCCCGCTGTCTCCAGCATCGGCTCAGCGAAATTGAATTCCCCGTGAAGATGCGGGGTATCCGCGGTCAGACGGAAAGACCCTATGAACCTTTACTGCAGCTTTGCAGTGGCATCAGAGATAGTCTGTGTAGGATAGGTGGGAGGCTTTGAAGCGGGGGCGCCAGTTCCCGTGGAGCCATCCTTGAAATACCACCCTGTCTCTCTCTGATGTCTAACCGCGACCAGTAAGCCTGGTCCGGGACCCTGCATGGTGGGCAGTTTGACTGGGGCGGTCGCCTCCCAAAGTGTAACGGAGGCGCGCGATGGTGGGCTCAGGCCGGTCGGAAACCGGCTGTCGAGTGCAATGGCATAAGCCCGCCTGACTGCGAGAGTGACAGCTCGAGCAGAGACGAAAGTCGGCCATAGTGATCCGGTGGTCCCGCGTGGAAGGGCCATCGCTCAACGGATAAAAGGTACTCTAGGGATAACAGGCTGATCTCCCCCAAGAGTCCACATCGACGGGGAGGTTTGGCACCTCGATGTCGGCTCATCACATCCTGGGGCTGGAGCAGGTCCCAAGGGTTCGGCTGTTCGCCGATTAAAGTGGTACGTGAGCTGGGTTTAGAACGTCGTGAGACAGTTCGGTCCCTATCTGCCGTGGATGTTGGAGACTTGAGAGGATTTGTCCCTAGTACGAGAGGACCGGGATGAACATACCTCTGGTGCACCGGTTGTCGCGCCAGCGGCACAGCCGGGTAGCTAAGTATGGACGGGATAACCGCTGAAAGCATCTAAGCGGGAAACCCACCTCAAAACTAGGTCTCCCCAAGGGTCGTGGTAGACCACCACGTTAATAGGCCAGATGTGAAAGCGTGGTAACACGTGCAGCTAACTGGTCCTAATCACCCAATAGGCTCACTCCTTCACTGTCCTAACCGACAGACCGTGCACAGAAATCATCCATGCACAACGTCATACACTCACTCTCTCAAAAACCAACCGGTCCACACCACCAAAGGGTGGTCTGGATGACCTGGTGGCTATGGCGGGGCGTGTTCCACCCGATCCCATCCCGAACTCGGCCGTGAAAAACCCCAGCGCCTATGATACTGCGGCTTAAGCCGCGGGAAAGTCGGTCGCCGCCAGGTCTTCCAAACCACCCTATCAATACATCCTCACCCGCGGGGTGGAGCAGCCCGGTAGCTCGTCAGGCTCATAACCTGAAGGCCGCAGGTTCAAATCCTGCCCCCGCAACCATCTTAAGCCACCCAATCGGGTGGCTTTTTTTGTGACTAAATCATACCGCAACGGGAAAAAACGAAAGTAGAAACTGCTTCCGTAAAAACCCATCATCACACACACTCTCTCTCGTCCCTCATGCAAATGAAAGAAGCGCAGGGGAGGACCCAGAAATGGCAGACTGCTAGTGCATTAATGCAAAGCCTCCTTAAAAACAGAAATCGACTAGTTTGATTTCCATCTTTATGCACTGTGTAAGAAGCACAGCGGACTGAGAGTTCAGGGTTTTTGAGGCGATATGGAATTACGACAACTGGAAGCTTTTGCTGCCGTCATTTCAACGGGGAGCATTACAGCAGCAGGGCGGCTGCTTTCGCGGTCTCAGCCAGCTGTAACCCGCCAGATACAGGAATTAGAGGCAGAAATCGGTTACGAGCTTCTGATCCGGAATGGTCCCAAGGTAAGCCCTTCGGAAAAAGGGTATCAATTTTATCAGGAGGTTGAGCCTGCTCTTCTGAATCTGCGCCAGGTGCGAGAGCGTGCGCGCGAAATTGAGCAGGAAAAAGAACCCGCCATTCGTATTGCAGCAACGCCAGCTTTGGCTGCGGGTTTGCTGTCCAGTGCCCTGGCCCGGTGGTGCCAACCTGATACAGAGTTGAAAATCAGAAGCCTACCGCCCGAGCGTGTTGTGCAGGGGGTGCAGAACGGTTTGGTGCACGTGGGGGTTAATAGCCTGCCGCTGGAACATCAAGGGTTGCGGCTCCACTGGCTTGGTCAGGCATCATGTGTCATGGCTGTGCATCAAAGGGACCCTTTGGCACAGTTAGAGCGTATTCCCTTGGAGGCATGTGCGGGCAAGCGCTTGGTCGCTTTTGAAAATCCCTATCGTGCCAGAGGGCGGGTTAGTCGCACATTCGCTGAGGCGGGTCTTTCAACCGCAGGGCTGATTGAGAGCAATGTGTCTATCAATATTCTCATGGCTGTGCGGGCTGGCTTGGGTATCGCGATTATTGACCCGGTGACAGCGTATAGTATTCCGCTTCCGGAAGTTGTTGTTCGCCCGATTGATATTGATATACCGTTTCTTTTTGGAGCGATTACTCCTGAAAGAACAAGATTGAGAGATGATGTTTCTGAACTGATAGAGATTATTGCAACGGAAGCGTGTCGCATAGTGCCGGGCTTTCATTTGCATGCCGCCAAGGACTATACCGCAGTGCTGGAGCGTTATAGTCCCGATGCACCGTTTCGTATTGCTGAAGGTGCAGGGAACGCTGAAGTATCCTCTTGAAGAGGGTAATACGAATCTACAATGTAAAATAGACCGGATTCGATATGTCGGATGCTGTGGCGCATATTCCACAGATCATCGGGGCATGGAGTTTTTCTCAAAAATTATTCCAAATATATTTGGGTTTAAAAACTATATATTTGAAGGAGATAGAGGGAGAGCCGCTCTCTGCGCCTTCATATTTCACTATTATTAAATGCTATTAATATCTGTGCTCAAAGATTTAAATTCATAATGGTTCGTGAAATCCCTTCCATTATGCGATTTTGTCATGGTAGGTTATTTTTAATAACTTATGGACATGATAAAACTATGACTGTCTCAGCACATCCTGTTGCGGCTTCTGGAGCATTGATGACGGTAGAGGTGCTACTGTTGCGATGTTCAGGCTGTATTCGCCTGAAAAGGCGATATTTTTTCTGAAAAAAGTGGGTAATCCTAAGAAATTCCTCCGGTCCTGTTCTCATAGGCCCGACTGACGGTGGCACATTATGTATGCATCCTTGATATCGCATCGGTGGCGGCGTGGGGGCCTGCTGACATCTGCGGCTCTTACTGTTTTTCATATGCACGCGGCTTATGCCGACACGGCGGCACAGGCAACAACTCATACCCAACAGAAAGCAACTTCTGCTGCACAGAATGGCGCGGTGGTGAAGCCTGTAGCCGTCAGCAGTTCGGCAAAGGCAGTGGCATCTTTGCAGTCTGGTGCGGCACCATCGCTGGCTGCGGGTGAAGCGGTGATTGTGACGGGCACAAATCGCAGTCGTGTTACGCAGCTCAAAAGCTCAACGCCAATCTCGATTGTTACGGCGGAGCGGCTCAGCCAGACTGGGGCGGCTACTTTGGGGCAGGCGCTGGAAATGTCTTCTCCTTCCGTCAATTTTCCTGCTAACCGCGCCAATACGTCAGCGACGGCGACAAAGCAGGTCTCTCTTCGCGGGCTCTCACCTGACGAAACTTTGGTGCTGGTGAATGGGCACCGTTGGTATCCATCGGCCTCCGTCAATACTGGCGACAGTTTTGGTCGTGGGTCGCAGGCGGTTGATCTGGCGGCAATACCAATATCTGCGATTGATCATATCGAAGTTCTGTCAGACGGAGCATCGGCTCAGTATGGGTCGGATGCTGTGGCCGGTGTTATCAATATTGTGCTGCGCAATACTGACAAGGGTGGAGCTGTTGGTGGTCAGGCGGGTGTCTATTCCAGCGGGTATGGTTTTACCTCGCAGGCATCCTGGTGGAAGGGGTTTGCCCTGCCACACAAAGGGAAACTGACCATAAGTGGTACGTATGACCACCATGATTTTGTGCCCCTTAATTCCGGCACAGATACGCGCTGCTACTATTGCGCCACAAGTAGCTATCCGACTGCTCATCCAGAAAAGGAAGCTTCTGCACCAGGGCGGAACTGGCAGACTGGCATGGGCGAGGGATACGATCTGGCGCTGGCTGCCACGTTGGACCAGCCTATTACTGACAAGCTCGATTTCTATGGCCTGTTTAACTATAGCCAGCGAGAAACAGCCGGTGTCAGTCCGCTAAGGCTACCCAATGCCAATACCAATGTCGTGGGTCTGACGCCTGATGGCTACCAACTGCGTGGGTGGGGGCGGCCGCAGGATATAGCCGGTATGGCAGGGCTAAAGTACAAGAGTTCCATTGGGCTTTTTGATCTGGGTTTTACGTTTGGTCAGAACAAACTGAGTATGTACACGACCAACTCTGAAAATCCGTCATATGGCCTTAATTCACCACGGAATTTTTATCTGGGTCAATTGACTGACCAGATGAAAAATCTGGAGCTGAATTATAAGAAGGCCTTTAAAAATAACGTCTTTGCCTCGCCCATTACTGTATCAGCAGGTTTTGCCCAACGATGGGAAAACTACTTTCAGGACGCGGGTGACGTTGCCTCGTATAGCTTTGGCGGGGTCAGCGGCGTGCCGATCGGTGTGACAGGTGGAGGGTATATCACGCCCGAAGCCGCAGCTTATAACAGGGGGCGCAGCGCAACCTCCGGATTTATCGGTGTGGAAGCTGATCCTGTTAAAAAGCTGACGGTATCCCTTGCAGGCAGGGTCGAGGGATATAGTGATTTTGGTACCGCTATAACAGGCAAGGCATCGGCCCGATATGAGGTTAATCGCTTTCTGGCGTTCCGGGCTTCTGTAAACAATGCCTTCAAGGCGCCAACTATTGGCCAGCTCTCTCTTTTTCAGGACACGCCAGTGCAGGTTACGCCCAGTGCGGCATATCCCTCTGGCCGGGCTGAGACTTTGCTGGTGCCCTCGGATTCTGCCATTGGCCAGGCTGCGGGTGGTCGGGCGCTTAAGCCTGAAAAATCCATTAACGTCTCGGGTGGGACGGTTGTTACCATCAACAGGCATGCATGGTTTACGCTTGACGGATATTACCTGAAAATTCGGAATAGGATTGCTCTGTCCAATATTATCAGCGGTTCAAAAGTAAGCAGTGTGCTGTCTGCCGCGGGGTATCCTACTGTTTATGGGATTCAGTATTTTCTAAACATGGGCAGCACAACCACAACGGGCCTTGATTTTTCAGGGCATTATGATGTGCGGGTCGGGCGTGGAAACTTCGTTCTCAGTGGTGGTATTTCCTACAACCACACAAAACTGGACAATGTGACGGATGCAAGTCTGGGTGGGTCACCGCTGGTTGATTATTATCATGTGACCAGCCTGTTCTATCAGGCAACACCCAAGATGAAGACCATCTTTAACGAAACCTACAGTATTGACCGTTGGCGTTTTACGGCAACCCAGACGTATTATGGCAGCTATGGTGGGGCCAATAATCAGAACCCTGGTACGCAGGCCTGGTTCGAGCCATTGGTTACGGCTGATTTTACCGTCAGCTATGCGGCAAAAGGTGGGTGGGATGTGCTGATCGGGGTGCAGAACGCAGCCAATGCCAAACCAAAGATGGTTTACAATTCCGGCAATGGTGGCCGTCTTTCAAACTCCAGTCTGGCAGTAATCAACCCAGCCGGATCATTCGCGTATGGATCTGTTTCAAAAACATTCTGAAATAGAAGAATGTATGATGCTTGTCGGGAAAAGGGATCAGGCATGAAGTCGCATGGGGCAAAGCGTTTGAAGCTGGGCATGTCAATGCGTGGTCTGGGGTATCATCCTGCTGCGTGGCGTCATCCGGCAGTGCCTGCTGATGGTACGTTGCGTTTCGACCACTATCTACGCGTTGCCAAAGCGGCTGAACGTGGCAAGCTCGATATGATATTTTTTGCTGACGGGCTGGGTATTCGTGAAAGCGATATGCCGCGAGGTGCGCGCGTAAGGTCAGGGTATGAACTGGTTGAACTTGAACCCATGACCCTTTTGCCTGCTCTGGCTCCTTTGACCAGGCACATCGGTTTGGTGGCTACGGCCTCGACATCCTATAATGAGCCTTTTCATATTGCGCGTAAATTTGCTTCGCTCGACATTATCAGTGGTGGGCGTGCAGGCTGGAACGTGGTGACATCGTGGTCAACGGCTGAGGCGCAGAATTTTAACCGTGACCAGCACTATGATTATGAAACACGCTATGACAGGGCAAAAGATTTTGTCGATGTTGTGGAGGGGCTGTGGGACAGTTGGGAGAGTGATGCCCTTCTGTATGACCGTAAGTCTGGCCATTTCTACGATGAAGCCAAGATGCACGTGCTTGCGCATGCCAGCAGGCACTTCAAGGTGCGTGGGCCGCTCAATGTTGCGGCGACTCCCCAAGGGCGGCCGATCATTATTCAGGCTGGCGCCGCAGGGCAGGGGCGGGAACTGGCTGCCGCCCATGCCGATGTTATTTATGCCGGGCAGAACACACTTGCTGAGGCCAGAGAGTTTTATGATGATGTCAAAGCCCGTCTGCCGGGTTATGGGCGTAAGCCGGATGATCTGAAAATCATGCCCGGTCTGCGGCCCATTGTTGCCCCGACACGGGCCGAGGCACAGGCGAAGTTTGATGCCTTGCAGGACCTGCTTGACCCGCTGGTCTGCCTGTCCCGCGCCTATAATGTCCTGGGTGATCTGAGCGATTTTGATCCTGATGGACCTGTGCCAGAACCGAAGAATGCCCCGCGGATGAAGAGTTTTGTCGATCGTCTGGTGCAGGTTGCCCGTGAAAGGAAGCTGAGCATCAGGGAGTTTGGCCGCTATGTTGCGGGCGAGGGTGGGGGCGGACATTGCATTATTGGTACAGCGGCAGATGTGGCGGATACCATGCAGGAGTGGTTTGAGGCAGGGGCCTGTGACGGCTTTAACATTACCCCCAATCAATTGCCCGGTGGCTGCGAGGATTTTGTAGACATGGTTGTGCCTGAATTACAGCGTCGCGGGCTGTTCCGGCGGGAGTATGAAGGAACAACCCTGCGCGACAATCTTGGACTCAAACCGCATGTTAACCGTTATGCGGCAGCGCGGGTAAGAGAGGGAGCATAGCCAATGACCGCAGCGCCGACAGACCGGCTGAAACTGGCTGTTCTTATCAATGCCTCCGGCTCGCACATTGCTGGCTGGCGTCACCCACGCTCCGGTGCCGAGCAGACGGATGAACTGTCGCATTATTTGCAGATAGCCAAAAAGGCCGAGGCGGGAAAATTTGATATTGTTTTCTTTGCAGACAGCTCGGCCCTTTTTGATGGTACGCCAGAACATCAGGCACGTTACAGCCACGGCCTTGCCGCGACTGAACCTAAACGGCATTTGGAACCTTTTACTCTCCTGGCGGCATTATCAGCAGGCACAAGCAATATCGGTCTGGTGGGCAGTGCGACAACAACGTATGCCGAACCCTATAGTGTGGCGCGGGTCGTTGCCTCGCTGGACAGGTTAAGCGGTGGACGAGGGGGCTGGAACCTCATCACGTCTGCCAACCCGGCGGAAGCCAGTAACTTCAACCGCACACACCATCTCGACCACGCTACACGTTACGAAAGGGCGGAGGAGTTTGTGGATGTTGTCCGGGGCTTGTGGGACACCTTGGGAGATGGTGCCTATGTGCGTAACCGGGAGCAGGGTGTCTATTCTGATCTGACACAGATTTCGGCACTTAATTTTCAGGGCAAGCACTTTCAGGTTTCTGGGCCGCTGAATATTCTGCGACCACCACAGGGGCACCCGCTGATCGCTCAGGCAGGGTCATCGGAGCCGGGACGCCGTCTTGCGGCAAGAACGGCCGATATGGTGTTCACAGCGCAGCGGGATATTCAGGCAGCAAAAGAGTTCCGGGCGGATATTCGGGCGCGCACGCGGGCGGCTGGGCGCAATCCTGATCATGTTCTGGTTGTGCCTGGGCTGGTGCCGTATGTAGGGGAGACTCATCAGGACGCGCATGATTTCTACCACGAACTGCTTTCCCTTATTGTCCCGGATGCAGGTCTGGCACTGCTGGCAGAACTGGTGGGGGAGATTGACCTGCGCTCATACCCATTGGATGGACCCGTGCCTGAATTTGGGGAAACTCAGGGTTCAGTCAGCCGGTTACGCTTGATCGAGCAGTTGACCCACACAACCCGCCCGACCATCCGCATACTTTATGAAAGCATTGCCGGGGCAAGCGGGCACGGCTTTATTATCGGGTCACCTGTCGAAATCGCTGATTATATCGAGGAATGGTACCGGCAGGGGGCTGTGGATGGTTTTAACATTCTGCCGCCTGTGTCCCCCTTTGCCTTTGATCGTTTTGTTGACCTTGTTGTGCCGGAGCTTCAGCGCCGTGGCCTCGTGCAGTCAGCCTACAGGCCGGGGAGTTTGCGTGACAAGCTTGGTCTGCCTCGGCCCAAAAACTCACTTCTTTCATGAGTGGTCTCTCACCCTAAGCCTGTATTGGAAGGTTTGATCTCATGTTTAAAAAAGTATCTATTCTTTTGTCCGTTGCTTCAGCGTGCGTGGCCATTCCGGCTTCTGCCCATGTGCTGTATCTGGCACAGCGTGTGAGCCAGCCAACACTGGTCATAGGGTTTTCATCCAGTGATGAAGCCTATGACGCCCAAAAAATAAAAGATGTTAAAGCATTTTCCATAACAGGTGAGGCTGTGCCCGTTGTGGTTACCCGCTCTGCCGACCATGCTGTGCTGGCTCCGGCCTCTGACGCGGCGGTGATTGTTTCCACGGCTGACTATGGGTTTTATGCTCGTAAACAGGGTGCTAAATGGCAAAAAGGAAAACGCAGCACTCTGCCGGGAACGGATGAAGGGCTGCATGCGCTTAAATACAATGTTGCCATTGAAAAACCGGGTGCCAGTTTGACCTCGCATGGGCTTGGGCTTGGGCTTGAAATTGTCCCGCTGGAAGACCCGCTGACAAAAAAGCGTGGTGATCATCTGGCCGTGCGTGTGCTCTTGCAGGGCAAGCCATTGGCTGGGGCGCGTATTATCGAAAATTTTCTTGGCAATGACAGCGTTCTCTCCGCGCCGACCAATGCAGAGGGCAAGACGGATATTACCTTGCAGAATGACAAACTGAACGTTCTGGCCCTGGAGTATGACCAGCCTGTGACCAACGATAAGGACATCAATTTTAATCGCTATGCAACCTCTTTGAGCTTCTCTCTTGTGCATAATGAAGCGGACTGAATAAGCCCATGTTGCCTCTGATACGTCCTGTTTTTATGAGTGTTCTGGCTGCCAGCCTGCTCTGTGTTTCTGCCTGCAAGCGGCATGACGGGGGAACCTCCGCAGCGTTGTGTTACCCTGCGACCAAAGATCATCCTTTGGAAGATACCCTTGCCGTAGATACATCAGGCGGAACATTCTGGACGTTCTACGGCAACGCGCATTTCAAACCGTTTACACAGCACTGTGGTGTTGCTGTGCATGCGGCTGTCAGCGCGCATAATTTCGCGCAGTTGCGGGGCTATGTGCATAATCATTCTGTGCCATACGATGTTTCCTACACCGGGTCTCCTTGGGAGTTTGAGGAAGGGATCAAGGAAGGCCTGTTTCACAGACTGCCGGATGATTTCTGGAAACCTCTGGCCAGTGCTCTGCTACCTGGGTCCTATAATGCCTATGGCACATGGCTGAGCACATATGCCGAAGTGCTGGTGTATGACACCAGGGTCTTTGCCAAAGCCCCGACAACATGGGCAGATTTGTGGAATACAAAGGAATTTCCCGGTCCACGCACTCTGTACGACCATCCCTATATGCTGGTGATCGCCCTTTTGAGTGATGGTGTCCCCCCAGATGAGATCTACCCCCTGACAGATGACAAGCTGCGGCGGGCCTTTGGGCGGTTGGATCAGATCAGGCCCTCTGTCCGGGCCTTCTGGAGCACTGGTGATGAGCCGATCCAGGGCATTAACAGAGGGGATTTCACAATCGGTGTTGCGCAGAGTGGGCGGGCTGTCTCAGGCATTGCCAACCATTTTCCCATTGGCATGAGCTGGAAACAGAATGTGCTCAGCCATGCATGGCTGTTTATTCCAGAAGGTGGGCAGCATGTGGTGAGTGCGGAAGCCCTGCTCGCGTTTGTCAATAATGCCCAGCAGCAGGCTGAGTTTGCCAAAAATACCGGGTACGGTGGGGGTGCGCGAGATATTGCGCAGTTCCTCACGCCGCAGCAAAGCGCGGTTGTCACAACCAGTCCGGAAAATCTGGCTCAGTCTGTGGCTATCAATGACGATTGGTGGCGTGCCCATGGCGCACGCACAGCGCGCCTGTGGCAGGCTTGGGTGACGACTGGCAAATCCGGCCTGTAACAGAGCGTGGAAAGACAGCAGGAACAGCGGATGATAACAAAACGCGATGGGTCCGTGGCGCAGGACGTTCCTCCAGGGCTTAGCTATGCTGGGGTTTGCAAGCGTTATGGTCAGTTTACAGCCTTGGACGGGATCTCTCTGGACGTTGGGCCCAGAGAGTTTGTGACCCTGCTTGGTCCCAGTGGTTCGGGAAAATCCACGCTGCTGGGGCTTGCTGTTGGTAGTATTGAGGCTGATGCCGGGCATATTGCTATTCGTGGGGTGGATGTCCGACGGCTTAAGCCCCATGACCGTAATATTGGTATGGTCTTTCAGCGGTATTCGCTTTTTCCCAACAAGACGGTTGAAGAGAACATTGCCTACCCATTGCAGATACGCAAAATTCCCAAGCCTGAGGTAGCCGCCAGAGTAGCTGCTATCGTGCAGACCATGGGGCTAGGTGCTCAGGCTGCGCGCTATCCAGCGGAGATTTCCGGCGGGCAGGCCCAGCGCGTTGCTGTGGCTCGGGCGCTGGTGTTCAACCCTGATCTGTTGCTTATGGATGAGCCTCTGGGGGCGCTCGACAAGCGGCTGCGGGCAGATTTGCAGCAGGAAATTCGCAGGCTCCAGCATGAGTTTGGTATTCCGACCCTCTATGTCACGCATGATCAGGACGAGGCCATGTACCTCTCTGACCGTATCGCCCTGTTCAATCATGGGCGGATTGTGGCGCTTGGCACCCCGCGGGAGCTGTATGAAAACCCAGCCTCGGCATGGGAGGCAAGTTTTCTGGGTGATGCCAATCTGTTTGCAGCCGAGGATATTCGTATCAGCGCCGGGGAATGTTCGGCTGTTTTGACGGGCCTTGGGGTTGCAGTCCGCACCCAGGCACCCCGCACACAACATGAGCATATGCAGGTCATGATCCGTCCCGAGTATGTTCATATCGGGGATAATGTGCGTGATGATATGACACGTTTTAAAGCGCGCGTAATCGACGTTATCTACCTGGGCGCACGGCAGCGGGTTACGTTGGAACTGCCAGGGGCAATCAGGCTGATAGCAGAGCTACGGCCGTGGGAAACACCGGGCGAACCGGGAGCAGAAGTTCTCTGTGGCTGGCGTGACCATCATAGCCGTGTTGTGGAGGCATAGCGTGGCGCTGGGGGCTGTCCTATCCCGCTTGCGCCCCAGTCTGTGGGGGGGCGGGCAGCAGCGCGACCTGTGGCTGTTTGTGCCGGGGCTGGTGCTGGTGACCGGGTTTGTGATTATTCCTATACTCTACCAGATCTATCTGTCGTTTATAACGCCTGCGGGATTGGGCCTTGGTGCCTATCGTGATTTTCTGGGGCAACCGCAGTATCGTCTGGCGTTGGCCAATACGGTCTTTTTTTCTACTGTGTCAGCCGTGGGAGCGGTGGGGCTGACGTTTCCGGCCTGCCTGTATGTCAGTCGGTGCCGGGATGTTATCGTCAGGCTGTTTACAGGCATACTCGGTGTGGCGCTCGCACTTTCTGGCCTTGTCCGGGCGGTCTCATGGCAATTATTGCTCGGGCGCACGGGCATTGTCAGCTCAGTGCTGCAAGGGCTGGGGTTGATTAGCCACCCGTTGGATATTCTTTATACCAAAACAGCCGTTATCATCGGCATGACACAGGTGATGATGCCGATTGCCGCGATGTCGCTGCTAAACGGTTTGCGGCATGTTGACCATGAACTGGCTCATGTTGCCGTGTCCTTCGGGGCATCGCCGCTCCGGGTTGTGCTCGATGTTTACTGGCCCCAGTTACGCCGCAGTGTCGCTCAGGCTTTGCTGCTTGTGTTTACTCTGGCGACGGGGCTGTTCCTTGTCCCTGTCCTGTTGGGAGGGCCGCAGGATACGGTTCTTGGCAAGCTTATTCTGAGTGACATGACAGTGGATTTTGAAATGGGTGCCGCCCATGCTGCGGTATCCGGCGTTGCAACGCTGCTGATCATTGTCATGGCCATGGTGTTCTGCCTCATTCTGGGCGGCGGTGCGTACCATCGCAAGAGCGCAAAATGAAAAAAATCCTCAATGTTTGTGGCGCAGCCTATGCAAGCCTGATTGTTATTTTTCTGCTTTTGCCCGCGTTTGCAGTGCTCCCGGCCAGCATCGGTCGTTCGGAATTTATAGAGTTTCCACCAAAAGGGTTAACGGCATCGTGGTACTGGCAGGTATTTTCTGATACGAGTTGGCTTGAATCCGGCCTGTTGTCGCTCAGAATGTCTGTGCTGGCGGCTATTCTGACAACATTGGTGGCTGTTCTGTTTGGTATCGTGCATGTGCGGCGGGGGGATGTGCCGCGGTGGAGCATGGTGTTGGTATTTGCCCCCTTATGGGTGCCCCATGTTGTGCTGGCCTCTGGTGTATTTGCACTGTTCATGCCATCGGGCTTTGTGGGGTCTGAATACCTTTTGGCAACAGCCAATAGTGTTCTGGCATTGCCGCTGTCGGTTACGTTCATTCTTGCCTCGTTCGGCACGATTGATCCCAATTTGTGGGTTGCGGCGGCGTCCATGGGGGCACGGCCGATCACAATTCTACGCACGGTGGTTCTGCCTTTGGCGGCACTGGGCACGGTTATGTCCCTTGTGCTTGCGTTCCAGTCCGCGTGGGACGAAACAACCTTTGCGCTTTTCATAGGCCCGGTCATGACGCCGGTGCTGTCCGCTAAAATGTATGCGTATGCCAGTCAGGCAATCACCCCCGTTATTGCTGCGGTGTCTTCCATTGTCACAGGGGTGACGTTGGTTGCGACACTGGCTTTCGGGTTGCTCAGGTCGCGCTCTGTCAGCAAGAGGGGCTGAAAGCTCTGGCGCGGTTTTGGCGGTTGATATGTGAACCTGACGGGCCTGCAATAGAGAGGATGATCCCGTTGAGCAGAAACAGTGCAGTGTTTGGTCTTAATATAGACCCGATAGGCCACCATAATGGAGCGTGGCGTCACCCTCTGACCCAGGTGTCGCGTGCGTATGACATCAGTTATTCTCTGGAACTCTCCCGGATGGCAGACGCAGCCGGGTTGGATATGGTGTTCATAGCCGATGGGTTGTCGGTTAATCGGTATGCGCCAGATTCTGTTGTGCTGGGGTTTGAACCGCTGACTCTGCTGAGTGCGGTAGCGGTCAATACCCGCAATGTTGGTCTGGTCTGCACGGTTTCTTCAACATTCACAGAGCCGTATAATCTGGCAAGAATGATGTCGTCACTTGACCGGATCAGCCATGGTCGGGCGGCCTGGAATGTTGTGACAACCGCAAACCCGAATGCAGCATTGAACTTTGGGCCGGAAACATTGCCAGACCATGACAGCCGCTATGAGCGTGCTGCGGAGTTTCTGGACGTGGCAACAGCCTTGTGGACAGGCTGGCAAGCGGATGCTGTGGTGGCTGACAAAGACCGTGGTATGTATTTTGACCCGGATCGCGTTGCCGTTACGGGTCATCATGGGCAGTTTTTCACGGTTGAAGGACCGTTGAACGCCCCACGTAGCCCGCAGGGCAAGCCTGTGATTGTGCAGGCGGGTGCCTCAGCAACAGGCAGGGACTTTGCCGCGCGCTATGCGGACATTGTCTATATGGTCAGTCAGGATCTTGAGGATGCCAAAGCATATTATCAGGACATCAAGCGCCGCGCGCGCGACCATGGGCGTGCAGAGTCTGATATTCTGGTTATCATGTCCGTGCGTGTTCTTGTCGAGCAGCATGACAATGCTGCCCAGGAACGGGCCGCAGAACTGGCAGAACTGGTTTCTGCGGAAGCAACACTTAAGAGGGTCAGTAGCTTTATTGGCGTGGATCTGACCCGCTATGCGCTAGATGATGTTCTCCCGCCCTTACCTGAGGCCGATGACATACAGGGTTATCGTACCCAGCTTGCCTTGGTCCGGCGGCTAGTTCAGAGCGGGCAGGTGAGAACACTCAGGGAGCTGGCCACCAGACTGAATGGTGGGCAAGGTGTTTTGAGTTTTACGGGCGATGGGCGCAGTGTGTGTGACAATCTGCAACTGTGGTTTGAAGAAAAAGCGGCTGATGGGTTTATGATTCTGCCACAGCAGACCCAGAGAGACGCTGAGAATTTTGTAAAATTCTCCCTGCCCGTAATACGGTCAAAACCCTTTGGACGACAGCGTCCAGAGGGCGCGACATTCCGAAGCCGATTGTTCGGTTAACAGACAATGGCAGGTGTATTGCTGCACCAGACGTGGGGGAGGATCAGTGATCCCCCCTGCACTCTGTCAGTCTGAGGACTGTTGGCCGCTAGCAGCAGCGGCGATGGCCTGAGACAGACGCCCGATTGATGGCATCGTTGCGGGACGGGCGTTGGCTTACGTCGATGCAGGTATGAATATAGTCACGTGCCTGCTGTATAATAGTGTTTGCAGAAGATGCATTATTGGTCATGCGACCATTTTCATTCAGGATGGAAGCCACGCTGACATGGCGTTCGCTGGCACGTTCAATAATTTGCAGGGCCAGACCGCCGGTAATGGTCTTGAAGGCATTTTGCCCAAATATGGTCTGGCAGAGCGATGACTGTACACAGGCCTGTTCGTAAAAGGTGACAGCCGTGCGTTCATCAAGCCTGTAAAAATGCCTCTGGTACCAGGACCTTGCCCAGGTGTGCTCAAGCCCTGCGCGAAACTGCGCGCCTGCACTGGCATATACAGGGCGTGTGCTGGCATGGGTGCTGCGGGCGGCAAGCCATGCGCTGGCAAAATCAGGATACTGCTCGTCGCACCAGGTGATCTGCCCATTATGGATCAGTGAGCTATAGCGGAACAGCCGTTGACCATCGACCCCATAGGCAAAGCTTGCACAGCCACAGGGGGTTTTATCCAGCCCAAGAATCAGAACCTGCGCTTTGCTCCCGGCTTTTGTGTGTTTTTGCAGGGTAAAGACATCAAGCAGCATTTCGTCTTCGAGGTTACGGGCAACATGGGCCTTGAGCCAGGACATAAAGACAGGGCCGCGGATGCCGGTCAGGGCACGGGGGCAGAATTCAAACCCCCACCACCGGGACATTTTGACCAGATGAAAGGCCAGAGCATCACGCAGGTGGAGCAGGGGGGCATCAGGGTCTTCGGGTGTGCAAAGAGAGACAATGTCACGAAAGCGCGTGACAAGAGTTTCAATTTGCAGGGAAAAACCTTTTTCAGGATCAAAATACTTTAAAAACTGTGATGGCTGTGAGTGGTCAAGGTGCCATTGCGCGTCGGAGACTGTTTCTTCTTTCATGAGAAGAGCAATCCTTTACTGACAGATAGAAACCGGCGACACCACACCGACCAGAAGTCGGGAAGTGCCGCCGGGTAGGTCGCACGGGGAAGAGGCGATAAACACACCGTATTGCAATCGAATATCAATTGCAACAAGGAAATGCATCTTTTGCAGTTCCCATGAGGGGCTGAGGGCAGGGTAATAAAAAAAGGGCTACCCGCCGGAATGAATGGCAGATAGCCCTTTTAAAAAATTGAATGCTGAACAGCGCTTACTGCACGAACTGTTCCTGCCCGGTTATGCCGAGCTTTGTGACGCCGAGGCGCTGAGCGTCAGCCATGACGTGGATGACCGTCTTGTAGCTGGCCAGCCGGTTGGGCTGGATGTGGAACTCGGGGCGGAAGTCCTCAGGCCCCGTGGCAATCTGCCGCAGCCGGGCCTGCAGGTCTTCCTCCGTTGTCACGGGTTCCCCGTTCCAGCTCAGGCTGTTG
Source organism: Acetobacter vaccinii (assembly GCF_008365315.1). Taxonomy (NCBI): domain Bacteria; kingdom Pseudomonadati; phylum Pseudomonadota; class Alphaproteobacteria; order Acetobacterales; family Acetobacteraceae; genus Acetobacter; species Acetobacter vaccinii. The sequence goes on along the minus strand of NZ_CP043506.1, from coordinate 648,495 downwards.
TCAAAGTCGATCCCAAGCGTCACAACCGGCACCTCGACCGTTGGCGGCGGCGGGTTGCCCTGTGGCAGGTCTATCGCAACGGACTGCGTCTGCAGCGGAATGGTGATGATCAGCATGATCAGAAGCACCAGCATCACGTCAATCAACGGGGTCGTGTTGATATCAACAATGCCTTCGTCTTCCGTCGTGCTCGACGACCCGACATTCATGCCCATGGCCATTTACTCTCTTCTGCGCCTCTGCCCTCCTCGGGCCGGGCGAGAGCACCGGGGGGCAGCGCCCCCACAGGCTCAGTTGTCCTTCGGCTTCTCGGTAATGAAGTCCACGTGGTAGATCCCGGCCTGCTGGCACGCAGCAACAATCCGGCCCACGGTTTCATACTTCACCGCCGCGTCACCCCTGATCTGGATCTGCGGCTGGGGCTTGAGCACAGCCACTTTCTCAAGCTGGCTTTCAAGCTCCTCCTGCCCATGCAGCGCTGTCTGGTTCCACCACACATGCCCGTCCGACGTGACGGCAACAACAATGTTGCTGACCTGTGTCTTTGTCGGCTGGCTCAGGTCCTTGGGCAGGCTCAGCTTGACCGTGTGGGTCGCAACAGGGATCGTGATCAGGAAGATGATCAGCAGCACCAGCATGACATCGACAAGCGGGGTGGTGTTGATGGCGGAGACGACCTCGTCCTCCCCCCCATCACCGCCGCCGACATGCATCCCCATGCGTCAGCCCACCCGGTTGGAGGCGGTCGCCGTCGTGGGGGAGCTGTCAGGACGGACCTGAATATGCTCCACCGCACCATGGCGCACGCCACCGATCAGAATGGACTGCAGGTCGTCCGCAAAGTCACGCACCTGGTCCATGGCGCCCTTGTTGCGGCGCACCAGCAGGTTGTAGCCCAGCACCGCGGGCACAGCCGTGGCAAGGCCGATGGCGGTCATGATCAGCGATTCACCCACAGGCCCGGCCACCTTGTCGATGGAGGCCTGACCGGCAATGCCGATGGCAGTCAGCGCGTGGTAGATCCCCCAGACCGTGCCGAACAGCCCGATGAAGGGAGAGGTGGAACCCACGGTGCCCAGAAAGGCCAGGCCCTTCTGCAGGCTGTTCTGGATGTTGTTGACCGCGCGCTGGATGGACATGCCCGTCCAGCTATGCAGGTCGATGCTTTCCTGCATCGTGCCTTCATGGTGCTCGGCGGCCGCAATGCCGGTGTCGGCGATGTAGCGGAAGGGCGAGGTGCTGGACAGGGCGGCGGCCCCTTCCTGAATGCTCTGCTTGGTCCAGAAGCTGCGCACCGCGTCCTTGCCAGCGGCAAACAGGCGGGCCTGCTCGATGAACTTGGTGATCATGATATACCAGGTGCCCAGCGACATCAGCAGCATGATCAGCAGCACGCCACGGGCGATGACATCACCATTGCTCCACAGTGCTCCCAGCCCGTAGGGGTTGGCCTCGGCCTGCGGGGCCGCGGCGGGGGCTGGGGCCTGTTCGGTCGGGTTGGCCACGGGGGCTGCCGGGGCTTCAACCTGCGGGGCTTCAACCTGCGGGGCGGCGGCCTGCGGGGTGGCGGCCTGCGGCTGGGCCGGGGCTGTCTGTTCCGTGCCCTGGGCCGGGCTGGCCGCGTCCTGCGCCATGGCGGCGGCGGGCAGGCCTGCGCCCAGCAGCGCCGCGAGGGCCAGGGCGGAAAGCGAAGAGCGGGACAGTCTGGTCATCGTATGCGAAATCCTCGTCCTGGAGACCCGCCCGGCGGGCAATGGCGCGTGCGGGGGAAGGGTTGGTGTGGGGGGCATGGGGTGGTCAGTTATCCAGCCGGAAGCGGATGACATAGACCTTGTGCAGTTCCTTGACCGGGGCACCGTTACGCAGGGCCGGGCGGTAACGGGCTCGGCGGACGTAGTCGAGGGCTGAAGCCGCAAAGGCCTGTCCCCCGCTGACCGAACGCACGGTGCAGTTGCTGGTCATGCCGGTTGTTTCCACGTCGCAGACCAGGGTGACCCGGCCTTCGATGTTTTCTTCCTCCATTTCTGGCGGATAGACGGGCTGCACGTTGTTGAGCGGGACCGAGCCTGCGGCGGTGTCCGGCACGTTGGGTGCGGGCACGGGTGCGGGCGGGGCCTCGGCGGTCTGGCGCTGGGGTGCCGGGGGTGCCTTGGGCGGTGTGCGCGTGACGTGGCGGATGGGCGGCTTGGGCGGCGGCGGCACCACGATCTTGGGCGGCGGGATGTAGGGCGGGGGCGGCACGGCCATAACCGGCGGCGGGGGCGGTGGTGGAGGCGGCGGCGGAGGTGGGGGCGGCGGTGGCAGAATGCGCGTCTGCAACGGCGGCTTGTGCACAGGCGGGGCCTCACCGCTGCCCATGCCATACATCAGGCCAAGCACGCCAAAAACGTGGGTCAGCAGTACAAAAACAAGAATGGCAATGCCTAGGCCACTGCCAAGCCGCAGGGCACGGCCCTGCCAGCCCGCTGCGTCAGGCGCTATAGCAGGCACGGGGGTTTTTTCAGGCGGTACCGGGTCTGTCGAATTGGTTGTCATAGTCTGGCGTCTTCTGTTCTGGAACGTGCCAGATGCCCGAGCAGCGACAGGCCTGTGGCCCAGTCATGCAGTCTTGCGCTGTTACCCATGTGGCCATAGGCCCCCATCGGCACGAATGTGGAACCCCATTGCAAGGCCAGATAGCGCGCACGTGTGGGTGTGATCCACGGGTCATTTGCACTGGTGACAAGAATGGAGGGAAAAGGCAGGCGGCGGGTAGGCAGGGGGCGGAAGTCAGCAACACGCTGGCGATCGGCTCCGTTGTGTTCTTCCGTATCGGCAGGGGCGACAAGCAGGGCCCCGGCAATTTTACTGGCAGCCTGCGGGTTCTGCCCTGCCCAGCGTGCGCTGAGTATGGCCCCAAGGCTGTGCCCGGCAAGGAGCACTGGCTGGTGGATGTCACGCAGGCTTTGCTCCAGCCTGGTTGCCCAGCGGGCATAGTCTGGCTCATCCCAGTTGTCCTGCTCGACACGGCTGCAGGAAACCCCTTGCCTGGGCAGCAGGTTTTGCCAGCAGGTTTGCCAGTGCGTGTCATCGGAGCCATAGAGGCCCGGCACGGTCAGCACATGGTAAGGGGCCAGCGCCTTGGGCACGGCTGTGCCCTCTGGCCGTGTTGAGGGCAGGACAAAGGAGGGCGGCGTGCCGGGCAGCAATGGCGGCACACCTTGGCTCTGGCCAGCAGAAGGGGTCATGACGGGCATTTTCCGTGCTGTTACGGCGCTATGGCTGATAAAATTGCACTGCTGGACGGCGCTGATGCATGGCGCATCGTGCTGTCAAAGCGGTGGGGCATGGCGGTGGCGGATGGCAGACATCGGCTTGCGTGTGTGCCAAAGCCAGCCTTGCTGGCGTAGATTGGCCGCGACGTGGAGGTGGAATGACCTTTCCATGGGGCCACAGGTCGATCCAGCAAGGGGCGGGAGCTTGTAACATCCTCCTGCCCGAAGTCTGGTTCGATCTGGGTGGTCATATCCTGTTTCTCCATGCTGAAATGCATTTTGTAAGTGGTTTTTACAAAGCACATAATACACCCGTTAAAATGGGTGGCAATAGACGAAATTAAATGTGTGAATTTGCTGCAATTTAATATGCAAAATAAAATAGTGTATTTATGGCATGGTGCAGCACCTCTGCCATGGGCCAGACCTTCTGTCGTCTAAAGGTCTGGCCTTTTTTGGCAATCAGGCGCCGGGTTTGGCTACAACACGGCCTTCAAAAGCAATGTCGTCCAGGGCGACACGGTCGGAGGGGACTTCCCGCTCACGCAGGCCTTCTGGCAGCAGGCTGGCCTCACCTTGCTGGCCGATGATGATGGCAGCGTGCAGTTCATGGTCTTCGGGCAGGTCGAGGCCAGCGTGGGCCAGTGCCTTGTCAAAGCCAGAGATAGGGTGTGCCGCCAAGCCCTGCTGGTTAGCTTGCAACTGGATCAGCACCGAGGCTGCGCCAGCATCAAAAGCATGCGTGGGAGACGGAATGGGCTCGCCCGTTTTGCTGGAAATGCTGACCGTGCGGGAGGCAACGTAAATAATGGCAGAGGCATTCTGCGCCCAGGACTGATTGAACGGGATCAGCCAGGACAGGTGGCGATCCCATTCCGGTGTGCCGCGCAGGGCGTAGAGAAAGCGCCATGGCTGGGCGTTATAGGCGGACGGTGCCCAGCGTCCTGCTTCCAGCAGGCGCAGCAGGTCAGCCTTGCCCAGCGGGGCAGGGGTAAAAGCGCGGGGGGACCAGCGCTCCAGAATAAAAGGGGCGACAGGGTAGGTGGGGTTGCGGTTGGTACTGTTGGTCATGCTCAGATGTCCTTCAGGCTTTGGGCGTTATGGCCCTGTGCCAGGTTGTGCTGGGAGAGAGTGAACGCACGGGCTGGTGCGTGGGTGGCATGATTATGCAGGTTCAACACTGAGACTATGGAACGTGCGGCCAAACCACGCCAGTGCGTAGGGTGATCCGTCGCGCAGGGTAATGTCGGTGACCTGGCAGAGAACAATGTCATGCGAGCCACTGCTGTGAATACTGGCAATAGGGCCGCTGAGGGTTGCTACAGCGTTGTCGAGCACCGGCACGCCAAGGGCGCTGGTGTGCCAGTCCACCCCTGCAAATTTTTCATCCTGACTGAGGCTGCTGCGGGCAAAGCGCCCGGCAATATCCTCATGCCCGGTCTGAAGAATGCTGATACCCAGCACTCCATTAGTGACAAGGGCGGCATGGGCACGGCTGGAGCGGTTGAGGCAGACCAGAACGGTTGGGGGTTCAGTACTGACACTGCAGATGGCAGATACGGTCAGCCCATGGCGCCCGGCCTCTCCATCCGTCGTGACCAGCACGACTGGGGCGCTGAGGCGGCTCATGGCCTCGCGGAACAGGTCGGGGTCAAGAGCCTGGGTGGAAGGGGCGGCGGCAGGGTGCGACATGGTGGTGGTTGGTCCTTGTGGTCTGGAAAACATGTGATCTGTGCAGGGTCGGGCGGGCATGACCTATGGACGTTATTGCGTATTGGTGGCCTGGCTGAGCAGGGTCGCCAGGTCTTGTGCGGCGTCGGGCAGGTCGTTGCGCTGGAGGAGAATGGTCTCGATTTCCGGCAGGGCGGGCAGGTTGTCTGCCGGTATGGTGGGCAGGCCTTCCGCCATGGCAAAGTGGCGGGTGCGGCAGCTAATGCCCAAACCACCCCGGATACCGGCCCGCAGGGCGGGCAGGTTGTGGGTTTCCAGCACAATGCGGTGGTTACGCTGTGCCTGACCAAGCGTGCGCAAGGTTGCATCGCGGAAGCGGCAGGGGGCATCGAGGAGGACCAGAGGCAACTCCTCCAGTTCCGTAGCGGCGGAATCACCCAGCCATACCATTCTGTCCTGAGCGATGACCTTCCAGTGTGCACCCGGTCTGTCCCCGTGTTGGCCAAGGCACAGCACAAGGTCGAGTTTGGCGCTGTCAAACTGTTCCAGCAGTTCGGTGGACCCGCCGACGCGTACTGTCAGCCGTGCTCGCGGGTGTTCGGCCCGGAAACGGGCGAGTACTTCGGGCAGGATGGTATCGGCAAAGTCCTGCACCAGCCCAATGCAGATGGGGTCCGGGTCCTGGGGAAAGCCCAGCGTGTGCATGATACGGTCGTTGAGTTCCAGCAACTGGCGGGCATAAAATACCAGTTCCTCCCCGGCGGGGGTCAGGGTCAGCCTGCGGCCTGTCCGGCGGAACAGTTTTTGCTGCAGTACGTCCTCAAGGCGTTTCATTTGCAGGCTCAGGGCAGACTGGGTCAGAAAAATGACTTCTGTCGCCTGTGCCATGGAGCCAGCTTCTACAATGGCAACAAATGACCGTAGCAGTTCGGTAGGAACGTTACGGGTGATTTTTTGTGGAAGGTGCAAGGCGGGGGGAGGCATGGCGAGGGCGTTTCCGATTCATAACAACCACAAAAAAGAGTAATTTTTATTTATCACGAAAAATACGTAATTAATCAATTGCATATAGTCGTTTTCAACAAATTAAAAGTTTGAAAACAAACTATCAACGCATATTTCCGTGGAATTGAGGTGATTTGTCAATCACCTTTCGGGAAGCCGCTATTCTGGCTGTGCCTGTATACTGTAGGCGATTGAGACAGCGCGGCTGCGGGGTATGTCGGTGGGTGAGGGCGGGGCTTTGGCTACCTGATTAATGGGGTAGTCAGGTCAGGTACGGGGCAGTGTTAGACATGCGCCTGCACTTTGTGCTGGGGGCATGATCGGGGTTAAAGAAACTTTTAATTTCAGGGCAATATCATTCTTGCCGCTGTATCAATCTACCTGTGGCGCATTTCCATAATGCGGCCAGAAGGACGAGCGGATGGCTATAAATAGGCTCCCTGCGCCGGGTAAGTAGTATAGCCATAAAGGCATGACGTGGCGGCGGAAGAGGACTATGCAAATAATAGAATGGGTATTGTGTCATTATTGCATAATGAATCAGCGCGAAAAAACAAAATATTAAGGGTAGTCACTAAATTGTGATTGGTGCCAAATTGTGGATTGTCCTTACAAAAGTGAAGTGATTTTCTGTGTCTCCAAGTAATATTTAAAAATATTTCCGACACTAAACTGTATGAGATGAAGTATGAAAAACATATTGAAAAACATATTGAAAAATATATGTCTCTGTTCTCTTTTGGTGTCATTGAGTGGTTGCTATAGTATAGGAAATTATAAACTTGGGAAAGACCAGGATGAGTATTCAAAAACCCTCATGGATACAAATAAGAGGCAAACGCTCTTAAATATTGTCCGGCTCCGTTATGCCGACACTCTGGGCTTTCTGGATACCACGCAATTAATATCAGGCTACCAGTTGCAACGGAGCGCCTTCCTGGGCGTTGCGTCCGATACATTCCCCATACGGCCTAACGGAGGGATCGCGGCGCAGTTGCAGGAAAGTCCGACATTTACATTCCAGCCTATCAGCGGGGATTCATACGCGCAGAGTTTCCTGCATCCTCTGTCACCAGCCAACCTGTTGCCTCTGGCCATGGGTGGGCTGCCGATTGACGTGCTGATGCAGATTTCTGTGCAGTCTATCAACATGATGAGCAATAACCGGTCATTTTCAAAAAATGCCGGTGATATTGATGATAATGTTGATATCCATAGCGAGGATTTTTTTGAGGTAGTCCATAATCTGCGCCTGCTGCAGGCGGCGGGCCTGCTGGGGATCCAGTTGCAGCAGGTGCCTGAGGTTTCAGGTAAAAGCCCCGCAGTCCACCGTGTTTTCCTGAGTATTCTGTCTACCTCCGACCCCAGGCTGGCTGATGTCGTGGCGAAGACCAGACGTGCGCTCAACTTCACCAAAACCGATAAGACGATGGAAGTGGTGTATGGCGTGGGCAAGCCCCGTCCGGGGGAAATCAGGCTGCTGACCCGGAGCATGCTGAGTGTGTTTGGGCAGTTCGCGTATCAGATCCATGTGCCCAATAAGGAAGTGGCGTCAGGTAGTACCATACGATATGCCGGCCCGCCGGGTCATGAAGATGACAATAATCTCATGAAAGTTTATGTGGGGCAGCAGAAGCCTGATGACTGCTTCGTCTCTGTTTTTTATGACAATTATTATTACTGGATCGCAAAAGGGGATTTTCCAAGTAAAGTGTCTTTTACGATTACCCAGATGCTTTTCGAACTTTCCAGAACCACTAAAAATCCCAGCGCTATTGTGACAATACCAGTCAACTGATCGCAAATAGCTTTGTATCCGACAAGGAGCATGCACGATGGTTACCACTCCGACTTCTGATCAGCCTTTTCATTCTCTTATCAGCACATCCCTGGCAACACCGGCCCTGCGGGCTGATCGCTGGGTCTCGGTATTGTCCGTGGCGCGGAAATGGGCAGAGCAGGATAGCCCTTCGGTTCGGGAAAGCCTGACAAAGGCCTTGCAGGACTTGGAAGAAATTGAGCGTTTTTTTGCCTATCCTGGGCAGGCTCTGCTGGAAAACCTCAAGCATTGGCTGACTGAAAACGATGCAAAAAACTTTTTGCGTCTGTCTCAGCGGATTTCTGGCACTATTGTGTCCAAGAAATACCATCGCGATGTCACGGCCTGGAACCTTGATGACCAGGAGGATGACACGTTCAATCGCCTGCCGCAGGCCATCACGCACCAGAAGAACACACCCTACTTTGAGGTGCTGAGCGTTGTGCCGCATGCGCCCTCACGCTGGCGCCTGATCCAGGAAGAAGTGCGCGGTGTCCGCCGTGCGGAAGATGATTTTGTTTACCAGACCGTTGTTGTCGGTAACGCGCAGGATGCGCTGACGGGTATTCTCCTCAACCCCGATATCGGTGCGGTTGTCCTGTCCGAGGGCTTTGCCTCGCAGGGGGGGGACAAAAACCCGCTGCTTGAGGTTTTCAACAGCATTATCGATTTTGAAGCCTCGTCCAAGGATGATGAAATTCTGGTGCTGCAGGTGGCGCAGGCTATCCGCAAAATCCGCCCAGAGCTGGACATCTATCTGCTGAGCGACAGAAACATCGAAAGTCTGGCAGGCAAGCCGGAGGTGCGCTTTATCAACCGCATCTTCTATCAGGTGGAAGAGCCGCTGGAACTGCACCTGTCCATTCTTGAGGGTATTCGCAAGCGTTACAGAACGCCGTTCTTTGACAACCTCAAGCGCTATGCCCAGCGCCCGATTGCCACTTTCCATGCCTTGCCGATTGCTCGTGGTAAATCCGTGTTCACGTCGAACTGGATTAGCGATATGGGCGAGTTCTATGGTCCCAACCTGTTCCTGGCGGAAAGCTCGGCCACAACAGGTGGGCTGGACAGCCTGCTGGAGCCGACCGGCAACATCAAGGAAGCGCAGGACAAGGCCGCCGCCGCATTTGGGGCCGACCACGCGTTTTTTGTCACCAACGGCACGTCCACCAGCAATAAGATGGTCCTGCAGGCTCTGCTTGCACCGGGTGATATCGTTATTCTGGACCGTAACTGCCACAAGTCACACCATTACGGGTGCGTGCTGGCAGGGGCGCAGCCATATTATGTGGAGGCATTCCCGCTTGTGGAATATTCCATGTATGGTGGTGTTTCCATACGGACCATCAAAACCGCACTGCTGACGCTCAAAAAGCTGGGTGAACTGCACCGCGTCAAAATGGTTGATCTGACAAACTGCACGTTTGACGGCCATGTGTACGATACGCGCCGGTTTATGGAAGAATGTCTGGCCATCAAGCCAGACCTTGTCTTCCTGTGGGATGAGGCCTGGTTCGGCTTTGCCCATTGGTCGCCTCTGCTGCGCCAGCGCACGGGCCTTGGGGCCGCTGCGATTATTGAAGACGCGCTGAAGCAGCCCGAAGCCCTTCAGGCTTGGGAAGAGCAGCAGAAACTGCTGGGTGACAACCCGACAGATGAGCAACTGCTGGATACACGGCTGGTGCCCGACCCGCGCGCGGTCAAACTGCGTGTTTACCAGACAAACTCGGTCCACAAGTCCATGTCGGCTCTGCGGCAGGGCTCCATTGTCCTGGTGCGGGACGTGGACTTCGCGCATGTTGAATCCCAGTTCCATGAAGCTGTGTTTACTCATGCGTCCACCAGCCCCAATCTGCAGATCATTGCATCGTTGGATGTGGCACGCCGCCAGATGGAGCTTGAAGGCTATGGGCTGGTTGCCAATGCCTTGCAGATTTCGCTGGAAATTCGCAAGCACATCAACAGCCACCCGATCATTTCCAAGTATTTCAAGGTGCTGAACAGCGCGGAAATGATCCCCGATGCTTACCGGGCTTCCGGCCTGACAGACTATAACGACGCCGATATCAGCTGGGGCAAGGCTGTCCAGTCGATCAGGAGTGACGAGTTCCTGCTGGACCCCACCCGGATGACCCTGTTCTGCGGTGCTGCCGGGTTTGACGGGACAACTTTCAAGAACATTCTGGCTGACAAATTCAACATCCAGTTGAACAAGACATCCAGAAACAGTGTTCTGCTGCAATCCAACATCAACAATACACGCAGTGACATTGCTCTGCTGATCCGTGTGCTGCTGGATATTTCGCAGGATATTGAAAAGAAGCTCCAGCATGATGAGGACGGTTACTGCCGGAAATTCCAGAGCCGTATCACGTCTCTGGTTGATGACCTGCCGGACCTGCCCAACTTCAGCCGCTTTGACGACCGTTACCGCGATGACGCAACCACGGACGCCCTGCATGGTGACATCCGGCGCGCGTTCTACGATGCGTATAATGAGGCAGAGTGTGAATATATTCTGCTGGACAGCCCGGACATCGACAAACGCCTGAAAGATGGCCCGGTCCTGGTGTCCGCCAACTTTGTTATTCCCTACCCGCCGGGTTTCCCCATTCTGGTGCCAGGGCAGGTGATAACCCAGTCCATTGTTGATTTCATGCGCAAGCTGGATGTGAAGGAAATTCACGGCTTTAACAGGGAAGCTGGCTTCAAGCTTCTCAAGCGCACGGGGCAGGGTGGCGGCGCCTAACAAACGCTGTCACAAGGCACCCCTCCTGATCATTCTTCAGGAGGGGTGTATTTGTTTTAGCGGTGTTGTCCGGGATCAAGGAATGTACACATGATACTACATTGGGTTGCGGAGACGCTGCGGACCAATGCTGAACTGGCGATCTTTCTCGCCCTGGCTGTTGGTTTTTGGGTTGGGTCGCTCCGCTTTGGCAGCTTCAGCCTTGGCGCGGTGACAGGTACGTTGCTGGCTGGTGTTATTATTGGCCAGCTTGATATTACTATCTCGCCGCATGTTAAATCCGTCTTCTTCATCATGTTTTTGTTTGCTGTGGGCTTTGGTGTCGGGCCGCAATTTGTGCGCGGCTTGGCAAATGATGGTTTTCCACAGGCTATTTTTGCCGTTGTGGTCTCATCGCTCTGCCTGTTGTGTGTTTATATTGCTGCGGCAGTGTCGGGGTATGGTCCCGGCATGGCGGAGGGGCTGCTGGCGGGGTCACAAACCATTTCGGCCTCCATTGGTCTGGCGACGGATGCCCTTAACCGCAGTGGTCTGGCCCCGGAGAAAATACAGTCCGAGTTGAACGCCATCCCGGTTGCTTATGCTGTGACGTATCTGTTCGGCACGGTGGGTACCGGGTGGATTCTGGCGTTTCTTGGGCCAAAGCTGCTTGGGGTCAATCTGGCGGATGAATGTCAGCGCTACGAGCGCGAGATGAACATCAAACCCGTGAATGAAGATGCCGAGATTGCCTGGCACGACTATATCATGCGGGCGTACAAGATTGTCACGCCCGGTCTGATTGCGGGGAAAACGGTTATTGAAGCCGAAAAAACCACGCATTCCAGAATTTTTCTGGAAAAGCTGCGCCGTGATGGTCAGATCATCAGCTTTGATGACAGCACGGTGTTGCAGGTTGGGGATGTTGTTGCCGTCTCCGGCCCGCATGACGCGCTGGTTTACTGGTCCAACCACGCCGAAGAAGTGGCGGACCGGGAACTGCTGGAAATCTCGATTGAAACCGTTGATGTCGTTGTGACCAACAAGGCGCTGGATGGGCGCAAGCTGATTGACCTGTCCCAGGCCAGCTATGCACGCGGGATTTTTATCAACGCCATCCATCGTGGGTCGATGAATGTTGATATCCCGGTGTTTTCGCAGACAGCGCTGAACCGTGGTGACATTGTTAACATCACGGGTAGCAAGCAGCGGGTGGAAGCCGTTATCAAGGAGGTTGGTTACGCTGACCGCCCGACCAACGTGACCAGCATGGTGCTGGTTGGCGCGGGTATTTTCCTCGGTGGTCTGCTGGGTGCCATTATCATTCCGGTTGGGGGGGTGCCCATTACGCTGTCCACCTCTGGCGGGGCGCTGATCGCAGGGCTGATCTTTGGCTGGTTGCGCAGTGTGACCCCCAAGCTGGGCAACGTGCCTGCTGCGTCGGTCTGGTTCATGAACTCGGTTGGCCTGAATATCTTTATTGCCGTTGTTGGCATTGCGGCCGGTCCGACCTTTATCAAAGGGCTGAAGGAAGCCGGGGTTGGCGTGTTTTTCTGGGGTATTTTTGCCAGTGCCGTGCCCATGATTCTGGCCCCCCTGATCGGGAAATATATTTTCCGTTTTGACCCGGCTCTTAACCTGGGGTGCTGTGGTGGGGCGCGTACCAGCACGGCATCGGTGGCCATGGTGGCAGATGTGGCCAAAAGCAATGTGCCCATGCTGGGCTATACGGTGCCTTACGCGGTCAGCAATACGCTGCTGACAATGTGGGGCCTTGTGATTGTTCTGCTACTGTCCTGAAGGCTCAGTCGCATGTGTGCCCATGCCCGGTATTCTGCCCGGCATGGGCCGTATGCAGGTGGGAAGAGTATGGACAGTAAGACCCTTTTCCGTCAGAAATGAGGGTAGAAAGTGTTCTGAAAATTTTTGCATAACAGAGTGTTCCTGCCAGAACGACTTGTCCTAAGGTGGTTTGAGATCTCATGCTTGTGCGCGGTTTTCAGAATTTTGCTGGCAAAACGGTTATTGGGGCAGGCGGGCGTTGTGCCATATTGCCTGCCTTTTTGCTGCTTGGCGGGTGCGTCTCGCGCGAGGCACCCAGCTTTCCGCTCTGTGGGGCGTATTTCCCGGCCTGGATGTTTTGCTCACTCTTTGGCATCGGTGTTGCCTTGGGCCTGCGCGCGCTTTTCCTTTACATCGGTCTGGACGCCATTCTCAGCTTCCGGCTGTTTACCTATGTGGCTTTGGGGCTTATCGCCGGTCTTGTCCTGTGGTTGCTGGTTTTTGGGCCTTGAGAAATGGATCGCGCGCGTATGACCGTCAATAAGCGTCTTGGTGTTCTGATTGCTGTCCTGTGTATCGGCCTGGCGACAGTGACCGTTCTCTATGTCATGCATCGGGACAACGCCTATCCCACAAGCGACAGCGCCTCGCTCGATGCGGAGCTGGTGCATGTGGCGGCTGTTGTCGGCGGCCGTATTGTTGACCTGCGTGTGCAGGAAAACCAGCATGTGCATAAGGGTGAGATCCTGTACCGTCTGGACCCCGAACCTTACGATCTGGCTGTCCGTCAGGCGGAAGCGAACGAGGCCATGCTGGCCGCACAGCTTGATACCCAACGCCGCCTGCTTGCCGCGCGGGAGGCCCAGGCTGCTATCGCGCGGGATCAGGTGACACGGGCGCAAAGCAACCGGGACCTGACCAACCGCACGGTCAAGCGCCTTAGCCCACTGGCCGGGCAGTCCTATATCCCGTGGCAGCAGTATGATCAGGCGCGGGTTGCCCAGAATGATGCCGGGATTTCCCTGTCGCAGGCGCAACAGCAGTCCACGGCGGCAGAATTGGCCGTTGGTGATCTGGATGGCCCCAAGGCCGCCCTTGCCGCAAGTCAGGCAGCACTGGCTCTGGCCCGCTATCAGCGCGAGCAGACTGTTGTTGTTGCACCGGCGGATGGTTTTGTAACCAGTCTGCGCGTGCAGCGGGGGGAAGTGCTGGCGCCCTCCCAGGTGCTGTTTACCCTGATTTTGGATGACGCATGGTACGCCATTGCAAACCTGCGCGAAATCAATCTGTCCGTGGTCCATAAGGGCGACTGCGCGACTGTTTATTCCATGATCGAGCGCGATGTTCCCATCAAGGGGCATGTGGCCAGCATAGGCTGGGGTGTCATGTCGGGTGATTCCGCAGGCATTGCCCGCACATTGCCCTTCGTCCCCCGGGAAATGGACTGGGTGCATGTGGCACAGCGCTTTCCCGTACGGGTCCATCTTGATGCCCCGCCCCAGCAGCTCATGCGTATGGGGGCCACAGCAACGGTTGAGATCCGGCATGGCGCAGCCTGTCACTGACCTTAACCCCCCGGCACTGACAGCCGCCAAATTATGGCAGTTGGTGTGTGACCCGGCACCGGGTCGGCTGGCCTATGCCATGCGTATGGCGGCTGGCTGTACAGTAACCGTGCTGGTGGGCGAGATCTGGCAAATTCCTGACCTGGCCGTGCCCGCGCTGGTGACTATGGCGCTGTGGCAGAAAGACAGGATGAGCAACGTGCTGGTGGCCGTTGCGGTCAACATCCTTGTCCTGCCTCTGTTGGCTATGATTTTTGGCGGCATCTGCCTGACATTGGAGACGCCTGTTGCGTTTGTGTCGCTGATTGCCCTGCTGTCGATGGGTTTTTTTTTCCTCTCGTCTGCCAGCAAGCTCAAGCCTGTGGCTTATATGCTGGGGCTTATTGTGGTGTTCGGCCTGGTTGTGGTCGAGCAGGTACCTATTGGTGAACTTATAACCAGAGCGTTGCTGTACACGGACCTGTTCGTGTCGGTGCCCGGCGCGGTTATGATTGTTCTGGGGCTGCTGATCTGCCCCTCTCCCAAACGGGTGCTGACGGATGATATTGCAGCCTGCCTGCGTGTCAGTGCCGTGCTGTTGCGTGGCCCCAGTGCGCGTGACCATGCCCATGCCACCTTCATGCTGCGGGAAGGTCTGTCAGATGCAGGCAAGCTTGTGCGTCTGGCGGGTATGGAAAAAATATGGGACCCGCATGATCTGGCCTGTCTGAAACAGGCCGCCAATTCTGCGGTGGCTGTTCTGGCCTTGGCTGAAGCTGAAATTACGCGGGCAGGTCCACCCGCCCCGTGTCCGATAGAGTTGATTGACGCTCTGGAAAGCATGGCGAATGTTTTTGCCACAGGGGCTTACCCCAAGCATGTTGACCAGCCAGCAACACCGCCAGACCAACCGGCTTTTCAGGCCATTGCCCGCGTGCTTGTCAATTTCACCCAGCTTGGGGAACCTACAGCGGAGCAGCCTGCCAAACCCAAAAAGAAAGACGGCTTTTTTGCTGCCGATGCCTTTACTAACCCGGAGCATGTGCGCTTTGCCCTAAAGGGCACGGCGGCGGTTATGGTCAGTTATGTTTTCTTCCTGTTCATCAACTGGCCCGGCATCCATACCTGTGTCATCACCTGCTTTATCATAGCCCTGCCGACCATGGGCGAAATGATCGCCAAGCTGCGGCTGCGTATTGTGGGCGCGCTGATTGGCGGCAGCATTGGTATTTTGTCGATTATTTTCCTTCTGCCGCATCTGGAGGGGATTACCGGCTTTCTGGGTTTTGTGTTTGTGGTGTCGCTGTTTGCTGCCTGGATCCGGGTTGCGGATGAAAGAATTGCCTATGCCGGCTTCCAGATCGGGCTGGCCTTTTATCTGAGCGACCTGAAAGGCTACGGCCCGACAAGCGACATGGCGACAGCGCGCGACCGTGTTGTGGGCATTCTGGTCGGTATTTTTATTACCTATGGTATTTTCAGCAGTTTCTGGCCCTCCAGCGCGTATGGCGCTGTGGCAACACGGCTGAAAACAGTGCTGGAAAGCCTGGGCCGGTTGCGGGCCGCTACCACACCGCAGGAGCAGGTGGCCTGCATGGCGTCCTTGCAGGAGGCTGTTTCCAAGGGGGAGCAGCAGGTGGAATATGCCAAGGCGGAATCTCAGAACATGCGCGATCGTATGGCGCAGCTGGAGCTTTTTGAAGGGGCTTTTGTGGATGCCGGACGCCTGGGGACAGAAATTCTCGATGGCACACAGCCTGCGTTGGTAAAGCGGATTGCTACTCTGGAGGCCTTGGCATCATGACATCCTATCGGTTTTTTCCTGTCTTTGCCGGGGTGCTTGTCTTGGCAGGCTGCGCCACGTCGGAACTGTCAACAGCCCCCAGCAGCCCCAGCCAGCCCTGGGCGCCGGAGGTCACAACAGACGGAGGGCTGTCCCTGTCCCGTGGGGGTGCGGGGCGGCATGGTCTTGTGCTGCCGTCGGGCTTTACCCTGCCGTCCGACCCCAGTGTGGTGGCGCAGGCAGCATCGCCCACATTGCCGGAGCAGAATGGCCACGCCTATACGCTGGCGGAACTGATCGATGTTGCCCAGTCCTCCAACCCGCAAACCCGACGGGCCTGGAATACCGCGCGGGATGCGGCTCTTGCTGTGGGGATTATCAAGTCTACCTATCTACCGTATCTGAGTGCGACTGTTGTTGGTGGGTGGTCTCATAGCAGCAGTCAGACATCCGACGTCACGCTGGATGCTGGTAATTATGGGTCGATCTCGGCCGATGGTCTGCCCCAGCGTCGGGGTGGTGGCAGTGGCAGTGTGGAAACACTGAGCCTGAAGTGGCTGCTCTTTGATTTTGGCCGTCGTGAAGCCTTGGTCAGAAGCGCCAAGGAGGCCCAGCTTGCCACCAATGTGCTGTTTACAGGGGCCCACCAGAAAATCATTTATGGTGTCAGCATTGCGTTCTATACGCATGCCGCCGCCACAGCCCGGTCCCACCTGTTGCAGGAAGCCGTGCGGAATGCCCGCCGGGTTCAGGCCGCTGCCGAGGCCCGGTTGCAGCAGGGGCAGGGCACTATTGTGGATGTTACCCAGGCCCGCCAGCTGACTGCCCAGGTCACTTTGCGGCAGGTCAAGGCGGAAGGGGATGATGAAGACACCTATCTGGCGCTGCTGACTGCCGCAGGTGTTTCCGCCAACGCCCATATTGCTCTGGCGGATGTATCGGGCCGCAGCCTGACCCCGGCGGATGCAACCCTGAGCGATGATATGATCAAGAGCGCAGTCGCCCGGCGGCCGGATGTGCTGGCCGCCTATGCTGCGGCCCGCTCTGCCCGCAACCGGATTACGGCGGCGCGGGATGCGTTCCGGCCCAGTATCTTCATGACCGGGAACGTGTCTTACATGAGTGGCGGCCTCAACCTGACATCCGTGCCAGGGGCTGGCAATGATTCCACAAGCACGCTCAATATGTCGGGCAACCGTTTCAGCACCCTTATCCTGGGTGGCATTACGGTACCGATTTTTGATGGTGGTTTGCGTGCGGCCCTTCTCAAACGGGCGCAGGACCAGTCAGACAGTGCGGATGCAACATTGCGGCAGGCTGTAAATGACTCCATCCAGCAGATTGTCACGGCGCAGAGTGCCCTGCACACAAGCCTGAGCGCCTATAGTGCGGCCCAGACCCTGCACACAGCCGCCCAGACCAGTTTTGATGCTGCATTAACATCTTACCGTAGCGGTGTGGGGTCGGTGACGCAGACGGAAATTGCCTGCAACGGCCTGCTGGATGCCCAGATCAATCAGGCTGATGCCTATTATGCCAGCCTGATAGCGGCAGCCAGTCTTGCGTTTGCAACGGGTGCGATCGATCAGGGCAATGCCAGCCATGCCCCTGCGCTGACCCCGCCGGTCTGAGGGATAAGGCGCCGCCCTTACAAAAAAGGCGGTAGCGCAGCGGCTACCGCCTTGGAAGCAGGGCCCATAAGGCAGGCGCTCAGGAGCCTGTGCTGGCCGCGACGGCACCAGCCTTGCGCGCTTTTTTGCGTTCCATGCGTTCCTTCATGGCCATGCGCTCGTAGCGGATGCGTTGTCTGATCCAGTTGAGCATGCCCGAAATGGTCAGCACGAAAATACCAACGAATGTCCAGCTATCCAAAGGCTGTTTGAACACAAGGTAACTCAGCACCACGCCCCAGATCATCTGGGTGTATTGAGGCAAGGCTACCCGGTTTGCCGGGGCGCGGGCAGTGGCCAGCATCATCAGCAACTGGCCCAATGCGGCCAGAAAACCATAGCCAAACAGATAGACCCATGCTTCCACACTGGCAGGCCATCTTGCGTGCAGGCCCATAAGCACACCATTGCCGACCAGAGGGCCGATCAGGCTGGAGCCAAAGAGCGACAGCCGAACGCCCTCGGTGCTGGCAAGCCGGTAGGCAATAACACTGCCTGCGTTGGCGACAGCGGCAAGCAGAGCGCATAAATGCCCAAGGTTGAGCGGTCGCACCCCAGGGCGCAGGACAATGAGAACCCCGACAAAACCAAGAACAACAGCCAGCCATGCCCAGGCTGTCACTTTCTCTTTAAGTAGCACGACAGAAAGAATGGTGACAAACAGCGGCATCAGAAACATCAGCGACAATGCTTCTGGCATGGGTAGTAGCATGAAGGCTTCCACACTGGCAGCTGTGGCCACAAACACACAGGCTGCCCGCAGGAACCACATGGCTTTCTGCTGTGGACGCACGATGTCGAGGTAGGATTCATGCGGTTTGCAGATGAACGGCAGGATCAGAAACCCGAAAACGCCACCTGAAAATGCAACTTCAAAAGGGTCAAGCTGCCCGGCAAGAAGTTTGGAAAAAGCATCGCTGATCGAAAAGGAAGCGTAAGCTCCCAACGCCAGCGCCATGCCGGAGATAAGGGTTCTTGGGTCCATTGCCGCACGCGCCGTGTTGCTGTGGTAAGGTAGGGTTCGGTGTCGTTCCCGGTCATGGCCGGGGGAAGGACAGGCAGAGGGTCATACTCTCAAACATGGGCCAACAGGAAGCTGTTTCTGCGCTCTGCGTTGGCTGACCATGATGGGGCTGTGCTGCGCAGGGCGCAGCCAGTTGCTCAGGAGGCAGCGATAACCTGCCTTGCACGTATGATGCAGCACATCGGCCCGGCAGGGCAAGTCCATGGCGGCATGTTTTTATCGGCTCTAGAAAACCCTTGACAGGAAACTGATAGAAACGCTTTGCTCAACACCATACACGCGCAGCCTATAGGTTGTGCTGTTCGTACGCGTTAACGTGAAACAACGCACAGAACCTGACAGCATCAATGGCTGCGGGGCTGTGCGCCTGTGTCTTTGCAGCCGTCTGCCCGTAGTCCTTGGCTGGGAGACATTGATTATGCCAATTTCACATGCTTCCTCCACACCCGTTATTACCCGTGTCCGGCACGAGCTTGCTGTTCGCACTCTGGATGTGCTGGCCGTCACACGTCTGACACCCCATATGATCCGGGTCACACTGGGGGGGGCGGAACTGGAAGGTTTTGCCAGTGCCGCTCCGGATGACCACATCAAGATCATGGTGCCTGATCAGGACGGCACCATTGTCCGCCGGGACTATACCCCCCGCCATTATGACCGGGAGACCGGCACCCTGCTGCTGGACTTTGTTGACCACGAGGGCGGGCCTGCTGCCGCGTGGGCACGCAGTGTTGTGCCGGGTGGCACATTGCAGATTGGTGGGCCACGTGGGTCGCAGGTTATTGGCGGGGAAATCCGCCACTGGCTGCTGATCGGGGACGAGACAGCCCTGCCAGCCATAGGCCGCCGGGTGGAAGAACTGCCCGCCCACACCACGGTGACAACGCTTGTTGCCGTGCCGGGGCCGGAGGATGAACAGGTTTTTGCAACTGCCGCCCAGCATACCGCGCATTGGGTCCATAGGCCGGTGGCACAGGCAGATCAGGCGGAGGGCCTTCTTGCCGCGCTTGAAAAAATTGTTATTCCGGAAGGCACATTTGTCTGGGTCGGAGCGGAGGCCAGCGTTGCCAAGGCTGTCAGGCATGTGGTGCAGGAACAGCGCCAGCACCCGGTCGCTTGGCTCAAGGCATCAGGCTACTGGCTGAAAGGGCAGGCGGATGCCTCCGTCAAGGATATTGGCCCCCAGTCCTGAGCATGTGGTGTGCAGGCCCATTACGGCCTGCACAGCCGTGCGTTATGGCAGGCGTGCTTGAGCTTCCTGCGCCAGTTCTTCCAACCCGTTGCGGCGGTAAAGCTGCGCCAGGGTGTGGTTGGCAGGCACATCATCAGGTGTATAGCGCCGCCTGCCTTCCAGCACCTGCTGGGCACGACCGTCCTGGCCGGTGCGGAGTAGAGTATCCAGCGCCAGTTGTTCAAACAGGTCGCGCTGGGCATGGCTACCGCCGATCTGCTCGATCCTGCCCAGTACGGGGTCAAGTTGTGGTAGCACATCATGCAGGCGGTTCTGGGCGTGGGCGGCCAGGGCTTCAGCCAGTCCTAGCCCCACCTCCCGCCATGCTGCGGCTGTGGAACCACCGTTGCGGTTTGCGGCAAGCTGGCGAATGGTCTGGAGGAGTTCCTCCCCTTCCGGACGGCCTGCCCTGAGGAGCCCGTAAAGATAGTGCAGGCTGAGAAACGGTTGTGAAACATCGTGTTTCCGCTGGGCAAGATACGGACCAAGATCCTGCCAGCGCGCTGCGGTCTCCACCCCGGCGAATTCAAGCCGGAGCAATAGGGACACAGCACCCGCCTGATCCTGCGAAAATGTGCGATCCCGTGCCCAGCAGTGCTGGTCGTAGATATGCAGTGCGGTCTCGGCCTGCCCAAGGCTGATATGAAAGAGCGCCTTGTGCCACCACAGATGGGTGTAAAGGAAGGATGTCAGATCCTCCCAGCCCTGTGCCTGCGCGTTGAGAAAAGCTGCCCCTTCCTCTATCCGCCCCTGTGTCAGCATAACATGGGCCAGTGCGTGCTGTGCCCAGGCTTCACGCGGGTCTAGCGCCAATGCACGCCGCGCTGCGCGTTCAGCGTGGTCAAGCTGGTGGCATTGCTCATAGGCAAAGGCGCGCATGCCATGGAAATGGGCGTTTTGCGCTCCTGCCTGCAAGCACAGTTCTGTCACACGCAGCATGTCCAGAGCGCGGCCGTTGTTAAAGTCATCATACTGATGAATTTTTAGGGCGATGAAATCATGCGGCCAGAGCTGCAAAATATCTTTCAAACACTGGAGCACGGCTGGCATGTCGTCCTCCAGCCAGTATTCCAGCGTGCTCAGGAGCAGGCGCTCCCTGTCGTTCAGTGCCGGGGCCAGGCGGGCCTGATGAGCATGCTGGCGGGCAGCAGTGGGTGTGTCCCCCGTTTCTGACAGCATCCACAACAGACCGGCGTAGATGTGTACCAGACCATCGGAATAGATTTTTGCGGTATCAAGAATTTTTACGATACGCTTGTTGTAGCCCAGAAAGCCCAGAATGAAGTCATTGACCCCCGCCAGAGCTTCAGGCGTGTGGATGCTGGTGGTGTTGCCAAGGCAGTCACGCAGGGCTTTGTGTGCGGTGTCTGTCATGCTCTGGCCGTTGCTTGCTGGATAATGCGCTCAATCGCTGCGTTTGTGTCCTCAGGCTTTTCCAGCATGATCTGGTGGGCGCAGTCTGCAAGGATTGTGCTGGTGGAGCCTGCTCTGGCGGCCTGTATGGCCTCAAGCGTTGTGGCAGGCACAAGCCCGTCATGCTGCCCGCCCAGAAGGGCCAGGGGAAAGTCCGGCAGGGCGCGCAGGGCGGAAGCTGGAAAAACCGGTGCGTTTTCTAGCATGGCCCGCATCATGAACAGGCTGTTCCCGCGGGTTGCCAGGCGCTCGTGGCGTAGCAGAGCCGGGTCTGCGCTTTCATGCCAGGCGAGTTTTTCAAAGCGTTTGCCCAGCATGGGGCGCAGGAGTTCCATGGCGGGGAGTGGCAGGTTGTCCATCCAGTTGCCAAAAAGCCCTTTGCGTCGTGTTTCATGCGGGGCCGGGCCAAGCAGGACGGCACCGTCCACGGGCAGGGTCTGGTGGCGCGACCATTCCTGCAAAAGCCATGCCAGAAACAGGCGGCAGCCGAAGGAATGGGCAATGACAATGTTTTTCTGTGTCTTGTGCCGCGCAAAAACCGTTGCCAGATCATGGATGAAGGCACTGGCGTGAAAGTCCTCCTCCCGTCGGGAGGTCGGGCTGCGACCATGACCGAACGCATCCCACGCAACACTATTGAAGGGTTGGTTGCTGAAATGGCGGATTTGTTCGCGCCATTGCTCCTTGTTGCCCCCTCCACCATGAATAAAGAAAAGCGTTGTGTCTGACTGGGCCTGTCGGGTGGTGACATGCACGGACCGACCCGGAGCAGTGGCCAGTTCATAATCTTGTCGTTGGGAGGTCATGCCCGGTGTCCTTTTGCGGTCGCGGTGGGGCCAAAGCGTTCTGCCCAGCTTGGTACACAGCCCTGCCAGCCCATGGGGGTGGCCTGATGGATGCCCCGGGCAATGGCGCGGGCCACAACAAGGGTTGCCGCTTGCAGGATATCGCAGAAGGCAACCAGATCGGGGGCAGGTTTGCTTTCGGTTGAAACACCAAAAATCGTATCACCATCCTGCGGCAGGTGGGCTGGCAGGATCGCCCTGGCCACGCCATCCTGCCCCAGAATGGCCAACCGTTTGGCTTGTGCGGGTGTGAGTGTGGCATCGGTCGCCACAACGCCTATGGTCGTACCGGTGACATGGTTGGGCTTGATGCGCAGGCGCATGTCATCATCCGTGCAGGGCTGGGGGAGGCCCAGGCCGCCAAATTCAGCCTCTTTTTCAAAAGGCGCGCTCCAGAAATGGGGGCCATCCCCAACTGTACCGCTGCCAATGGCGTTGACGGCAATAAGGGCGGAAACTGTGTAGCCCTGGGGCGTGATCTGGCTGGCACTGCCCAGGCCACCCCGTAGGGTGGAGGTGGTTGCCCCTGTACCAGCCCCCACGGTACCAAGCGGGACAGGGGTGGTGCTTGCGGCCAGTGCGGCCTCGCGGCCCAATGCGGCGTAGGGGGATGTTGTCCAGGCTTTGTCGCCGCCGTTGGCAAGGTCGAACAGGCTGGCCTGCACAACAATAGGAACCCGGATCTTGCCTTCGACAGACGGGAGGCGGGCGAACTCATCCCGCAGGACGGACTGCACGCCAGAGGTTGCATCCAGCCCGTAAACCGACCCGCCGGACAGGACAATAGCGTGAATGCGCTCTACCATCATCTCAGGCTCCAGCAACGCTGTATCCCGCAGGGCAGGCGCGCCACCGGTAATGCTGATGGAGGCCACGGCAGGGCGTGCAAAGCGGATAACGCTAACCCCGCTGCGTATGGCCATGTCCTGCGCATGGCCAACCTGTATGCCGTCTATATCGCTGAGGTACCCGTCCATCCATCCTGTCCTTCAAGCAGCCGCCTGCAACAGGCGGCGGGTCGCCACGGCCTGGGGGGCGGTAAAAACCTTTTCGGTTGGCCCGTCTTCCACAATATGGCCTTTGTCCAGCACAATAACCCGGTGCGCCATGTGCCTGACAACCGCCATGTCATGGCTGATAAAGACCAGCGCCAGCCCGGTGCGCCGCTGTTGCTCCAGCAGAATGTTCAGCACCCGTGCCTGCACGGAGGCATCCAGTGCTGACACAGCTTCGTCCGCGATCACCAGTGCGGGCTCTCCCACAAGGGCGCGGGCAATGGCAATGCGCTGGCGTTGCCCGCCGGAAAACTCATGCGGGCGTCTGGCCTGTGTGTCGGCGGGGAGTGCCAGCGCGTGCAGGATGCTTTCAATACGCAATGTGCGGCTTGCGCTGTCCTGTATGCGGGCCAGCAGGGGTTCAGCCAGGGCCTGTCCGATAGTCTGGCGTGGGTCCAGGGAACTGTAGGGGTCCTGAAAAATCATTTGCAGGTCGCAGCGTAAGGCTCGGTGTGTGCGTGCGCCAAGGTGCCTGACATCAACCCCACGGAACGTGACGCGGCCTGTGTCCGGGTGGCGCAGCCCGGCAAGGGTGCGTGCCAGTGTGGTCTTGCCCGTGCCCGAGGCCCCCAGCACAGCCAGAGTTTCCCCCTGTGCGACCTCAAGCGTTAATTCCGCCAGCACGGGTGGAGCGGTGCGAGACAATGACACTGAAATGTCCTGTGCGGTCAGGAGAGTTGTCATACTTCCGCCCCCTGTATGGCCTGTTCAGGAAAGAGTGACAGCGGTGCGCGGGGCGTGAAACGGAGGGAGAGGGCCAGCAGGGACCGAAGGTACACGGACGCAGGCTGTGCCATGACAGTGGCGGTCTGTCCCTGTTCAACAATACTCCCGCCCCGTAGCACTAGAAGGGATGAGGTATGGCGGGCTACCAGTTCCAGATCGTGGGAGATAAGAATGGTTGCCATGCCCCGCTCTGCCGCCTGCGCCTTGAGCAGTGCAACAACAGTGTCCCGGCTTGCAGGGTCCAGCGCAGTGGTTGCTTCATCGGCAATCAGCAGGTCTGGTTTTCCGGCCAGGGCTGCGGCCAGCAGAATCCTCTGGCGCTGCCCGCCCGACAGGGTGTGCGGGTAGGCTTGGCGCAGGTGTGGCCCACTGTCCAGCCCGACAGCCTGTAGCAGTTCTCCAATCCGTTCTGCCTTGGCCTGTCGGGATAGGGCTGTGCTGTGGCGTAGTCCTTCTGCCAGATGCTGGGTAACTGTCATGCCGGGGTTTAGCGCCGTCATGGGTTCTTGCGGAACATAGCCAATGGTGCGCCCACGGATGGCGGTACGCGCCTTTTCAGCCATGGTGTCGATGTTGTGGCCCTTCACCCGCCGTGTGCCGGAAATGTGGAAGGCACTGCCCAGCAGGTCCAGGCAGGCCAGCCCCAGTGTGGACTTGCCACTGCCGGACTCTCCGACAACACCCAGAATATCACCGGGTTTGATATGAAAGGAGATGTCACGCAGGATGTCGTGCCAGCCCGACGGATTACGGGCACGTACGGTCAGGGTGTCAGCCTCAAACAGCGGGGTGGTCATGCTGACTTCTCCTGTATGTCAAACAGGTCACGCAGCCCGTCCCCCAGCATGTTGACGCCAAGCACCAGCATGACAACCACAAGACCCGGCACAGCGACCAGCAGCAGATGGTCAAAAATATGCACCTGATACGATGCCAGCAGGCGGCCCAGTTCAGGCAAGGGAGGGGGTGCTCCCAGTCCCAGATAGGACAGTCCGGTTTCTGCCAGCAGGGCTAGCGCGACACTGACTGAAAATTGCACCACCAGCACGGGCACCATGTTGGGCAGAACATGCCGCCAGTGAATGTGCAGGGTGTTCAGTGCGGCCAGACGGGCTGCGGCGCAGTAATCCTGTGACAGAATGGCAGAGGCTGACTGCTGGCTAAGTCGGATAAAACTGGGGATGAAGAAGAGGGCCAGAGCCAGAATTTCCTCCCCCACACCTGCTCCGTACAGCGTTACCAGCAGGGCTGCGGTGATGACCGGGGGAAAGGCAATGCCAAGGTCACTTAGCCCATCTGTCAGAATACCGGTTTTGCCCCCGGCCTCGGCCGCGACAAGGCCCAGCGCCGTGCCCACCAGCAGGGCCAGCGCCATGGCCGTGATGCTGATGGCAAGGCTGTTAAAGGCCGCCACCAGCACCAGGGCCAAGGTATCCCGGCCCAGCGGGTCGGTGCCAAGCCAGTGGGTGAGGGAGGGAGGCTTTAATCTGTCATGCAGGTTGATGGCAAAGCCGTGGCCTATGTGTTGAACCCACAAGACAAGGGCCGGCAGCAGCACAAGCAGAACCAGCAGGCTACCGCTGATCAGGGTAAGGTGCCTGAACCTGCGCGGGGTGGGGGGCTGTGGCAGTGTGGTCATGACCGTGGCCCGCCCTGAGTGTGATTGACCCATGGGCTTAGCCTGCTTTCCAGCCATTGCAGCAACCCTTTTTCCAGAATGACAACAAGCACAACAAGCAGAACGCACCCTTGCACAACCGGGATGTCGCGCTGGTTGACGGCTTCAAGCAGCAGCGAGCCGGTGCCGTGCAGGTCAAAAACATTTTCGACAATAATCGTGCCGGATAACAGCAGCGGGATCTGGAGCGAAATCACGGCCAGCACCGGGGGCAGGCTATGGGGCAGGACATGCCGCCACAGCACCGCCTGCCGGGATAGCCCATGGGCACGGGCTGTCAGGATAAAAGGAGCCTGTAAGGTTTGCAGGGCGGATGACCGGCTGAAACGCGCCAGCACGGCGGCCTGTGGCAATGCCAGCGCCAATGCGGGCAGAAGCAGTGCCTGTACGCCATGGGCTATGCCTTGCCCCCAGCCGGGAAACCCCCCGGCGGGGAACCAGTGCAGGGTCAGGGCAAAAATGCTTGTCAGGATCATGGCCAGCCAGAAGTCGGGCATGGCCTTGGTCAACTGTATGCCCGACATGAGGATAACATCGACCGCGCGGCCTTTGCGGGCGGCTGCAAACAGGCCCAGAGGCACTCCCAGAATGACGGCCAGCCCCAGTGCCATCCCTGCCAGCGGGGCTGACACTGCAAGCCTGTCAGACAGCAGTTGGCTGACGGGTATGCTGTAGCTGTAGCTCTGGCCCAGATCACCCGTGGCCATGTCTTTCAGCCAGTGCAGATAACGCTCGGGCAGGGGCCGGTCCAGGCCCAGTTTGTGGTGCAGTGTGGCTATGGTGTCGGGCCTTGCATCCACCCCCAGCAGCACCTCGGCCGGGTCACCGGGCAGCAGGACCATGCTGGCAAACACCACCAGGCTGGCGATCAGGACCAGTGCCAGGCGGGAGAGCAGAAAATGGCGGAAGGTCTGGTTTTTTAGCATCATGGCCTCCACTGGACATCCGCCATGGGGCAGGCGGGCAGGGGCAGGTTATTCCACAGTCCCGTAATGTTCCTGCGGATGATGTTCGTGCGTGGGATGAAGAACAGGAAAACATTGGGCACGTCATGCGCCAGTGTCTGCTGCATGGCCACGGCCAGATTATGCCGGGCTGTGCTGTCAGCCGTGTTTTCATAGGCCGCATACTGCTGCTGGAAGGTCGGGCTGTTATAGCCAAAATAATAGTCTGACCGGGCATAAATGCCGATATCATCTGGCTCGGTATGGGCGATGATGGTCATGTCAAAATCATGCCGGCCAAAAACCTGTGACAGCCACGCAGGCCACTCAACCTGCACAATACTGACAGTAATACCCACCTGCTCCAGATACGCGGCGACAAGCTCTCCCGTTGCCCGGGCGTAGCCAATGGGGGGCAGCAGCAGGCGCAGGCGGGTGCCGGGCTCTACCCCGGCTTCTTTGAGGAGTGCGCGCGCCTTTTGCGGGTCGTAGGAGTAAAGGGTCGAGAAATCCGTGTAATCCTTGTTCTCCGGGCTCATGTGGGAGCCAAGAACGCGGGAGCCGGGAATATCCAGTGCCTCCGCCATGCCTGCGCGGTCCAGCGCATAGGCCAGTGCCTGGCGCACCCGCAGGTCGCGGAAGGGCTTGCGCCTGTTGTTCAGGGCCAGCAGACCTTTGAACGGAGCCAGCCCTGTGGTGACAACAAAGCGTGGGTCGGTGGTAAAGTGCTCGGCCATCTCAGGGGCGGGAAAGCTGGGATACGCATCAACCTGCCCATCCATAAGGGCGTTGGCAGCGGCCATGGGGTCGGAAAAAAAGCGGAAGACTACTGTCTTCAGCTTGGCTTTTTGTCCCCAGTAGTGGTCGTTGCGCTCCAGGGTAACGCTCTCCCCCCGTTTCCAGCTTGAAAACACAAAAGGCCCGGTGCCAATGGGGTGCAGCCCATTGGTGGCAGCACTGGTGGGGGACAGCATGGCGGCATCGTCCCACGCCAGTTCTGACAGAAAGCTGCCATGGGGTGTGCGTAGCCGCACATGGGCTTCCAGTGCCGAGGGGCAGGTCACACTGTCGATGTTCTGGAAAACCTGCTTTTGTGGGTTTACGCTTTCCGGAGCGGCAGCGCGGTTGAGTGTGAACCTGACGGTCTCGCAGTCAAACGCATGCCCGTCGTGGAATGTCACATCAGGTTGCAGGGTAAAGCTGTAGTCCAGCCCATCGGGCGAGACTGTCCAGCTTCGCGCCAGCAGCGGCTGTAGGCGGCCCTGTTCATCTAGCCGTGTCAGGCCTTCAAAGATATTGTCATACGTCACGATCCTGATCCCCTCGGAGGGGTTGCTTGTCGGGTCGAGTGTCGCGGGGGAAATATTGACCCCAAGAACCATCCGGTCACGGTCTGCGGGGGCCACTGTCGGCTGCGCGCAGGCCATGCTGAGCGGGGCGAGGGTAAGGGCGCAGAGTGCCACGGCCGCAAGAGGCCGTGGCAGACGCCAACCCGATATGACGGATGACGGGCGCATTATGTATTGTCGCCTGGGGCCGGGCGTGCCAGGCCCAGATGTTCACGCAGGGTATGGCCATGGTAGGCGGTGCGGAACAGCCCGCGCCGTTGCAGTTCCGGCACCACCAGGTCCACAAAGTCATTCAGGCTTCTGGGCAGGATGGGGGGCATGATGTTGAAGCCATCGGCAGCGCCGGTCACAAACCATTCCTCAAGCTGGTCGGCAATCTGGGTCGGGCTGCCCCATATGGTCCAGTGGCCGCGCGCACCGCTGACTTCCAGATACAGTTCGCGTAGGGTCATGTTCCGCCTACGGGCCATTTGCAGCAGCAGGGCCTGACGGCTCTGGTTGCCGTTGATGGTTTCCGGCGGTTCGGGCAGGGGGCCGTCCAGCGGCAGGCCACGCAGGTCGGTGCCGGTCATGCGCGAGAGCAGCAGCAGGCCGACCTCCGGGTGGGTCAGGTTATCCAACTGGTCTTTCAGGTCTTCGGCCTCGGCCTGGGTGCGCCCGACCAGCGGATAGACGCCGGGCATGACCTTGATGGAGGAGGTTGGCCGTCCGATCCGCTCCATGCGGGCGTGCAGGTCGGCGCGGAAGTCGCGGGCCTGTTGCAGATCCTGCTGGGCGGTAAAGACCATTTCCGCTGTTTCCGCAGCAAGCTGGCGGCCCGGTTCGGATGATCCGGCCTGGACGATAACAGGGCGGCCTTGTGGCGAGCGGGGAATATCCAACTGCCCGGTTGCGGCAAACAGTTCACCATCATGGGTGACACCGCGGCGCAGGGCGGGGTCGAAGAAAACACCGCTTTCAACGTCGCGCACAAAGGCGCCGTCGTCCCAACTGTCCCAGAATTTTACAACAAGTTCCGCAAACTCCCGCGCCCGCACATAGCGGTCGGCATGTTTGACATGGGCGGGAAGGCCGTAATGCACAGATTCGCGCACATTGGCGGTTGTCACAAGGTTCCAGCCGGACCGGCCACCGTTGATCTGGTCGAGAGAGAGAAACTGCCGTGCCAGATGATAAGGAACCGTATAGGTGGTGCTGACTGTGCCGATAACACCAATCCGCTGGGTGACGGCGGACAGGGCGGAAATAAGGGTCAGGGGCTCGAAAGAGGAGGCATAGGTCATCCGGCTGAAGCCTTCGATCCCGTCTTCATCGATGCCGCTTGTAAAATCGGCAATAAAGACCGCATCAAACAGGCCACGTTCTGCCGTGCGGGCAAGTTCCACATGGTGTGGAAAATTGACGCCTGCGTCCCGGACGGATGACGGGTGGCGCCATGCAGCGGCATGGTGCCCCGTGGGAAGGAGGAAGGCCGCCAGATTCATCTTGCGCGACATAGAACGACACCTTTTCGTTATATAGACTCTGTGTGTGTTTCCCCTTGCGCCTGCACTGGATGAGGTTGGGGAGAAGATGGAACGATATAAGCTGCGGACATATAAAACAACTATCTAAAATGATTATTTTTCATATCTCCGTAAAATATCAGAAAAATAGGTAAAAATGATATTTAACATGCTGAAAAATATATGATTTTTCTGTCAAATTGATAATTTTAAAGTCTCATAGAGTGTTGCCAAAACATGACAGAAACCGGGTTTTGAGGGGTCTGGCTTATGCAGATTGTTGTGTATTGAAAAAATTAACTATACAAAAAGTTATTATAAATTAACCACCAAAAACTACGGAACAATAATGTCCATTCTGCAATGCTCTCCTGGCTTTGGTCGCCTGCGGTTGTGGTCCGCCAGCCCGCTGCCTGCGTTGTATGGGCAGCCCGTATCCGGTGGTGTGGTCATGGGCGCGGTTGATCTGCGATGTTGACCTGACCAGCACAGCTCAGCGTATCAAACACACAGAAATCTCCAAGTTTCTTCAGGGGTATTGAGTCATCATGGTTCCGTTCAGGGAATTTCGCGGCCTCAAGGGGCGTTTTCGGTCACAACGGCAGTTTCTTTTGGCCTCCGGGGTTGTTGTTCTCACATTCGGGGGGAACGCACTGGCGCAGGACGTAACCACAGCAAAACAGACAGACAGGAAACTCCACCAGAGCACAAAGGCCACCCCAGGCCCGCAGGTAACGGCAAAGCCACAGGTACAGAAGCAGGAAGCCGCAAAGGACAGCGTTGCCTCGCGCCAGACTGAGGAAGTGCTGGTCACGTCCGAGCGCAGGGCAGAAAGCCCGCAGAATATTGGCTCCTCCATCAGTGTGATCAGCGGCAAGACCCTAGAAACCCGCAATGTTAATAACGTCTTTGACTTGCAGTATCTGACACCGTCTTTGCAAGTCACGCCTCAGTTTGGCAGCGGCCAGCCCGCTTTTGCCATCCGTGGCATTGGTTTTAATGACTATGCCAGCAACAACGCTCCCACGGTGGGGGTTTATGTTGATGAAGTTGCAAACCCGGTACCCTTTGCGACCAACGGCCTGATGTTTGACATCAAACGCGTTGAGGTTCTGCGCGGTCCACAGGGCACCCTGTATGGTCGTAATACGACAGGTGGTGCGATCAACTATATTCTCAATAAGCCCACATCCACCTTCCATGCGGGCGGGGATGTGCAGTACGGGCGTTTTGATAGCGTCAAGGTGGACGGTTATCTCTCTGGCCCCATTACACAAAAGCTGCGTTATCGCCTGTCGGGCGAGACCTTGCAGGGCGGGGCATGGCAGCATAACAGCGATGGGCGAAGCCTGGGTGATGCCGACCGGGGCGCTGCCCGCCTGCTGCTGGATTATGATGCCTCCGACAGCCTGAAGTTCGAGTTCAATCTGCACGGCAGTCGTGACCGTTCTGATGCCAATGGGCTGCACTTGTACACACCCATGTCGGCCTTTAACGCGCTTAACCCGTCCGCCCCCATTTATCCCAACAGCCCCGACCGTTACGAGACCAACTGGGGTACATCCCCCTCCTTCGCCAAGGAGATCGGGGTCAACCCCAACACAAAACCGTTTTCGCATATTGATGTCGGGGGCATGAGCCTGCGTGCTGATAAGAAGTTCTCTTTCGCGACCCTGACGAACCTGCTGAGCTACGACAACATGCAGCGTCAGGAATATATGAACTTTGACGCCTGGCCGAAAACGCTGGCCGATGTTGCCTTCAAGACCCGCGCGAATGTGCTGGCGAACGAACTCCGCCTGACCTCCCCCGGTAACCAGCGCCTGACATGGGTTGCAGGCATTTACTATGCCCACCAGTATATGAATGACCGCTATCAGTCCGGCTTTAGCGACCTGTACGGTTTTGACCGTGACCTGCGTTATACCCAGTTCGTCAATACCATCAGCGGGTTCGGGCAGGCGACCTATCACCTGACCAGCAAGCTGCGCTTTACCGGCGGCCTGCGGATCGAACATGAAAGCCGCAAACTTTCCAGTCTGGGGTCTTACCAGGTGATCAATGGGGTTATTACCAACCCCGGCAACGTGCTGCATGGAGAAAGCACGGACTTCACCCTGCCGTCTGGCAAGTTTGAGGTGCAGTACAACCCTGTCCGTAATGACATGCTGTATGCCTCCTTCACCCGGGGTATCAAATCAGGCGGGTTTACAACCTACAACTCCAACTCGGTGGGGGTATCTGCGTCTCCCTTCAAGCCGGAATCCCTGCTGGCGTATGAAGTGGGCAACAAGCTGACTCTGCCTGACCAGCATCTGCGCTTTAACGTTGCTGGGTTCTACTACGATTATAGCAACCAACAGATTCAGTCCGCGACCCTCAACCCGCAGACGGGCCTTGTTGGTTCCATTGTCAACGCACCCCGCTCCCACATGTATGGTGGGGAAATCGAGGCCGAATGGCGGCCCCTGCCCAACCTGGTCATTACGCAGTCTGCCGGTTTTGCCGTGGGTGCGTTTGACAAGTTCTCCTCGCTTTACAGTGCGCATGTCGTCAACGGTCTGTATGTTGGGGATTACCGTAATCGTAAGGGTGAATCCCTGCCGTTTCCGAAATTCACCGTCAACGGATCTGTCAGCTATAACTGGGAACTGGGGAACTATGTCCTCACAACCGGCATGGATTACAGCCTGCGCAGCACGTACAACTCCCTGTTCGGGTCACGCTATAATGTGGCGGGTTATACATTGTGGGGTGCCAATATTGGGTTTGCACCCAAAAGTGGAAAGTGGTCCATTTCCGCCTTCGGGAAAAACATTTTCGACAAAAAATATGATGTGGAAAGGAATTATTTTGTCGATGGCGCCAATGTCGCCCTGGCAGGCATGCCTGCCACCTGGGGTGTGCGCCTGGGTGTGAATTACTGACCAGCACCCAACAGAGAAACGACAGGGGACAAACCAATGAGCAAAAGACCAGGGCATTTGAACCTGCTGGCTATGCTGAATAATGGTGGGCACCATCTTGCCGCGTGGAAACACCCCAAGGGGCGGGCTGGTGCCGGGCTGGATATCAAACAGTATATTCATTACGCACAGGTTGCGGAAAAGGGGCTGCTGGACGGCCTCTTTATCGCCGATGTTGCTGCTTTGTGGGGCAAGGACCTGGAGGCCCTGTCGCGCACCTCCCGCGGGGAGCATTACGAACCTCTGACCCTGCTGTCCCTGCTGGCGGGTGTGACCGAGCATATCGGTCTTATCGGCACGGCAACGACCAGTTATAATGAGCCCTATCATATTGCCCGCAAATTTGCCTCGCTGGACCATCTATCCGGCGGGCGTGCGGGGTGGAATGTGGTGACATCGGTTGTGGGGGATGAATCCCGCAATTTCGGGCGGGAAGAGCATTTCTCCCACTCTGGCCGCTATGAGCGGGCAGAAGAGTTTGTTGATGTTGTCAGAAAACTCTGGAACTCGTGGGAGGAAGGGGCAGTCACGCTGGATGCTGACCACGGCCGGTATTTTGACCCCACAAAAGTACATGCGATTGATCATGTAGGCGCGCATTTTTCCGTACGGGGCCCGCTGAACATTTCCCGCACACCGCAGGGCGAGCCTGTTCTGGTGCAGGCCGGGGCATCGGCCAGTGGCAAACGTCTGGCCGCGCGGATAGCGGAAATCATTTTTGCACCGCATGATGATATTAGCGCGGCACAGGCGTATTATGCTGAGGTCAAAGCAGCCGCAGCTGCTTTTGGCAGGCCCGCGCACGCTATCCGTATTCTGCCCGGCATTACCCCGGTTGTGGGAAAAACCCGTCAGGACGCGCAGGATTTCTTTGACCAGTTGCAGGAACTGCTGGACCCGGTGGTTGGCCTGCGCCTGCTGGCTGATACATTGGGGGATGACCTCGATCTGTCAGGCTATGACCCCGATGGCCCCTTGCCGCCCATTCCGGCTGGTAACAAGGGCAGCAGGCGCGATTTTGCGGTGGCCTTGGCGGAGCAGAAACACCTGTCCATTCGCCAGCTTTATCAACATCTGGCCGAGCGTAACGCTGTCATAGGCACTGCAGCCGACATCGCAGACAGGTTTGAAGACTGGTACGACAGCGAAGCAGCCGATGGCTTTAACCTCTTCTTCCCGCATGATCCGGGCGGGATTGAAGATTTTGTCAGTCTGGTTGTGCCCGAACTGCAAAGGCGTGGCCGTTTCCGTAAGGCGTATGACAGCACAACCCTGCGTGGCCATTTTGGGCTGGATACGCCCTATTCCGCAGGCGTGCAGGTGGCGTCATGACCCAGCAGCAATCTTTGCAGACATTCGGTTTTCTCAACCGGCTTTATGCTCCAGACAGGACCACGGCCCAGCAGACCTATGCCACCGCGCTGGATCTGCTACGCCAGGCTGAGGACAGCGGCCTGGATACGGGGTGGGTTGCCCAGCATCATTTCCATACCGAGACCGGGGCACTGCCCGCGCCACTGGTTTTTCTGGCCCACGCCACGCAGCATGTCAGAAAACTGCGGCTGGGTACGGCCGTGATTATCCTGCCATTGGAACCCGTCTTGCGCTTGGCGGAAGATGCCGCCGTGCTGGAGGTCTTGAGCAACGGGCGGCTGGAACTGGGGCTTGGGCGCGGGTTTGATACCGAAAGTCTGGCCGGGTTTGATATTGCCCCCGACCATCGGACAGAGCTGTACCGTAGCGGGCTGACCCGGCTGAACGCCATCCTGCGTGGGCAGGAGGTTGCGCCGGGCCTGACCATGACACCCGCCGTGCCGCAACTGCTAGGCAGGGTGTGGGAAAGTACGCGGGATGTTGCTTTTGTGGCGGCCAATGGCAACGGGCTGATAGCCGCCCCGCAATTGCCTGAGCATCCATCCCATCAGGAACTCATAGCTGCCTATCGGGCGGCCTGGGCTGCACAGGGGCATGAGCACCCGCCGCGTATTACACTGGTGCGGGCACTGATCCCCGGTGCTGACAAACAGACAGTCGAGCAGGAAATAGGGGCTGATATTCTGCGCTATGTCAGGCGCTTTCGGCCCGATGCCCAGCAGCAGGACCTGCACCATTACCTGCGGGAGATGGGGGTGCTCTGGGGCCACCCGGATGATATTGTGCAGGAGCTTCTGGCAGATACATCCTTGCCATTTGTCAGCCACTTTGCGGCGCAGGTGCAAACATTTTCGACTACGCCGGAGCAGGCGTCCCGACGGTTGCAGAGCTTTACGGACACCATTGTCCCGGCCCTGCGCGCGCAGGTGAAAGGGCTGGCCCTGTCATGAAACGGTCTTTCCGGTTAGGGTTTCTGACCCATGTGAGCGCGGACAGTACGCCGCAGCAAACCTATGATGGTCTGACCCGCCTTTTTGTCGCAGCAGAAAAGCTGGGTTTTCAAAGTGGGTGGATTGCCCAGCATCATCTGTCCAGAGGGACAGGGCTTTCGCCGTCTCCGCTTGTGCTGCTGTCGGCTATTGCCGCCCATACCAAGCGTATTCATCTGGCAACGGGGGTCACGGTTCTGCCTTTTGAACACCCTCTGCGCCTTGCGGAAGATGCCTCGGTCCTGAATGTTTTAAGCAACGGGCGGGTGCAGTTGGGTCTTGGTAGCGGTGGGGCCAACATTGCAGCCTTTCCGGCGTTTGATGTGGAATATGCCAACCGTGCGGCCCTTTTCCAACGGGGGCAGGAGAGCTTGCAAACCTGCCTGGAAGGCACAGGCCGTTACAAAGGTCTGGAGCCGGTCGGGGCAGGGCTGGGGGACAGACTCTGGCATTCCCACTCTACAACGGAAGGGGCTGTCTATGCGGCGGAACAGGCCAATGGGCTGCTGCTGGGCACGGCTGTGCATAACCCCGCCAGTGTACAAAAGCCGCTGGCCGAGGCCTATCTGGATGCCTGGACACATGCTGTACCACCACGGCTAGGCATTATTCGTGCGGTTTTCCCGGCGGCAAGCAAGCAGGACGCGCAGGATGTTCTCGCCCCCGACCTAGCACCTTTTGGGGATTGGTTGCGGCGTGAAAACATTGCCCAGGGGGAACTGAACACGGCAGACATTATCAGGCTGCTGAATGTCCACCATGGCAGCCCGGATGATATAGAAGAGAGCTTGAGGAATGATCCTGCACTGTTCCAGTATCTGAGTGATTTTGTGGTTGTTGTGCAATCTGCCAGTAGCACCATTGATGATGCCATTGGCCGGTTGGAAATTATAGCCCGCGAGATTGCCCCCCGCTTCGGCTGGCAACCAGACGCTGCCTGAGGCGAGGCAGAAAAAGCACCTGTCGTGATGGAAAGCACCGGGCATTGGGGGGAGTATTCCCTGCCAGTGCCCGGTGCCTCCGCGTGTGTTGATGGCCCACTCCCTTTGTCCTTAAGCAGAAGTCTGCAAGGATAAGACAAAGAGAGTGCAGCAGGAGCCACGCGCGATGGCAATAACAGTTCCGCCCCATTTTCAGGGGGCTGCCAGACAGCCCGGTCAAGGCGTGTTGATACAGGCAGGTTTGCCGGGCAGGGCTGCATGAGCACGACACAGACCAGTTACACGCACGATCCGGTGGATTTGCCCGGAGCAGGCAAGAGCCATCAGGCTTTTACAAATCTTGTTGCCCGCGCTGCTAACCTGCCGCAGCCAGTCAGTGTGGGGGTGGTCTGGCCATGTGAGCAGCATGCGCTGGAAGGGGCTGTGCTGACCGCGCGGCAAGGGCTTATGACCCCTGTTCTGATAGGCCCGAAAGAGCAGATCAGAGCTCTGGCCCTTACCAGTGGGCTCGATCTTGGGCAGATAAGCATTGTTGATGAGGCTACGGAGGATAGCGCAGCCCAGCGTGCGGTTTCCCTTGTCAAAGATGGGCATGTGCAGGCGTTGATGAAGGGCAGCCTGCATACGGATACGCTGATGCACGCTGTGGTGGCGCAACAGGCTGGCCTGCGCGCTGCGCGCCGTATCAGCCATGTTTTCCTTCTGGCTGTCCCCGGTTATGACGACCTGCTGTTTGTGACTGATGCCGCCATCAATATCGCCCCGGACCTTGCCGCCAAACGGGACATTGTCCAAAACGCCATCGACCTGCATCTGGGGCTTGGGTTGGGGACACCCCGCGTAGCGTTGTTGTCGGCAGTCGAAGTTATAAATCCTAAAATTCAGGGCACTCTTGATGCGGCCTGCTTGTGCATGATGGCCCAGCGCAATCAGATTCAGGGTGGCATTCTGGATGGCCCGTTGGCTATGGACAATGCCATTAGCCCCGAGGCTGCCCGTATCAAGGGATTGCAGTCTCCAGTTGCCGGGCGGGCGCAAATTCTTGTAGCGCCAGATATGGAGGCGGGAAATATGCTGGCAAAGAATATGATTTTCATGGCCAGTGCAGAGTCTGCCGGGCTTGTTCTGGGGGCGGAGGTTCCCATTATTCTGACCAGCCGGGCGGATAGTGTGCAGGCCAGGCTGGCTTCTGTCGCTATTGGCGCTTTATACGCGCAGGCTCTGGCCGATGCGCGGTTGCATTCAAAGGGATAAAAGCGCGTTTTCTGGTTGTGTATTTATAGAGTGTCTTATTTTAAAAATAGCTCTGACAATATAAGACGTATTTCAAAGCTATTCTCATAAAAAAATAAAAGTTTTTGGGTGTCGCCTTTTTTTCAAAAAGGCGACGTTCTTTTGAAAGTCTTTGTTACTGCTTTTGCATTTTCAGGTCCAAAAGCGCCACACAGTAAACAACCAGACCACCGGCAGACAGTAACGCACCACCCAGTCCCAGCGTGCTGTAGCTGTAATGCTGTGCGAGCAGAGCACTGCCCAGCAACGCGCCAAGGGCGTTGGCAATGTTGAAGGCAGAGTGGTTGAGGGAGGCTGCCAGTGTCTGTGCATCTCCCGCATAATCCATCAGGCGTGTCTGAAGGGCAGGCCCCAAGGCGTTTGCAAAGCTGGGTACAAGGAAGATATCCAGTAGCAGCATCCAGGGGCTGTGTAGCAGCACACTAAACGCCAGCATGGTTGCGGCACTGCCGACCAGGGCCAGTATGACAGCGGTGTTCAGGGTACGGTCAACAACCCATGCCCCCACATTGGCCCCGACAAGCATGCCACACCCCCAGATGACCAGAAAGACCATGACCATCCACTCAGGCACATGGGTGACGTTCTGCAAAATACTGGTCAGGAAGGTATACAGGGCAAACATACCCCCAAAACCGATGGCTGCTGTGAGCAGGGTGAGCAGAACCTGCGCGTTGAGCAGGCCTTTGACCTCCCGCAGGGGGGAGTTTGCCAGGTCAGGCTTGTCGGCAGGAATATAGCGTTTGACGGCTAGAAAGGTGAGGCCCCCCGCAAGGCCGATCAGGGCATAGGCCAGCCGCCAGCCCAGATGGTCGGCGGCAAAGGTGGAAAATGGCGCGCCGATCAGGGTTGCTATGGCAATGCCAGACAGGACCCGCCCGACAGCCCACCCGCGTCTGGCCCGTTCCACCATGGATGCGCCGATCAGTGCGGAAATACCAAACAATGCCCCATGGGGCAGACCGGTGACAAAACGGGCAATTTCAACAAGGGGTGCGCTGGGCATAAGCACACTCAGGAAATTGCCGAAGCAGAAAAACAGGAACAGGATCAGCAGCAGTGTCCGGCGTGACAGCCGTGCCCCCAGGATGGTGATAACGGGGGCCCCGATCACAACCCCCATGGCATAGGCCGTAATGGCGTATCCTGCATCGGCGGTTGAAACATGCAGGGACGATGCAAATTGCGGCAGCATGCCCATGATTGCGAACTCCCCTGTCCCGACAACAAAAGTGCCAAATGTCAGGGTCAGGAAGGCAAGTGCGGCCCCATGGGGCGGTTGGACAGCGGTCAGGGTAGGCGATGGTGTGTGTGTGTCGGAGGTCATCCAGAAATCCAGGTTGTTAAGGGCGTTGGCAAGGGCTGGGCCTATAGCAGCACTGCACGGATGAAGTACGGTGCCAGCAGCATGGTGGAGGGTAACGACAAAGAGTCGTGCGGAGTATGACAGGCTTGTGATGTGTGCGGTCAGGGCATGGTGTGGGCTGGTCCGGAGGGTGTGGTGCGGGGTTTTTCAACCCTGTCGGGTTCAGGGGTTTAACGCGCTGGCCCCTGTGTTTGAAGGGAGAAAGCACAGGTCCGGCCCCCCGGCCTTGAAGTCTGGCGGGCAAGAGGGCAGAAAAGTTGGATATCAGCCAGAAAGGATCGGACCATGTTTACCTGTGTCGGCTACGCTGCAACAGCAGCAGACGCGCCGTTGGCGCCCCTGTCCTTTGAGCGCCGTGATACCGGGCCTGATGACGTCCGGATTGATATTTTATACTGCGGTGTCTGCCACTCCGACATTCATCAGGCCCGTAATGAATGGCGCAATACGCTCTACCCTTGCGTGCCGGGGCATGAAATTGTGGGCCGTGTGGCAGAGGTCGGCGGTTCCGTCACCCGCTTCAAACCGGGGCAACTGGTCGGTGTGGGCTGTATGGTGGATTCCTGCCGTGAGTGTGCCAGTTGTCAGGAAGGGCTTGAACAGTACTGCGAGGAAGGTTTTGTCGGCACGTATAATGGTGAGGACAGACATGGTCGCGGTCTGACCTTTGGCGGCTATTCAAAAGCCGTTGTGGTGGATCAGGGTTTTGTACTGTCCATTCCCGAAACACTGGACCCGGCCGCTGCGGCACCACTGCTGTGTGCTGGCATTACCACTTGGTCCCCCCTGCGGCACTGGAAGGTGGGGCCGGGTATGCGGGTCGGTATTGTTGGTCTGGGCGGTCTTGGGCACATGGGGGTCAAATTTGCCCGTGCGCTGGGGGCCGAGGTTGTTCTGTTCACCACATCGGCCAGCAAGGTCGCAGATGGGGAACGTCTGGGCGCGCATGAGGTCGTTCTGTCCAAGGACCCGGAGGCTATGGCCAAGGAGCAGGGACGGTTTGACTTTATTCTCGATGCCGTGGCGGCCAACCATGACATCAATACCTATCTGGGCCTGCTCAAGCGTGAAGGGACACTGGTGCAGGTTGGTGCTCCGGAAGACCCCATGCCTGTGTCTGTGTTCAGCCTTATTTTCAAACGCCGCAACTTTGCCGGGTCGCTGATTGGCGGGATCGCGGAAACACAGGAAATGCTCGATTTCTGTGGTGAACATGGCATTACCTCCGACATCGAGATGATCCGTATGGAGGAGATCGAGACCGCCTATACGCGTATGCTGCGCTCTGACGTTAAATACCGCTTTGTTATTGATATGGACAGCATGCCAGCCCACGCCTGACTGGCACCGCCATGCCTGGTGTTACGCACCAGGCGTGGTTTTGCTTACGATACCGGGTTTTTACGCAGGCGCTCCAGCAGCCAGGCTGTCAGCTTTGCGGCTGCACCGGGCACCGGTGGGGTCTGGCAGCTTTGCTGGTGCCAGCGTGCCGCGTCAGAGTTTTGCAGGTTCTGCGTAGCAAACCAGCGGATCATGGGGTCTTGGTCGGGCACGGTTGACCCTGCTGCCGTCTGGTTGCGCAGGGTGATCCAGTGGCAGGCAAGAGCCGCAAGATCACTGTTAATATCAGCCTGCACGGTTTTCTGCTGGTATGTCGCCTGGTGTTCCTTATACCAGCCGGGCAGGTCTGCCGCAGGCATGGGGCGGGCAATGCCATAGCCTTGGCCATAGCAGTGGCCAAGATGACTGACAGCATCCATGACTTCCTGATCCGACAGTCCCTCCACCACAACGCGGCTGTGAAAATCCTTGCCCATATCGAGAATGGATTTCACCACGCTGAGAATTTGCAACGGCATGTCGTGCAGGTGGCGGAGCAGCGCCTGATCCACCTTGATGATGTCAAAGGGAAGGGAGGACAGTCGCAGCAGGCTGCTATGCCCGGACCCCAGATCATCAATCGCCAGTTGTATCCCGCGTTCCTTGAACTGGCGGATGGTGCTTGCCTGCGTTTTGTAATCCAGACTGTGCGTTTCCAGAAGTTCCACAGCAAGCCGATGCGGCTCTATGTGATACTGGGCCAGCATGTCAGCAATTTTCTGCGGCCCATCATTATTCAGGAGGAAGGTGGAAGGCAGATTGATGGCAAGGTTGGTATGCAGCCCGTCCTTGTCCCATTGTGACAGGGACGTCAGAGCCTGCTCCAGACCTTTGTAGAAAAGCTGGTCCAGTTCGTTGCGGCCTAGCAGGGGCAGGAACATGGCGGGGGAAATAATCTGCCCGTCGGTGTCTTCTATCCGGGCCAGTGCTTCCACTTCCAGCAGCGCGCCGGACTGCAAGTCTATGACAGGTTGCACAAACATGCGTAGCCCGCCTGCAAACAGCAGGCTGCGCAAATGCTGCGAGCGCTCCTGTGTGACAGAAGGTGCGGGCTGGCGATGGTACCGCTGGGAAATCTGCTCCCATCGTTGCTGCAACCCGTGGGCAAACTGCCGCATCATCAGGGATTCAAACTGGTTGGGATACCCGCCAAGCAGGGTCAGCACGGCGCTGACCTGTCCGCCTTCCTCCCTTAGCGGTATGCTCAGGGCTGAGCGGAAGCCCAGTTGCAGGGCGGTATCACGCCATTTTGGAGTACGTGGGTCCAGAGCATAGGATGGGGTGCTGGTAATTTGCGCCGACATCCAGGCCTGTGCGGTAATAGAACTGCAATCCAGCGTATCCTGCGTGGGGGGCTGTGCAAAACTTGTTTGTAGAATCTGCACAAAATCTTGTGCCAGCGGTCCGGCGCTGGCTTCGATCAGCGGTTTGCCGTCAGCATCTTTCCGGTAAAGGATAACGGCCTGAATACCAGTTAACTGACCAAGAGCATTGATTGCCTGAGCACAGGCATCGGGCCATGTGCTGGACAGGTCAGGCATGGGGGCGGAAAGCTGGGCAAAATACTGCTGTTCTATTTTCTGGCCGATGGCAAGCTGGGTGGCCTTGTCTTCCTGCAGGCGGATCTCGGTTGTCAGCAAAATGTGGTAGCGGTCGTAGGCGCGCAGCATGGCTTTATCCATGCTGTCAATTAGTTGCCGCCTGTAGGTGCTGTATATTTCAGTCAGCATGACAGGGTCGACGCCGCTGAGTGCGCGCGATGCCCCCAGAGGGTTAGCAGCCTTGAGGATATCGGCTTCCTGTGTCTCTGGTGCCAGCAGGAGTTGCAGGTGCTCCATATCGGCATGACGTAGCTCTGTACGTTCAGATTCTGTCATGCTGCTAAAGAGCTTTTGCCATTCAGCCCGGTCACGTACATTGTCGTGGAACTGTTCGACAAAATCCTGCTGGATGTGCAGCAGAAAAGTTTTGGCGCGGGTCAGCAGGTCCCGGGCCTCTGGCCCGTAGGCATCAAAGGTGTGGACCTGTACTTCTTCTGCGCTGGGGTGGGCAGGCAGGGCGCTGGCCAGACGCCACCAGGTGGTGCGGGTGGCCTTGGTCTGCTTGGACAGATACATGGCAGCATCAGCCCGTCGCAGCAGGGTGTCTGGGTCTTCCCCATCCAGTGGGTACAGAGCCATGCCGAGGGTCATGCCGACGCTGGCCGTGGCTTCGGGCGTGACCTGGAAAGGCGTTTCAACCGCAGTATGCAGGGTGTTGAGTACTGTTGTCGCCTGTGCAATGGGCAGCAGTGCATCCAGTTCTTCCAGGACGACAACAAATTCGTCCCCACCCAGGCGGGCGACAAAATCTGTTGGGCGGAGGCTCTGCACAAGGCGTTGGGCCAGTTGTTGCAGCAGGTGGTCGCCTGCTTCGTGGCCATAGGTGTCATTGACCTGTTTGAAATCGTCCAGGTCCAGCATGCAAATGCCTGCCCCACGCCCTTGTTCGCGGGCTCTGGTCAGGGCCAGCGGCATGCATTCTTCCAGCGCCAGACGGTTGGGCAGGCCGGTCAGCGGGTCATGCCTGGCCCGTTGGGCTTCTTTTTCCTGTAGGCTTTCTATGCGGTTTTGAGCATCCAGCTTGTCCAGTGCATGGCCCAGAAGGTCGGCAACGCGCTGGCACAGTGTAATGCTCTGCGCGTCAAATACCTGGGTTTGTGCTGCGGCAAAGGAGATAATGGCCCATACCTTGCCCGCCCGCCAGATGGGGGCAGACAAGACTGCACGCCAGCGGCTTTTTTCAATAAAGGCGTAATAGGGGGCCTTGGCCATGTCGGCCAGTTCGTCATTACTATAGA
Source organism: Acetobacter vaccinii (assembly GCF_008365315.1). Lineage (NCBI taxonomy): Bacteria > Pseudomonadati > Pseudomonadota > Alphaproteobacteria > Acetobacterales > Acetobacteraceae > Acetobacter > Acetobacter vaccinii. Next base: position 606,321 of record NZ_CP043506.1, on the reverse strand, counting down.
CCAGTGTCCGGGTGTTCCAGGCGCGGAGCATGACAGGGACAGGGCTGGAGCCGGTCTTCATGTAGGCACTCAGCTCATGGATGCTGTCCGTGCCTTCACCCGCGCGGGAGAGCACTTCCAGATGGCCCCGGCTGTCAATTCTGCCAATCCAGACGGCGTGGAACAGTGTGTCCAGCACAAGGTCAGCACAGGTGCGGTCGCACATCTCGGCTTCATCGGTTGCCTGTAGCACGGCATCTGCCGTGTTGAGCAGCGCATGATAAAGGCGGCGGGCTACCTCGTGGGTTGTTACATCTTCAATCGTCCAGACCGAGACATCTCCCGACAGATCATGCAGGCGCACACCTGACAGATCAGCCAGCAGCAGATGGCCATCCTTACGGGCTAGGCGGACGTTGGGAATGCGCGTTTCGTGCTTGTGCTGCAGCGTCTCGTTGACAGCGATGGCCCGGGCGAATTCTGTCGGGTCTGTAAACAGCAGTTCGGCAGGCTGGTTGACGAGGGCTTCTGCCGGAAGGCCCAACATATGCTCCACCCGGCTGTTGGTAAGCTGAATGATATGGTCCTTGACCAGCAGAATACCGACAACAGAATTGTACAGCAGCGCGGATTGCAGCTTTTTATTGTAAAGTTTTTCCAGCCCGCGGGAAATATCAGTCGCGACCTCCTGCAACAGAGCCTGTAGCTGGTGGTCAAAAATATCGGGTTGCCTGTGGTAGACGCTCAGTACGGCCCAGATCTTGCCATCGCGCATAATAGGCAGGGCCGCATTGGCATGCAGGTTGTGCTGCTCTGCCCAGTTTTTCCAAGGGGCCAGGTGCGCGTTCTGGACGAAAGAGGCGTTGAAGATCGCCTGCGCACTACGCCAGACCCGCCCTACGGAACCTTGCCCTTCTGGCAGGTCGGCCCGGGCAGAAATAAACAGAGTGTCCGTAATGGCGTGCTGGCCCCCAACGGCCAGAAACTGAAACTGCTGCGAGGCATCGGGCCGGGCGATAAAGGCAAGGTCCAGATGGGCATAGCGGATTGCCAGATCGCAGATATCCTGCAACAGGCGGCTTTCTTCCTGCGCCTGACTGATGCAGTAGCTGATCTGGGCCAGAAAGGCGTTAAAGTCGGTCAGGCGCTGCTGCTGGCGGTTCTGCTTTTTTTCCTGTCGGCGGATCATGAACCCGATTCCGACAAAGAGCAGGGTCAGCACCAGCCCTTCTGACCCCCAGCGGTTGACTGCCTGTTTACGAAAAGTGGTCCAGATATGGTGGGGGGTTATGCGCACCTGCACGGTAAAGGGGTAGCCGATGACAGGTGTCGTCACCAGGCGGGTGTTGTCGGGGGCTGTGTGCCCGGTGTGTTTGTCCGAGGGTGGCAGGGCCTGCAGCGGGGCATTGGTGCGGGTGTCCATGACCGTGAACACCCAGTTACGATATTCCCGCGGGAGTTCCTGCGTATCAAGCAGGCGGCTGATCTTGTAAGGCGAGGCCAGAAAATAGCCTGTCTGGGTGTTGCTGACCCCATGAACGCGCAGGGGCAGCACGATAGCGTCCATGCTTTGTACATAATGTACAGGCCCGAGCAGATAGCGGGATGATTTTTCAACAGGCGCAAAATCCCGCATCGCGGATGGAGTGGCGTGCGACAGGGGCGTTGTTGACCACTGAATGTGCTCCCCATCCGCCGAAAGAATATTAAAGGTATAGTTGTGGGCGTTGGCGGCCAGATAGTTCTGGAGCGACTGTTCCACCATGGGCGATGGGGTGGCAGGCCCACCTTCCGCTCCGCCGAGGACGGCAGAGGCAATTTCCAGCTCTGTAAAGCGGGTGTTCAGCCGCCCGGCAATCAGCGTTGCGTAGGCGATACTGTCCTGCGTGGCATTGGCTGCAACCGTGGCCTGTGCGTGCTCGTATTCATTATATTCAATAACCACCCCAGACGTGGCGGCGGCCACTGCGGGCAAGACATAGTGCAGGAGGCTGCGTGCCTGCTTGCGGATATGCACACGGGAGACCAGAGCAGGAGATAGGGAGGGGGAAGGAGTTTTCACACCAGATGCCGCATAATGGAGGGTTCTGTCGTGCGTTGCTTGCCATAGCCACGGCAAGCCGCCTGTCTTCGATTGTCAGACAGTTACCATGCTGTGCTGGGTTCGACCATTGTGTTCAGAGTGTAAAATGACATGACAGGCGTGTTTAATGCGTTTGAAGTAACACTGTGTGACATATTACGTATGAAATTCTGTGGAAAACTTTTGAAGAGCCTGTTCTATATCTTGAACTCTTGGCATCTCTTGTGCGGTTTCTGAACGATTTATGGCGTTTGGTGCCATATTTTTATGATTTTTATGGTGCCGCGGTGCCGCATTTCATGCCAGTGTTTGGGAAAACCCCATGCAAGTGAATGATTTTATAAAAAAGCAAGAATTTTGTTTTTTATTTTTATAGATCGTGAGGATGATTGACATATAGTTAATATAACTATTAGATCGAAGAAATATAGAGCAAGCAACTCTAAGGCGCAGCAATATGACTGATATAAAAGAAACACTTCTTCCATGGAGCAGCGCGGACCAGAAAAGCGGACAGCTTGTCTGGGACATTGTACATAAGGATCTGGAGCAGATCCTGCTTGCGGCCTATAGGGCAGCCGACCCGTCGTTGCAGCAGATGCCGCGTGACGTGCTGGCGGAAGAAACCCAGAAATTTGCTTGCATCAGCCGGGGGGATTTCAATGATACCTACTTTGGTATTCAGGAAAAAATCACCCACCGGCTGGCGGAGAAAGTTGATTACGTCAGCTATCTGAGCCAGGTTTATTCGCGCTATGCGGGCGGGCTCCTCCAGACACTTGTGAGCAAGAAGCCCCGTTTCCGTGGCAATATGAGCGAACTGGTTGGTAGTCTGACCCGATCTGTACTGTCAGATGTTGCTGTGGTCATGTACCATTACTTTGCACATCTGAATGGTATTGCCGATCAGGCGCGCGCGGCTGCGCAGGCCGAGCGTGAAATTCGGTCCAAGGAAGATCAGGACGTTATCCAGACTGTCAGCCTGGCACTCAAGGCGCTGGCGGAGGGTGACCTGACACACCGCGTCCAGGGCTTGCCTGAGCGTGTTGCGGCCTTGCAACAAAACTTTAACGCAACGGCCGAGCAGCTTGAGCAGGCCATGCGCCAGATTTCGAACAACACCAAGGATGTCATGGCCAATGCGGAAGGGATCAAGCAAAGTGCTGATGATCTCTCGCGCCGGACAGAACAGCAGGCAGCCACGCTGGAAGAAACATCCGCAGCGCTGACACAGATCACGCAGCGGGTGCGTAAGACCACGGACGAAACCCAGCAGGCCCATGATGTTGTGAATGCCGCGCGGGTTGATGCCGAGCATGCGGGTGCTGTGGTGCAGACAACGATTGAAGCGATCAACAAAATTGATGAATCCTCCAAGGAAATCACCAGTATTGTCGGGATCATCAACGATCTGGCGTTCCAGACCAATATTCTGGCTCTGAACGCCAGCGTCGAAGCCGCACGGGCTGGGGATTCGGGTCGAGGTTTTGCCGTGGTGGCAAACGAGGTCCGTATCCTGGCGCAGCGTTCGGGCGAGGCTGCAAAGGAAATTGCAACCCTTATCGGCACATCGGGCAAGCAGGTTAAGGCGGGTGTGTCCTTGGTGCTGGAGGCTGGGAGTTCCCTGCAACGCATTGTGTCGCAGGTCACGCAGATCAATGTGCTGGTATCCAATATTGCAGCCGCAGCCCAGGGGCAGGCGGCGAGTATTGGGGAACTGAACATCGCGATGGGTGACATGGAACTCACGACCCAGAAAAATGCGGCCGTGGCGGAGGAAAGCGCGGCTGCAAGCCATAACCTGTCAACCATGGCTAATGAACTGACCCGGCTTGTGGCACAGTTTACCATCGGGCATGGCGGTGGGCAGGGTATTGGCCGGTCCGGGATGGCGCTTCTGGAAGGCGGCAAAACCCGGCAGGCGATAGGCTTCTAAATAACCACACAGTCAGGAGTGGGCGGGTGCATTAATGCTGCCCGTCTCCTCCGTAAGGCTTCTGAGTTAAGCACTCACAGGCGCTTCGATCCGGCTGTGCTTGCCTTATCGTGCCGTGGGCAGAGTCTTCCTGTTCGGCTCTTATACAGTGCCAGCTTGGGTCATATTTATGGGCACTGGCCTGCCTTGGAGCCACGTCTTCCATATACCGGCATGACGGGCCTTACCGTGGTACGGCCGTAAGATGGCTGAGCAGAATCTCTGAGCAGTAGTTTCCCCAAAGGTAAGGCACCATCCCAGCGGATGGGCGTTTTTGGTCGAATAAAGATGCCCGATCAAACAATGATCTGGAGCCATCTCTGTGAACGGATGTGGCTTTAGTATTGAGGGCTGATTGGTGTTCTGTGGTTGCAGGTCGCCCGTACTCTATCGCTCAAAGGGTGGATTTGGTCGCAGAAGGCAGGCGGGGTGATTTTCTGGCCGGGCTGCGTTTGTGGTTGTTATAGCCTAGAGTAATATCCCTCATTGGTAAAACCACGCTGTAATAGCTAATATTTATGCATGTAACGTATGGGCTTCCTCAGATGTGAAGCTCTGCGGGCTATGCCGCGCCGGGTCTGCTGGCTTATGGCTTGGGCGGGCATGATACTCAGGATACAGCATATGGACACTCCCCCCTCTCTTGGCCCGGATGCGTCCGCAGGGCGTGGGCTCACCCTCGCTATGGCGGCGGCAACGGGTTTTGCCGTGGCCAATATCTATTACAACCAGCCGATGCTGGGGGTTATGGAGGCGGCTTTGCCAGGCCGATTGACGGCCTTTATCCCCACCGCAACCCAGCTTGGCTATGCTTTGGGCCTGTTCGTTCTGGTCCCGCTGGGTGATCTGCTGGAACGTAAAAGCCTGATCGTGGGGCAGTTCATACTGCTCACTCTTGCCCTTGTGGCAACAGCGTTGGCCCCCACGATCGGGGTGCTGCTTGTCACGTCGCTCTGTATTGGGGCTGCGGCGACGGTGGCGCAGCAGATTGTGCCGTTTGCCGCACATCTGGCATCGCCCGAGCGTCGGGGGGCTACGGTGGGTGTTGTTATGTCCGGCCTGCTGTGTGGTATCCTGCTTAGCCGGACTTTGGCGGGTTTTGTGGCCGATCATGCCGGGTGGCGCGCCATGTTCTGGCTAGGGGTGCCGCTTTCTGCCGGGGCAGGGGGGCTGATGGCATGGGTGCTGCCCCGTAGCGTGCCGGTCGTGCGGCATGGCTATGGCACGCTTATGCTCTCACTCGTTGGCCTGTGGCGCAGCCTGCCCGCCCTGCGCTTGGCCGCGATGACACAGGCCTGCCTGTTTGGGGCGTTTTCTGTCTTCTGGTCCATTCTTGCCCTGCATTTGCAGGAGCCCCGCTTTGGCATGGGGGCCGAGGCCGCAGGGTTGTTTGGTATTATCGGTGCAGTGGGTATTCTAGCAGCCCCCTTGGCCGGGCGCATCGCTGATACTCATGGCCCTCGCTACGTTATTCTGCTGGGCACAGGGCTGGCATTTCTGTCCTGGGTTGTTGCGGGTCTTGTCACGTCACTCACCGGGTTGGTAGTGGGGTGCATCCTGCTGGATTTTGCCGTGCAGAGTGTTCTGGTTTCCAACCAGCATATTGTGTACGCCCTGCGGCCAGAGGCGCGGGCACGGCTGAATACCTTGTTTATGGGGGTTATGTTTCTGGGCGGTGCCGGGGGGGCTGCGGGGGCTTCTCTGGCTTGGGGCTATGGAGGGTGGCCTGCGGTCTCTTGGTTCGGGGCTGGGCTGACAGCCATAGCGGTGGCGTTGCAACTGAGTGCTGCCCGCCGTTGACGAGATACTCTGTAAACTCTTGAAAAGTTTTGGGTGTCACCTTTTTCCAAAAAGGTGATGCTCTTCAAAGCTTTTTGAAAAAAGCTTCATCAAAAACTTTTATTCTTTTTTATCATGTGGTTATGAGGGCATCAAAAGCCTCCGGTGTTACGCAAAAATTCCCTGAGTTCATGCAGGAAGGTGCGGACATTCACACTGGCATGCTGGCGGGACGGCATGACGGCGTAGAGGTCGGTTTTTTCGCCATACAGGTCAGGGAAAATACGCGCCAGTTTTCCGCTTTCTATATCGTGGTGCACGTCACACAGCAGCTTGTAGGCAATGCCCCGGCCAGACAGCGCCCAGTCGTGGATGATTTCGCAACTGGTGCTGGAAAGCCGGGAATGAACGGTGACGATGTCTTTCTTCTCATCATCTCCGATGACCCATTTGTTCAGCACGGTCATGGTTTTGTGGCGGCGCAGGCAAAGGCAGTCATGCTTGGACAGGTCATGGGGGGTCTGCGGCAGTGACCGGCGCTCAATATAGGATGGAGCGGCACACAGTACCCGCCGTGTTGTTGCCAGCAGGGTGACGATGGCACCCGGTGTGTCGGGCATACCCAGTCGCAGGATCACATCCAGGCAGTCAGTTGAATCGTGCAGCCCTTCCCCCGCAAGAGCCAGACTGAGGCTCAGCTTGGGGTATTTCTCACTGAATGTTTCAATAAAAGGAGCAATCTGGCGGCGGCCCAGTTCCACCGGCGCGCCTATGTTCAGGCTACCCTGCGGGCTTTGGTTGGCCTGTGCAATTTCGTCTTCCAGCTTGTCAACGTCGGAAACAATCTGAACCCCGCGTTCATACAGCACACGGCCTGTCTCGGTTGGGCGAAAGTGCCGTGTTGTGCGTACGACAAGGCTGCTACCCAGTCGCTCCTCCATCCGCGACAACCGGCGGGAGGTCACAGCAGGCGATGTGCCCATGCTGCGGGCTGCGGCTGTGACACTGCCTGCTTCAATCAGCATGGTGAAAAACCGCAGGTCACTGATTTCGTCATAAGGCATTGGTCACTCCATTGTTGTGCCTCACGCAAAAGCGATTTTCACCGGGTGAGGCTACCGGGCCGCTTGTGGGCGAGGGCATAGTCAGGCTGTGCCCAACCGTATTGCGCGCCAGAGTGCGCTGGCGCGGGGTTCGACAAGGGTATGAAGCGCGGGAAATTCGCTGCCCCGCTTCTGGCTGGTGAGGCGAAAACAAGGTGGGGAGACCATGTCCAATAACTGCAATACTACCGATACATCAGTCCAGACGGAAGATACGCTCAGAAAAGGTCTTGTCGGCACGTGGGAGCTTGTGTCCTACCAGGTGGAAGACAAGGAAAGCGGAGACCTGATCGACGCCATGGGCGATGCGCCGCGTGGCCGCGTTGTGTTTACGCCTGATAACTGGGTTGCGTTCAACCTCGAGGGGTCGGGCAGACAGCCTGCCAGCTCTGATGATGAACGTTCCGTGCTGATGCGTACGCTGGTGGCATATATCGGTCGGTATCGTGTTGAAGGCAATCAGTGGATCACCAAGGTGGAAACAGCATGGGCGCCGGAATGGGTAGGCACCGAGCAGCGCCGCACTGTGTCGCTGGATGGTGAGCACGCCAATGTGGTCACGCCTTGGCGCTGCATGCCCAACTGGGGTGGCGGCCGGATGTCCCGCAGCATTATCCGCTTCCGGCGCGCAGCCCAGGAAGCAGCGTAAAGCTTGCGCTGCCTGCTAGGCTCTGTGGTGTTCCCTAAGTGGCCTCGGGGTGGTTTCACACGCCACCCCATGAGGGGAGCATTTCCGTGGAGTAGCGCGCGGAGGAGTGGCTGTCTTCTGGCAGGACACTATATAGAAGGCTCGTTTTTATCACTGTGAGTATAGGTGAGGCTGAAGCCTCTCTATGGTTTTGCGTCAGGGGCTTGGAAGCGAGAGACTGGCGCTTTTGCTCTCACACTCCACAGCAGTCGTCTGCTGCGTTCCTGCTTCTTTGTCGGCAGTCCGCGCTGGCAGAAAAATCTCGTCAAGCGTGGTCAGCGTGGCGGATATCCGATTGGGTAATCCCGGTTGCCGCCGTGGAAGATCAGCCATGCCATCAGTCAGAAGCGGGTAAGCAACCGCCCTTTTGATTGTGGGGGAGGGGGTATGCTGATGCCGTGGCAACACTTTTGCCGTCGTTATTGTACGAAGGAGTCCTGCGTCGGGGTTTCCCTTTCCTGACCCAGAGTCATGCCGTCAGAAGGGGCGCCGAAGGTCGTAGCCCTGCCGCGTTGTCGGGCTGGGGCAGAGTAGAGGCAGGCTGCCATGGATGAGCCATGATTGTGTAGCATGCTCAGTCAGTTGCCCCCTGCCGAGGGGTGTATGTCCGCGTGGCCAGAGATATCCTGCTGGAAGATCATCATCCATCTGTGTAAGAGACGGAGCGGCATCATATGTGCGGCCATCTTGTCAATTCGATCAGTCTTTGACATATCAGCGAGGGCCGCTAGGAGGGGTATTCACCTCAATGTTACGTCAGTTCACTCGTTTACTCACAGTGCAGCACTGTTCCACAAAGACTGAGAGACGGTCTTCCCTGAAGCATTACACGACTGCTCTTGGAGGGCTGGGTGCGTGTCTTCTGGCACTGTCGGGCTGTGGCTCACTGCCAAACAGTGGCCCCACCGAGAGTGAAGTGTACGAGGCCCAGAAAGACCCCAAGAAGAACACTCTGGGCTTTGGCATCGTGCAGATCAGTGCTGACCTGCTGACATTGATCGCCAGTGAACAGCCGACCCCCCTCTCCACGCTGGAAACCGTGACCAGCCGTGATCTTCATAATGACAGGGTCGGGCCGGGCGATACGCTCCAGGTCTCGATTTATGAACTGGGCAACTCCCTCTTCAGCGGGGGTGGTGCCAACGCCAGCGGGACTTCCACGATGGAAGCCATGGCGGGCAGCCAGACCATGGGTGGGGCAAGCTCCACCAATGTCATGCTTGGCAACAGCACACCAGACCCCAAGGGCAGCAGTGCAGCCCTTGGCACTAACCTGCCGCCGATTGTTGTCAGTGGGCAGGGTACCATTACAGTACCTTATGTTGGCACGATCCCGGTGGCCGGCAAGACGGTGGAGCAGATTGCCTCTGACGTGCGTGTGGGGCTGAGCAAAAAGTCCCAGGCACCGCAGGTTATTGTGCGTATGGTGCAGGGCGTGACCAACGCCGCCATGGTGTATGGTGATGTCAAACACCCTGGCCGTGTGCTGCTGACCCCCAGCCGGGAATGTCTGCTGGACATTATCGCCATTGCCCAGGGCACAACCCATCCGCCTGAGGACTCCATCATCCAGTTGACACGCGGCGGCCATGTGGTGCGCGTGCCTATGACGGTGCCGGAAAACAATCCGTCCCAGAATATCCAGATCCAGCCCGGCGACCGGATTGAGGTCATTTTCAAGCCCCGTACGTTCACCGTGTTCGGTGCGGCTCTGAAGGTGACGGAAGTGCCCTTCCAGGTGCCTGAACTGACCTTGTCAGAGGCCCTGGCGCGCTCCGGCGGGCCGATTGATTCCCGAGGCGACCCGAACGGGGTCTTCCTGCTGCGGTTTGAGGACAACAACATTGTCCGCCGCCTTGGTTTTCCCGTTGCAGAGGGCAGCCCTGTCACGCCCGTTGTGTACCAGATCGACATGATGAACCCTGGCAGCTACTTCCTGGCCCAGCGGTTCTTTATGAAAGACAAGGACGTGATCTATTTCTCGAACGCCAAGGCGAACGAGTTTTACAAGCTGTTTGGCCTGATCAGCACGATCATCCAGCCGGGTATTACCGCTGGTTATATGGCCCGCTAACGGCAGTCCTGACATGACAGGTTTTGTAGCTGTGGAGCAGGTTTTGACGCTGCGTGTTTTCTTTCGGATTGAACGGAAAGGTTTTTGAATGTCGGACCAGATTCAGGACCATGTTCCGATCGTGCCGGAGCCGCCCCCGTTCGTACCGACCCCGCCTGAGCCTTCCCGGCTGGTGCAGTGGTTGCAGTCTGCCTGGGACTATCTGGCGGCCCGGCCTGGCCTGACGTTCTTTGTCATTCTGCCTAACCTGATCTTTTTCATCTACCTGTCGTGCATTGCCTCGCCCCAGTACGTGTCCGAGGCGCACTTTATGGTGCGGAGTGAAAAGAGCCAGAGCGGCACCCCCCTTGCCCTGATGATGGAAATGGGCGGTGGGGCTATCACCAGCGAGAACACCTATGCGGTGCAGGACTACATGGTGTCGCGTGACGCCATGGAACTGCTGTTGAAGCAGGATGGTCTGGCCAAGGTTTTCGATTCCCATGGTGCTGACTTCATAGCCCGCTATCCAAACTGGTTTTCCCGCCAGGATATGGAAAGCTTCTTCAAATACTACAAAAAGCACGTCAAAGCGCAGATTGATGGGGAAACATCCCTGTCGGTTCTGACCGTGCGGACCTTCAGCCCGGCTGATTCCCAGCGGATCGCTCAGGCGCTGGTGGCTGCTGCCGAAAATCTGGTGAACGAAATCAACGTTCGTCAGCGCCAGAACCTGATTGGTGCGGCGCAGATGGAAGTCAGCCAGACAATGGAGAAGCTGAAAGAGCTTCAGGCCCGTCTGGCCAACTTCCGTGATGCCAATGCCATTATTGACCCGGGCAAGCAGTCAGTCTCGTTGCTGGGCACGGAATATACCTTGCAGTCCATGCTGACATCCACCCAGATGCGGCTGGCCCAGACGTTGAAGACAGCCCCCGACAGCCCGTCTATTCCCATTTATCAGAACCAGATTGCCGTGCTGCAGCAGGAGCTCAAGACTGCCAGCGCCCGTCTGACCGGTGCGACCCATTCGCTCGTGCCTAAGCTGAGTGAATACGACCTGCTGACAGTGGAACGCCAGTTGCTGGAAAAAGTGCTGCTGTCGGAAGTGACGTCTCTGGAAAGTGCCAAGGCGCAGGCTGACAGGCAGATGGTGTTTCTTGAGGAAGTGTCCAAGCCCAACAAGCCGGACTATCCTGAATATCCGCCTCTGATCGTGTTTATGTTCATTTCTCTTGCCTGCACGTATGGCGTGTATGCATCGGCCCGTCTGCTGATCGCCGGGGCCAGGGAGCATAAGATTTCATGACACAGCCCCCAAGGAAGAAGAGAAACACCCTGTGGGATGGCTTTGTTATCCAGTACAAAGTTATCCACGCCCTGACCCTGCGCGAAATCCATACCCGTTACGGGCGTGAGAACCTGGGCTTTCTATGGGTTATTGGTGAGCCTATTCTCTTCTGCCTGGGGGTCGCCATTGTGTGGACCGCCATCCGGCCCGCGCGTGAGCATGGGCTGGGCATGACAGCCATTGTTGTGACCGGCTATGTGCCGCTGACCATGTGGCGGCATGCCATGGGGCGTGCGGTCAAGGCGTTTGAGGCTAACGGCAGTCTGCTGTTCCACCGGCAGGTGACGCCGTTTGATATTATTACCGCCCGTACCTATCTGGAAATTATCGGCACCATTCTGGCTGGTTTTCTGGTCATGATCGGGGCCATCGCGCTGGGGTATATGAACCCGCCGCAGGATTACGGTCTGCTGCTGATGGGGCTGTTGTTCCAGTGCATGTTCTCGTTTGCGACAGCCCTGCTTGTGGCATCGCTCAGTGAGATTTCGGATCTAGTGGAAAAGGCGGTAGGTATTCTCAGTTACCTCAGCCTGCCGTTCTCCGGGGCGTTCATCATGGTTTCGTGGCTACCCATGAAATACCAGTGGATTCTGGAGCTCTCCCCCATGGCCAACAATGTGGAAATGATCCGCGGTGGCCAGTTCGGGATCAGCGGTAACGCCAAGTATGATATTTTCTACGATACTTGGATGACCGCCCTCATGCTGCTGATCGGTATCTGGATGACCCGCAATGTCCGCAAGCATCTTACGGTTGTCTAAGGGAAATACCGCGTGCTCCAGTGTATCGACATCGTCAAGGAATTCCACGCCACTGGTGGCAAGCGGCGTGTGCTCAACGGTGTCAACCTGACCGTCATGCCCGGCGAAAAGCTGGGTATTCTGGGCCATAACGGGGCCGGTAAATCAACCCTGCTGCGTATTATCGGTGGGGTGGATCTGCCTACGGCGGGCCGGGTCGAGCGGGATATGTCCATTTCCTGGCCGCTGGCTTTTACAGGGGCGTTCCAGGGCAGTCTGAGCGGGCTGGATAACCTGCGTTTTATCAGCCGCATCTACGACCGCGACTACCAGACCATGCGCGATTACGTGGATGACTTTGCCGAACTGGGCAAGCAGTTGCTGGAGCCTGTCAGAACCTATTCCTCAGGGATGCGGGCGCGACTGGCGTTCGCACTTTCTCTGGCCATTGAGTTCGACTGCTATCTCATTGACGAGGTCATCATGGTTGGTGATGCTCGCTTTGCTGAGAAATGTAGTCATGAGCTTTTTGAGAAACGGCCAGACCGTAGCCTTATCATCGTCTCGCACAGCATGAGCTTTGTGCAGGAGGTGTGCAATCGCTGCTCCGTGCTGCGTGACGGCAAAATGCATGACTGCGCGACCGTGCAGGAAGGCATTGATATGTATAATAATTTCTAACAGGCAGTTTCCCCAACGGCCCTATCAGAGAAAATAAAAGCCTCTGCGGCTCGCCCTTTATTATAAGGGTGATGCTTTGAAGCTTGTTGATGCAACATCATCAAAAATTTTTGGAAATCGCGGCGTGTGACGCTGCCACTATGCCCCTCCTGTACGTGTAACGCACAGGAGGGGGTAGTCTTTTACTGGTCCAGCCAGGGGGCTACGGGCAGGTTCTTGCCGCGCAGGAACTCCGGGTTGAACAGCTTGGATTCATAGCGCGCACCGCCATCGGCCAGGATGGTGACAATCCGATGCCCCGGACCAAGCTTGCGGGCCGTGCGGATGGCAGCAGCAACATTGATGCCAGAAGACCCACCAACCGACAGACCTTCCTCTCCCAGCAGGCTGTAGATGATGTCCAGCGCCTCGGGGTCAGGAATACGCTCGGCGTTATCAATAGGCACATCCTCCAGGTTACCCGTCACGCGGGACTGGCCAATGCCTTCAGTAATCGATGAGCCTTCAATCGACAGGTCATTGTTCTTTACCCAGCCATACAGGCCAGAGCCTTCGGGATCGGCCAGCACAATGTGCGGTGGGGCCACGTTGTCGCGCCGTGCGGCATCATGCAGGCCCAGGGCAATACCTGCCAGCGTGCCGCCAGTGCCGCAGGCACAGGTAAAGGCATCGACCCGGCCGCCTGCCTGCTGCCAGATTTCCTGCGCGGTTGTGGTACGGTGGCCTTCGCGGTTGGCGGTGTTGTCAAACTGGTTGGCCCATGTCCAGCCGTTTTCCTCAGCAAGCCTGCGCGACACATGCACATAATTGCCGGGGTCACGATAGGGCTTGGCCGGAACAAGGCGTAGGTCGGCACCGATCATGCGCAGAAAGCCGATTTTTTCACGGCTCTGTGTTTCGGGCATAACAATCACGCAGCGATAGCCACGGGCATTGGCCACCAGGGTCAGCCCGATGCCGGTGTTGCCAGCAGTGCCTTCCACAATGGTGCCGCCGGGTTTGAGCACACCGCGCTGCTCGGCATCGTTGATGATGGCCAGAGCTGCCCGGTCTTTCACGGACCCGCCGGGGTTCATGAATTCGGCCTTCCCGTAAATCTCGCAGCCGGTTGCTTCCGAGGCCTTGCGCAGCAGGATCAGGGGTGTCCCGCCCACGGCCGCAGGCATATCGGAGGAGAGAGTGCTCCAACCGGGATGGGAGGCGGAAACGGCGCTGTCGGTCATCTTCTATGCCTTGGTTGCTGTGGTCGTCGTGTTGGGCCGCGGCGGGCCACCGTGCCGCAGGGCGTGCCTGATCCCATAGGGGGCATGCCCTCCAGCAGGAGAAGGGAGGGCGGGCCTATCGGCCTGCGCTGGGTTCTTCCTCCGCATCGTATAGCACTTCCAGTACGGCGCACCAAGGATAGCGGGGGTCGTAGCTGTGCCCATCGGGGGAGGCCAGCATGCCGTTGGTGTCGGTTGGCACGTGGGTCAGGGCTACGGCATCGTCAATATTGCCGCCGACAATGCTGAGCTGGTGGCCAAACGGCGGCCCGTTCTGGCCGGTGGCGACAACATAACCGCAGTGGGCAGGAAAACCATAAGATGTGGGCAGGCTGGCAAAGCGGATGGTCTGCTTGCTGGCACCGCGCGCCACGCATATCAGGTCTCCGGCTTTGGGGGCGTAGCTGGCCGGGTCGTGGGCCCGCAGGATGGGGGATTGCCCACCCGCTGCCGCGTTGATGTAAGTGGCGTGGTTGGGGGAGTATGGAAAGCGGTCATTCGCTCCGGCTACCCGCATGACATAGGAGATAAAGGCTGCGGACCAGGCGTAAGACCCGTCATGCACAAAGTCGGTTACACGGCCGTTGGCGTCATGCTTGCCGGTCCAGGAGGCCTCGGTCATGCCGGGGTCCATGCCGATCCACCAGTATTCCCCCACGCGCTGCCACAGGCCGGGGGTGCGCTCGGGTTTGACGGCGGGGGTCTGGGGTTCGGGCCTTTGTTCGGGGTCGTCATCATTGACCGGGCTGCCAAACAGCCGCCACTCGCGCATGGCTATGGCCACGACATCCTGCCGGTTCAGGGGCTCGAAGTTGCGTGTGGCAAAATCGGGCACATGGCCACTGTCGGCGGCAGCACTGTTCCAGCTTGGGGCGCTGCCTACAGCAGTATGGCCCTGTGGGGCGGGAACATGCGCTGTGCAGGCTGTCAGGCACAGGGGAAGCGCAAGGGAGGCTGCGAAGAGGCGTGTCATCTCGTCTCCATACCAGAGCGGGGTCTTGGAAGCCGCCGGGCTGATGCTCCGCAGCATCGGGGCAGACTGCCACAGGAACGTGGGGCGCGCATCAGGGGTGCCACAGCCTGCGCGTATTTGGGCAGGCGTGTTTCCTTTTTGTCGCGTGTGGCGTCAGGCGTGAGGCTGGCATATGTCGGCCGTGCGGGCCTGGGTGCAGCGGATGGCGTCGGCCGGGCTTAGCCCCAGAATAAACCCCTGTGCCCCACCGTTGATATAGAAGGTCTCCAGTGCATCGAGTGTCGCATCAAAAACGACAGGCACGATGGTGCGTGCGCCAAAGGGGCTTATGCCCCCGACCTTGTAGCCGGTCAGGGCCTGGGCTTTGTCCGGCCCCATCATTTTGGCATTGCGACCGCCGAACAGTGCCGCAACCTTGGCCAGATCCATCTTCTGGGCGACAGGCAGGGCAACGCAGACAACCTGTTTGCTATCAACAACGACCATCAGGGTCTTGAACACCAGGTTCTGGGCAATGCCGAGTTCCTCTGCTGCGATCAGACCTTTTCTGCCCTGCTCTGCGGCGTAGTCATACGCGTGCTCGCTAAAGGGAATGCCATGGGCTTGCAGGAAACGGGTTGCGGATGTTTCGGCCATGGGCTGTTTCCTTTCAGCGAGGGTGACTACAACACAGTAAGGGATAGTGTGCGCTGTTGTCTGGCTCTGTTTCAAAAACCATCCGGTGTGTATGTGGCTGCGGGCCGTCAGGATGTTCTGGGCAGCCCCGACACATGCAGCCATGCCCCCGGATTTTTGAGACTGCCTCTTATGGCTGCTGGCCGGTAGGGTCAAGCGGCGGGGAGCATGGCTCCCCTGCCTGTATCAGCCCAGTTCGGGAAAGAGCGAGAGCAGCCCGGCCTGGCTGGCAGGGCAGCGGCCTTTTTCCGTAATCAGCCCCGTGACAAGGCGGGCGGGTGTGACATCAAAGGCCGGGTTGGCGGCGTTTGTGCCGTCAGGTGTGATCTGCACCTGCGTGACCTTGCCCTGCGGGTCACGGCCAGCAACATGCGTGACTTCACCGGCGGCGCGTTCCTCGATCGGAATTTCCTTGATGCCGTCATCCACTGTCCAGTCAATGGTGGTGGAGGGCAGGGCAACCCAGAACGGCACGGCATTGTCCTGTGCGGCCAGTGCCTTCAGGTAGGTGCCAATCTTGTTTGCGACATCTCCCGACCGGGTGACGCGGTCAGTTCCGACAATGACAATGTCCACCTGCCCATGTTGCATCAGATGGCCACCGGCGTTGTCAGCAATGACTGTATGCGGCACGCCATGGCTGCCCAGTTCCCAGGCGGTCAGGGCAGCACCCTGATTGCGTGGGCGTGTTTCATCAACCCAGACATGCACTTTCAGCCCGGCATCATGCGCCATGTAGATGGGGGCCAGGGCCGTGCCCCAGTCGACCGTGGCAATCCAGCCTGCGTTGCAGTGGGTCAGGATATTGATGGTCCGGTCGGGCCCATGTCTGTCGGCAATGGCGCGCAGCAGTTCCAGCCCGTGGCGGCCGATGGCTTCGTTCTGGGCGGCGTCCTCGTCGCAGATGCGTGCGGCTTCTGCATAGGCGGCCTGGGCACGTTCGGCGGGGGGCAGGGGGCGCAGGTGGGTCAGCATTCTTTCAATGGCCCAGCGCAGGTTTATGGCGGTCGGCCGTGTGGCGGCCAGCATGGCTGCATTGTCTTCCAGTGCTGCATCCTGGGCGTCGGTGCGCAGGGCAAGTGCCAGCCCGTAGGCTGCCACAGCGCCGATCAGCGGGGCACCACGCACCTGCATGGTGCGGATGGCATGGGCAACCTCATCCTGCGAAACGAGGCGCATGACCTCGAGTGCGAAAGGTAGGCGGGTCTGGTCGAAAATATGAACTGACCAGCCATCGTTTTCATCAACCCACACACTGCGGTACGGGGTGCCATTGATTTTCATGCGCTGTGGTCCTTGTGGTTACGTGGGTTCGGGGCAGAGAGCGGGGGGATAATACGGGCTCTTTCAGCCCATGGGCAACAGGTGGGCGCGGGCAGGCGGGCTGAATTATAGTGTGCAGGATATGCAGTATTTTTTGCATTTCTGGTAGTTTTTGTTATGTAGATAAGAAAATATCACAGACATCTGTTGTTGCGGGTGCGGCCGGGGATGGATGCTTTTCCAAGGATATTTTAAAGTTCTTTAATATTTCTTCTTGTTTAAGAAGAGTTGCATGGGTGGGGAATGTCATGAACGATACAAAAAAGCGCCGCAAAGGCCGCGCAGTCGACAGCGTGCAGGTCGAGCAGGCTCCGAAACCGGCTGCCGTCCGTAAGTCTACACGGGCAAAAGCAGCCGTGGCGGAAGAGATTTTTGAGGAGCCCACAGACCTGCTGTCCAGCCTGCCTGCACGCCGTGCCACCCGCAAGGCCCAGGCTTCCGAAAAACCTGTGAAAGCTGCTGCTCCTGCCCGCAGGAAGGCCGCTGCCGCCCCTGTGGCCGAGCCTGCACCGGCAAAGCCTGCTGTAACCCGTGGTGCAGTAGGGCGCCCGGCAAAGGTGAAGGCCGTGAAAGCGGAAGTCCAGGTTGAAGCCCCCAAGGCTCCGGCCCGTGGGCGTCCGGCTGCTGCCAAGCTGGCCACCAAGGACAAGGCCGTGGCTGAAAAGCCAGTGAAGGCCCCGGCTCGCACACCGCGCCGCAAAGCGGTTGAAGACGTCGTAGTGGTTGCAACCCCCACGCCGCGCCGCCGCAAGGCCGCCGTGGTGGAAGCCGTTGCCGCAGCACCCGCCAAGGGAAAAGCTGTGGCTGCCACAAAGGAAAGCCCCAAGGCGGCAACGACTGGTCGGGGCACAACTGGCACCCGTTCACGCGCAGCGGCAAAGGAAGAAGCCGCACGCCCGCTGTCTGCTGTTGAAAAACTGCGCATCGTGCAGGAACGTCGCCGCCGCAAGCGGTATGACCGTCTGGCGGCTGAAGCTGCTGCGGCAGAGCAGGAAAAGGCAACCCCTGCCCGTAAGCGTAAGGCGACCAGAAGCCGTTAAAAGACCTTAGGTTTTTTGCGCCTGCAAGGGCTGGTCACAGAGTGTGGCCAGCCCTTTTTATTGGGTTCTGGATACTGAAATTGCAAACTGTTCATGTTTTTCTGACAGTTTGATAACGACTTTGTATCCCTTCTGTTCTTGTTTTCCTGTTGTCGAAACAGGGCAGAGAAACACAGGCTCTTTGCCGAGCTTAAGGGACAGGGCCAGTCAAAAAGGCGATGGGTGGTGACACTCATCGCCTCCATAAGACGACACTCTTTATTGTATTGTCCGGGGTATTAATTCCGTGGGAGCAGGCTTGGTGCCGTGCGTATTTCTCCCACTGTCTGGCCGTTCCAGTTGGTTAACTTTCTGGCCAAGAAATGTTCCAGAATAGGGCTTTCTATTTTCCCGAAGCGTTTGATCATCGCGGCTGCTGCGGCTTCCGCACCACGGATGCCACCATCCCGGCATTTAATGGCAATGCCCAGCCCTTGCTCGGGTAGGGCGACTGTCATGACACCTTCTGCTCCCATTTTGGTCAGCACGCGGGGGGCGAGTTCCTGCATGACAAGGGTGTCAAACTGGTCGGTGCCTGCAATCATAAACGGGTTGGCGCTTATGGCGGTGCGCAGCCTTTTGGCCGCTGCTGCGTCGTCGGGGGTAAGGTGGAGCCCGGTTGCAAACCGGGCAAACCCCAGCGCCAGCGCCGTCAGGGGGACAGCCCAGGTGGGAATGGCGCAGCCATCCACACCACGGTTGGCGTCGGTGTGGGGGGTGTCCATCACGCTGGCGAGCGTGTGGGCAATGCGGCGCATGACAGGGTGCTGGGGGTTGGTATAGCCCTCGGCTGGCATGTTGCTGGCGCAGGCCAGACAGATAAAGCCTGCATGCTTGCCCGAACAGCAGTTGTGGAGCGCGCAGGCCTCTTCCCCCGTAGCGGCCAGTGCGCGTGTGGCAGCACTGTCCAGTGGCCAGTGAGTGCCACATTCCAGTGCGTTCTGGTCCAGCCCTGTGCGGGCCAACATATCCAAGGCTGTGGCAATATGTTGTGGCTCTCCCTGGTGTGAGGCACAGGCCAGTACCAGCGCGGCGTCTGGTAAGTCAAAGTGATCTGCCGCGCCATCTGCCAGCAGAGGCAGGGCTTGCAGGGATTTGGCGGTCGAGCGTGGGAAAATGGGGGTTGAGACATCCCCTGCGGTAAAAACCAGCCCCCCTGCGGCATCCACAACCGCGATTGCGCCGTAATGGCACGATTCCACATGCCCGCCCCGCAGGGTTTGGGCCAGAAGCACATCATCCGTCATGTTGGGTTCGCCTGTTGCCATGTGTTGTTGCGCGATATGGTCATACAACTCCGGGCAGGGTGTTGTAGAGAGCCACATTCACTATGCAGGCAGGCTCAGGGGGCTGAGAATGTGGGGGCGCTGAACCGTCAGCACCCGCAGAGCAGGTAGCAGGGCGAGGCAAATTCCGCCGAATGGTCGGGTTCAGGCTCCAATGCGTCTTCCACCATAATCCGGCGCAGGCGCAGCACCACGTCCTGTGTGCCGGGCGTGTCCATCCTGTCTTCGGCAAGCTTGGCCAACCATGGGGGAATACCCGTGTGTTCTGTCAGCATGAGTGGGGTGCGGCGGTTAAGGGGCAAACCGTCCAGCAGAAAATTTTCAGCCTGTTCCAGCGGGGCAACCAGATACAGAAAACCATCGCAAGAGCTGCGCTCCCTCCGTAGGCCGCTGCCGTGCACAAGCGTGCTGGAGGGTACAATGCTCAGGCGGAGTTCATCTGGCAGAAAGCGGGTGCGGGGCAGGGGTTGCAACGGCAGGGAGAACAGGTCGGTCTGGTTGCCTGCGGCGGTGGACAGGGGCATGGCGCGCGCTTTGCGGGCTCGCCCCGCTCCAGCCCGACGGGTGGTGGCCAGACTGGGAAAGAGCATCTGCGCGGGATGAGGGGGAGGGTGCGCGCGCATGGTGCTGTGTCAGGGGATGGCAGGGTGGCTGGCCGCCGCAGTGGCGGTGCAGGTGGCGCACAGACCTTCAACCTCCACCGATGCGCTGTGCATGGTAAACCCCTTTTCAGCACACAGGCTCCTGAGCATGTTCAGGATGGTGGGGGTGTCGGCAATTTCCGTGACCCCACCACACCCGCGACAGATGAGAAACTGGGCCGTGTGCAGGCATGGCTCGGCTGTGTCGTGGGTATGGCTGTCATGGGCCTCGTGCAGCAGGTGCGTGCAGGGCACAAAGGCAGACAGCCGCTCGATCCGGTGGATCAACCCGTGTTCGAGCAGAAAATCCAGCGCCCGGTAAACCGTGGGTGGGGCAGGGCGGCGGTCGGAAATACGCAGTTGTTCCAGCAGGTCATAAGCCCCCACAGGAGCGTTGGAGCTTAGAATAAGCCCCAGCACATCGCGGCGTTGTGCGGTCATGCGTCCGCCCTGACTGGTGCAGAGCTGGGCCGCATGGTCCAGTTGTTTCAGTGTGCGGGCTGAAAATCCGTAGGGGTCGTCGGTCGAAGGGGCGTGCTGCTGGGTGCTTGGCATGTTCATCTTCCGTTCTCTGTCTCCTCTAGCTTATCCGAGCTGTCAGGGGAAGGCCAGAATTCACCCAAGGGGAGTGACGGGGCCATGGAACTGATGTAATAGTATTACACTTTGAAAAACAGGACAGACATGGGCGCACAGGGTCGCCATTGCGTGGGGGGCCGGGTTCGTGCGCGTGTCGCCGGACTGGCGCTGGCGGCTTTGTGCATGCTGCCGGGGCTGGCGCAGGCCGAGCAGGCATCTCCTTTCTCTGTTGTTGTAGCTGAAAATACATGGGCCGATCTGGTGTCGCAGGTCGTCGGGCCGGACATGACGGTAACAGTCGTGTTGCAGTCCCCCTTGGCGGACCCCCATGTGTATGAGCCTACCCCGGATGATGCCCGGCATGTGGCCGATGCTACCCTGATTGTAGGCAACGGTGCTGGGTATGATGCCTGGCTGGACAGGCTTGTGGGGGCCGCAGGCCTGCCTGCCGCCCATGTGGTGCGGGCATCGGACTGGCCGGGCTGGCAGGATGGTGCCAACCCGCATTTGTGGTTTGATGTGCAGGTTGTCTCGGATTTTGTACGCCGCTTTACAGCGGCCTGCCAGCAGGTGGACCCCGCCCATGCACAGGCTTATGCCGCACGTGCAGCCCGGCTGCTGGCCGCAATCGATGCCGTGGCGGCTGATATGCAGAAGCTGCGAGGCCATATTGCAGGCCAGCATGTGGCTGCGACCGAACCGTTGTTTACGCCGCTGGCGGACCGTCTGGGCTTGGTGATGGAGGAAGAAGCCTTCCAGATAGCCATTATGAATGGGGTTGAGCCTGCCCCGGCTGCGGTTGCTGCCTTTGAGTCCGACCTTGCTACACATCGGTTGCGGTTGCTGGCGTATAACCAGCAGGTTGAGGAACCCTCGGTTGAGCATCTGGTTGCCAAGGCGCGGGCTGCCGGGGTGCCTGTTCTGCCGCTGACGGAAATGCTGCCTGCGGGCGAACATTGGCAGGCATGGGTCAGCGGTGTGGTCGCGCAGGTGGCACGTTTGCTGGGTGCCGCGCCATGAGTTCTCCAATGTTGCAGGCCTGTAGCCTGACGGTGCTGCGTGGCGGGCGCAAGGTGCTGGACTCGGTCAGCTTTGATATCCCAGCTGGGAGTTTTGTTGGCGTTCTGGGGGGTAATGGCGCGGGTAAAACCTCGCTATTTCGGGCGATTCTGGGGTTGGAGGCTCTGGCCGGAGGGCAGGTGCTGGTTGGCGGACAGATTCGTCTGCCAGGGCGTAACCCGGTTGGCTATATGCCCCAGATTCGCGGGCTGGTTGCGGGCCAGTTAAGCGGCTGGCACATGGTGGCAACAGCGCTTGATGGCGCAGCTTGGGGTCTGCCATGGTACGGTAAGGTGGCTCGCAGCAAGGTGGA
Source organism: Acetobacter vaccinii (assembly GCF_008365315.1). NCBI lineage: Bacteria > Pseudomonadati > Pseudomonadota > Alphaproteobacteria > Acetobacterales > Acetobacteraceae > Acetobacter > Acetobacter vaccinii. The sequence continues at coordinate 584,699 of NZ_CP043506.1, read as the reverse complement.
TGCCGCATTGGCGGCGGTGGATGCCCAAGACCTCGCCCACCGGCCCGTTGCCTCCCTGTCCGGCGGGGAAAGGCAGCGGCTCTTGCTGGCTCAGGCGCTACTGAACGACCCCCGTATTCTGCTGCTGGATGAACCTCTGGCCAGCCTTGACCCCGCCCGTATGCGTGACACCGTACGGCGTATTCATGCGCTGGCGCAGGCCAGAGGGCTGACGGTGCTCATGTCCACGCATGACATCAATCCCATGCAGGGTTTTATGGATCATGTTCTGTATCTTGCGCAGGGCAAGGCGCTGCTTGGCACGGTGGATGAGGTTATGACCACCCACGCCCTGACGGCCTTGTATGGCGCACCGGTTGAAGTTGTGCAGGCTGGTGGCCGCCTGTTTGTGGTGGCGGAAGGGGGGGGCGATACCCTGCATTCCTGCGACTGTGGGGGCGTGGCCGGGTAATGCTGCATTACGAATTTATGAGGGCGGCGTTTGCCGCAGCCTTTCTGGTGTCTGCTGTGTGCGGGCCGGTTGGTTGGTTTCTGGTTTTGCGTGGGCAGGGGTTTGCCAGCCATGCGCTGGCCCATGTCGGCTTTGCCGGGGCGGCGGCGGCTTTGCTGGCCGGGCAGCCTGCCCTGCTGGGCTTCGGGGCTGGGTCTGTCGTCAGCGGTGTTGCCATGGGGGTTGCGGGCGGGCGTGTCATGGGGCGCGATGTCATGATCGGCCTTGTGCTGTCGCTTGCCATGGGTACGGGGGCCTTATGCCTGCACTTTCTTACCCGCTCGGCCAGTGCTGCAACCACGCTGCTGTTTGGTGACATTCTGGGCATTAGCCCCAGCATGGTGTGGACATTGCTGCTGCTGTCGCTGGCCTGCCTTGGGGCGCTGGCCTGTATGGCCCGGCCTTTACTGTTTGCAACCTTGCAGCCAGAGGTGGCCGAGGCCAGAGGTGTCCCCCTGCGGCTGATGGACATCATGTTTCTGGCTCTGGTGGCCGTGGCAACGGCGGAATGCGCGCAAATAACAGGTGTGCTGCTGGTGTTTACGCTCATGATCGCCCCTGCGGCTGCGATTGTCAGGCTGGGGGTGGGGCCTGTTGGAGGCATGGTGGCCTCGGCCGGTCTGGCGGTTGTTGAGTCGTGGGTGGGGCTGGTGCTGTCGTGGTACACAGGCTGGCCAGCGGTTTTCTGGATTGCGGTTCTGGGCTGCACGGGCTTTGGTCTGGCGCTGGGACTTGCCCACATGCGCCAGCGCAGCATGCGCTGAGAAGATATCGGTCGCCGTGATCTGATGGTTCTGGCTTCGGGATGATGACGAGGTTTTGGTCTCGTAGCAGTGCTTTGGATGCCCAATAGTGGCGCATTTCTTTAAGAAAATGACAGGGCTTAAGAAGCCCGATTCTGCTTTCGGATAGCGTTAGCGGTACTTGCGTTGGGGGCATTTGGCGCCTCTTGCAGGAGAGTACCGCGCGCACTGGGGCGGGTTTTGGAATCCCTGCATCAGAAAGCAGGTTTAGAGGTTATGAGAGATAGGTTTTGCTTTCTCTCTTTGCTCAGGGCTCTGCCCTGAAACCCGGAAGGGGCCTCAGGCCCCTTCACCCCATTTTATTATAGAGGGGAGGGCGGTGGGGCGATAACCGCAGCTCTTTTTCACCCCAACAGCGATAGCTGGCGGGGTTCCTCCGGGCCGGGAGGGTGGCACAGGGCGGAGACTGTAATCCCCAGCAACCGCACGCCCGTTCGTAGGGGCAGCAGGGGGCGGAGCAGGCTCATGCTCACCCGGAGCAGTTCGCCCGCGTCAGTCAGTGGCTGGGTGATGGAACTGGCGCGTGTGATCTGGGTAAAATCCGCATGGCGGAGTTTGAGCGTAATGGTGCGGCCGGACAGTTCGCGTTTTTCACATCCGGCCCAGACCTTTGTGGCCAGCTCTTGCAGGGCTGTTTCCAGGTCCTGACGGGTATGCAGGTCCTGGATGAAGGTTGTTTCCTTGCCCAGTGATTTGCGCGGGCGGTTGACCTCGACAGGGCGCTCGTCCTGCCCGTGGGCAATGCCGTGATAGAACGCGGCGGCCTTGCCAAAATGCCGTTGCAGCGTGGCGAGGGGAAAAGCCCGCAGGTCGGCCCCGGTTTCGATTCCCAGAGCATTCATGCGCCGTGCTGTTGCAGGGCCAATACCGTGGAAAGTGCCGACAGGGAGGGCTGCGACAAAATTTTCACCCGCACCGGGGGGGATCACAAACTGCCCATTGGGTTTGCGGTGGTCAGACGCCAGCTTGGCCAGAAACTTGTTGTAGGAAATACCGGCCGAAGCCGTAAGGCCTGTCTCAGCCAGAATCGCGGCGCGGATGTCCTCGGCAATGGCCGTGGCTGATGGGCGGCGTATGAGGGGGCGTGTGACATCCAGATAGGCTTCATCGAGGGAAAGCGGCTGGATCAGAGGCGTATAGCGGGCAAAAATGCTGTGAATATGCGCCGAAACGGCGCGGTAGACCTCAAACCGTGGAGGGACAAATACCAGATGCGGGCAACGGCGCAGGGCCAGAAGGGATGGCATGGCCGAGCGCACCCCAAAAATACGGGCCTCATAACTGGCAGCGGCTACAACGCCACGTTCGCGGCAGTGGCCGACAGCCACGGGCCGCCCTTTCAGGGCTGGGGCATCGCGCTGCTCAACCGACGCATAAAAGGCGTCCATGTCGATGTGGATGATACGGCGGATCTGGAGTGTCATCTCGCGGGGAGGTTAGCATACCCCGCGAGATTATGGAACAAAACAGAAACGTATTTATGCGCGGCCCAGCATGTTGCCGGGTCTGGCGGAAACATAGCCCCAATGGCGGCGCGCAGCAGGCATCCGCGCCATGGGGGAGGGCGTGGGGCGCATGTTCAGGTCATGCCAGCGTGCAAGGGACAGGGCCGCAGTGGCAGGGTAGGACACGCTCGGCCCGCTCTGGCTCCCGCCTGTAAAAGGCGACAGGGCACGCGCTGTCCGGCGTGACAGCCAGTAGCCAGCCCCTGCAAGGCATGCCCCCAGTGTTGTCAGGGCTGCGGCCATACGGGTTTGCAGCCCGCCGGAGGGGAGGAGCGACCGTAGCAGGGCGTGCATGTCGGTTTCGCATTCATTCTGTGCGGCCTCGGTGGCCAGCAGCAGGGTATATTCGGTTTCCGTGACAGCCAGGGCGCTGCCGCTGCGAATATCCAGCATCGGAATTTCCAGCGCGGCCATATCGGTCAGCGCGCTGTGGAATGCCTGGGCGACAGCCAGAAACTCCTGGCGGAAGCAGGGCATGAACAGGCCACCCGCCGTGCCGGAGCAGGCGCGGGTGCCGGTTTCGCGCCCGGCCAGACGGCGGATGGTCCACAGGGTCAGGCGTTCGCTGGAGGGCAGATCGGTGAGGTAGAGAGGAGTTGATGTCATGGCGCGCTTTGGAGGGGGCTGGCCTCCATCCCTTGATGTGCTCTGATAACTCCGTTTTAAATGAGAATAATAATCAATATCAAGAAAAACTTTTCATCAGATCCTCCCGCAGGCCGGGTGCGTGGTTTTCCTCTTTCCTTGCCGGGGCACTTGGGGCAGTACTCACGGCATGTCCGCACTCACATCCCTTTCCCTGCCGCTGCTGCGCCGCCTAGATCCGGAAGCAGCGCATGAGCTTGCCCTGGATGCCCTGACCCTGGGCGTATCCGTTCCGCTGCGCCGCCCGGAGGACGACCCCGCCCTGGCAACGCGTGCCCTTGGTTTGCGGTTTTCCAACCCCATTGGCATTGCGGCGGGCTTTGACAAAAATGCCCGTGTCCTGCGGCCCATGGCGCGTATTGGCTTTGGGTTTGTTGAAGCGGGAACCGTGACCCCACGCCCGCAGGCCGGGAATCCAAAGCCCCGCCTGTTCCGGCTGGAAGAGGACAGGGCCGTTATCAACCGCATGGGCTTTAACAATCAGGGGATCGACCGTTTTGCGGTTCGTCTGGCCCGGTTGTCCCGGCCGCTGCCATCGGGGCGTGGTGGTGGCGCTGGTGTGCCTGTGGGGGCCAATATCGGTATTAACAAGACTGGGGCCGATCCCGAGCGCGATTACCCGGCTCTGGTGGCACGGGTAAAGCCGTATGTACACTATATTGTGCTCAATGTGTCCTCACCCAACACACCGGGTCTGCGCGGCTTGCAGGATGCTGCCCGCCTGAAGGGGATTCTCGACGCCATTGCTGCCCGTCATCCCGAACGTCCGCCCCTGCTGGTCAAGCTGGCACCGGACCTGGAGGATGATGCCATTCCCGCTATTGTTGAAGCCGCAGTGGCAGGAGGCGCACAGGGGCTGATTGTCAGCAACACCACGCTGGCCCGCCCGCTTAATCTGCAAAGCTCCAATAAGGGTGAGACTGGCGGCCTGTCCGGGCGGCCACTGGCCCCACGTGCCATTGCCATGCTGCGGCTGGTAGCGCAGGTGGCAGCCGGGCGGCTTGCTCTGGTGGCCTGCGGCGGTATTGAAAGCGGGCACGATATTCTCGAACGTATCCGCTCCGGTGCGGATCTGGTGCAGGTGTACACGGCTTTTGCCTATGAGGGGCCTGCTCTTGTCGGGCGTCTCAAGCGCGAGATGCTGTCCATCATGCGGCATCAGGGGATTGAGAGCCTGGATGACATTCGGGGCACAGCATTATGAGCACACACACACCGCTGGCTATTCTGCCCGGCCTGTCGGCTCTGGCCGACAGGTATGATGGTTATATTGTTGATCTATGGGGCACCGTGCATAACGGCGTGGTGCCGTTTGAGGGTGCGATTGCCTGCCTTGAGGCATTGCGTCGGGCTGGCAAGAAAATTGTCATGCTGTCCAACGCCCCGCGTCCGGCCCATGTTGTGGTCGGGCAGCTTGAAGGCTTTGGCGTATCCCGCGACCTGCATGACGGCGTGATGACCAGTGGTGAGGAAACACATCGGCTTTTGCTGGAGCGGACCGACCCCTGGTTTGCCCGTCTGGGTCAGGCGGCACTGCATATTGGCGGCACGCATGATCTGGCTTTGTATGAAAAGCTGAACATCCAGCGTGTTTCCACCCCCGAAGAGGCCGACTTTATCGTTAACACCGGGCCTGATCTGGAGCGGGGTGTGGCATCGCTGGACCCGTACCTGCCAGAACTGCGGGCCAGCCTTGCCCGGCAACTGCCCATGATCTGCGCCAACCCGGACAGGGTTGTGGTCAAGGGTGGGCAGCGGCAGATCTGTGCCGGGGCATTGGCCGCGTTTTATGAGGAACAGGGCGGGGACGTCCGTTGGATCGGCAAGCCCTATCCGACAGTGTACGAGCCCGTATTCACCATGCTTGGTGTGCCGCGTGATCGTATCCTGGCCATTGGTGACGCGCTGGAAACCGATGTAAAAGGGGCCGCCGCCGCCGGTGTGGACAGCCTGTGGGTGCTGGGTGGCATCCATCAGGAAATGATCGGGAATGACGCAGCACTGGCTGATGCCGAGGCCCGTTCTGCCGGTCTATCCCCCGTGGCTGCTGTGCCGCGCCTGGTGTGGTAAGGGTGGCCCCATAGGCCAACTACGTTTGTAGCCAAGGCTTGCCAAAAGCACGCCTTGGCCCTTTACGCAGCGCGGCATGCCCTGCTGCGTAAAGGGCTGGAAAAGCGCTCAGAAATCCGGCTGGGTCTGCGCCAGCAGTCCGCCAAGCCGCAGCGGGGCCATACGGCGTGCCAGCCCGGTGCGGTCATCTGTTTCTACCATAAGACCGCAGACGGTTGCCTCCCCTTCAGCAGGTTGCAGGCGGTCGGTGGGCATTTTGCGCACAAAGCGGGTCACGGCGGCATCCTTGCCCATGCCAATGACACTGTCATAATCCCCACACATGCCTGCATCGGTCTGAAAGGCCGTGCCAGCCGCCAGAATACGGTGGTCTGCCGTGGGGGTATGTGTGTGCGTGCCAACCACAAGGGAGACACGGCCATCAAGCATATGGCCCAGCGCCCATTTCTCACTGGTGGCTTCGGCGTGGATATCTACCACAATGGCCTGCACTGTCGCACCTAGCCGGTGCTTGGTCAGCAGTTCGTTCAGGCTGCGGAAGGGGTCGTCCAGCGGTTCCATAAACAGGCGGCCCATGGCGTTGACCACAAGTGTCTTGCGGCCATCAGCCAGTTCAACCACCACGCTGCCCTGTCCGGGTGTGCCGGGTGGGTAGTTGATGGGGCGGATAATACGGGGCTGGGTGTCAATATGGCCGATCAGGTCGCGCCTGTCCCAGGCATGGTTGCCAAGGGTAATCACATCCACCCCGCATTCCAGCAGCGACGTGCCAATAGCAGGGGACAGGCCAAACCCATGGCTTGCGTTTTCAGCGTTGACCACCACCAGGTCCAGCGCCAGCGTCCGGCGCAGGTCGGGCACCCGGCTGATCACGGCTTCGCGCCCGCTGCGGCCGACAATGTCGCCCAGAAAAAGGAGTCTCATGGGCGGGTTGGTCCGGCGGGTTGGTTAGTCAAAACGCAATGTCTCCTTTTCGGTTACGATGCACGACAGGGGTTGGTCATGCGGGCCTGCGGGCAGGCTCTCGACTTCCTGCGTGGAGGGAGCATAACCGATTCGCGCAGCGTCAGGCAGGGTGGCCAGGGTGCGGTCGTAATAGCCGCCGCCATAACCAAGCCTGTTACCAGCTCTGTCAAACCCCAGCAAAGGGACCAGAACAGTCTGCGGGGCAAGGCAGTCGCCCTCTGGGTGCTGGGTGCCAAAGCGGCCGGACAGCATGGTGCAGTCCGGGCTCCAACGACGGAAAATCAGGGGGTTACCACGGGGTGGTGTTTCTGGCAGCACCAGCACAGCTCCGGCGGCATGTAGCCTGTGGCATAGCGGGCGTAGGTCCACCTCGTCAGGCAGGGGCCACACACCGGCGATGATCTGGCCGGGTCTGGGCTGTAAAAGCTGCATCAGCCTGTCGGCTATGGCGGAATCGCGCGTTACGTCGCGGGCACGCAGGGCCGCAGCACAGTGCTTGCGTAAGGCCACCTTGCTGGCAGCAATGTCGGGGGGATCACCCTGCGTAGCAGGGGGGAGCGGAGCCACCATGACCGTGGGTCTTTTCAACCTCCAGGACCTGCGAGTGCAGGTGGGCGCCGGATAATGTGACCAGGGCCACAACAGAGCCAGCTCCCTAAGGAGTGCTTATCGGCCCAGGGGATGACATGCCTCACGTATCGGGCAGCCCCGCATCCTGTATGTAGGCCTGTTCCAGTTCCATCGCAAGGGCTTCGGCGCGTTCTGCCAGTTCGGTCAGGCGGCTGTTCTGCAAAGCCTGCTCGGCCCGCAGGCGTTCGGCTTCGCGCGCAGCCTGGGCTGTTGCGTCGGGCACCTTGTTGCCGGAAAGATCCTGAATTTCATCAGCCATGATCAGGGCTGCCAGCACCAGCACGCGGGAATCGCCGCTAAAGCCCATGTCGCGCACGCGTTGTACGCGCCGGTCAACCTGGTGGGCCATGGCCTGTACGTGGCGTTCCTGCCCGTTTTCACACCCTACGGTGTAGCTGTGGCCATTAATCTGAACGGAAACGAGCGCCATGGTCAGGCCCCTTCACCGGGTGTGGGTGGGGTGTCGGGCTGCGGGGGGGCTGACCGCTCCAGCGCATCGCGCACCCGCAGGATCAGCGCATCCACGTTGGCCAGCAGTTCCTGGCGTTCCATGCTCTGGCCTCCCTGTTTTTGCCGCCCTTTGTCCAGAGCGAAGGAAATGCGCTGCAGGGCGCGATCCAGGCGGACAACAGGGCTCTCAACCTCGGCGGAGGGAGGCTGGCTATGTTCGTTCTCTGATGGAAAGGCCGGGCCCACGGCTTGATCCTGCATTTTTTTTCCTCTCTTAAGGGCAGGAATCACCTGCAAATGCGATGGCGTCAAGCATGCTCATGGAAAAGCGTCCTTTTTTACCACTCCCCGGCATACCTAGGCACTTTGTCCTTGTGCCGGATATGGCGGGTGGGCTGCGGGGGCTTGAAGTGGCGCGCGCTATGGGCCTGCTGGGCGGAGAATCGGCCACAGGTCTTGCACCACCCGGCCTGCTGTCTGCCGTTGGGGCCGGGCGTTTTATGGGCGTGCCCTGGTGGCAGGCTCTTGTGCGGGAGTTGGAGCAGGCTGCTGGGCAGCCGCTTGTGCATGTGCTTGATTGTGGGGCCAGCGCACCCCACGCCGCCATGGCACTGGCGCAGGGCCAGCGTATGGCGGTGTTGGCAGGGGCGGGGCGGCAGCATGACGCCGTAAGGGCGTTATACAGGCAGGAAGGAGGGCTCCTTCTGGCCTGCAGGCCGCCCACGATCGGGCTGTAAGGCGCATTTTGGGCTCATGCCCTCTCTTGCCGCGCATTTGCCACACGTTTATTGCCATGTGACAGCGTCCGGGAAATAACATGCCGGACACAAGGGCAAAGGAAGGACAGTTTCAGCATGACACTTACCCCTCAGGTCAAGGCCATTCTCAACAACTACGAGAGCGATAACCCCGGCACCAAAATGAACCTGGCCCGGCTGCTCAACGCAGGCCGTCTGGGTGGCACCGGCAAGCTCGTGATCCTGCCGGTCGATCAGGGGTTTGAGCATGGCCCGGCCCGCTCCTTCGCGCCGAACCCCGCTGCATACGACCCGCACTACCACATTGAACTGGCTGTCGAAGCCGGGCTGAGCGGTTATGCCGCACCGCTGGGCATGCTCGAATGTGCTGCGGCATCCCACGCTGGGGAAATCCCGCTTATTCTCAAGTGCAACAGCTCCAACAGCCTTGCGACCGAGAAAGACCAGGCCGTGACCGGCACCGTGGCCGATGCGCTGCGTCTGGGTTGCTCGGGCATTGGGTTTACCATCTATCCGGGGTCTGAATACTGCTTCGACCAGATGGAAGAACTGCGCGAACTGGCGTCCGAAGCCAAGGCCGCTGGCCTTGCCGTGATCCTGTGGAGCTATCCGCGTGGCCCCGGTCTGGACAAGAAGGCCGAAACCGCGGTTGACGTGTGCGCTTATGCGGCCCACATGGCGGCGCTGTGCGGCGCGCACATCATCAAGGTCAAGCCGCCGACCGATGTTGTCGCTCTGGACGCCAACCGTCCGTCCTATGAAAAGAACGACATTGACATTTCCACCCTGCCGGCCCGGATCCGTCATGTTGTGCAGTCCAGCTTTGCTGGCCGCCGGATTGTCATTTTCTCGGGTGGTGAACACACCGGGACCGATAACCTGCTGACCACCATCAAGGGCATCAACGACGGTGGCGGCTTTGGTTCCATCATTGGCCGTAACGTGTTTCAGCGTTCCAAGCCGGAAGCTCTGGCCCTGCTGGACCAGATCATTTCCATCTTCAAGAACTAAGCAACAGGGCAGGCTGCAGCGCAGGGGACAGAGCAGGTATGGTATGTGAACTTTATCCCGCAACACCTCTCCTTGAGGATACAGCGGGTTTCATACCTGTGCTGGAGCGCGCTCTGGCGTGCTGCCAGCCTGCGGCCCTGCTGCTGCGGCTGGCCCCGATGCCTGACATCCAGGCCGAGGCCCAGCTCAGCCTGATCCAGCCGATCATTCAGGACCGGGGCATTGCCCTGATGCTAGAAGACAGGCCGGAACTGGCACGGCAGGCCGGGTGCGATGGGGTACATCTGAGCCCCGACTATCGCGCCCATTCAGTGGCCGAGGTTCGCCGCCTGTTGGGGGATACCCTGCAACTGGGCGTTGGCGTGGGTGCAAGCCGCGACAGCGCCATGCGTGCGGGAGAGGACGGAGCAGACTATATCTGCTTCGCCCCCGAGGCGGACGCCGGGGCGGATGGGTTGGGTCAGGTTGTCGCTCTGGCCCAGTGGTGGGTGATGATGATGGAACTGCCGGTTGTGGCCTGTGCCCACGACCCGGAACAGATTGCCGCCCTTGTCGGCAGCGGGGCAGATTTTGTCATGCCCGATACCCAGTGGTGGGATAACCCTGTCAGCCTGCCGGGCTGACGGCGTAACCGCTAAACGCCAGCCTGTCGTCAGCTATGGTCTGCGCGGGCGCTGGGGGGCGGCAGAAGCCCCTGCGTAAAGTACAGAATGCCGTTTGACTGCGGCACGTCCACGACCCAGAGCCGTGTCGACACACCATGCCCATTTTCCAGTATGATCTGCCCGGTTGTGGCATCCAGCCTTGCCAGAATGCCTGCGCCATCGAGCGTAGGTAAATGAGCCTGATGGCTGGGGCTTGCCAGCACTGCGGCCCGAATACGCGCCTGTGTCCACCGGCCCGGCACAATGGAATAGGCCCCTATGGCGCGGGCCTGTGCCACCAGTGTGTCCGGTATGCCCGAGGTCTGCGGTGCGGCGTAGCTTTCCAGCGCGCTGTTGGGAATGCCAAAGACGGTAAACGGCCCATTCTGCTGGAGCAGGGATAAAAGCCCTGCTTTTTCCAGCACGCGGCTATAGTTGGCCATTTCTATGGAGGCACGCAGGGTTTCCGACAGGGGACGGTCGCAAAAGGCGGGTGTTTGCGGGTTGGGGTAGGCCACGGCACTGTCGGGGCTGGCCCGCAGGTCGTCCGCCCCGGTGTGGTTGGCCGGGGTATAGGTGCGGGTGCCCGTAACGGTTGGCAGCATGCGCGCGCAGGATGCTGTGGGTGTGGTGTAAATATCCTGCCGGGCGTCAGGCTGATGTGTGCAGCCCGCAGCCATGCCTGACAGAACCAGCAACAGGCCCGTAGCAAGGCGGGTGTTGTGGCGGGTCAGCGGGGGCATAGAGCGGGGCATGCGGTCTCTCCGGCAGGGGGCCGTCAGGGGCGGCTAGCAGCCATCACCCTTCATGGTCCAGGCACTGACAATGCCGTTCACAAGTTCAAAGGTTGTCTGGCAGCTATAGGTATAGGCCATGCCGCCACCGCCCCAGCCTGGTCCACCCCAGCCGCCGCCCCAACCCCAACCGGGTCCACCCCAGCCACCACCCCAACCCCAGCCCGGACCACCCCAGCCCCAGCCACCCATGGGCATGGTGTAGTCTGTCTCCTGATGGATATAGGCGAGGAAGGTGTGGTCCCCGGTGACAAATTCACGGTTGGGAACACCAAAGGCCCGCACAACGTCAGTGGCCTGCTTACCGACCATGGAGTCGAGCAGCTTGCGCTCCTGCGGGGATGGCACCTGACAGGCGGCAAGGGCGAGAAAGCTGACAATGGGCAGTATCTTGGCTGGTTTCATGGCAGACCGGTTCCTGATGGAAAAAGACGCATAGGGCCATGAGGCATCTTACAGGAGTGTTGCAGAGTGGCCGCCCATCCACAAGACATCCTGTATGCGTGGGGTTGCGCAGGCCAGCATGACCAGACGGTCAAACCCCAGAGCAATGCCCGAGCATGGGGGCATATGGGGCAGGGCGTCCAGCAGGGCATCGTCCATCGGCCAGTCGGTGCGCTGGGGGTAAAGCTGCTGGCGTAGAGCACGGTCGGCCTCAAACCGGGTGCGCTGTTCGGTGGGGTCTGTCAGTTCCTCAAACGCGTTGGCCAGTTCCATGCCTGCGGCGTAGAGTTCAAACCGCAGGGCCACGCGTGGGTCGTGGGGGGCTTTGCAGGCCAGAGCTGCCTGGCTTGCAGGCCAGTGGGTCAGAAATGTCGGGCGTGTGCGGCCTATGGCAGGCTCTATCCGTTCCAGCAGCAGGCGGAAAAACAGGTCCTCCCAGCTTTCTCCTTCACGCAGGGGGCAGTGGGCGGCAAGAGCCAGCTTATGGGCATCACCCTGGGTGGCCAGCAGGTCACACCCGGCGTGGCGCTGAAAAGCATCGGCCATGCTTAACCGCTCAAAGGGTTGGGTCAGGTCCAGTGTGGTGGTGCCATAATGCACGGTGGGGGGGAGAACAGCCCGGAGCAGGGCTTCAGTCTCATCCATCAGCCCATCCAGTCCTAGGTGGGGGCGGTACCATTCCAGCATGGTAAATTCCGGGGCATGCAGGCGGCTGCCCTCCGCATTGCGCCAGACACGGGCGAACTGGAAAACAGGCAGGCCCGTTGCGGCGACAATCCGCTTCATCGCAAATTCCGGGCTGGTGTGCAGGAAGAGCCGGTGCTGTGTGCCCTCGGGCGTTTCATACTCGGTGCCAAAGGGCAGAAGGTGGACCTCCTCCCCCGGTGTGGGCACGGCATAGGGTGTTTCCACCTCCATGCAGCCACGGCTTTCCAAAAAGGCGCGGCAGGCGCGCATGACCAGTCCCCGCCGTATCAGATGGGGCATACGGTCACGAATACGGAGCGGGTCTGGCCCGACGGAGGGGACAAGGGGTGTTGCAGATACCGACATGGGGAGAGTAGAGCCGGTATATGTCTTTACCGGTCAAGCCCCCATTATCCCCCGGCAGAACGCTCCGCACCCCAGAGGACCTGGTGGCGGCAGGGCTGGTGCCTGCCGACCAGCACAGAATGCTGGAGGCCGTTGCCCAGCAGTATGCAACGGCGATCCCGCCAGCCTTTCTGGACCTGATCGAGCAGCCTGATGATCCCATTGGTGTGCAGGTTGTGCCATCGGGGCTGGAATTGGAGGTCACTCAGGCAGAACGCTCTGACCCGATCGGGGACGACGCCCTGTCCCCCGTGCCAGGCATTGTGCACCGTTATGCCGACCGCGCCTTGCTTAAGCCCCTGCTTGTCTGTCCGCTATACTGCCGCTTCTGTTTCCGGCGGGAACATGTGGGGCCGGATGGTGGCGTGCTGGATGACGTCGCATTAAACACGGCGCTGGACTGGTTGCGCACACACACCCAGATTCGCGAAGTGATTCTGACAGGGGGTGACCCGCTGATGCTGTCGGCCCGCAGGCTGGCCAGCATCATGCAGGCGCTGGAGAGCATGGCGCATGTGACCACCATCCGCCTGCACACCCGTGTGCCTGTAGCTGCGCCGGAGCGGGTGACGGATGCCGTGCTGGATGCGCTGGAGAGCAACAAGGCGGTCTGGATGGCGGTACATATCAACCACGCGCGGGAACTGTCACCTGCCGCACGGCAGAGCCTTGGGCGTATTATGCGCCGTGGTATTCCCCTGCTCGGGCAGTCGGTACTGCTGCGTGGCGTGAATGATAGCGAACAGGCGCTGGAAGACCTGTTCCGCGCCATGGTGGAAAGCCGCATGCGGCCCTATTACCTGCACCAGCTAGACCCGGCCCCCGGCACCGCGCGCTTTCATGTGCCTGTGCAGGAGGGGCAGCGCCTTCTGGCCGGGTTGCGTGGGCGTGTGACTGGTCTGGCCTGGCCCCTGTATGTGCTGGACATACCCGGAGGGCACGGCAAAGTGCCGCTGGGGCCGGAGTATGTGGAAGGGCCATTGCGTGTGCGTGACCCCGCAGGCAACCCGCATGATCTGGCGCGGCTATAGCTGACAGGGGGTGGTGACCTTGCCGGGCAAAAAGGCAGGCCACCACACATAAGGCAGCCTGCATAGCCGGAGGGGCAGGGGGTCTTCACCCCGCTGTAAAAGCCTGGTTCAGAGAGCGGGGATTAACTCTCCGCTTTTAACCGGCTTTTTCTGGAGCTTTGCGGTTCACCTCGGTTTGAGGCGAGTAGTTGGTAGGTGGCCAGTATTACTGGCCAACGGCTGCTCCCCCTGTATGGCGGCGGTCATAGCCCCCGTAATACGGCACAGCCCCCTGTAGGCCCAACTTGGGACCACCCACCAGAATACCTTCCGGCATGCCCCATGGGGCGTGCGGGCGGAAGTGATAGCCCTCGTGCTCCAGCGTGCGCTGCACTTCGGGGCTGATTGCCCCCGACTCCACTTCCACCGTGTCGGGCATCCATTGCTCATGCACACGTGGCAGGTCGATGGCCTGTTGGATATCCAGCCCGTAATCAACCACACCCAGCACAACCGACAACACAATAGTGGGAATCCGCGAGCCACCTGGGCTGCCAATAACCAGCACCGGCTTGCCGTCGCGGGACAGGATGGTGGGGGTCATGGAGGACAGCGGGGTTTTGCCCGGTGCAATGGCATTGGCCAGACTGCCGGGGATGCCAAACATGTTGGGGGCACCCGGTTTGATCGAGAAGTCATCCATCTCGTCATTCAGGATAATGCCTGTCCTGCCGCCCATGACCTTGGCCCCGAACCAGCCATTGAGTGTGTAGGTGGTGGAAATGGCAAAACCGTCGCGGTCAATGACGGAAAACTGGGTGGTCTGCGGCTTTTCGGGCGAGACCTCTCCAGCGTTCAGGCTGGTGGAAGGGACAGCCCTGTCTGTGGGAATACTGGCCCGCACGGCGTCAAGATACGCAGGGTCAAGCAGATGGGTGACAGGGTTTTGCACAAAGGCCGGGTCGCCAAGGTTGCGCCTGTCGGAATAGGCATGGCGCATGGCTTCAATTTCGCGTTGCAGGGCCGGGGCCGTGTGCAGGCCCAGCGCGTGCATGTCATAGCCTGACAGAATGCCCAGAATTTCGCACAGGGCGACACCACCAGCACTGGGTGGGGGCGCGGTTTCTACCGTAAAGCCCCTGTAGCCACAGCTGAGTGGCGGTAGTTCGCGTGGTTTGTAATGTTCAAAATCCGCCATCTGGAGGATGCCACCATTATGGTGGGAGAGTTTGACAAGGGTCCGCGCAATCGGCCCCTTGTAGAAGGCGATTGCCCCATCGCGGGAAATAAGATCAAGCGAGTTGGCCAGGTCTTTCTGGATCAGCCTGTCCCCCACACGCAGGGGGGAGCCATCGGGCCGCAGGAAAACCGCACGGGCATAGGGGTCTTTGCGGAAGGCCTCGGTTGATGTTGCCAGCAGGTCCACATCACCCTGACGCAGGATAAAACCGTCGCGAGCCAGTTTGATTGCGGGTTCCATGACAGTCTGCCGGGTCAGGTGGCCCCAGCGGCGGTGCATTTCCTCCAGCCCGGCGACGGTGCCCGGTACTGCTACAGCCTTCCAGCCCAGGGTGGACTGGTTGGGCAGCGGATTGCCCTGTGCATCCAGATACATATCGGCTGTTGCCGCTAGAGGCGCTTTTTCACGGAAGTCGAGGAAAATACCCGGTTTGCCGGGGGGGCGTAGCAGCATAAAGCCACCCCCGCCCAGACTGCCCGCCGCAGGATAGACAACGGCCAGAGCATACCCCATGGCGGCAGCGGCATCGGCCGCATTGCCGCCTTTGGCCAGAATCTGCGCCCCCGTTTCCGACGCAAGCGACTGGGCGGACACGGCCATGCCGTGCTCCCCAAACGCCGGGGGCAGGGCGGACAGCGAGTCTGGTTGTAGGGCGTTGAGTGTCAGGGGGTCTGTCGGGACCGCGCCCGCCGTGCCCGCCAACCCGCAGCATAATGCCAGCGCAAAGGTCAGAGGGCGGAGAGGGAAAAGGCGGAACTGGGGCGCGGTTGTCATGGAACTTACCCTTTTGTGACGTAGGGGGGGCAGGTGTAACCAGCCGGAGAGAGGGTGAAGATTTCGTAGCCCGTTTCCGTCACGGCCAGCATGTGTTCAAACTGAGCAGACAGGGAGCGGTCGCGGGTCACGGCTGTCCAGCCGTCGTCAAGGATCTTGACCTCAGGCTTGCCGATATTGAGCATGGGCTCGATGGTAAACACCATGCCTGCCTTCAGCTTCATACCTTCGCCGGGGCGGCCGAAATGCAGGATATTGGGTTCGGCATGGAAGGTACGGCCGATACCATGACCGCAGAAGTCTTCAACAATCGCGTAGCGGTGCTTCTGGGCATGGGTCTGGATGGCATGGCCAATATCGCCCAGCGTGGCGCCGGGGCGCACGACTTCAATCCCGCGCATCAGGCTTTCGTAAGTCACGGTCACCAGCTTTGCGGCTTTGATGGCAACCTTGCCAACTGTGTACATGCGGCTGGTATCGCCAAACCAGCCATCAAGCTGCGGGGTGACATCGATGTTGACGATATCGCCTTCCTGCAGCGCGCGCTCGCCCGGAATACCGTGGCAGACAACATGGTTGATGGAAATACAGCACGACTTGGGATAGCCGCGATAGTTCAGCGGGCCGGGTACCGCGCCATGGGCCAGCGTGTAGTCGTGGATGATACGGTCAAGCTCTTCAGTCGTAACGCCGGGCTGGACATAGGGGGTGATCATGTCAAGCGTTTGTGCCGCCAGACGGCCTGCTGCCCGCAGACCTTTGAAGTCTTCTTCCGTGTGGATGACAATGCCACCTCTGCCCGCCATTCTCTCTTCTCCGTGCTTTTGGACTGACGCCTGTTGCTCAGCAAAGCGGCAAAGATAAGACAGCAAACGCTAAAGGCAACCCGCATTCATGTCAGGGGCTGCCATTCGGCGGTGTGCGGGCATGATTAAGGCGGGTTCTCAGGTCCGGTTGTGGGCGTGGCCCGTGCTGTGGCTGCGTACATGCCCTGTGGATGCAGAGATGGTGTGCACCCGTGCCCCAATCAGGCGCACATGGTGGCCATGCGCCACAGGGGTAGTCAGGCCGTGGTGGTGGGCAAGCCGCAGGTGGCTGCCGGGGGCAGGGGCTTCTGCAAGTTCAAGAGGAGCATGGCGGTTGGCCGCAGCCAGAGCCACCATGTGGCGCTTGTGACGGCCACCGTCCTGCGGTGTTGCACGGGCGAGAATGAGCGGGCGGGCAACCGGGGCCACGCCTTCGGCATCAAAACCACGGTCAAGCTGGTCGGCCATCAGTGCCGAGCGCTGGGAATTGCTGGACGCCCCCATGACCACAGCAACCAGCCGCACATTGTCGCGGATGGCGGAGGTAACAAGGTTACGCCCGGCTTCCTGCGTGTAGCCCGTCTTCATCCCGTCGGCTCCGGCATAGGCCTTGAGCATCGGGTTATGGTTGGGGATCATCCTGCGGTGGAAGCGGAAGGCCGGGGTGGAGAAGTAGTGGTAGTATTCAGGAAAATCGACAACAAGCCTGCGGCCCAGGGTGGCAAGGTCACGCGCGGTTGTCATCTGCTCCGGGTCGGGCAGGCCAGAGGCATTGCGGAAGACCGTGTTGGTCATCCCCAGGGACTGGGCCTGCTGGGTCATCATGGAGGCAAACTGGGGCTCGCTCCCGCCCCCGATCAGTTCGCCCAGGGCGCAGGCGGCATCGTTGGCGGATTTGGTGACAAGGGCGAGAATCGCCTGCTCAACGGTCAGATGCGTGCCGGGCACAAGGCCCAGCTTGGACGGTTCCATGGTGGACGCGTGGATGGAGACGGGCACCGTCTGATCCAGCGTAATGGCCCCCGCCCGTAGCGCGTTGAAGGTCATATACAGCGTCATCAGCTTGGTCAGGCTGGCGGGATAGCGGCGCAGGTCCGGGTCGCTCTGGGACAGAATGGCACCCGTGTTGGTGTCCATCACAATTTCGCTGATATGGCCGGCATACTGGGCCTGGGCGCTGCCAGATGCGGCAAGCCCGCCCACAGTCGCCCCAATGACGGCCAGCGCCCGCCATACCCGTTTTGCCGAACCCGCCTTACCGCCTGCTGCCTTTGGCTGCATCGCCTGTCTTTCCGCCACTGCTACCCCCGCCTTTTCGCTGGCAGGACACTATTCAGCCTGCCGCCCAGAATCGCAAGACCGCGGCTGTTAAAAACACTGGGGCAGATCGGATCTGTCCCCGGTTTTCAGACATGGCAGTTTGTTCATGACATTTTCGTGCCCTATGTGGCACAAATAAGGCGGCTTTTGCCGGATTGCGGCCGTCACCCTGCGGGTATGTTGCCTGATCCCCTTTTGTCTGTCCGCCGCTTTCCGGTATGACACCCACAGACAGCCTGTTTCCCTGCAACCCGTAGCCCGGAGTTTCGGCCCCATGCTTTTGCATCACTATCCTGAACTGCATACAGGCAACGGGCCGTCGCGGCATGATGGCGGCGGACAGGACTCAGACGGGGACACCGCCGATATTGGCGTGGTCGTGCGTGCCAAGCCCAAGACCCGCAAGCCCGCGATGTACAAAGTGCTGATGCTCAACGACGATTACACGCCTATGGAATTTGTCGTGTATGTGCTGGAGCGCTTTTTTCAGAAAAACCGGGACGAGGCGACCGACATCATGCTCAACGTCCACCGCAAGGGGGTCGGAGTCTGTGGCGTGTTTACCTACGAAGTGGCGGAAACCAAGGTTTCCCAGGTGATGGACCTGGCCCGGCAGAACCAGCACCCCCTGCAATGCACCATCGAAAAAGACTGAGTGTTTCCCACGAGTCCTGCATAAAAAAACGTTTGTGACATTTTTTATGCGCTTAATGACTCGCATTTCCCACCGAAGCAGCCAAATATGGTGACAGGGCATCCGACTGTGGCGCTTTGCTTTGCCACCTTTGGAAAGCCCGGGGAAAGGAGCGTCTCGTCATGTTGTCTCGCAATCTGGAACAGACGTTGCATCGGGCGCTTATTCTGGCTGGTGACCGCCACCATGAATATGCAACGCTCGAGCATCTGCTCCTCGCTCTGGTTGATGATGCCGACGCCGTCACGGTGTTCCGGGCGTGCGGGGTTGATCTCGAACGCCTGCGGACAGACCTGACGGGGTTTCTCGACAAGGATCTTGCCGGGTTGGCATCCGACCGGCCAACCGAACCCAAGCCGACTGCCGCGTTCCAGCGCGTGATCCAGCGTGCCGCCATCCATGTCCAGTCCACCGGGCGGGACGAGGTGACAGGTGCCAATGTGCTGGTCGCACTGTTTGCCGAGCGTGAAAGCCATGCGGTGTATTTCCTGCAACTGCAGGACATGACCCGGCTGGATGCGGTCAATTTTCTCTCGCACGGTATTGCCAAGGCACCGGACCGGTCCACGCGCCGCCCCGCCACAGGTGCCGCCCCCGGTGCCGAAAAGGGAGAGGAGCCGGAACGGGTGGAAGCCAAGACGCAGAAAAACCAGGACGCCCTGTCAACCTACTGCGTCAACCTCAACGACAAGGCGCTGGCAGGCAAGGTGGACCCGCTGATCGGGCGTGATACCGAAATTGAACGCACGATCCAGATTCTGTGCCGCCGCACCAAGAACAACCCGCTGTATGTGGGTGACCCCGGCGTGGGCAAGACCGCCATTGCTGAAGGTCTGGCCCGCAGGATTGTGGAAGGCAGCGTGCCCGAGGTGCTGCTGCAATCCACCATCTACTCGCTCGACATGGGCGCGCTGCTGGCTGGCACCCGCTACCGGGGTGACTTTGAGGAACGCCTGAAAGCGGTGGTGACGGAGCTGGATCAGGACCCGCACGCCATCCTGTTTATTGATGAAATCCACACCGTCATTGGTGCGGGGGCAACGTCGGGCGGGGCTATGGATGCCTCCAACCTGCTCAAGCCCGCGCTGGCGGCTGGCACACTGCGCTGCATCGGATCGACTACCTACAAGGAGTTCCGCCAGCACTTCGAGAAGGATCGCGCTCTTGTGCGGCGCTTCCAGAAGATTGATGTGCCCGAACCCACCATTGATGATGCGGTTAAAATCCTGCGTGGCCTCAAAGGCAGTTACGAAAAGCACCACAAGGTGCGCTACACGGACGAAGCCATCCGTGCGGCGGTGGAACTGTCGGCCCGCTACATCCATGACCGCAAGCTGCCCGACAAGGCTATTGATGTCATTGATGAGGTTGGCGCATCCCGCATGCTGCAACCCGAAGGCCGCCGCCGCAAGACGGTGAACCTGAAGGATGTGGAAGACATTATTGCCCGCATTGCCCGCATTCCGCCCAAGAGCATCTCTGCGGATGACAGGGAAGTCCTGCGTTCGCTTGAGCGTGACCTCAAGGGCATGGTCTTCGGGCAGGATCAGGCGATTGATGCGCTGTCCGCCGCCATCAAGCTGGCCCGTGCTGGCCTGCGTGACCCGGAAAAGCCGATTGGCAACTATCTGTTCTCCGGCCCCACCGGGGTTGGTAAAACGGAAGTGGCCCGCCAGCTTGCCACAGCCCTTGGGATTGAACTGATCCGCTTTGACATGTCGGAATACATGGAGCGGCACTCAATCTCGCGGTTGCTGGGCGCACCTCCGGGTTATGTCGGCTTTGACCAGGGTGGTCTGCTGACCGATGCCATCGACCAGCACCCCCATGCGGTTCTGCTGCTTGATGAAATCGAGAAGGCACACCCTGACCTCTATAACGTGCTGTTGCAGGTTATGGATAACGGCCGCCTGACCGATCACAACGGCAAGACAGTCGATTTCCGCAATGTCATCCTGATCATGACCACCAATGCCGGTGCGTCGGATATGAGCAAGGAGGCCGTGGGCTTTGGCCGCAAGGTGCGTGAAGGTGAGGATGAAGAGGCCATCAAGCGCCTGTTCACGCCTGAATTCCGCAACAGGCTGGATGCGATTATTCCCTTTGTGCATCTGACCCAGGAAATTGTCGGGCAGGTGGTGGAGAAATTCGTCCTCCAGCTCGAAGCCCAGCTGGCAGACCGGCATGTCACGATCGAACTGTCCTCGGCTGCCAAGGAGTGGCTGGCGGAACGTGGCTACGACAGGCTCTATGGTGCGCGGCCTCTGGGCCGGGTTATTCAGGAGTCCATCAAGAAGCCGCTGGCGGAGGAACTCCTCTTTGGCCGTCTTGCCAAAGGTGGTGCCGTCAAGATTGGTCTGAAGAATGGGGAACTGAGTTTCGACATTCTCGAAAACAACAGCCCTGCAACGCCACCTTCGGGCGAGGATGAACGCGGGAGCGAGCGGGAGGAAGAAGCCGCCGACTGATCAGGCGCTTTTTTCTTCAGGTTTTTCAGCACACACAGGCGGCTGGCCGGAATATTCCGGCCAGCCGTTTGTTTTTATGTGTGAGGTCAGTCGTATTTTGTGCCGTTGACCCGTACGTAACCCGGAATATGCCATGACCGGCCTGTGCCATGGTGTGTCCAGTCCACCCCCTGTTTGCGGGGGGAGTCGTAGTAATAGCGGCCGACAACTTCCACCTGGTCGCCTTTTTTCACCCATGGCCAGTCGGGCGTGTGCATTTCATCCAGATTGGTGACAATGCGGATGGAAATGGACGAGGTGACAGCAAGGTAGAAGTACCCATGCAGGCCACTGCGGGTTTCCTTGGTAGTATGGGCAACGGACAGGACGGTGCCGCAGATATGGACGGGCACAGAGGCTTTGTGCCCGCCATTTTCAAAGTCTTTCTGCTGGGCCAGAAAACCCTGATTGTCGCAGTCGGCGGCAACGGTTTCGGGCACGGGCCGGGGCGAGTCCCAGCCCCGGCGGGCCTGTGCCTGATATGGTGCAAGGCTGACAAGGGCGCAGGCCAGCAGGCCGGGCAGGGCAAGGCGATATGCAAAGGGGCGCATGTGCGGTTGTCCTATAGCGGGGTGGCCACCAGCATGGGTGCTGGTGGGGTGATCAGGCGGTGACGATATAGTAAAGCCGAAGCGCCTTGTTTTGCTGCTTTTTTGTTGCGCAGGCGGTGCGTTTTATTTTTCGTTCAACAGGCGCAGGCGGTAGTCATCAAGCTGCTGCATGACCTCGGGTGTCGGCTGGGGCATGACCTGGTGCAACCGGCGCAGGGCGCGGATAATGGTGCCGATGACTACAAGCCGTGCGTACCATTTATGGTTTGCAGGAACGATGGTCCATGGCGCATGAGGGCGGGCAGTTTCGGCAATGGCGTCCTGATAGGCTTCGGTATAATTGTCCCAGAACTCACGCTCACGCAGGTCGTCGGGTGAGAATTTCCAGCGTTTTTCCGGGGTATCCAGGCGGGCCAGAAGGCGCTGGCGCTGCTCCTCCTGCGAGATATGCAGGAAGAATTTGAGTACAATCGTGCCCTGCCGTGCCAGATAATGCTCAAAATGTCGGATGTCGCTGTATCGCCCCTGCCAGAATTCGGGGGATTGCGTGTCGCCGCTCAGATGTTCGCGGGCCAGCACATCGGGGTGCACGCGGGAGATCAGGACGTTTTCGTACTGGCTACGGTTGAAAATCACAATCCGTCCGGCCTGTGGGGCGGACAGGTGAATACGCCATAAAAACCCGTGCAGCAGTTCTGTCGGGCCGGGCTGTTTGAAGGAGGTTACACCCACACCCTGCGGGTTAACCCCGGACATGACATGCTTGATCGTGCTGTCCTTGCCCGCCGTATCCATGCCTTGCAGAATAATCAGCAAGGAGTGGTTCTGGTTGGCGTAAAGGCGCTCCTGCAAGGATTGCAGCAGGGTTTTAACCTTTTTGAGCAGGCGTTTGCCGTCGTGCTTGTCCAGCCCGAAACCCCCGTCTTCGTCAGGGTTATACTGATCCAGCTTGAAGTTCTGGCCATCGGTGATCTGGTAATCGTCGAGTATCTTCAAAAATCGGGTCAGGGTGTTCATCAGCTTTGGCCTGCGTAGGATAAAGGGCGGAAATACCACGTTTACGGTCAGTGAACGAAAAATGACGTTAATCTTGTCAATGGGACAAGGATTTCTCATATCTTCAGGTATGACATCCACGCATTCCGCTTTCTCCGCCAACGCCATGTTGGAAAACGGTGTATCCCTGACGGGTATGCTGCTGGTTGCAACGCCTGTGCTGGAGGGGACACCCTTTGCGCGGGCCGTTATTTACGTGTGTGCGCATACGGCGGAAGGGGGCGCCATGGGGCTGGTGGTCAACCGTCGCCTGTCCCACCCGGACCTGGAAGAACTGCTGGGGCAGTTGCAGATCACTCCGGTAAGACCCCTGCGGCGTTTGGGGTTGTGCGTGGGTGGACCTGTGAACGAGGGCCACGGTCTTGTCCTGCACTCCTCCGACTGGGAGGGGGAGGAAAGCATGAGCGTGACCGAAAACGTGACCCTGACCGCCAGCACGGATGTGCTCAAGGACATTGCCGCAGGTCATGGTCCCAAGGATGCA
This sequence comes from Acetobacter vaccinii, assembly GCF_008365315.1. Taxonomy (NCBI): domain Bacteria; kingdom Pseudomonadati; phylum Pseudomonadota; class Alphaproteobacteria; order Acetobacterales; family Acetobacteraceae; genus Acetobacter; species Acetobacter vaccinii. Next base: position 561,955 of record NZ_CP043506.1, on the reverse strand, counting down.
CTGCTGGCCATGGGCCATGCCGGATGGAGTGCTGGACAGGTGGAGGAGGAAATCCTGCATCATGATGCCTGGCTGATTGCCCCCGCGACACGGGACCTGCTGTTTGGCACCGACCAGACAGCAAAATGGCGCAGGGCGCTGGCGTCTATCAGGATTGATCCTGCCCGGCTGACTGGGCAGACCGGCCACGCCTGACAGGCGGAGGATGGTTTACGGGTTAGAGGGAGGTGAGGGGTGGTGGCTCCGCAGCCTCATCAGCAGGTGGTGAGAGCAGGCTGCTTCCCTCTGGCCGTCTGGCCCAGCGCCAGGAGTAAATGCCCTGTCGGGCCAGTTCCCGGTGGATAATCATGATCGGCCACTGGCTTGCTCCGTCATGTGTGCCCATACCGCCGGGTGTGCATAAAAGCCGCGCCAGAGCCTCGATCAGTGTGACAGAACGGTGCCGTCCGCCGGAACACCCAATGGCGATGGTGGCGTATTTTTTGCCTTCCTGCACAAAGCGGGGCAGCACCAGCCGCAGGATACCGTGGATCTGCTCCAGAAACGGCAGGTAGTCTGGGTCCGCCGCCACATAGTCGGCCACGTCCTGCTCCAGCCCGGTGCGTGGGGCCAGGGCGGGGTCGTAATGCGGGTTTCGCAGAAAGCGCGCATCCAGCACGATATCTGCCTCCCGCGGCAGCCCTTGCGGGTAGGCAAAGGACATCAGGGCCACGGTCAGCCCTTCGCTGCCATGGCCTTCCCAGGGGCTAAAGCGGCTTTCCACAAACTGGCGCAGTTCTGGGGGCGGCATGTCGGTGGTGTCGATAACAAGGTCGGCCGCAGCCCGCAGGGGGGCTGTCAGGGCGGTTTCGGCCTCTATCCCTTCCTTGATGCTACCATGCAGGGCCAGCGGGTGCCGCCGCCGGGTTGCGGTATAGCGGCGCAGCAGCACGTTTTCATCGGCAGTGGCGTAAATCAGTTCCACCCGCAGGTGCGGGTTGACCCGTAGCCGGGCGACTGCGTCCAGCACGCTGGAGGCGTCAAAGCCACGGGTGCGGGAATCGACGCCAATGGCCACCGGCCGCTCGGCCCGCGCGACAATATCATCGAGCATGCCTAGGGGCGGATTGTCGATGACCTCGTGGTCAAGGTCTTCCAGAATCCGCAGGATGGATGATTTGCCTGCTCCAGACAGCCCGGTGACCAGCAGAATGCGACGCGGTGCGGCCGTACCATCCGCCGTGAGCATTGAGCAGCTTCCTCTATTCCCCCTTCAGTGGCTGGCAGCGTTGCCGTGTAGCCCTGTGGTGTGGCGGGGTGGTGTGTCTTCAGAACGTGGTAGCGCAGTCTAGAGCAGTTCCGGTGCTTCTGAGAAGCCGTTATCATCAGGGCTGACATTCCGGCTTGGCACGTCAGGGCGCGGCTTGGTCTGCTACAGCGGGGGGCAGAAACCATTTGCGGTTGAGGTCTGCTTGCCATACACACGGCGCCTGTGATGAAAAACCGAAAAAACGAACGTAACAGCCGTCAGGCTTCCACCGCTCCGCGCGTGTGCCAGACTGTGGACGGGCTGTTGCTGAAAAACCTGCATGCCGCCGAATTCAAGGGTGTGGATGTGGCGGACCAGTGCCGGGCTGCGTTCGAACAGGGGGAAGCCCTGTTGAAGGAGTACGGCTTTACCCTGCGCGATGTGACGCAGCTTGTCTGCCTGATTGCGGATGCTGACAATTTTCCCGCCTGTTTTCCGGTTTTTCGCCAGTATTTTGGCGAGGCCTCACCCGCCATGCGGCTGATCTGGCTTAAAAATACCCCCCGTTCAGCCCCAGGTGTGACGTTTGACCTGCTGGTCACCCATTATGATGAAGACATGGGCGACGCAGAACTGGCTGCCTGAGCAACTGCCCCGTAACCTCAGCGTGGCTGGGCGCGGGGAAGTTGGATGGTAAAGCATGCGCCGGTGACCCGGCCGTGTTCGTCATGCAGGTTTTCCACACGGATGGCCCCATGCAGCGCCTCGACAATCTGGCGGCTGATGGACAGGCCAAGGCCTGAATGCTGGCCAAAATTCTCACTTTTGGGCCGTTCTGAATAGAAACGGTCAAAAATGGAATCCAGCTTGGCTTCGGGAATACCCGGTCCCTCATCCATGACAGAAATAGTCACGGTTTTGCCGTTGGGGGCAGCGTAGAGAATAATCCGACCGTCGGGCGGGGAAAAAGAAATGGCGTTGCCAATCAGGTTGCGCAGCACCTGCACCAGCCTGTCCTCTACCGCCAGTACCCGTAGCGGGGTGCCTGCTGTGTCCTGGCGGATATCGGTCAGCACAACAGGCTGCCCTTCCTGCCGGGTCGCCTGATGGATTTCTGCCAGAACCGACAGGAGCGGGGCAATTTCCACAGGTTTTGCTTTGGCGCGGGATAGTTCAGCGTCCAGGCGGCTGGCGTCCGAAATATCCGTAATCAGGCGGTCCAGCCGCCGGACATCATCGTTGATGATGGTCAGCAGCCTGCGCTGCTGGTTCAGGTCTTCAATCCTTAGCAGTGTTTCAATGGCGGAGCGGATTGAGGACAGCGGGTTCTTGATCTCGTGGCTGACATCGGCGGCAAAGCGTTCAATGGCGTCCATGCGTTTCCACAATGCCTGGGCGCTGACCTGTAGGGCGCGGGCCACTTCCCCTATTTCATCCCGTCGGGCCAGCAGGCGCGCAGGCACGGTGCCCGTACGGCCGGAACTGTCACGCATGACCTGGGCCGACGCGGCAAGCCGCAGCAGGGGGCGGGCGATTGTCAGCGACAGGTACCACGACAGCAGCACGGTCAGCACCAGCGCCATGAAGAACAGCGAAAGAATGGTCGAGCGAATGGCAAAGAGCGAGCGGTCCACCTGCGAGGCCACGCGTGTGAGCTGGATGATCCCGACCGTCCGCCCGTTGTGAATGACCGGTTCTGCCACCGTAATCAGCAGCCGACCGCGCGCTGTGCGGCGGATGTAGGGGGGTGTTTCTGGCGGCGGACGGGGGCCACCATGCTCTTCCGGATTACCTTGGTGCAGGGGGCCGGGCGGGTGGTCGGGAATATCCTCCTCATCACTGTCGAGGGTGACAATGCGCGGATTATGGCTGGCCCAGAGCCAGGTCAGAAAACGCTCGTAAGGACCTGGCTGCGTGGTGGGGGGGAAGGGGATGGTGCGTACCGCTGGGTGGGGGCGTGGCTCGGGCGGTGCATCCATAATGTCGGACAGGTCCGACAGGTTGTCGGCCACCAATGCACCATCAGGCCCAAACAGGCGGGCGTGGGCGTTGGGGCTGGGCTCGGTCAGGCGTTGCAGCAGGGGGCGTGCCAGCGCACTTTCCAGCGCGTAGGTCTTGTCCTGCCCGTCCAGCCCGCGGGTATGGCCGGTGACACGCACGGCACTCTGGCCCAGAGCACCGGCATAAATACGGGCCTGTTCCCGCAGGGCTGTGACTTCCGTTGTCAGCAGGCTGTTCCGGAACTGGTTGAGGAACAGCAGCGTGACCCCCAGCAGGGCCAGAGGCAGGATGTTGACCAGCAGCACCCTGCGCATCAGTGGGGAGATCAGCCGTGTGCGAGATGCCCGGTAGGCAGCCGTGGCCTCCACGCTCCGCTGCGGGCGCTGCCCCGGAATACGCAGGTTGCGCAGGGCCAGCGCCTGCCGTGACAGGGGGGCGAGGAAGGGAATGCGGGGGCGGCCGGACATAGGCTGCGGGTCAGTCCTCGCGGTAGCGGTAGCCGATACCGTACAGGGTTTCTATCTGGTTGAAGTCGTCATCAACCTGGCGGAACTTTTTGCGCACGCGCTTGATGTGGCTGTCGATGGTTCTGTCATCAACATAGACGGTGTCGCCATAGGCAGCGTCTATCAACTGGTCGCGGGACTTTACCAGCCCCGGCCTGTGGGCCAGGGTTTTGACAAGCAGGAACTCGGTGACAGTCAGCGGTACATCCTGCCCTTTCCAGGTGCATTTGTGGCGCATTTCATCCAGCGACAGGTCGCCCCGCACCAGCGTGCCACCAGCGGGTGTGCCCGAGGCCTCGGCCCGGCTGGCATCATTGCGGCGCAGCAGGGCGCGGATGCGTTCCAGCAGCAGCCGCTGCGAAAACGGTTTTGTAATATAATCGTCCGCTCCAAGGCGCAGGCCCATGAGCTGATCGACTTCCTCGCTTTTGGATGACAGGAAAATAACCGGCAGGTTGGTACGTGTACGCAGCCGCTGGAGCAGTTCCATCCCGTCCATACGGGGCATCTTGATATCCAGCACGGCCAGATCGACCGGGTAGGCCGTCAGTCCTTGCAGGGCAGCCTCCCCATCCGTGTAGGTGCGCACAGTGAAGCCTTCGGCTTCCAGCGTCATCTGGACCGAAGTCAGGATGTTACGATCATCATCGACCAGCGCTATTGTCTGCTTGGTGCGCTCAGTCATCATCCATATGTTCCTTTAATCTGCCCCTGCCATCGGCGCGAACTTGCTAAAATAGGCTGTGCCACGCAGGCATGCCAAGAGCTGCGACCCCGTATCGCACGCTTTTTTCAGCACGTGGAGCGCGTGATGTAAAATCCTGCGTGGCGGAATGGCCAGAGGTCTTGCCCCGCGCGGTGGTGTTGCCTACTTGGTAAGGTATGAGCAACGACACAGAATCCACCCAGGTCGAGACCCCGGCGGAGCCGGGCCAGGCCGAGCAGCACGCCTCTCACCCGGAAGATACGGCCGGGGGGCAGCAGTCCCATATCCAGGACCTTGAACGTTCTGTTGAGGAGTTCAGGGAAAAATGGATGCGTGCCGAGGCGGAGAACCAGAATCTCCTCGCCCGCGCCAAGCGCGACGTGGAGGACGCCCGCCAGTACGCCGTGCAGAAGTTCGCACGTGATGTGGTCGAGGCGGCGGAAAACCTCCGCCGTGCGCTGGCCAGCCTGCCCCCCGCGCAGGAAGGTGAGGACAATGTCCTGACCAAAATGCGCGAAGGCATTGAAAGCACGGAGCGTTCTTTCATCTCCATTCTGGAGCGGCACGGCATCCAGTGTGATGACCCCGCAGGCAAGGCGTTTGACGCCAACCTGCACCAGGCCATGGCAGAACAGCCCAGCACCGAGCATACGCCGGGCACCGTCATGCAGGCATGGACACCGACATGGACCCTCCATGGCCGGTTGCTCAAGCCCGCTATGGTTGTTGTGGCCAAGGCGTCCGAGGGCGCCTGAACCGCAGTGTGGCAGGAGAATAAAAATCCTGCCACGGTGGCGCCTGCATTGTCTTGAAAAAGAACAGACGCCACCATACATCTGATTTGTCATTACGGGGTTGCCCTGATGGTTCATGGGGCAGAACCTGCATGAATAACAATAGAGTAAGGGGCCTGTCTGGTGCTTCGGGCCGGACAGGGTCGCTGAAGGGAGCTTAAATTGAGCAAAGTTATTGGTATTGACCTCGGCACCACCAACTCCTGCGTGGCCGTGCGCGAAGGCAACGAAACAAAAGTTATTGAAAACAGCGAAGGCGCACGCACAACGCCGTCCATGGTCGCTTTCACCGAAGGTGGTGAAATGCTCGTCGGGCAGGCTGCCAAGCGCCAGGCTGTGACTAACCCGGCCAACACCCTGTATGCCGTCAAGCGCCTGATCGGTCGCCGCTTTGGGGACGCAACCGTCCAGAAAGACAAGGACATGGTGCCCTACGCCATTGTCAACGGCGACAACGGCGACGCATGGGTTGAGGCACGCGGCACGAAATACGCCCCCTCGCAGATTTCCGCTTTTGTCCTGGGCAAGATGAAGGAAACCGCCGAGGCTTACCTGGGCGAGAAAGTGACGCAGGCCGTCATTACCGTTCCGGCATACTTCAATGACGCACAGCGTCAGGCGACCAAGGATGCGGGCAAGATTGCCGGTCTGGAAGTCCTGCGTATCATCAACGAGCCGACAGCAGCAGCTCTGGCCTATGGTCTGGAAAAGAAGAGCGGCGGCACGGTTGCGGTTTATGACCTTGGCGGCGGCACCTTCGACGTTTCCGTGCTGGAAATTTCCGACGGCGTGATCGAAGTGAAGTCCACCAACGGTGACACCTTCCTGGGTGGTGAAGACTTCGACAACCGCATCATCGCGTTCCTGGCTGACGAGTTCAAGCGTGAGCAGGGCATTGACCTGCGCTCCGACAAGCTGGCTCTGCAGCGTCTGAAGGAAGCCGCTGAAAAGGCAAAGATCGAGCTTTCCTCCTCCAAGGAAACCGAAATCAACCTGCCGTTCATCACGGCTGACGCGTCTGGCCCCAAGCACCTTGTGCTCAAGCTGACCCGCGCCAAGCTGGAAAGCCTGGTGGACGACCTGATCCAGCGCACGCTGGAACCCTGCCGCGCCGCGCTGAAGGATGCCGCCCTGTCCGCATCCCAGATTGACGAAGTCATCCTGGTCGGCGGTATGACCCGCATGCCCAAGGTCATTGAGATCGTTAAGGAATTCTTTGGCAAAGACCCGGCCCGCAACGTCAACCCTGATGAAGTGGTGGCCATTGGTGCAGCCATTCAGGGCGCTGTGCTCAAGGGTGATGTCAAGGACGTCCTGCTGCTGGACGTGACCCCGCTTTCCCTCGGGATTGAAACGCTGGGTGGCGTGTTCACCCGCCTGATCGACCGTAACACCACCATTCCGACCAAGAAGAGCCAGGTGTTCTCCACGGCGGAAGACAATCAGGGCGCTGTGACCATCAAGGTCTATCAGGGCGAGCGCGAAATGGCGGCAGACAACAAGCTGCTGGGCAATTTCGACCTCACCGGTATTCCTGCCGCACCGCGTGGCGTGCCGCAGATCGAAGTTACCTTCGATATCGACGCCAACGGCATTGTGTCCGTGTCCGCCAAGGACAAGGCCACAGGCAAGGAACAGCAGATCAAGATCCAGGCCTCTGGCGGTCTGTCCGACACCGACATCGAAAAGATGGTGAAGGACGCCGAAGCCAACGCAGCAGCCGACAAGGCCAAGCGCGAACTGGTGGAAGCCCGTAACAGTGCCGAAGCTCTTGTCCACCAGACTGAAAAGTCTCTGACGGATGCGGGCGACAAGGTGCCTGCCGCCGACAAGAGCGAAGCCGAGGGCGCTATTGCTGCCGTCAAGGCAGCTCTGGAAGGCAGCGATGCGGAAGCCCTGAAGAGCGCTACCGAACGTCTGACCCAGGCCGCCATGAAAGTGGGTGAAGCCGCTTACAAGGCCGAGCAGGCAGCCGGTGAAGGCCAGCCAGCCGGTGCGGCCAAGGCTGACGAAAAGGACATCGTTGACGCAGACTTTGAAGACGTGAACGATAGCAAAAAGTCCTGATCGGGCGCACGCAACCGGGGTGGCCATGACAGCGGGAGTGGCCACCCCGCCTTGATTTTCTGGCGTCCGTGCTTCCCAGAAGGCGGACGCCTTTTTACATTCAGGACAGATGCTGTGCTCGCGCGGGGGCAGCTTCGAGAGGACACCAATGGCCACGCAGCTTGACTATTACGAAATTCTTGAGATTTCCCGAACGGCATCGTCAGAAGAAATCAAGAAATCCTATCGCAAGCTGGCCATGAAATATCACCCAGACCGCAATCAGGGTGACGACACAGCCGAGGCCAAGTTCAAGGAAATCAATCAGGCGTACGACATCCTCAAGGATGAGCAGAAGCGTGCAGCCTACGACCGGTTTGGCCATGCGGCCTTTGAAGGCGGCGGCGGTGCAGGGCCAGGCGGATTTGATTTCAGCGGCTTTGGTGGCGGCGGTCTGGGCGATATTTTTGAGCAGATGTTCGGTGACATGATGGGTGGCCGCCGTGGCGGTCAGGCCCGGAGTGGCAACGACATTCAGGCCCATGTTGAAATCACGTTGGAAGAAGCCTTTGCAGGGGTGCAGAAGGATGTGCGGGTCATAACCCGTGTCGCCTGCGAAAGCTGCGGGGGTTCCGGCTCCAGTGATGGTGCTGCTGGTGTGCAGACCTGCCCAAGCTGCCATGGTGCGGGCAAGGTGCGGGCCCAGCAGGGCTTCTTTATTGTCGAACGGCCCTGTCCGACCTGCCATGGTGCTGGCCGTACCGTTAAAGACCCCTGCAAGGCCTGCCGAGGCGAAGGGACGGTGGAAAAGGAACGCATGGTTCCTGTCCAGATCCCCGCCGGGGTTGAGGACGGCACCCGTATCCGCCTGTCGGGTGAGGGCGAGGCAGGCAGCAATGGTGTGCCGCCGGGTGACCTGTATGTGCATGTTGCGGTGGCCGAGCACAGCATCTTCCAGCGCGACGGGGCCAATGTGTATTGCCGCGTGCCGCTGCGGATGGCGCAGGCAGCCCTGGGCACGGAAATTGAAGTGCCCGTCGTGGATGGCAGCCGCACTCAGGTAAAAATCCCAGCAGGAACACAGACGGGGTCGCATTTCCGTTTGCGCGGCAAGGGATTCTCGGTCCTGCGCTCCAGCGCGCGGGGCGACATGTATATTCAGGTCTCGGTGGAAACGCCCCAGCACCTGACCAAACGCCAGCGTGAACTGCTGGAAGAGTTTGAGAAAGAAGCCGGGGAGGATGTCAAACACAGCCCCGAACACACCGGTTTTTTCCGCCGCGTGCGTGATTTCTTTGAAGGGACGGAATAAGCCCGATGCGTATTGGTATTGCCGGAATTACCGGCCGTGTCGGCCGTCTGCTGGTCGAGGAAGTACAGGCTGCGGGGCTTGAAGTTGCCGGTGGGACCACTCGCCAGCTGGAGCAGGCGTCAGGCCTGCCCGCAGGGCTCAAGCTGTTTGCCACCATGGCGGAACTGGCAACGGTCAGCGACGCTGTGATTGACTTCACTCATGCGGACACAGTTGTGGCCCATGCGCGTGACCTGTCGGCCGCAGGCGTGGCCTGGGTGCTGGGTACAACCGGCCTATCCGATGCCCAACAGGCTGCCGTGCAGGACGCGGCTGGTCTGATTGCTGTGGTCCATGCTGCCAATTTTTCACCCGGCGTTACTCTGGTGCGTCGTCTGGCGTTGATGATGGGCCAGGCCCTGCCTGCCGAGTCCTACGACGCCGAGATTGTGGAAATGCACCATCGTCAGAAGGTGGATGCCCCGTCTGGCACAGCTCTGGCGATTGGGGAATCCGTGGCGCAGGGGCGTGGCGTGGTACTGGCGGATGTGCGCGAGAGCGGGCGTGATGGTCATTGCGGTGCCCGCAGCCCCGGTGCCATTGGCTTTGCAGCCCTGCGTGGTGGCCAGATTGTGGGAGAGCACGAAGTGCTTTTCACCTCTGCGGATGAGCAGATCACCCTGACACATCGGGCCTTTGACCGGCGCATTTTCGCCACCGGTGCTGTCCGGGCAGCCCGTTGGGTTGCGGGGCGTCCGGCTGGTCTGTACGGCATGGAAGACGTGCTGGGTCTGCCCCCCCTGTAAAGGTTTTGGTGGCGGAATTGTTACGTTATGGCCTCGTTCCGGGTGTGGAGTCCTGCACGCCGGGGCGTGGGGTAAGGGGGGTGGGAACACCCTTGACCATTGGCTAGTATCCCGTCATACGGTGCCGTCCCCTGTTGTGTGGGGATGGTCACCTGTTTCCTTTTTCACTCACCGTGAGGCGAACGGCACCACCATGCGTAAAGACGGCGATTTTCTGTTTACTTCGGAATCCGTTTCCGAAGGGCACCCCGATAAGGTTGCTGACCGGATCAGCGATACTGTTCTGGATGCGTATCTTGCAGCAGACCCGGAAGCCCGTGTCGCCTGTGAAACGCTGGTGACCACCAACCGTATCGTCCTGGCGGGCGAAGTGCGTGGCCCGGCTTCTGTCACGTCCGAAAAGCTGATTGAACTGGCGCGCGAAGCCGTCAAGGACATTGGCTACGACCAGGAAGGCTTTTCCTGGCGTCGGGCTGATGCAGCCAACTACCTGCATGCTCAGTCCGCTGACATTGCCGTTGGCGTGGACAGCACCTCCGACAAGGACGAAGGCGCTGGTGACCAGGGCATCATGTTCGGTTACGCGTCCAACGAGACCGATACTCTTATGCCTGCGCCGCTGTATTACGCGCACCGCATTCTGCACCGTATCCGCGACCTGCGCCGCGCTGGCGACTCCCGCGTGGCAGGCCTGCAGCCCGATGCCAAAAGCCAGGTGACCCTGCGCTACGTCAACGGCCGCCCGGTCGGGGCAACGTCTGTCGTCATTTCCACCCAGCATGATCTGGGGCTGGACCAGTCCGTCCTGCGCGCCGGCCTGCTGGATGTGACGCGTGAAGTCCTGCCCGAAGGCTGGATGCCGCCTGAGAACGAATTTTATGCCAACCCGACCGGCGTGTTCGTCATCGGTGGCCCCGATGGGGATTGCGGCCTGACCGGGCGCAAGATCATTGTGGACACTTACGGTGGTGCAGCCCCGCATGGTGGTGGCGCATTCTCCGGCAAGGACCCCACCAAGGTGGACCGTTCCGCTGCCTATGCCTGCCGCTACCTGGCTAAGAACGTAGTTGCTGCCGGTCTGGCCGACCGTTGCACCATCCAGCTTTCCTACGCCATTGGCGTGTCTCATCCTCTGTCTGTCTATGTTGACCTGGACGAGACCGGCAAGGATGTGGACGAAGCCCGCTTGGGTGAAGCCCTGCGTGAGGTCATGGACCTGACGCCGCGCGGTATTCGTAAGCACCTGCGCCTGAACCGCCCGATCTATGCGGTGACATCTGCCTACGGCCACTTCGGCCGTACGCCTGATGATGCGCTGGATAACTTTACCTGGGAACGTACCGATCTGGTCGACGCCCTGCGTACCGCGCTGAAGCGCTAATAGAGGGCAGGCAGCGATCATGACGGAGGACAAGGGCCAGCCGGTTATCGGTCAGCCTGATACGGTGGATGTCAAACCCCCACCGGAGCGCCTGTATGGCCGCCAGCGCGGCCACCCGCTTCGCCCCCGTCAGGAGCGACTGCTGGACGAAACACTGCCCCGTATGCGCTTTCCGCTGGAGCGGGCGGCGCAGATCGCGGCGGTGTTTGACAAGGCACCAGAGCAGATCTGGTTCGAGGTGGGTTTTGGTGGGGGCGAGCACGTTCTGGCCCAGACCCAGGCCCACCCCGACGTTGGCTATGTTGCCTCGGAAGTTTTCCATAATGGTCTGTGCTCCCTGCTGAGCCGGTTGGTGCCGGTAGGGCAGGAAGCAACAGCCCCCGTGCCTGGCATGCTGCGGCTATGGGATGATGACGCCCGTCTGGTGCTCAGGGCCCTGCCCGATGCCGTGCTGGACCGGTTGTTTCTGATGTTCCCAGATCCCTGGCCCAAGGCCCGGCACGCCAAACGGCGCTTTGTGCACCCGCAGAACGTGGCGCTCGTTGCCCGTGTTCTTAAACCCGGTGCTGTCTGGCGTGTGGCCAGTGACGACCCGACCTACCAGAACTGGGTGCGTGAGGTCATGGCCGATCAACCGTATTTTGACGCGCCTGAACCCGCTACTGTCAGGCCGGAAGGGTGGTTCCCCACCCGTTACGAGGCCAAGGCCATCGCGGCGGGCCGTCAGCCGCTTTACTGGACATTCACCCGCCGCTAAGGCGGGTGTCTTCGTTTTTCTGGGTTTTCTGGCTGCTTTCCCGCATATGACATGGTGGCCAGCTAGCCCCATTCCGTTTTTGCCGTGCGAAAGGTCTCCCCATGAGCCAGACACCGCTGCCTATCCGGCGCGCTCTTATTTCTGTTTCCGACAAGACCGGCCTGCTTGACCTTGCCCGGGCGCTGAGCGCACAGGGTGCGGAAATTCTGTCCACCGGCGGTTCCGCCAAGGCCCTGCGTGACGCAGGTGTGCCGGTTACGGAAGTGTCTGATCACACGGGTTTCCCCGAAATTCTCGACGGGCGGGTGAAGACGCTTGTGCCGCAGATCCATGGTGGCATTCTTGGCCGCCGCGACCTGCCAGCCCATCTGGCGCAGATGGAAGAGCACGGCATTGCCCCGATCGATCTGGTTGCCGTCAACCTCTACCCCTTTGAAAAGACGGTTGCATCTGGCGCGGATGCGGAAACCTGCATCGAGAACATTGATATCGGCGGCCCGGCCCTGATCCGTGCGGCTGCCAAAAACCATGGCCATGTTGTTGTTCTGACCGATCCGGCCCAGTACGAAGGTCTGATCGACGCGCTGGGCGATGGTGGCACGTCGCTTGACTTCCGCAGGAGCCTGGCTGGTGCCGCCTATGCCCGCACGGCTGCGTATGATGCCGCCATTGCTGCCTGGTTTGCCCAGCAGGCAGGCCAGCCCCTAGCTGACCGCTTTATTCTGGCCGGGCAGAAGGCCGAAAGCCTGCGCTATGGTGAAAACCCGCACCAGCAGGCGGCGTTCTACCGCGATGGCAGCACCCGGCCGGGTGTGGCTACGGCTGTGCAGTTGCAGGGCAAGTCCCTGTCCTACAACAACATCAACGATACTGATGCGGCTTTTGAGGCTGTGGCCGAATTTGACAGCCCGGCGGTGGTCATTGTCAAACATGCCAACCCCTGTGGTGTGGCTGTTGCCCCGACGCTGTCCGCCGCGTGGGATCAGGCTCTGAAGTGTGACCCGGTGTCGGCCTTTGGCGGCATTGTCGCCCTGAACCGCATGCTGGATGCGGAAACGGCTGAGAAAATTTCGACCCTGTTTACCGAAGTCATTGTCGCCCCGGATGCGGAAGAAGCCGCGCGTGAACTTCTGGCCCGCAAGAAAAACCTGCGGCTGCTGCTGACAGGCGGCCTGCCGGACCCGGCAGCAGCGGGGCTGGTTGTGCGCTCTGTTGCGGGTGGCTTTCTGGCCCAGACCCGCGACAATGGCCGCATTACGCGCGAAAGCCTGCGGGTTGTGACCAAGCGCGCGCCGTCCGGTCAGGAAATGGATGATCTTCTGTTTGCTTTCCGTGTGGCCAAGCATGTGAAGTCCAACGCCATTGTCTATGCCAAAAACGGGGCAACCGTTGGTGTGGGTGCCGGACAGATGAGCCGCGTTGATTCAGCCCGGATTGCTGCCTCCAAAAGTGGGGAGGCCGCGCGTGCCGCTGGGCTGGATACCCCGCTGACACAGGGCTCCGTTGCTGCGTCGGATGCGTTCTTCCCGTTTGCTGACGGGCTGGAAACCATTGTTGCCGCAGGGGCAACGGCTGTGATCCAGCCCGGTGGCTCCATCCGCGATGATGAGGTGATTGCCGCAGCCGATGCCGCCGGGATTGCCATGGTCTTTACCGGTATGCGCCATTTCCGCCACTGACACGCTTTTCCCGCTCTTGCGGGAAAGGCCTTTCATGGCCGAGTATATCAACCGAATCTCATGTCATTGCCCGTTCCGCCATTATTGATGGCGGAACGGTGCTTTTGTTATCGGTTGAGTGATGCGCCATCAGTCTTTTGTGCCAGCAGCCCTGCTGGCGTTTTCCTGTGCTGTTACCCCTCTGGCCCATGCGGCGGCACCCAAACCGGCGGCCCATAGCCAGCCACCAGCGCTCAGCCCTGGGGAAATTGCCAGCCAGGGGGTTTATGACCTCAGCCCCCTGCGTGTTTTTACGGGTAAGATTGTCCAGTTCCTGCTCTCACCCAACGGTGCGGTGACAGGTTTTGTGCTGGAGAGTGGTGAGCAGGTTTTTGTCACCCCAGAGGAAGGCCACGCCTTTGCAGGGCTGGCCAAACCTGGTGATACCGTGCAGGTGCGCGGGCTTAAAAGCACGACATTGCCCATTATCCGCGCATTTGAAGTGACCAGCGCTCAAGGCCGCAGCGTGCGTGACACGTTTATCAGCATGCCCCAGCATTCCCCGGAGATGATCGCAGGGTCGGATCTGGTACTGCATGGTGAAATCTGGATGCCGCTGTACACCATGGGCGGGCAGGTTGCGGGTGTTATCCTTAAAAACCATGCGCTGGTTCATCTGGCACCGGGTGAAGCCACACGTGTTGCGGCTATGCTCAAGCCGGGGCAGGAGCTTTATGCTGTCGGTACGGGCAGCAACGGGGCCATGGGCACGGCAATCAGTGCGCGGGAACTTGGCCCGACGATGGAAACCATGGTGCCAATTGTTGTCGGCAATGCGCCCCCACCCGGTCCTGCCGCAGGCAGCGCGGGCTATGATGTGATTGGCGTGCCCACCACACATTGAAAATTCTGTGACCAATGCCAGCGTAATGGTCAGTATGAGCAAAGGGGGCAGAACTCCCCCGGCTTTCATGCGTTAACAAGGTCTATCCAAAAAGCCACCCGCCTTTCTGGCGTGGCGAAGCGGAGATAACCAATGGCCTTTTTACGCTGGGTTCTGCTGTTTCTGATCCTTGCCCTGGTTGCGTCCCTGCTCGGGTTTCATGGCATGGCCTCCGGGCTTTCGGAAATTGCCAAGGCCTTACTGTTCATTTTTGTTATTCTGCTGGTGATCAGCCTCTTTTTCGGCGGGCGATCGACGTCCTGACCATGGCGTTGTGCCGGGTCATGGTCTGAATAAGTAGCAAGAATGGAATGTTAAACATCTGCCCGGTGCTCAAACACCGGGCAGAGTGGTTTTTCAGCCCTCGATCTGGCTGAAGTCGGCAATAAGCCGCATCATCCGCACCAGGCGGAACAGCAGGTGCAGCCTGTTCAGGCGCAGGGCAGCCTCTGGCGCGTTGACCGTGACCTCTGCAAAGAAACTGTCCAGCGTCTGACGCAGGCTTGCGGCCTCACGCATGGCGTCGGTAAATTTCTCTTCCGCAAAGGCGGCTTCCACGGCTGGTTCAACCCGCTCAAGGGCTGCAAACAGGGCGCGTTCCTCTTCCTGCTGGAACAGGGCGGGGTCGGGACTGCCTTCATGCGGCCCGTCCTTCTTGTCCTCAATTCGCAGGATGTTGGTGGCCCTGCGGGTTGCCGCCAGCAGGTTGGCTCCATCTTCCGTTTCCAGCATGGCCTGCAGGGCCTGTGCGCGGGCCAGCAGACGGACGATATCCGTGTCTGTATTGCCAACCGAGATGGCAGCAAGGCAGTCATGCCGTGCCCCTTCGGAGCGGAGCTGTACGCGCAGGCGTTCGGCCATGAACTGCGGCAGCAGGGCAAGGTCGGGGGCGTCACGCAGGTCGGCGGGCAGGGCTTCCGCTGCCAGGGTAAACAGCTTGACCAGATCAAGCCGCAGTCCGTTTTCACGGATCAGGCGGATAATGCCCAGGGCTGCGCGGCGCAGACCGAAGGGGTCGCCCGAGCCTGATGGTTTTTCACCAGCAGCAAAAAAGGCTGTCAGCATGTCCAGCCGGTCGGCCAGACCCAGCACGACAGCAACAGGGGCTGTGGGTACGGTGTCGCCTGGGCCGCGTGGGGTGTAGTGCTCCCCTATGGCCTGTGCGACTTCTGCCGCCTCACCATCATGCGTGGCGTAGTAGCCGCCCATGACGCCCTGGAGTTCGGGGAACTCCCCAACCATGCCGGTTGTCAGGTCGGTTTTGGCCAGCAGGGCTGCGCGCTCGCACAGGGCAACGGGTGCCCCTGTCATGCCTGCAATCAGTCCGGCAAGGCGTACGGTGCGGCGCACGCGTTCACCCTGAGACCCAAGACGGGCGTGGAAGGTAATGCTGTCCAGCAGGGGCAGACGGCTTTCCAGTGTCCGCTTGCGGTCCAGATCCCAGAAATGCCGGGCATCGGCAAAGCGGGCGCGCAGCACGCGTTCGTTCCCGGCTACGACCAGTGCGCCATCATCACTGGGGATGATGTTGGCAACAAAGGCAAAGCGGGATGCGGCGCTGCCGTCGGCCTGACGCAGTGCAAAATAGCGCTGGTTGACGCGCATGGACACCTGCATGACCTCGGGCGGCAGGTCCATGAAGATGTCGTCAATCTGGCCAAGGAAAGGTACGGGCCATTCTACCAGCCCGGCAACTTCCTCCACCAGCCCGGCATCGGGCACAATGCTCAGTCCTTCGCTGGTGGCCAGCGCGTTGAGGGCAGAGGTAATGCTCTCACGTCGTTCTGCGGCATCCACCATGACATGGCGTGCGCGCAGGGTTTCCTGCCAGTGTGCGGCGCTGGTGACAGCCACAGCACCGGGGTTGAGGAAGCGGTGCCCCTCTGTCAGGTCTGCGGCTTGCAGGCCATGGCCGGTGTCGTCGCCCTGTGCAAGGGTAAAGGGCACAACCTGCCCATCAAGCAGGCACAGGATGCGGCGCAGGGGGCGGACCCAGGTAAAGCTGCTGCCAGCGCCCCAGCGCATGGATTTGGGCCAGGGGAAGCGGCGCAGCAGTTCGGGCAGTACAGCTGCAATATGCTGTGGCGCGGCCAGAGCAGGTTCTTCCCGCTCCAGCAGCCAGAACCCGTCCTTGAGGGTCAGGGCCTCCTGGGTAACGCCATGCTTGCGGGTAAAGCCCTCCAGCGCCTTGGGGGGGGCACCCTCGCGCGGGCCACGTTCGGACACTGTGCGGCCCGGGACTTCGGTAGCCACAGTCAGACTGGCGGCAATGCGGCGCGGGCCGGTGTAGGCTGTGGCGTTGGTCGGGCCAAGCGGGGCTAGGGCTTCGGCCAGTAGGCGCAGCAGGGTTTCGCCAGCCTGCTGCTGCATGCGGGCGGGAATTTCTTCAGAGAAGAGTTCAATCAGCAGTTCAGGCATGGTGTTATTGGTCCTCGCCAGCCAGCCAGGTTTCACAGCACAGTTTTGCCAGTGTGCGTACGCGGGCGATGTAGGATGCCCGTTCGCTGACACTGATCACACCGCGGGCGTCCAGCAGGTTAAACAGGTGGCTTGCCTTCAGGCACTGGTCGTAGGCGGGCTGGGCTACGCCGGCTTCGGCCAGGGCGACACTTTCCTTTTCGGCGTCGGCGAAGTGGCGCAGCAGTTTTTCAGTGCTGGCTAATTCAAAGTTGTGGCGCGAGTAGTCTTTTTCGGCCCGCAGGAACACATCCCCATAGGTCAGGCCTGCTCCGTTGAAGTCCAGATCGTACACATTTTCCACGCCCTGCACATACATGGCCAGGCGTTCCAGCCCGTATGTCAGCTCGGTGGAGGGCACGCTGACCGGAATACCGCCAACCTGCTGGAAGTAGGTAAACTGGGTGACTTCCATCCCGTCACACCAGACTTCCCACCCAAGGCCCCAGGCACCGATGGTCGGGTTTTCCCAGTCATCTTCCACAAAGCGGATGTCGTGCTTGTCGGGGTCGATCCCGATGGCGCGGTAGCTGTCCAGCAGCAGCTTCTGGCTTTCTTCCGGTGTGGGCTTCAGCAGAACCTGATATTGATAATAATGCTGCAGGCGGTTGGGATTTTCCCCATAGCGGCCATCGGACGGGCGGCGGCACGGTTGCACATAGGCTGCGCGCCACGGTTTGTTGCCCAGTGCGCGCAACGTGGTGTGGGGGGAAAGCGTGCCAGCGCCGACTTCCTGATCATAGGGCTGGAGTATGGCGCACCCCTGACGGGACCAGAACTGGTGCAGGGTCAGGATCAGGTCCTGAAAGGAAAGAGGCCGCCCAGTGGGGCGGGGAAACGCCGGGTCCATGGTCAGGAAAAAACTCCGCGTATGTGTATCGGTTCGGTCAGTAAGGCCCGCATGGGCCTACCTGTACGCTTACTCTTACAGTTCCATGGCGGCAGGGGGAAGGGAGGCTGTCAGGCAAGGGAGACTGTCATACCGTAGGCTCTTGCCATCAGCGGGCAGGCGCGCCACATGTTGGACAGACTGTCCTGCTAGGCAGGCTGAAACATCATGCGCCCGGTGTGGGCAGGAAGGTATGCAATGACCGACGAGGAACGCGATCTTATCGAGAAATTTTTCA
Organism: Acetobacter vaccinii; assembly: GCF_008365315.1. Classification (NCBI taxonomy): domain Bacteria; kingdom Pseudomonadati; phylum Pseudomonadota; class Alphaproteobacteria; order Acetobacterales; family Acetobacteraceae; genus Acetobacter; species Acetobacter vaccinii. Next base: position 544,254 of record NZ_CP043506.1, on the reverse strand, counting down.
ACCGCGTTGGTGGTGTGCAGCAGGGGAGCTTTGCCAGCGTGCCCGGCACGCAGCCAAGCCTGCCCCCGGTTGACCAGCAGGCTGATCAGCTGATTGCCCAGCAGTTCCAGAAATACCCTGAAGCCCGCTATCGGATTACCCAGATGGCTGTGGTGCAGGAGGCTGCTCTGGTGCAGGCTCAGAACCGTATCCAGCAGTTGCAGATGCAGTTGCAGCAGGCCCAGCAGGCTGTGCAGGCCGCACAGCAGGGGAATGCCGGGCAGCAGAAGTCCGGCGGCTTTTTCGGTGGGTTGTTTGGGGGCGGGCAGTCTGCCCAGCAGCCGCAGCAGTCGGCACCGCCTCCGGGTTGGGGCGGCAACCCCGGCACAGCCGCACCGCAGTATCAGCCCCAGCCCATGCCCGGTGGTATGCGCCCTGGCATGTTCCAGGGTGGTTCAGGCTTTCTGGGGAGTGCTCTGACAACGGCAACAGGTGTTGCCGGTGGTATGCTGGCGGCCAATGCCCTGACCAGCCTGTTCAGCGGCCATCATGATGCTGCGGCGGGTGGCTTTGGTGCAGCCCCTACGGGTGGGGACACCATTATCAACAACTACGGTGATGCCGCATCCGACCCGTTTGCAGGTGGTGGCGCGGCCCCGGATTCCAGCTTTGGCAGTGACTGGGGCGGCGGGGATGCTGGTGGTGATTTTGGCGGTGGTGACTGGGGCGGTGACGATCAGAGCTTCTGATGAAGTTCAGCCTTAGCTGATGCGGCTCTTATGGCAGTGCAGTGACTGTGCTGCCATAAGAGGTTTCAGAAAGGTTTGCTCTGGGTCTCGTCCGTCATGGACTGGATGAGTTCCAGCACCTTTTGCCGCAGAGCGGGCTGCTGGATACGATAGTAGGCACGGACCAGATCCAGCGTTTCCTTGCGCGCCAGCAGGGATTGCTCATCACCACAGGGCTGCGCAGCCCCAAAAGCTTTACGCTTTTCTGCAAAGGCAGCAGCCGAAGGTGTTATGGGCTGAGCCTGTTTGCCGGGCTGCATGTCATCAAAAAAGAAGCTGATCGGTACATCCAGCACGTTGGCCATGTTGTATAGCCGCGATGCCCCAACCCGATTGGCCCCACGCTCATATTTCTGGATCTGTTGGAATGTCACGCCCAGAGCCTCTCCCAGTTTTTCCTGAGAGAGCCCAAGCTGGAGCCGACGCAGGCGAATGCGCAGGCCAACATGGGCATCGACAGAACTGTTGCGTGAGTACATCGTGACACTTTCAGTCATCTGATCATTCTGTTGAGGCCACGACAGGAACTTTTTTCCTCATTTGGTGGAGAGAAAAGGAAAAGATTCGATTCCGACAAGACGATAATTATAGAGGCAATAGATTACTATGACAAAAAAACTTTGAGTTATTTAGAATGAATTATTTTTCAGGTTAGGCTTTATTGTTGATGTGCTTGGTCTATATCCATAATTTAATTTTTCTTAAAGATTCTGGTGGCTGTAGCCAGCCCGATCACCAAGGCACATAACAGGAGCGGAATTACCTGGCCATACCGCCCAAAGGGAGGGCAGGGCAGGGCTGCAGGCAGGGCTGTGACCAGTGTGCCCGCCTGACCCCAGCCAAGCCTGTCCAGCAGGTGGCCCCGGCCATCATAACTGACTGAAATGCCAGTATTTGCCGCGCGGGCAACGGGCAGGCCTTCCTCCACAGCACGGAGCCGCACAGAGGTCAGATGCTGGCGTGGGCCTGCGCTGTTTCCAAACCAGGCGTCGTTGGTCACATTGGCCAGCCAGCGGGGGCGGTCGTGCCTGTTTGTGACATCGCCTGAAAAAATCACCTCGTAGCAGATCAATGGCCCAACGGGTGGCACGTTCGCCAGATGCCATGTCTGCGGGCCCGGTCCTGCGGCCATGCCGCCTTGCGGGACAATCTGTAGGGGCAGGAAAGGGGGTTGATATTCGCCAAACGGTACAAGCCGGGCCTTGTCGTAAATGGCCTCCACCACGCCATCGGGGGCAAGGGCGAACATGGCGTTCCGATAGCGACCGTTTGTGTCGCGCCGCAACGCACCGATCAGTCCGGCATTGGCCCCTGTCGCCCATTCCATAATGACAGCCCGAGCCCGGGGGCTATCTTGCAACAGGTCGTAGCCAGGAAAGGATGTTTCCGGCCAGAGGAAAACAATCGGCCTGTATTGTCCGCCATCTGGGGTCAGGCTGGCCTGGAGTGTTTGTGCCTGGTCCACGCCCTGTCGGGTCAGGCGCAGATAACGCATGAAGATGTCACGCGGGTTGCGGCGGCCGACCTTGTCGGTTTCTGGCACATTGCCCTGCACGATTACGGCAATGGGGCCAGCTTCCCCCACGGGTTTGACGCTCAGGTAGCGCCAACTTCCCAGCCCGACCCAGAGCGCGAGAATGCAAACCCCACCGCCGAGCACCAGACGGCGTGTTGGGGGGGATGATACAGGTGCCGGGTTTGCCCCTAGTTTTTGCACCCATGCAGCAGGCAGACTGTCCAGCAGGGCAGATCCGCCCAGCATGGCCAGCAGCATCAGCAGCAAGGTCAGGCCATCCTGCCCGATCCATGCGGCAGGCTGTATCAGCATATCGCCCGCCAAGCCGGGGATAGCCACGCTGGTGCCAAGACCATTCCAGGTAAAACCACTGAACAGAAATGTCCGGCTCATGTCCGCAAGGGTCCACATAGCGGCAAACAGGCTCAGGCGGGCCAGACCAGCGGGGAGCAGTCGGCTGAGGGCAGCAGGCACTGCGACACTGGGTGCCAGAATGAGCGCGCACCCCATGGAGGGGAACGGGACAAACCACCAGAACTGGTCAGCCCGGATCAGCACCGCGTTGACCAGCCAGTACAGCCCGGCTGTATAAAACCCAAAGCCGAAAAAAGCCCCGGCCCATGCAGCCTGTTTCCAATCCCGTGCTGTATTGAGCATGCGGCCGAACAGACCAAAGGTCAGCAGCAGCACAAGCAGGCAATGCACAGGCGGCAGGGCCAGGGCGGTGAGCGCCCCGAGCCCCAGCATACGGCCTGCACGTTGTAACCGGCCCTTGGACAAGAACGGACGCAGGGAGAGTCGGGGCAGGGTCATGGAGTTTTCGTTGTGTTGGCCCCGAACCATCCGCCTGAATACGGATGACTGGCACCGGCAGGCGGAAAAACAGGGCTGGTCGGGTGCTTAGTCCAGTGCGTCGCGCAGGCGGCGTTCGTAATGGCGGTAGTATTTGTCGGCCAGCAGTTCACTTTTCACCAGAATGGCAACATCCGTGGTGTTGAACTGGGGGTCGATGACCGCACCATCACCCACGTAGCCACCAAGCCGCAGGTAACCCTTGATCAGAGGGGGCAGGCCGGCAAGGCATTTACGCACATTGAGCGTATGGGGGTCGGTCCGCAGCATTTCTATACGGCGGTCGCCTAGAGCATGCACACGCAGCGCGGGTGGGGCCAAGTGGTTATGGTACAGGTAGGTCAGTTCACCAGCAATACGGTCCGGGTCGGTGCCGGGCAGGCTGGCACAGCCGAATAGCAGGTCGATTCGGTGCAGGAAGATGTAGGAGGCAATGCCCCGCCACAGCAACTGCATGGCGGCCCGGCCACGGTAGTTCTTGTCCACACAGGACCGGCCGACTTCAAGCAGCCTGCCGGGGAATTCCTGCAAAGGGGTAATGTCATATTCGCTGGAGGAATAAAAACGACCGATCTTGGCCGCTGCATCCCCCTGCACCAGACGATAGGTGCCAATAACCCCACGGGCGTCGGAGGCAATGGCGTTGTCAATGACCAGCAGATGGTCGGCCACGGCATCGAATTCGTCGATATCACGCTTCAGGGCATGAGTTTCGGCGTCGGGCCTGGCTCCCATTTCTTCATAGAACACCCGGTAGCGCAGAGCCTGAGCGGCATCGCGCTCATCATCGGTTTCCGCAATACGGACACTCAGGCTGCCGCCGTGCAGTTCGGGAAAGCTGGTGCGGTCAAGGTCGAGGGCTGAAAGTCCGCCACCACTGCGGGAGGTGGCGCTCATGCCTTTTTACCCTTTGTGGTGGAGGCAGCGGGGGCTGCCTTTTCAACGGGGGCTTTCTTCCGCCCGAACAGTTCCAGACGCATGGAAACAAACTCGAACCCAAGACGGTCCGCGATTTTTCTCATCAGTTCCTCATGCTCCGGGTCTTCAAATTCGATAACCTTACCGTTGTTGATGTCGATCAGATGGTAATGGTGCCGTCCGTTTTCCGTGGCTTCGTAGCGGGCACGCCCACCCCCGAAGTCACGACGCTCCAGAATCCCTTTTTCTTCCAGCAGGCGTACCGTCCGGTACACTGTTGCCACGGAAATGCGGGAATCGAGCGCCAGCGCACGGCGGTACAGTTCCTCAACATCGGGATGGTCATCGGCTTCCGATAGGACGCGGGCGATAACGCGCCGCTGTCCGGTCATTTTAAGGCCGTGTTCGATACACAGCTGCTCGATCCGGGATTCTGCCGCCTGTACCCTCAAGGTCACAAACCCTGCCTCATGCTATCACTTTACACTCTCTGTTTCAGGTAGCCGAAGTCGGACGTGTTTGTCCAATTTTACAAGGCGAAATACGCAGGCTTATGGTGCAAAAAAGACAGACCCGAGCCTGCGGGTCAAGCGATGGAGACTATTTGCCCCATGTCCAGCAGTGATTTTTCCAGCCCAGGTGGTCTTTCAGGGGGGGTGTCCACCGTGCAGAAGGACAGGGCGCTGGACATTACAGCTGACCGCTGCCCCATGACCTTTGTGCGGGTACGCCTGGCCCTGGACCAGATGGTGGCAGGGCAGGTGCTGGTTGTCAGGCTGATGGGGGAGGAGCCTCACAGGAATGTAACACGCTCGGTCCAGTTGCTGGGGCACACCCTGCTGGCAGATGCAGCCCAGGATGACGGCAGCGTGGTGCTGCGGATTCTCAAAGCGTAACAGCCTGCATACAAAAACGGGGCCATCTGGCCCCGTTATGTGGACGGTGTGACCGTCCTCAGTTGTTCATGGCTTCAAAGAAGTCATTGTTGGTTTTGCTGTATTTCAGCTTGTCCAGCAGGAAGTCCATGGCGTCCATGGTGCCCATCGGGGCCAGGATACGCCGCAGCACCCACATTTTGGACAGGGTGGCACGGTCAACCAGGAGTTCTTCCTTACGGGTGCCGCTCTTGGTGATGTCGATGGCTGGGAAGGTACGCTTGTCGGCCAGCTTGCGGTCCAGCACCAGTTCGGAGTTGCCGGTGCCTTTGAACTCTTCAAAGATCACTTCGTCCATGCGGCTGCCGGTGTCGATCAGCGCGGTGGCGATAATGGTCAGCGAGCCGCCTTCCTCAATATTACGTGCCGCACCGAAGAAGCGCTTGGGGCGCTGCAGGGCGTTGGCATCCACACCACCTGTCAGCACCTTGCCCGATGAGGGCACGACAGTGTTGTAGGCGCGGGCCAGACGAGTGATGGAGTCGAGCAGGATCACCACATCGCGCTTGTGTTCAACAAGGCGTTTAGCTTTTTCCAGCACCATTTCCGTCACCTGCACATGCCGGTGTGCGGGCTCGTCAAAGGTCGAGGCCACAACCTCGCCGCGTACGGAGCGGGCCATGTCGGTCACTTCTTCCGGCCGTTCGTCAATCAGCAGAACGATCAGGAAGACTTCGGGGTGGTTTGCAGCAATGGAGGACGCAATGCTTTGCAGCATCACCGTCTTACCCGAGCGGGGCGGTGCCACAATCAAAGCGCGCTGGCCCATGCCGATGGGGGACACAAGGTCGATAACCCGCGGGGTAAAGTCCTTCTGTGCGCCCTTCTTGCCTTTTTCAGCCTTGGGTTCTGGGGCTGTGGCCTGGCTTTCCACTTCCATCTGGAGGCGGCGCTCGGGGTACAGCGGCGTCAGATTGTCGAAGTTGATGCGGTGGCGCACGGCATCGGGCGACTCAAAATTGATCGTGTTGATCTTGAGCAGCGAGAAATAGCGTTCGCCATCACGCGGGGCGCGAATCTGGCCTTCCACCGTATCACCTGTGCGCAGGCCAAAGCGCCGCACCTGGGTGGGGGAAATATAGATGTCGTCCGGGCCGGGCAGGTAATTCGATTCGGGCGAGCGGAGATATCCGAACCCGTCGTGCATGATCTCAAGCGTGCCTTCGCCATAAATCGCCTGGTCGTTGTCGGCCAGGGTCTTGAGGATGGCGAACATCATGTCCTGCTTGCGCAGGGATGAGGCGTTTTCGATATTCAGGTCTTCAGCGCAGGCCAGAAGGTCGGCTGGAGACTTGGCCTTGAGTTCCGCAAGATGCATTATGGACATGCCCTGACTGGCAAGAAGTTCAGAAGGGGAAGGTCGGGGTCTTTCGCGCCTGACAAAGTGGCGACACGCTCTGATGGAGCGGCCATCTCTGCCACCCGATAGACAGGTGGTAAGACGGCAAGAACCAGACATATAGGAAAAGTGCTGGGCAGGTGAAGTCAGCCAGCCGCTTGTGCGCGCATTGTGCTGATGTGCGCCCCCTCTGTCAAGATAAAGACGTAGTGCCGCGCAGGAGGCCAGCTTGGTGCGTGGGGTAGGGCGTGGCTTATTTGATGCCGCCCAGCCAGCCCTTCTTCCAGAACCACGCCAGAGGCAGGGCAATGGTCGCGGCCATCAGGCCCAGAGCATACCAGTAGCCAAAGCTCCAGTTCAGTTCCGGCATGTCTTTGAAGTTCATGCCATATATCCCCGCAATCAGCGTCGGGGCTACCCCGATGAAGCTGACAACGGTCAGGATTTTCATGACACCGTTCTGCTCGATATTGATAAAACCCAGAGTCGCATCAAGCAGGAACTCAACCTTGTCCTGCGCCTGCGAGACATAGGCTTCGAGCGATGACAGATCGCGGCTGACCGTGGCAATGCGCGTCCGTAACGCGCCGGGCAGGGTGTAGGGTGCGGCTTTGGCCTGCGGGTCAGGCGGGGGCTCGGCCATGCTGATCTGGCGTGTGCTGAGCGAAAACCCGGCCGCCGGGGCCGAGGCTGCTACTTTGCGGCTTTCGCTCAGGAAGAGGGAAATCCGCTCAAAACCCAGCAATGTATCGCGCATGCGTGAGCACAGGCTGCCGGAGTTGCCCACCCGTTGTAGCAGGTCTCTCTGGCGCAGCGCCATGCTGCGGACAGGCTGGCTGGCGGATGGTGGGCGGAAAATATCGCGCGAGAGCGTATCCAGCAGGTCGCCCACGGATTCTAGGATGTCCGCCAGACGGTCCACAATGGCTTCGATCAACGCCACAAGGATTTCCCCGGCCTTGAGGGCAAGCGGGGCAGCAGGGCGTTGCTCCCCTTCGGGTGTTGCTGGCGGCGCTGGGGGTGTGGCGGGTGTAACAGGATGTGCCGCCACAAGCTGGGCCACGGTTTCAAACGCCTGATAGGACTGAAAGCGGATGGTGAACAGCCTGTTCTCGCTTAGGATAAAGCCGACAGGTGTCGTCTGGAACTCCGGCCCGTTCCGTTTGAGCAGGGGGGAGGACAGAAAAGCCGCCCCACCCCGCACACTGATACGTGATGAACTTTCAATCGCATTCAGGTCAGCCAGAGCGGGCAGGGGCTGGCCGCAAAGCTGTTCTGCCAGAATCTGTTCCTGTGGGGTGGGGTCCAGCAGGTCCAGCCAGGTCGCGCCTTCGGCGTCCTGCGGTGTACCAACGGCCTGTGCCGTCATGCCGGGCCTGTGGGCCAGGAACATACGATTCTCCTCGGTCTGTCAGGTCAGGCCCGGCGGCCTCCCCTCCGTGGTAAAGACAGGCCGTACGGGCTCCAGCGCGGGCAGGACTATGCGGCAGGCTGTTGTATTCTGGCAAGATCGCAGGGAACGGGGCTGTGCAAGCCAGTCCTGCATCTGTTAAGCCCGTTGGCCAGGCCCGCTGGCCGGGTCTGGCATGGCGGTAGAGGAGCGACGGAAACAGGCGATGGCTAAGCTGACACAGCCCGCAGCGGCCCAGGGGCAGGGCAATTCCTTCCGGCACCAGCCGGATGACAGAGGGCATTTTGGTGGCCGCTACGGCGGGCGTTTTGTGGCAGAAACCCTTATGCCACTGGTGCTGGAACTGGACACTGCCTACGAGGCCGCAAAGGCCGACCCCACCTTTCAGAGCGAGCTTGACTATTACCTCAAGGACTACGTGGGCCGCCCCAGCCCATTGTGGTTTGCCCGCCGCCTGACCGAACGCCTGGGGGGTGCGCGCATCTACCTCAAGCGTGAGGAACTGAACCACACAGGGTCACACAAACTTAACAATGTCATGGGGCAGATCCTGCTGGCCCGGCGCATGGGGCGGACACGGATCGTGGCCGAAACCGGGGCCGGTCAGCATGGTGTTGCTACGGCTACGGTCTGTGCTCTGTTTGGCATGGAATGCGTCATCTACATGGGTGCGACCGATGTCGAGCGGCAGAAGCCCAACGTGTTTCGCATGCGCCTGCTGGGGGCCGAGGTTGTGCCGGTTACATCAGGGGCAGGCACTCTCAAGGATGCCATGAACGAGGCCATGCGTGACTGGGTGGCCAATGTTGCCAACACCTACATGCTTATCGGGACTGTGGCCGGGCCGCACCCGTACCCCGCCATGGTGCGTGACTTCCAGAGCGTGATCGGCACCGAAACCCGCGCCCAGATTCTGGAGGCCGAAGGCCGCCTGCCCGACATTGTGGTGGCGGCTATCGGGGGTGGGTCCAACGCCATGGGCATGTTCCACCCCTTCCTGGACGATTCGTCAGTGCAACTGGTGGGGGTCGAGGCCGCAGGCCATGGGCTGGACAGCGGCAAGACGGCGGCGTCCATCGAGCGTGGACGCCCCGGTGTGCTGCACGGCAACCGTACCTATCTGTTGCAGGACGCTGACGGGCAGATTGACGAGGCCCATTCCATCAGTGCCGGGCTGGATTATCCCGGTGTCGGGCCGGAACACTCCTGGCTGCATGACGTAGGCCGCGCCCAGTATGTCGGTGCCACGGATGAGGAAGCCCTCAAGGCGTTCGAACTCTGCACGCAGATGGAAGGGATTATTCCGGCACTGGAGTCGGCCCACGCCGTTGCCTACGCCGCCCGCACCGCCCCAACCCTCTCGAAGGATACGGTCATGGTCATCTGTCTTTCGGGCCGGGGGGACAAGGACATCTTTACCGTCGCCAGCCATCTGGGGGTTGAACTGTGAGCCGTATCGCCGCGCGTTTCCAAGCACTTGCCGCCCAGGGGCGTGGTGCCCTTATCCCGTATCTGGAAGCTTTTGACCCCGATCTGGCAACATCACAGGCGTTGTTTCAGGCCATGCCCGCCGCCGGGGCGGACCTGATCGAAATTGGCATGCCGTTTTCCGACCCATCGGCAGATGGTCCGGTCATCCAGGCGGCTGCCCTGCGCGGTCTGCGGGCTGGTGCGACACTGGCGGGTGTCCTGTCCATGGTGGCGGAGTTCCGCCGGACGGATGAGGCAACGCCGGTTATCCTGATGGGATACGTCAATCCGGTGGAGGCCTATGGTTACGAGCGTTTTTGCACGGATGCCGTAGCCGCGGGTGTGGACGGGATCATCCTTGTTGATCTGCCGCCCGAGGAAGCCGATGTGTTGGAGGCTCCAGCCGCGCAGGCCGGGCTGGACATCATCCGCCTTGTGGCCCCGACAACGACGGATGAGCGCTTGGCCTATGTGCTCTCTCATGCATCTGGCTTTGTCTATTATGTCAGTATTACCGGCATAACGGGTACACGTTCGGCCAGCGCGCAGGACCTGTCCGCCGCTATCCCCCGTTTGCGGGCGGCAACATCCCTGCCGATTGCCATCGGGTTTGGTGTACGCACGCCAGAACAGGCTGCCGAGGCCGCAACAATTGCGGATGGCGCTGTTGTGGCGTCTGCCCTGCTGGCGACTCTGGCAGGCACGCTGGATGCCAACGGGCAGGCAACCGAGCAGACACTCCCTAGCGTTTTGAAGCAGATCGAAGGTCTGGCTCAGGCCGTGCGGGCTGCTGGCAGGGCAGGGGCATGACCCTGTTGCCTGTGCGTCTGGTGTAATGGTGGCTCCGCGCGTCTGTGTCGTCGGGGGTGGCCCGGCGGGGCTGGCGGCGGCGGAGGTTCTGGCTCAGGCAGGGTGTGCCGTGCGTGTGTGCGACGCCATGCCCAGCTTTGGCCGCAAGTTTCTGATGGCCGGGCGGGGTGGGTTGAACATTACCCATTCCGAATCGCATGCATCCTTATGTGACAGATATGGCCCGGCAGCAGACTGGCTGCGGCCTGCGCTGGATGCCTGGCGGGCGGAGGATATCCGCCAGTGGATGGCTGGTCTGGGACAGGACAGTTTTGCAGGGTCTTCCGGCAGGGTCTTTCCTGTTGCCATGAAGGCGTCCCCCTTGCTGCGTGCGTGGCTTGAGCGCCTGCGGGGCTTGGGGGTGGACCTGTCGGCCAATACCCGCTGGCTGGGATGGAACACACAAGGCCAGCCTGTCGTGCAGAACACGCGCGATGCTGGCCCCCCTCAGGATATAGAGGCCGAAGCTCTGGTGTTGGCTCTGGGGGGCGGCAGTTGGCCGCGGCTTGGGGCTACGGGTGGCTGGGTGTCCTTGTTGCAGGCGCGCGGGGTGGATGTGGCCCCCCTGCAACCCGCCAACTGCGGGTTTACGGTGGCGTGGTCGTCCCTTTTTAGCCAGCGTTTTGCTGGTGCTCCCCTTAAACCTGTGGCTGTGACTTTTGGTGGTCAACGGGTGCGCGGGGAGTTGATGGTTACCGAGACAGGGCTGGAAGGCGGAGCGCTCTACGCTCTTTCCGCTGCTGTGCGGGCACATGTGCAGGCCCATGGACAGGCTACGCTGCTGTGCGATTTGCGGCCCGAAATGGATGTGGGGGAACTGGCCAGCAGACTGGCTAGCACCCGCGCGCGGGAGAGCCTGTCAAACCGCCTCCGCAAGGCGCTCCGCCTGTCGCCAGCAGCAATTGGTCTGCTGCGTGAGGGTGGGCTGCTGCCTGAAAACCCGCACTCCCTTGCCGCGCGGATCAAAGCCACTCCGGTGGTGCTGGGGGCTCCTGCGGCAATCGGGCGGGCTATTTCCTCAGCCGGTGGGGTGGCTTGGCAGGCCTGTACCCCAGGCTACATGCTGCGTGCATTGCCCGGTGTATTCGTGGCGGGGGAAATGCTGGACTGGGAAGCCCCGACCGGCGGTTACCTGCTTCACGCCTGCCTTGCCACAGGGCGCGCTGCGGCCCATGGCGTGCTGGACTGGTTGCAGGAAGGCGGGGCTAGGCGGTATTCCCTCACACCATGAACAGCATGATTACGATGGGGGATGTGCCGGGGGGTGGCCCGGCACAGATGGACCTTGGCGAACTGCTCGCCACACGACTTTTGGTGCAGGGCAACTCCGGCTCTGGCAAATCCCACCTGCTGCGGCGGCTGCTGGAGCAGTCGGCCCGCATGGTGCAGCAGGCCATTATTGACCCCGAGGGGGATTTTGTCAGCCTGGCCGAAAAATTCGGCCATCTGGTGATAGAGGCTGCCGACCATTCCGAAATGGCCCTGCATGCAGCGGGTGAGCGCATGCGGGTGCATCGGGCTTCGGTCGTGCTGAACCTGGAAGGGCTGGACGCGGACCAGCAGATGCGCTGGGCCGCCGCTTTTATGGGCGGTATGTTCGAGGTGCCGCGCCAGCACTGGTACCCGGTGCTGGTGGTGGTGGACGAGGCCCAGTTGTTTGCCCCCGCAGCAGCGGGGGAAGTCTCGGACGAGGCGCGGCGTCAGTCTCTGGGGGCCATGACCAACCTGATGTGCCGAGGCCGCAAGCGCGGTCTGGCCGGGATTATTGCGACCCAGCGGCTGGCCAAGCTGGCCAAGAATGTTGCGGCCGAGGCCTCTAACTTTCTGATGGGTCGTACCTTTCTGGATATCGACATGGCCCGTGCAGCCGACCTGCTGGGCATGGAGCGCCGTCAGGCCGAATCCTTCCGCGACCTGGAGCGGGGCACCTTTGTCGCCCTTGGCCCGGCCCTGTGCCGTCGGCCATCGGTCGTGCGGATCGGGGTGGTGGAAACAGACAGCCGCTCGGCCGGGCCGGTGCTGGCCCCCTTTGCCCCGCCGGAAGCCCCGGTGCATGATCTTATTCTGGCCCCCGTAGCCGCGCAGGACATGCCAGCCCGCGCCCGCAGACCAGCCCCCGTGCCTCAGCCCGACCTGCTCAGCCAGCTTGCGGCTCATGGGGAGGCCCAGATGAACCGGGCCGAGCCGGAGGACGAGCTAGAGACCCCGACCTCGCAGGCTGAGCGTGAGGCCGGGATGGCCGCCATCCTGCGCGATATGCTGGGTGATGAGGAGGCTGCATTTCGCCCGGCCCCTGTCCTGTATCAGGACTTTCTGGTGCGGTGCCGTATTGCGGGCCTGGGGCGTAATGCGCTGGACATGCGCCGCTTTGGCCGCCTGCTGGCAACGGCCCGCAGTGGGGTAAGCCGCGACCTATCAGAATCGTCGGACTGGCAGCAGGCCGAATCCCTGGCTGCTGGCCTGCCGGAGGACCTGCAAGGGGTGTTTCTGTTCCTCGCCCGTGCAGCGATCGAACAGCAGCCCTGCCCGGCGGATGCTGATATTGCCCGTGTTTATGGCACGGCATCCAACGGCCGTGCCCGTCGCCTTCTGGGCTGGCTGGAGGACAGGAATCTGATTGTGCTGCGGTCCGATGGGGTGGGCCGGAGGGTACTGAGTGTTATTGGCGCGGGGTGGGAAACACTGCCCGGCGTTGCTGACGCATAATGATGTTTGAGGCGGAGCAGCGGAATGGGTGGCCAGGATAATTTTGCAGACATGACGGGCAGGGCAGGGAATGCTATAGCCCGGTGCATGACCGAAGACCTGCCCTTTGGCCCGGCCCTGCTGCCGGCCGGTTTTGTTGACCTGCTGACCCCCGATGCCCGCACCGAGGCACAGGGTGTTGCTGCGCTGATGGATGTTTTTGCCTCGCACGGCTATGACCGCGTCCGGCCTCCGCTGATGGAGTTTGAGGAAACCTATCTGGCAGGCACAGGTGCTGCCCTTGCCGAGCAGAGCTTCCGGGTCATGGACCCCGACAGCAGGCGCATGATGGTGCTGCGGCCCGACATTACGCCCCAGATCGCCCGTATGGCGGCAACCCGTGCCCGGGGCGTGGTGCGCCCGCTGCGTGTTTCCTACGCGGGTACCTGTGTGGTTGTGGCCCCCGTCGCGGCGGAGGAAAGCGGTCGCGAAGTCATGCAGGCCGGGATGGAACTGATCGGCCTGGACACGCCCGAAGCTGATGCCGAGGTTATGTCTGTTGGGGCGGAGGCATTGAGCCGCCTTGGCGTGCGTGATGTCTCCTTTGACCTGACAATGCCCCCGCTTGTTCCCGCCCTGTTGGAAGAGGCCGGTCTGCCCGATGCCCAGCGTACCAAGGTACTGCGCGCACTGGACAGGAAGGACGCCGCTGCCGTGGCCGAACACGGCGGGGCGCTAGCCTCCACATTGATTGCCCTGCTGGAAGCCAGTGGCCCGGCGGAATATGCGGTTGCTCAACTGGCACAGATCACCCTGCTACCGGGTGCGCGTGCCATTGCTGATCGGCTGATTGATACGGTGGCTGCCCTTAGGGAGCGTTGCCCCGACCTGCGCATGACCGTGGACCCGGTGGAGTTCCGGGGCTGGAAATATCATACCGGTGTATGCGTGACCCTGTTTGCCGTTGGCCGTTCGGAAGAACTGGGCCGGGGTGGGCGCTACCTGTGTAATGATGATGAGCCCGCCTGTGGTCTGACCTTCCGGCCCAATGTGCTGTTCAGGCTGACACCACCCGCTCCGGCGCGCCCGCGTGTTTATCTGGCACAGGATGCAGACCAGGCGGAGGCCGCGCGTTTGCGCCAGCAGGGCTATGCCACAATTGGCGGTTTTACCACCGGCGCGCAGGCGCTGGAGGATGCACGCCGTCTTGGGTGCGCCCATATCCTTTCCGGCGCGACATGCGCCGCCGTGTCTTGACGCGCAGCTTAACCCGCGCACACCCCTTTTTTTCCGGCCAGCAGGCAGACTTTTCAGGAGCAGACCATCCATGTCCAACGTAACCGTGATCGGCACCCAGTGGGGTGATGAAGGCAAGGGAAAAATCGTGGACTGGCTGGCCAGCCGCGCGGATGTGGTGGTGCGCTTTCAGGGTGGCCACAACGCAGGGCATACGCTGGTTGTCGGCGATCAGGTTTACAAGCTGTCGCTGCTGCCTTCGGGCGTTGTCAGCGGCAAGCTGGGCATTATCGGCAACGGCGTGGTAGTGGACCCAGAGGCACTGCTGGCTGAAATCAGCCGTATTGGGGCACAGGGGCTGGTTGTTACGCCCGAAACCCTGCGGATTGCGGAAAACGTGCCGTTGATCCTGCCTGTCCATGGCGCACTTGACCGCGCGCGTGAGGCCGCACGTGGCGACCGCAAGATCGGCACGACAGGCCGTGGCATTGGCCCTGCGTATGAGGACAAGGTAGCCCGCCGTGCGATCCGCCTGTGCGACCTGGCCGAGCCCGAAACGCTGGACTGGAAGCTGGATGAGCTTCTGCTGCACCACAACACCCTGCTGGCAGGTCTGGGTGCGCCTGTTTTTGGCAAGGAAGAACTGCTGTCCTACCTGCTGGAAATCGCCCCCAAGGTGCTGCCTTTCATGGCCCCGACGTGGGATATTCTGGACGATGCCCGCAGGCAGGGCCGCCGCATCCTGTTTGAAGGCGCACAGGCCGTCATGCTGGATGTGGACCATGGCACCTATCCGTTTGTGACCAGTTCCAACACGGTTGCGGCCAATGCAGGGACTGGGGCTGGTATTGGTCCGGCGGCAGTCGGGTTTGTGCTGGGCATTGCCAAGGCATACTGCACCCGCGTGGGTGAAGGCCCGTTCCCGACCGAACTGTTTGATGACACCGGCCGCAGGCTGGGTGAACGCGGGCACGAGTTCGGCACGGTGACGGGGCGTCCGCGCCGTTGCGGCTGGTTTGACGCCGTGCTGGTGCGCCATGCCGTGCGTGTCGGGGGGGTAAACGGTCTGGCTCTGACCAAGCTGGACGTGCTGGACGGGCTGGATGAAATCCGTGTCTGTGTTGGTTACGAACTGGATGGCCAGCCGACCGAGCGTTTTCCGTCCGCACCGGCGGCTCAAGCCCGTATCCGCCCGATTTATGAAACCATGGAAGGCTGGAAGGAAACCACCCACGGTGCACGCCGCTGGGCTGACCTGCCGGCTCAGGCCATTAAGTATGTGCGCCGGATTGAGGAACTGGTGGGTGCGCCCGTCACCCTGCTGTCCACCAGCCCGGACCGTGACGATACCATTCTGATGCAGGACCCTTTTGAAGGCTGATCCTTCTTTTTAGCGGTCTTGGTGCAAAAAGCCTCCGCCTTGTGGCGGAGGCTTTTTTGTCTCCAATTTAAAGTCTTCCTTGTGCTTCATAAAAATTTCACAAAGCCTGTGAGTGTTGGAACTGGCAGGATTTTAAGCTGTTCGTGCTCTTTGTATCCTCCCACAGGGCAGGGAGGAGTTGTCTTTTGTAATCGGGAAGTCATATCCTGTGGAAAGATATGAATGAGGCAGAACAGGAATGCAGAAGCCAGACCTTCTGGTGATAGAGGATGATCCGGCGCTCGCTCGGTTGATCTGTTATAATCTCGAAAAACAGGGCTACACCGTACGCCACGCTGCCGATGGGGAGGAAGCGCTCGATCAGGTGCGCCACCGTCGGCCCGATCTGGTGTTGCTTGACTGGATGCTGCCGGGCATTTCCGGGCTGGAAGTCTGCCGCAGGCTGCGTGGCCAGGCCCGCACGGAAACCCTGCCGATTATCATGCTCAGCGCACGGGGTGAGGAAGCAGATAGCATCCGTGGGCTTGATACCGGCGCGGATGATTATCTGACCAAGCCGTTTGGTATGGAAACGCTGTTTGCGCGTGTCAAAGCCATGCTGCGTCGCCTGCCGCCGCCAGACAAGACCATCCAGTTTGAAGACCTGACAATGGACCGCGTGGCCCACAAGGTGGAGCGTAACGGGCGGCTGTTGTCTCTGGGGCCAACAGAATACCGGCTGCTGGAATTTCTGATGCTGCATCCGGGGCAGGTGTTCTCGCGTGAGGAACTGCTCAAGCATGCTTGGGAGCGTAGTTCCTACGTTGAACTGCGGACAGTGGATGTGCATATCCGTCGGCTGCGCCAGACCCTGAATGAAGGGGATGAGAGCGACCTGATCCGTACCGTGCGTGCCCGTGGTTATGCTTTGGATAAAACCGCCGATCAGGAGTGATCTGGCTCCGGGACGTCTGGAAGGAATCTGACATGCAGGCCTGGCTGGCTGCGGCCTACGGGGTTGTGGGGGGCTGCGCGCTATCTGGGCTGGTCTGGTCGCGTGGACTGTTGGGGCTGGCTGCCCGGCGGCAACCTGCCATTGCACAGAAACGCCCCACAACAGCGCCGGAAATGCTGCTCAAACAGGTAATGGCCTGTTTGCCTGCGGCATCTCTGGTGCTGAATGAGACCCGCCTGCCGTGCATTATTTCACCTGAAGCCAACAGGCAGTTTCAAAACTGCATTGGCAGTATTGTGCGCCACCCGGCGTTTCAGAGTCAGGTGGAAAAACTGCTAGCACAAAGCCAGGAAACCACACAGCCGACCGAGGCCGTGGTGGTGCTGGACGTGCCACAGCCGCGTGTGGTCAGGGCGCTGTTTTTGAAAAAGACTGTGCCAGCAGCATTTTTGCCAGAAGTATACAGCAAAAATCCGGGCGGGCAGATCACACTGGTATTTGTCGCCCTGCATGACGAGACCGAGGCTGTGGTTGCGGAAAAGCAGCATACGGATTTTGTCGCCTTTGCCAGCCATGAACTCCGGACCCCTCTTGCAGCGTTGCTGGGGTTTATAGAAACCCTGCAAGGGCCAGCAGCGGACGACCCCGGAGCTCAGAAGGAGTTTCTGGACATTATGGCCGCGCAGGCCCGCCGCATGCAGCGCCTGCTGGATAGTCTGCTGTATCTGTCGCGCGTGCAGATGCAGGAACATCACCGCCCGCGTGACACTATTGTTGTGTCTGAACTGTTCCAACACTTCAGTGATGAAGCGCGGGGACTGGTGGCGGGCAAGGATGTCATTCTGGATGTCCAGCCTGTGGCAGACCAGAATCTTGCTGTGGCAGGGGATATTGCCCAGCTTTTGCAGGTGTTGATGAACCTGCTGGAAAACGCGCTTAAATATGGTCTGGCTACCAAGGACAGGCAGCCCGAGCAGACATTGCGTATTACAGTCGGGTGCGAGCGCGCCAAGCCCGATGTGGGCTGGCCTTCCAAATCCGGTGTCGTGCTGAGTGTTGCTGATACGGGGCCGGGTATTTCCGCCCGCCATCTGCCCCGTATTACAGAGCGTTTTTACCGTGTGGCCCGCACGGCGGCCAGTGTGCAGGGCAGTGGGCTGGGTCTGGCTATTGTACAACATGTCATCGCCCGGCATGAAGGGAGGCTGGCGATTGAAAGTGTTGTAGGCCAGGGCACGACATGCCGGATATGGCTGCCTTTGGCGGCTGGGGATTGTAATAAAATAGCAACGTAACTGTCCCGAAATCATCACACTTTTCCTGGGTTGTCTCCTTTAAGGAACAGGGGCGCGGCA
This sequence comes from Acetobacter vaccinii, assembly GCF_008365315.1. NCBI lineage: Bacteria > Pseudomonadati > Pseudomonadota > Alphaproteobacteria > Acetobacterales > Acetobacteraceae > Acetobacter > Acetobacter vaccinii. Next base: position 526,606 of record NZ_CP043506.1, on the reverse strand, counting down.
TGCGGTCGCAAGCTTCATTGTTAAAGGGATAAATCCAACAATGCGTCTTTCAGTCAGGTCCGGAGTGTGTCTGGCAGCAGTAACGTGCTTTCTGGCAGCCCTCCCTGTGGCATCACGTGCCGAAAGTGTGACCGGTGCTGGGTCCAGCTTTGCTGCTCCCATTTATGAAGCATGGGGTGCTGCCGCCAAGGCGGAAACCGGTGTAACCGTTAACTACCAGAGCGTTGGCTCCAGCGCCGGGCAGAACCAGATCCTTGCTGGCACCGTGGACTTTGGCGCATCCGACGCGCCGATGGACGCCGCCAAGCTGGAAACGGGCAAGCTCTTCCAGTTCCCTACCGTCATGGGTGGTATTGTTCCGGTTGTGAACATCCCCGGTATCAAGGCTGATGCCCTGGTGCTGAGCGGTGAAGTTGTTGCCGGTATCTACGCTGGTGACATCACGGCATGGAACGACCCCAAAATTGCAGCTCTTAACCCCGGTGTTAAGCTGCCTGACGCTGCCATCGCTTCCGTCCACCGTGCTGATGGCTCGGGCACGACCTTTGTGTTCACCTCCTACCTGGCTGACTCTTCTGCCAGCTGGAAGCAGAACCAGGGTGCCAGCACCTCCATCAACTGGCCGGGTGGCCTGGGTGCACGTGGTAACGATGGCGTTGCTGCAACCGTGCGGAACACCGAAGGCGCAATCGGCTATGTCGAATACGCCTATGCCAGCCGCAACCACCTGACGACCGTGCGCCTGCGCAACCGTGCTGGCACGGATGTGGCCGCGGGCCTGAGCAGCTTTTCCGAAGCAGCAGCAAGTGCTGACTGGAAAAACGCTTCTCACTTCGCTGTAAGTCTGCTGGGCACACCGGGCAAGAACGCCTGGCCGATCGTGTCTGCAACTTACGTGCTGGTGCCGCTGCCCGCCCGTAACCCGGAGCGTGATGCCGCTGTTCAGAAGTTCTTTGCGTGGGACTTCAAGAACGGTGACAGCATTGCATCCAAGCTGGACTATGTGCCCCTGCCGGGCGCAGTCAAGGACAGCATCCTCTCTGCTTGGAAGAGCGGAAAGTAATAGACAGCACGGACTGTTTTAACAATTAAGATACCGTGTACGCTGGAAAAAGCGGTCTGCAGAACAAGGCCGCTTTTTTCATGCGATGGTCATGCAACCATCATTGAAGCGTCACACGCAGGCAATGGCCGACACGGTATTCATCGCTCACCGTTTTTTGTTGTGGAATGGCCCTGATGCGTCGCAAACTTTTATACCCGTCTATAGCTTCGTTCTTGCTTGCTGGTGTTGCTCCTGTCGTGGCGGAGGCCGCATCTTCGGACGACGCACAGATTAACGCGCTGCGCTCTGAAATGTTGCAGATGCGCCGGGAAATGATGACCCTGAAGCACCAGCTGGCTGCGAGCGAAACCAACCAGAAGCATCTGAACACGCGTGTGAACGAAGTTGCAGGTCGCCATGGCCAGCATGCGTCGCGCATTGCGTCCTCGTCCTACGAATCTGGCGTACAGTTCGGGGAACAGGCACCGCGTAAGAATGTGGCTGCTCTGTCTGGCGTTGGCACACCGCCGTCGGATCGTGGTGAAGCCATGTCCTGGAAAGACTTCCGCGCTGCGTCCGCACAGGACGAAGAAGTGCAGATTGGTGGTATGCGCGTGGGCTTTCCCAAAGGCCGCTTCACCATTGCTTCTGAAGACGGCGCATATGCGTTCTCCGTCGGTCTTGCCTTCCATGAAGACTTTGGTGGCTTCATGGGCGTGTCTCCGCGTGCTGGCGAACACAAGGGTGACTTTTCTGGTCTGACAGAAAACTCCCGCCGTATGCGTATTCCGTTCACCTTCCGCTACAAAGACTGGGTGGCCAATGTGACTCCCGACTTTGGTGCCGGTGGTGCAGACGGTGCAACAACCGACCAGACCCTGTATGAAGCAAACCTGAACTACGCTGGTCTGCACAACACCATTCTGACAGTTGGTTACTTCCAGCCGCGCGTGACGGAAGAAGATTCCGAAAGCTCGAACGACTTTGAAATGATGGAACGCCCCGTCATTACCAACATCGTTCGTAACATTGCTGCTGGTGACGCCCGCTTTAGCGTTGGTGGCCTGCATTACGACAAGCGTTGGTGGATTGCCGGTTACTTCACCGGGCAGAGCTTTGGTGCGCGTAGCAGCACCACCTCCACCTATCCTTACGGTATCACCGACAGCCAGACGGGTGCGACCTTCCGCGTTGCCGGTCGTCCGTATGTCTCCAAGGATATCGACGTGCATGTCGGTATTTCCGCCATTTCGGCTTTCAAGGTTGCCAAGAATGCCAGTGGCCGTACCACATCCTTTGCTGATACGCCTGAAGTTAACCTGACCCAGACCAAGCTGCTGGGCAGTGGCACCATCCCCAACGTCGGTTCTGTCTGGGCTGCTGGTCCGGAACTGGGCTTCCGCTGGAAGCGACTGGTGCTGAAGGGTGAATACTACCACATTGGTGTTACCCGCGGGAACGACGCTGCCAACGCAGCACAGCGCCAGACAGCCAATTTTGAAGGCTACTATGGTGCAGCCAACTACACCCTGTTCGGCAAGCCGCGTGCTTACAACATCAAGGAAGCTGCATTTGGCGCACCGGGTGTCGAACATGAATTCGATCCCGCACATGGCCAGTGGGGTGCACTTGAAATCTCCGGCCGTTACAGCGTTGCAAACCTGAACGACACAGCCGCTGGTGTGCATGGCAACCAGCAGACCGTGTGGTCTGGTGGCCTGAACTGGTACCCCAACCGTCACTTCCGCTTCATGCTGGACTTCAACCACTTCATCGTCAGTGGCAATGGTCAGGCAAACGGTCTGGATGGTTATGGCCGCACCGGCAACTCGCTGGCAGCTCGTGTGCAGGCTGCGTTCTAATATAGCCTGACACCATATTTCATAGTTGCTTCGGCTAGATTGCGGGCTGCTTCCAGCAGGGAGCAGCCCGTTTTTTATGGATTAAGTTGTGTGGTCTTGCCGTAAAAGCTGTCTTGAAAAGGCCTTGTAAAAAAGAACTCCTTTTCAAGTTGATTGTTTTTGATTTCAATCAAATGCCGCAAAGACAAGATTACCCTGATGTAAAAGCCTGATTGCCAAGTTCAGGTGCTTGGTTCTGGAACTTTGACAGCAGCGTTATGACAGTTCCCTTGTATTTTACGTGCAGAAAACTGCAGTCGGCCTGTTTCTATTTGAAGTGAGCGGGGGGGCGCAGCATGACGGCATAAACATAGAGCCTGTTGACAGAATGGACTTTACGCAAGTGCGGGAGAAAGTGCTGTTCACGTTGTGCCTACGATGCTTTGCAAAGGAGCATATTGGCACAGGCTACAGGGTAAGGGGCCGAGCGACAGAGCAGGTCAGTGTCAGAGTATTCCTGCTGATCAACAGGTAGTAAGCAAACAGGCCCGGCAGCATGGGGTGCCGGGCCTGTTTGTGTAGTGTCCTGATAAAAACCTGTGCGGATATCAGAGTTTGTTGTCCATACGCGTAACCAGAAGCTGGTTGATGCGAAAACCGTCCACATCCACAACTTCAAACCGGAAGCCAGCGGCATCAACACGGTCTGTCTTGCGGGCCATGCGGCGCAGGCGGTGCGTAATAAAACCGCTGATGGTGTCAAACAGTTCATGGGTCGGCAGATCAATAATCTGCAATTCCCGAATGACATCTCCAATGGGGGCAGCGCCATCGACCAGCCAGGAGTTTTCGTCCCGGCGGACAATGGCCTGGTCCTCAAACGGGCTGGCCAGTCCGTCCATAAGCACACCCATAATATCTTTAAAGGTGATCAGCCCGACCATAAGCCCGTATTCGTTCACAATCAGGGCAAAGCCGGTGCCATGGCTGTCAAACTGGGCCAGTGTGTCCCACAGGTTCAGGGTTTCTGGCACCGACAGCACTTCGCGGCGCATGCGGGCTATGGGGTTGCTGTGGCTGCGGACTGTGTTGTTGGCAAGGGAGGGCTCAACAACCGAGGCCAGAACGTCCTCCGCACGGATGGAGCCAATGACCTTATCAAGCCCACCGTTGCACAGCGGATAGCGCGAGTACGGGGCGGCACGGACCTTGTCGTAATTATGGTCTGTGGTGTCCTGAATATCGAGGAAGACAATTTCATCCCGCGGGGTCATGGCGGATGTTACAGAACGGTCCTGCAAGGCCAGAACGTTCTCGATCATCTGGTGCTCCTGCTGCAACAGGGCACCCGAGGCCGTGCCTGCGGCCAGAATGGCGTGCAGGTCTTCCGGCGTGACAGGCTCAACCGCTGATGCCGCAGGGATTTTGAGAGCGCGCAGCAAAGCGTCGGAAATATGGGAGAAAATCAGAACAAAGGGATACAGGATTTTCAGCGCAACCCGAGGGAACCAGCCCACAGACAGGGCAACCTTGTCGGGGCTGTTCATGGCTACCCGCTTGGGCAGCAGGTCGGCAAACAGCACAAAGGCGCTGGTGACAAAAATAAAGCTGAAAGTGGAGGCCAGATTTTGTGCCCACCAGGGGGTAAAGCGCCAGTCCAGCAGCCATTGCGAGACCGGGGGGGTCAACATCTCGGAACTGACGATACCGCCAAGAATACCCACACCATTCAGACAGATCTGGATTGCCGTCATAACCTGTCCGCTGTTGCGGCGGAGGGCCAGAAACGCCTGAGCCTTGCGGTTGCCCCCTTCGGCCTGGGTGCGCAGGCGTGCCTCCCTGGCGGCAGCAAAGGAAATTTCCGACAGGGAAATCAGAATGCTGACGGCTATCAGCAAGAAAAGGCCCAGAAGGCCCATCATAAACAGGAGCAAGATGGTGTCCGGTCAGGTATGGAATTAAGAATTTCAGGCCATAGTATAAATCTTTCACGCTGTTGCGGCTAATGTATTTTTTGTTTTGTCTGCTAGATGGGTATGGCTGTTTCCACCACTGCGATGGCTCTCTGGGAAGTGATGCAGCGGTTTGAGGCAAGGGAGTAGGGCGTATGGTGGCAAAGCAGACGGGGCTCAGGGCATGAGTGTGGGCGCGCAGGATCATAAAGGTGTCAGGCCGGGGGTGCCGCAGGTTGGCTGGGGTATTATTGGCACGGGCACAATTGCCGAGCATTTTGCGCAGGACATGGCCCATGTGCCCGGTGCATTTCTGGCGGCGGTTGCATCTCGCTCGCCCGACAGGGCTGCGGCTTTTGTTGCCTGGCATGGTGGCCATGTGTGTCGGGATGTTGCTGCGCTGGTGCAGGACCCTGCCGTGCAGGCCATTTACGTCGCGTCACCCAATGCAACGCATTACGCCATGGCAGAGGCAGCCCTTGCTGGTGGTAAAGGTGTTCTGGTTGAAAAGCCGCTTGTGAATACGGTGGATGATGCCAAACGTCTGTCCGCTCTGGCTGTGCAGCAGGGCACATTCTGTATGGAAGGCCTGTGGTCACGTTTTCTGCCAGTCATGGATTTGGTAAAAAGCACAATACAGTCAGGATCAATCGGCAGCATAAAGCGTATTCGGGCTGATCTGGCATTTGTGCACCCGTATGATCCTGAAAGCCGTTTTTATGATCCGGCGCAGGGGGGTGGCTCCCTGCTTGATCTGGGGGTCTATCTGGTTTCGCTGTCTCTGTCGTTTCTGGGTTACCCTGATCGGGTGCGGGGGCGTTGGTGGGCAGCACCAAGCGGCGTGGACAAGGCCGCGGAGATGGTGCTCGGCTTTGGTGCGGTGGAAGCCCATCTGACCTGCGGCTTTGATCGGGATGGTACGAACCTGTTTATGATCGAAGGCAGCAAGGGGACGCTGGTTGTACAGCCTCATTGTATTTCCAGCCGCCAGTTGCTGGTGCTTGGGTCGTTGCCTGCGTGGGGCGTATCTTTGCTGCCATTGGGGTCTGGCCCTTTAAGGTTCTTTTCCAAAGTGGCTAAAAGACTCTGGCTGCCAGGTGTCCGTCGGTATGACTGTGGGTTTGACGGTTATGGTCTGCAATTTGAAATTGCGGCGGCTAGTCAGGCTGTGGCCGAAGGCAAGGGGGCGTGCCCTGCTATGTCATTGGCGGACAGTATAGAAACCCTGCGTATTCTGGAGCAGGTGCGGGCTCAGCCCCCGGTTGTGGCCGGGGGTAAAGATTCTTAAAGATGCTTTCAAAATAATCGTTTGTTAAAAATAGAAAAAAGATTTCAGACGCTGTTTTTGAGCAGCTCTCTCAGGGTAAATTTTTAACGGTATGGTCGTGTAGCCCGTTGCTCAGGGCCAGAATGACTTCTGTCAGATGCAGGGAAACACGACCGGAGAAGACAGGAGCCTGTCCGGACCGAATACCCTCGGCCTGTGCCTGAATACCTCGTGCAAAGTCGATTTTGGATGGATAGGGCGGCACCTGGGCAATCTGCTCCTGCTTGGGGTAACGGACAGAGCGACCACGCTCAAAACGTACCGGCAGTTTGCGGCCTAGTTTGTTCTCTAACCCATCAGTCAGAATATCCAGCAAGGTACGCCGGTAGTTGCGTAGCAGGGTGATGGCCGAGCGGTTGTCCCACAGGTCGCGTATTGTTATGGCTCCTCTGTCCCCCAGGATGGTCATGGAGCGGTCACGCGGGGCGGCCAGCCCGCTTGTCAGCCGAGCAATCACACCGGAGCGGAAGGTCAGGCAGCCGACAGAAAAATCCGGCCCCAGCGGGTGGCTACCAACGCCCTTGTCGCGGAAGGTCAGGGCGGAGGATGCGGCAACATGCACAATTGGCCCAAACAACCCATACAGCCAGCTGAGTGAATATCCCGCGTGCTCAAGCGTGCAGCCGACTTCAAATTCATGCAGGCCCGGCCATGGTGCGCCCGAGCGGCTGCGCCATTGCTGCCAGTTGCCCCTAAAGACTGGTCCGTCGTCCATTTCCGCATAGACCAGATTGGGGCGGCCGATTTCCCCTTTTTCCATCAGTGCGCGTGTCAGGGCAAAGGCATCGCTCAGACCATTGGCAGGGGCGCTACAGAGCAGGAGGCTTTTGCGTTCAGCCAGAAAAGCCAGAGTTTCGGCCTCTTCCACCGACAGGGCCAGGGGCTTCTCACAGTAAACATGTTTGCCAGCGTTCAGCGCCGCACGGTTGACGGTAAAATGGCTTTCGGGCGTTGTCAGGTTAACGACAATATCAATCGTACTGTCGTGCAGCAGGTCTTCCAGCCCGTTGTAGGGTTCGACCGCGTAGAAGGCACAGAACTGGCGCAACCTTTTGGGGTCACGGTCCCAAACACCTTTGAGGGTCAGCTCGGGATAGTTCTGCAGGGTGGTCATATAATAATCAGCGACGTACCCTGTCCCGACAAAGGCGATATTGGTCATGGTCTTCCTGTTGTTCCTGTTCAGGCCCCTGTCGGTCCTGTCTGCGTCAAGCTTGCACGCCAGGCCTGCAGGATGAGCAGCCATCCGGGTGGAACAGGAAATGGGGCAAGGGGACAGTTCTACTCTCCCGATTTTGATGTTCGGGGAGGGAGCGTACACTTGTCAAGCAGTGGTGTCTGCCACCTGGCTTTGTTGTGCGGCACTGTGCTTTTGCTGCGTTCTCTTTGAATTTATTTGTCAGCCGTTGAAGAATTATTCATTGAGGCCAGAAGCCTCCGCCCCTGTTGCGGGTGGGGAAACAGGCTGCCTGTCGCCCGTTACTGACAGTGGGGTGGCCCGTTGTGGCCCCAGCCTTTGCCCCAGATGATAGCCTCTTGTGGAGACAGACCATGTTTGACGCGATGTATGTGGAAAAAACCGCAACCGGAGGGCAGCAGGTCTCCCTGCGGCAACTGGCTGACGAGGCCCTGCCCCCTGGGGAGGTCACACTGCGTGTCCGCTGGTCCACCCTGAATTACAAGGATGCCCTGGCCCTGACAGGGCGGGGGCCGGTTGTGCGGGCCTGGCCCATGGTGCCGGGGGTGGATTGCGTGGGCGTTGTGGAGGCATCGGATAGCCCGCTTTTTCAGCCCGGGCAGGAGGTGATTTTGAACGGCTGCGGCGCGGGGGAACTGCATTGGGGCGGTCTGGCCCAGCGTGCCCGTGTGCCTGCCGACTGGCTGGTGCCGTTGCCTGAAGGATTGAGCGCGTATCATGCCATGGCGCTGGGGACTGCGGGTTTTACAGCCATGTTGTGTGTGCAGGCTCTGGAGCGTGAAGGCCTGCGCCCGTCCAGCGGTCCGGTGCTGGTGACCGGGGCTACGGGTGGCGTGGGCAGTATTGCTGTCATGCTGCTGGCCCGGCTTGGGTATGAGGTTGTGGCCGTGACAGGCCGGTTGGAGGAGCAGGCCTATCTGACCGCCCTTGGCGCACACGAAGTATTGTCGCGTGCGCATTTTGAGGCCCCCCCCAGGCCGCTGGAAAAAGCCCGCTGGGCTGGCGCGGTGGATGTTGCCGGTGGGGCGGTTCTGGCAGCCGTCTGTGCCTCCATGAAGCCTCAGGGGGTTGTGACGGCCTGCGGGCTTGCGGGTGGCATGGATTTTCCCACCACGGTTGCGCCGTTTATCCTGCGGGGGGTGACATTGGTTGGGATCGACAGTGTCATGTGTCCACGTGCCCAGCGGGTTGTCGCATGGGCCAGGCTGGCAGAGTTGATTGATACTGAAAAACTACAGGCTGTCTCGCGCACGGTGCCGCTGTCGGCGGCGGCAGAGACTGCGGCCGACCTGCTGGACGGCAGAACAAAAGGGCGGATTGTGGTGGATATTCCCTAAGCGGGACTATCCACCACATCTTATGCCGAGTGGTGCGGAGGGGTCAGGCTTCCAGACCACCGTCCACCGGCAGGGCGGCACCGTTGATGTAGCTGGCCTGCGGGCTGGCCAGGAAGGTGACCATGGCGGCAATGTCCTGCACGGTGCCGTAGGTGCCGTTGGCCACAAAGCTGCGGATAATGTCGGCGGTTTCGCCTTCATCGGGGTTCAGTTCGGTGTTGATGGGGCCGGGTTCAACCACGTTGGCTGTAATGTCGCGTGGGCCCAGGTCACGTGCGACACCTTTGGCAAAGCCACGCAGTGCTGCTTTGGTGGCAGCATAGAGCGAAATACCGGGGAAGGGTGCCCGCGCGCCAAAGGCCGAACCGATGTAGATAATGCGCCCGCCTGCCTTCAGGTGTTTGGCGGCTTCCATGGTTTCGATCATGGCGGCGCGGACGTTCAGGTTCAGAATATGCTCGATCTGGCTGACACTCATGGTGTCAATCGGACCGGAAAAGAAGGTGCCCGCGTTACAGACAAGCGTATCAATCCGACCGAAGGACATGACGGTTTCGGCCACAACCTCCCGGTTGCCTTCCACCGATGCGCCATTGGTCTTGATGGCCAGTGCCTTGCGGCCCAGAGCCTTGATGCGGGCGACCACGGCTTCCGCCGGGGCAGGGTTGCTGGAATAGGAAATGGCGATATCGTGGCCTGCCGCGGCCAGAGCCTCGGCAATGGCGGCACCAATGCCACGGCTGCCACCGGTGATAAGGGCGACACGGTTGCTCATGGTTTCAAATCCTCTGCAAGATGACGGTCAGCGGTGCCGGGCTGTTTAGCCCAGCCCCAGCATCAGGCGGATGTTCTGGATAGCCGCGCCCGACGCCCCTTTGCCCAGATTGTCCAGACGGGCACTCAGCAGCACCTGCCGGTGGCGGGGGGAGCCATGAACGCGCAGTTCCATTCTGTCGCTTCCGGCTAGTGCTTCGGCGGACAGAGTGGCTTCGGGGGCCAGCACACGCACGGCGTCCTGTCCAGCGTAGTGCCTGTCCAGCACGGTATGGAGGTCGTTAGTTGTGACATGGCCGTCAAGATCGTCCAGATGCAGCGGGATGGAGACAATCATCCCCTGTGCAAAATGCCCGACCGAAGGCACAAAAACCGGCCTGCGTGTCAGCCCGGCGTGTTTGTGAATTTCTGGCACATGCTTGTGCTCAAGCCCCAGACCATACAGCTCAAAGGCAGGGCCACCATCGCGCACATGGGCTTCTATCAGGTTGCGGCCACCACCACTGTAGCCGCTGACAGCGTTGATGCAGACAGGGTAGTGCGCGGGCAGCACACCGGCATCAATCAACGGGCGCAGCAGACCGATCGCACCAGTCGGGTAACAGCCGGGATTGGAGACACGCGGGGCCGAGGCAATGGCTCCGGCCTGACCGGCCTCCAGTTCGGGAAAGCCGTAAACCCAGTTGGGCGCGGTGCGGAAGGCCGTGCTGGCGTCCAGCAGGCGCGGGGCATTGCCGCCCATGGTTGCGGCCATGGCCTCGGCTTCGCGCGAGGCATCGTCGGGCAGGCAGAGCACAACCAGATCGGCGGCGGCCATGGCCTCCTTGCGGGCGCTGGGGTCCTTGCGGTGGGCAGGGTCTATGGAATGTAGCGCCACAGGCAGGGACGCCAGGCGATCGCGGATGCCAAGCCCCGTGGTACCTGCTTCGCCATCAATGAAAACAACGGGTGTGCGTGTCATGCTTACCTTCCTGCGTGAGGGGCCACCTGCTGGCAACGAGTCGAAAAACGGTGTTTCACCGCGCATCAGTCGGAGGCCGCAGGGATTTTTGAGGCGTAAAAGCCAGCTTGGCAACCGCGATATGGAGTGCCCGTGCAGGAAGCTGCGCATGGCAGGGGCAAAAGCCCGGCCAGACGGGTGCGACAGGGCAGGCCCCTCAGGGCTTTTTGCAATGGGAGCGTTCAAAAAACGGGCTGACAGGCGTACAGTCGGCCCAAACATGAGTGGCAGGCCATGGCTTTGCGGGGCCATGGAGGCTGCCTGACGGGCTGCGTTATGCAGCATGGTGGAAGGGTAAGGGTATGACAGGCTTGGCAGCAGGGGTGGCAACAGCAGCGCCCGATAATACGCGGGAGGCGGCGCAGCAGCAGTTACGCAGGCTGCTGGCTCTTATGGCCCGCCTACGTGACCCGCAGGGGGGCTGTCCGTGGGATCAGGAACAGACCTTTGAGACTATAGCCCCCTACGCCATAGAAGAAGCCTATGAGGTGCTGGATGCCATCCAGCGGCAGGACTGGCGCGCCTTTGCTGATGAACTGGGAGACCTGCTGTTGCAGGTGGTCTATCAGGCCCAGCTAGCGGAGGAGCAGGGTCTGTTCGGCTTTGATACCATCGCCCGGATGGTGACGGAAAAAATGATCCGCAGGCACCCCCATGTTGTGTTTGGCCCCGACGTGCTGGAGGGACAGGATAGTGGGCAGGGCGCACAAGCTCTGGCGGACGGGCAGGCGGTGGAAGGCCAGTGGGAACGGCTGAAGGAGCAGGAACGCAGGCAGGTTGCGGCTCTGGCCGGAGCGCAGGCCAGCGTGCCTGGGGCATTGGCGGGGGTGCCCCCGGCGTTGCCCGCCCTGTTGCGTGCCTCCAAACTGGCCCGCCGTGCTGCGCGCGTAGGGTTTGACTGGCCCGATGTGTCAGGCGTGCTGGACAAGGTGCGTGAGGAAGTGGACGAATTTGCCGTGGAACTGGCTGCGGGGGACAAGGCCCGCATGCAGGATGAGCTGGGAGATATTCTGTTCTCGGTCGCAAGCCTTGCCCGCCGCCTCGATATGGACCCCGAAGCCTGCCTAAGGCAGGCATGCGACAAGTTCACCCGCCGGTTTGAGGGGGTGGAAGCCCTGCTGGCCAAACAGGGGCTGTCCATGGCGGATCAGGACGTGGCTCTGCTCGACAGCCTGTGGCGGCAGGTCAAGCAGACGGGCTAAGGCTTTGGCCTGTGGGGGGAGGTCAGGCGGCCTCACCATCCCGCGGGAGCCGTTGGGATTGTGAACGGATGACCTGTTCCTCGTAATCCAGTTCTTCCTGGAGCTTCCATTCCGTCTGGTCGTTGATTTCCCGGCGGGTCATCATCTCCCGCATGATCTGGCGCTGGACGCGGAGAATTTGCAGGCGCAGGGCCAGCTCAAAACGGGCGCGGCGCACGGCATTGGCGCTGTCCGTTTTTTCAATATGGGTTGTGGCGTCCTCCTCCTCCAGCCTGCTTTCATAAACACGCAAAAGGCGGGCTGTGCTTTCCTCCCGCATGGTCTGGTCCTGATCCGACAGCGGGGTGTCCCGGTTGCCAAAGGGGGGGGATGCTCCATCATGCGTTTTGTTCAGAACCGCCAGGGCCGCGTTGAGCAGCTTGCGGCGGGCTGTATTTTCCTCCTGCGTGCTTTTGCTGATCAATTCGGGCGGCACAAAGCGCAGGCAGAGGGGAATGGTCATGCTTGCCATCAAAAGCGACAGCACGATTACCCCGGTCGCAATGACCACCACAGTCTCCCGTGCAGGGAAAATCTGCGTTCCTTCCAGCCCGGCAGGTAATGACAGCACGGCGGCGAGTGTCACCGCCCCGCGCACGCCCGCAACGGTCAGCAGCAGGCTTGCTGCAAAGCCCAGAGGTTCAAAAGGCGTGTGGCGCAGGCGTGAGACCAGCCAGCGCATGGAGGCACTTGCCCAGACCCCCACCAGCCGCATGCACAGCATAATGCCATAGATCCCCACAATCAGCAGGCCAAGCTGCCACATGCTGGCGTTATGCTCACGCACCACATGCTGCGCCTGCCTGAGCAATGAGGGAAGTTGAAGCCCGAGGAACAGGAAGATCAGCGCGTTGAAGACATAGCGCACCACGTTCCATACTGTATTGGCCTGGATGCGGGTTGTGGTGGCGGCCTCTTCCACTGCGCCGGACAGTTTAAGCACCATGCAGCCGGACACAGCGGCCAGAATGCCTGAACACCCTGCGGCTTCGGCAATGGCGTACATCAGGAACGGCAGCAGCAGTACGAGCACGATCTGGGACTGAGCATCGTCAAAGCCACGGTGGATCAGCAGGTGGTCGGCCTTGGCCGCCAGCCACGCCACCATGCCGCCAATAACCAGCCCGCCGACAGCGACCAGAAGGAACGAACCAAATGCCTGCTGGTAGGAAAATTCGCCAGTCAGCGCGTCCGCCATGGCAAAGCGGAAGCACACAAGGCCTGATGCATCATTAAAGAGGGCCTCGCCCGACAGCAGTTGCAGCAGGCGGGCAGGCACACGCTTGCCCTGCACCAGGCTGGAGACCGCAACCGTATCAGTGGGGGACAGGGCTGCTGCCAGCGTAAAGCACACAGGTAACGACAGAACCGGCAAAATCCAGTGGATCGCGTAGCCGCAGACCAGTGTGTTCAGCACCACCAGCCCAAAGGCCAGAAACAGGATAGGCCCCCGCATCTGCCCGAATTCGCGCAGCGGCATATGAAAGGCATCAGCAAACAGCAGAGGCGGAAGGAACAGGAACATGAACAGTTCCGGGTAGAGTTCAATCCGCATGCCGCACAGGGCGGTAATGCTGCCCAGCAGGATAAGAATAAGGGGCTGGGGCACTTTTTGGTGAAAGGCCGTGGCCAGAACACTGCCCAATGCTGCAAGCCAGAGCAGGAGCAGGGTCATTTCTACCGTAAACATGGCATCCGTTCTTCGCGAAGGTGTCTGTAGCGCAAGGGTAGGCAGGGTATGCCCGCCCAGCGTGGTGGGCACCAGTCCTGATATCCTGTTCCGGCTCTCTCCATCGTCAGGGGTACCATCAAGTGCGTGTGGGAAGAGGGAGGGGGAGCCGGGCCGGAGCAGGCGGCATGTATGGGGGTTTTCATAACAGCCAGACCGGGAAATGACGAACTCCAAGCCTGCATGGCAAGGCTGCTTTTGGGGCAGTCAAGGCCCATGGGTGCGATAGGAGTGTTGCGCGAAAGTGACAGCGTGACGGAGGGTGCGGGCGACCATGCATTAAGAGTTGTTATGTTATATTATAACATATAGATATCGCGACCAGGCTCATTCCAGTTCCAGGTCAGATGTTCGATGATACGCCCCGTTTCTGCTTCGCTCGTCTGTTCCGCCACCGTGTATCTGCTCTGCGGTACGGCTGCCGCACGGGCCCAGACCTCGCAGGCGGCAGAGACAACCTCCACCCCTCAGAAAGTTCTTGCCCATAAGGCAGGAGCAAGCACGCCTGCGACACCCGCCACCACGGCCAAAGCCACCCCGGTGGCCGAGGCTGGCTATCAGTCGCGCCAGAATGAAAATGTCATTGTGACAGCGCATCTCGACAGCAGGCGGCTGGCGCTGTCCCCCTCCACTGGGGCGACGGTCTATACGTTCAGCCGCAAGGCGATCGAGGCCATTCCGGGGGGTGATAATACGCCCCTTAACCAGGTGCTGCTTCAGGCCCCCGGCGTTGCCCAGGACAGCTACGGGCAGATCCATGTGCGCGGCGACCATAACGAGGTGCAGTTCCGCCTTGATGGCGTGCAGTTGCCCGAAGGGCTGAGTGTCTTCGGTCAGGCGTTGATGACACGCTTTGCGGATCAGATGTCCCTGACAACAGGTGCGCTACCCAGCCAGTTTGGCTTTTTGCAGGCGGCGGTGGTTGATATTACCACACGCAATGGTGCCAACAGCCCCGGTGGGGAAGTATCGGTTTATGGTGGGGCGCGGGACTACTTCTTCCCCTCGCTGCGGTATGGGTTCCAGAAGGGCAAGTGGGATTTTTTTGCCACGGCCGACTTTGTGCATGACCGGGTGGGGATTGAAAATACGACCCCCTCCTTTAACGCGCTGCATGATCTGAGCAACCAGTACCATTTCCTCGGTCATGCCCGGTACACAATGGATGAGAATACGCGCATCAGCTTTATTGCGGGTGTGTCCAACGCGGAATATCAGCTTCCCAATAATCCGGGGCAGCAGACGCAGTTTGTTATGCCCTCCTATTCCGGCAGCGATCTGGCGCATCACCTTTCTGGCAGTGCAGATAGTGCGGCGCTGAATGAGCACCAGAAGCAGATTACCGATTTTGCGGTTCTGGCGTTGCAGAAGGAAATCGGCAAATTCAGTTTGCAGGATTCCGTTTTTGCCCGTTACAGCAGCCTGCGCTATTCCCCCGACTGGCTGGGTGATCTGGTGTATAACGGCATTGCCCAGCAGGCGGCGCGTTCGGTGTTTTCCATGGGCACCCAGCATGACGTGACATGGCGGGCAGCCCCCCGGCATACCGTGCGCTTTGGCTTTCAGGTGTTTGTCGAGCGCACAACGTCCAAGACTATGTCCAGCGTTTTCCGCCAGACAGGGGAGGATGCGGCTGGTGAGGCTGTGTATGACCCCCAGCCTGTGACCATTTATGACGGCAGCGGCAAGACCGGCATGGTCTATGGGCTGTACGCGCAGGACGAATGGCGGCCGACAGACACACTGACCATCAACTATGGCCTGCGCTTTGATGGCGTGAGTGAATATACGTCGGAAAATCAGGTCAGCCCACGCATCAACGTGGTGTGGAAGCCGTGGCGCGGGGGTGTGCTGCATGCGGGTTATTCCCGCTACTTTACGCCGCCGCCGTTTGAGATTGTGGGCACGTCCTCACTCAACCGTTTTGCGGGCACCAGCGCGGCCCCTGCCAATTATCAGAGCACCAAGGTCAAAGCTGAAAGAGACCATTACTTTGATGCGGGGATCGAGCAGAGCATTCTGCCCGGCTGGCGTGTGTCGTTTGATGCGTATTACAAGCTGGCACATAACCTGATTGATGAAGGGCAGTTTGGTGCCCCCATTATTCTCAGCGGCTTCAATTACCGTCGCGGGCAGGTCAACGGGTATGAATTCAGCACGTCATACACGCATGGTCCCCTGTCCCTTTACGGCAACTTTGCCTGGTCGCGGGCTATCGGCAAGGATATTACCAGTGCCCAGTTCAACTTTTCGGACGAAGACCTGGCCTATATCCACAACCGCTGGATCCCGCTGGATCACGACCAGCGCTGGACTGCTTCTGCCGGGGTTACCTACAGCGCGTTTGATAAAACCCGCTTTCCGCTGCGGCTGTCGGCCACCATGCTGTATGGCAGCGGCCTGAGGGCTGATGGGGCAACCCCCAACGGGGCCAGCCTGTCACCTTATGCTACGGTCAATTTCTCGGCTGTGCAGACCATCCACAATACATTTGGCGGTCTGTGGCATGGTGATACGCAACTGCGGCTGGATGTGATCAACCTTGCTGACCACACCTATCTGCTGCGTGATGGGTCTGGCATCGGGGTGGGTGCTCCCCAGTATGGCCTGCGCCGTACAATCCTGTGTGGGATTGCACAGGGGTTCTAAAGTAAAGGCCGGGCGGTTGTGCCGCCCGGCCTTTTTAACGTTAGCCCTGAGGGGCTTCGACCAGCGCCGCTTTGAGGCGGGCTTCCCCTTCGGGGGAGAGTGAGGTCTGCACAATACGGGCATGGCCCTTGAACTGTGCCAGATCGGCCAGCACCTTGTCCGGCTGGGACTTGCGCACCAGTACGAACAGTGCCGAGGTGTTGGGCGGAATGGTGTCGCTGAGCGAGCGGATAAAGTCGTCGTTGATCCCGTAGTCGGAGAAAGACCCCGCCAGCGCCCCGGCTCCGGCCCCGACTGCACTGCCGATGACAAAGCCCGCCAGCGGGTTCAGGCACAGCAGGCCCACAAGCGTGCCCCAGAACCCGCCTGACAGCAGCCCCCAGGAGGCACCAGCCCGTTCCAGATTCACGCTCTGGTGCAGCCGTGCCTTGCCTGTGCCGTCACGCGTGACCACAACGGCGTCTTCCAGATCGAGCAGATATTCGGTTTCCAGCTTGCGGCATTCGGCAAGGACCTTTGCCGCGTCATCCACATGGTCAAAGCCCAGAACGATCAGATCAGACATGCTGTCTCCTCCAGTACGCTGCCGTGGCCACTCTGGCCGGGCATGGCATCCTGTTTGCGTTACGATATGGGCAGGATCATCCCCAAGTCCAGATGGGGGGTGCCATTGCAGCCCTTTGCAGGTGGCATGGGCGGGGCACGGACCAGTGTTGCCTGCCATCCGCAGTGGGAGCGTGATGTCAATTGTGCAACATGTTGCTTATTGACACAGGGGGGGGAGCCTATAAAGCACGAGGCATGATGGTTTCCCCCGCAGGGGATGAAAAGGGAACCGGGTGCCAGATGGCTTGCCATCTCATTCCCGGGCTGTCCCCGCAACTGTAGGCGGTGTTCCTGCGCGATCTGGCTGTTATGGCCAGCCCACTGGAAGGCACATTCCGGGAAGGGTTGCAGGGTTTTCCAACCGCAAGCCAGGAGACCTGCCATCATGCGGAGTTGCAGACGGGATAACGCTGGTCGGGGTGTGTCGGCGGGCTGGACTGGTGGTCACACCATACATGCGGGTGTCCTGCGTATGTATGGTTCAGTCAGCCGTAGTCTCGTGGCAACGCTCTAGCGTACGACTGCCATTGCCATGACCCTTCGATATTTCCTGCTTGCTGCGTCCGGTCTTGTGTTTGCCGGGCATGCCGCCCACGCTGCCACGTCCACGTCCACGTCCACGTCCACGTCCACGTCCACGTCCACGTCCACGTCCACGTCCACGGCTCAGGGGCAGGGTGTTGCGGCGGCACAGGGGGCAGCCCTGCACACGGTCGTCTCCCTCCATACCGATGTCTTTCCCGAGAACGTGACAGTCAGTGCTGCGCGCAGGCCCACGCTTGCGACCGAAATCGGGACGGCCACAAGCATTATCACCGAGCAGCAGATCCTGACCCAGCAACGCCGTACGTTGAGTGACGTTCTGGCCCGTCAGCCGGGTCTTACGGTGGTCAGCACCGGGGGTTTTGGGGGCACGACCTCCATTTTCATGCGGGGTAATAATGCCAACGAGGTCAAGGTCCGGCTGGACGGCATGGATATTAACGACGGCAGCACAACAGGCGGCCAGTTTGACCCCGCACAGTTTGTGACTGACGGCATGGGCCGTGTGGAAATTCTGCGCGGACCGCAAAGCGGGCTGTATGGGGCCGATGCCATGGCCGGGGTAATCGATATGACCACGGCACAGGGGCAGGGCCGCTTTACACCCTTTGTGCGGATTGAAGGCGGCGCTTACGGCACCTTTAACCAGACCCTGGGTGCGCGGGGCAGCAGTGGCCGCTTTCATTACAATGTGACGCTATCGCATTACCGGCAGGACGGTTTCCACGCTATTCCCGGCTATATCGACAAGTATTTCGGGGCTACGAGCGAGCAGCGGCATCGGGGCAACCGTAACGACAACCGCACCGCCAATATCCGCCTTGGTTACGATGTGACCAACACGCTGGACCTGGGGCTGACAGCCCGCCTGATCCAGGGCAACTATCACAGCTATAGCGCCTATAACCTGATGGACGAAGCCTATGGTCTCGTCGGGAGCGAGCGCGAGCATACGACCCAGAATGAGGCCATTGTTCGCGGCACGGCGCATCTGTCATCCTTTGCGGGCAAGTTCGATCAGATTATCGGTCTGGGCTACATGACCACGCGGCGGAGCTGGACGGAAACTGGCACGACGCTTGATGGCAGTTCCCTACTGTATGACCCCACCTATTACCGCTCCAGCCGCATCAAGGTGGACTGGCATGGCACCGTCAAGCTGCGTGAATATGGCACACTCCTTGTTGGTGCCGAGCATTTTCATGACTGGTTCAGCTCCAATCAGGGCAACACCTCTGGCACGGCAACGCCTTTTTACACGACAGCAGGCATGGATACCACGGCGGGGTATGGGCAGTACCAGGGTAACTGGAACCATATTCTCTATGGTGCTGCCAATATCCGCTATGACACCAATTCCCGCTACGGCAATTATGTGACATGGCGCGTGGCCCCGGCCATTCATATCCCCGGCACAGGCACGGTTATCAAGGCCAGCGGCGGCTCTGGTTTTCATGGGCCTTCGCTCTACCAGTTGTTCGGCAATCAGATCGGTCCCAGCTATGCCATCATGGGCAATCAGAAACTGCGGGCCGAACGCCTGATCGGTTATGATGTCGGGGTAGAGCAGGCTTTGCTGAAAGACCGCCTGCACTTTGGTGCCACATGGTATGAAAGCCATGTGCGCAACCTTATCCAGTCCACCAGCAATTATTCGTTTTCGTCCAATGGGCAGTATTACACGACGTATTCTTACGGCAATGTGGCCCAGGCCCGCATGTATGGGGTGGAAGCGTTTGTAAACTGGAAAGCACTGAACACGCTGGACCTGACCCTCAACTATACCTGGACCCATGCGCGGGACGCCACGACAGGCCAGATGCTGCAACGCCGCCCGCAGCATAAGCTGGACTTTGGTGCCAAATGGACGCCGGTGCAGGACCTCACGTTCTCAGGCAATATCCTGTATATCAGCGGCTGGCGGGATACTCCGGTCATTGCCGGGTCTGGTGGGTATTGCAGCACCTGCGCCAAGGGGCAGGGCTATGTCACCATTGATATTGCAGCCAATTACCGCATTAACCGGTATCTGAGCGTTTTTGCACGGGCGGATAACCTGCTTGACCGGCAGTATGAAAACCCGGTGGGCTACCTTCAGCCAGGCCGTGCGGGCTATGGCGGCTTTACGTTGAGCTACTAATGGCCTGCGCCCTGCTTTTTCAGGGGCTGCGTCGTCGGGGCAGGTGGCCTGTGACCCGTTGTGGGCAGGCGGCTGTGCGGGTTGGTTGTGGAGCACTGATGCTTGCCGCGTGGTGCTGGGGGCTGTCGGCTGGCGCATGGGCGGCGGGGCGCGTGGCATCGCTTAACCTGTGTGCCGACCAGCTCGTCCTGCAACTGGCGGACAGGGCCGATATTATCGGCCTGACCCCCCTTGCGCGGGATTGCACGGAATCCGTTCTGTGCGATCAGGCAAAGCAGGTGCCGGTTTTGCCTGCCAAGGCGGAAACCGTGCTGGCGGCCCATCCATCGGTGCTGCTGGCCAGCCCTTATAGCGCCCGTCTGGCCGTGCGGGCTGCGCGGGAGGCAGGGGCCAAGGTGGTCATGCTGCCCCCGGCGTCCTCTCTGTCGGATGTGCCTGTGCAGATCATGCGTGTGGCGCAGGCTGTGGGGCAGGTTGAACGGGGCCACCAGCTTGTGGCGGCGTTTGAGGCCCGGCTGGCGGCGTTGAGTATTCCTCTCTCTCCCACAGCCCCTGTTGCTGCGGTGTATGAGGCCAATGGGCTTGTCGTGCATGCGGGCAGCTTGCCCAATGATATTCTGACCCACGCGGGCCTACGTAATTTTGCAACTGTCACAGGCATGGGGCAGGCGGGGGGACGGGTGCCGTTGGAAGTTCTGCTGGTGCGCAGGCCTGACCTGCTGGTGCGCGACAAAAGCGGGCCGGGCCAGTCGGTCGCGCAGGCCATGCTGGATAATCCGGTGCTGCTGGCAGCATTTCCACCTCCCCATGTAGCCGATGTTCCCGCCAGATTATGGCTGTGTGGCCTGCCCCAGACGCTGGATGCCCTGGCGTTGCTGCGGGCTGCGCGTGACAGGCTCGTGGCCCCGAAGGAACAGCCATGAAACATCTCTCTCCCCCAGTGCTTAATGGTGTTCTGTGCGGAGCTGTCGTGCTGCTGGCTGTTGCCTCCCTGCTGTGGGGGGAAAGCAGCATTGCTGTCCCTGCTGCCATGGCCGACTGGTTTGCCGGGCGGCCCACCGTGGGGGCGGTTATTCTGGGCCAGTTGCGCCTGCCGCGTACGCTGCTGGCCATTATGGTCGGGGGCACGCTGGGGCTGTCCGGGGCGGTGTTGCAGGGTTATTTACGAAACCCGTTGGCAGATCCTGGGCTTTTGGGGGTTTCAGGCGGCGCGGCGCTGGGGGCGGTCTGTGTATTTTATACCGGGCTGTTTCAGATGTCGGCCTTGCTGCTGCCTTTGGGCGGGCTTGCAGGGGCCGGGCTGAGTGTGCTGCTGCTGGTCCTGCTGGTGGGCCGTGGCGGGCCACTGGTGCTGCTGCTGGCTGGTACGGCGCTTAACGGGTTTACAGCCGCACTGACAGCGCTGGTGCTTAACCTCGTACCTAGCCCCTATGCCATTTTTGAAATCATGCACTGGCTCATGGGGTCATTGACCGACCATACCATGACCGATGTCCTGCTGGCCTTGCCGGGTGTGCTGGTGGGCTGTGGGCTTATGGCGCTCTGTGGGCGTGCGCTGGACGCGCTGACCATGGGGGAGGACGTGGCAACTACTCTTGGTTTTCGGCTGGGGGGTGTGGCAGGGGTGCAGATGCGGGTTGTGCTGGGCACGGCATTGGCCGTGGGATCATGCGTGGCGGTGTCGGGGGCAATCGGCTTTGTCGGGCTGGTGGTGCCCCATCTGCTACGGCCACTGGCAGGCTACAGACCATCGCGCCTGCTGTTCCCCTCCTTTCTGGGTGGGGCTGCCCTGTTGCTGGCAGCGGATCTGGGCGTGCGTATGATGGCAGGCCGGACAGAGTTGCAACTGGGTGTGGTGACAGCGTTGCTGGGTGCGCCGGTCTTCTTCCACAGGATTATCCTGTTCAGAAAACGGAATATGGTCTGATGCTTGCTGCTGAAGCCATTTGTGTGCGTGGGAGCAGCGGGGCTGACCTGTTGAGGCATGTCTCGGCAGTGTTCAGGGCCGGGCAGGTGACGGCGCTGATCGGCCCTAATGGGGCAGGCAAGAGCACATTGCTGCGTGTGCTGGCGGGTTTGCTGGCCCCGACATCGGGCAGTGTGCATGTGCAGGGTGCCCCGCTGGCTGGCATGGCCCTGGCGCACAGGGCGTTGCAGATTGCCTATATGCCGCAGGATGTGCCGGTTTTTCCGGCCATGCCTGTGCGTGAGGTGGCCTCGCTCGGGCGGCTACCGTGTGGGGAAACCCCGAGCCGGGCGCTGGCGCACCCTGCGGTGGACCATGCGTTGCACCTGACAGGCCTGTCGGCGCTTGCTCCGCGCGATGCAAGTCGCCTGTCTGGCGGGGAGCGCGCACGGCTGATGCTTGCGCGTGCCCTGTCGGTGGAAGCCCCTGTCCTGCTGGCGGATGAGCCCGTGGCAGCACTGGACCCGGCCCATGCGCTGGCAGTCATGCAGATGTTTCGTGCTCTGGCAGCCCAGGGGCGGTGCGTGGTGGTGGTTATTCACGACCTGATGCTGGCCACCCGTTTTTGCGACAGGCTGGTGCTCCTGCGCGATGGAGCATTGCTGCACGCCCTGCCACCCGAGCAGTTGAGTGATGCTCTGGTGGCGGAAACCTACGGTGTCACGACCCGTCGGCTGGAAGGGGCGGTGTTACCGTGGGATCTGGTCTCCCGCCCCACCTGATAAGGGCATTATCGGCGTGTGTTGGCTGCCCCTGTCATGGGGCAGGGTGATTGCTGTGTGTCTCGGCCAGGCTGACCAGTGCGGTTATGCCGGGGACAATACGCTGGATAAGGTCTGCCGGGGGCTGGGGCGTATCCGTTACGCCATGGATGGTGGCGGAGGCCGCAATCTGGGTGCGGGCCTGTTCCAGCGCAGCGTGGGCTGCCTGCTGCCAGCCCGGCTGAGCCTGCACACCAAGGGCGGCCAGCCCCCCGCGTGCCAACTGCGCCAGCAGGGCAGAGGCAGGCAGGGCTGGGACAAGGGCGGGGTTGTGGGCTGCTATGCTCTGTATGGCTTTGTCGTTATCGGCCCATTGGTGCAGCATGCGTAACAGGTCTGGTCGCAAGGTGGTATTGCCTGCCGCGTAGGCCCGTGCGGCAGTATTGAACGTGCTGGCACTGGGGCTGTCGGGGTCTGTGGCATCGGCCAGTGTGCCAAATGTCTGTTCCATGACGGGCTGTTTGTGGCGGATGGCCAAAAATTCATGGTTATGGGCATAATTCCGCACGGGGGCGAGAGCATCAAGCAGGGTGCGGATGGTGCTGGCTTGTCCGGGGGCCAGTTGTTCCAGCAGATGTTCCTGATCGTTGGCTCTGCCCAGACCCAGGGTGTCGAGCCTTGCTTGCGTGATCGCCAGACGGTCGGCAAGGGTTGCGGGCTGGCAATGCGCGGGGGTTGACCAAAACTGTTCGGCAAGGGCGGCCATGCGGGGCCACAGGCGGGGGGTGAGCATGTCGGGTAAGACAATCTCACTCCACAATGCGGCTTCGGCACCAAGGATGTGGCTTTTTTCGACCTCGGTCAGGTCCGGGGTAGGGGCGTCCTGCGGGCTGTCGGGCTGTGGGGGGGCGGCGCTACCCAAGTCGAGAGCCGCGGCTTGTTGCTGCACAGCGTTTTTGCGCGGGGCAAAAAGATCAGTTTCATAATAAGCGCGTGTGGGTAACAGGATATCCAGATAGTAAGGCCCGGCAATAACAGTCGGGTGCCCCTGATCGGTAGCTTTGATGGTGTTTGCGGGGCCGCGCCAGCTTTCGATAATGGTTTGCGGGGGTGTCTGCCCACTCAGCACCTCATCCCACGCCATAACGGTTTTTCCCGATGCTGTGAGCGGCGGGATGATCTGGCGGGTAAACGCGGACTGAAGCTCCGCCGCCGTGGCCATGTGGTGGG
Source organism: Acetobacter vaccinii (assembly GCF_008365315.1). NCBI lineage: Bacteria > Pseudomonadati > Pseudomonadota > Alphaproteobacteria > Acetobacterales > Acetobacteraceae > Acetobacter > Acetobacter vaccinii. Next base: position 503,327 of record NZ_CP043506.1, on the reverse strand, counting down.
CATGCATGTAGCTCTGGATATGCGGGACACTCAGCCATGTGCGGGCCACAACCTCGTCCCCGCCGATATGAAAGACCGGGTCGGGGAAAAGAGCCATCATTTCAGCGTAAAGCTGGTTGACGAATGTTATGGTGGCAGGCTTTGTGGGGTCGAGTGCTGCCCGGTTTGTTTCAGCCCGATCGGTGGTGTTCAATGGCAGGGCAGGGGCCAGAGAGGGATAGGCTTCCTGTATAGCCAGCGTATGCCCCGGTGTATCAAATTCCGGCACAAGGCGTATGCCCCGCTCGGTCGCAGCCTGTACAAGCTGATGTATCTGGTCTTGCGTGTAATACTGCCCGTGGCTGCCAACCTGTTGCAGGCGGGGGAAGCGAAGGCTTTCCACACGGAATGCGCTGCCATCGGAAAGGTGAAGGTGCAGGACGTTAAGTTTCACCATCTCCATGGCATCAAGCTGACGCAGCAGCAGAGGCAGGGGCATGAAGTGCCTGCTGGTGTCTATCAACAGGCCACGCCATGCAAAACGCGGGGTATCCTCAATATGGGCAGGATGCAGATAGGGCTTTCCCCCGTCATGTCCGACAAGCTGGAGCAGCGTTGCCAGCCCATGCAGCACACCGGCTGGCCCCTGTGCCCGAAGCGTGATCCCAGACGGGCTGACATTCAGCCTATATCCCTCTGCCATGGTGGGGGAGGGAAAAGGCGTTTCAGGCGTGTAGGAAATCGATAATGGAAAGGGCTTGCCCCCAGCGGTCGTGTTGTCCAACTGCACGGGTGTGCCTGCCAGAAGTGTCAGCCTGTGCCCAAACCGTTGCACTGCGGTGTGCAGCAGAGCGGTGGGTGGGGTGGACCATTGCAGGCTGATGTGGGTGGGTAGCGGGATGGATGTGCCAGTGGCCTGCATATGGGCTGGGGCTGGCAGCACAACTGGCAGAGGGGCGTCTGCCCGGCAGGGAACTGTGGTGGTGAGTGCTGTAAACCCTGCAAGAATAAAAAGGCTTTTCCGAACCCACCTGCGTGGGGCTTTTGGTGCCGCCTGTGTGTGCCGGTGGGTGGGGGCTGTCATGGGGTATCGCCTTTTTCGTGGTGAAGGGCGTTGGCCAGTGTGGCAATCCATGGGGCATCCACATGCCAGCCAGCCAGCGTTGCGGCCAGAAGGGCGGCCCCACCCAAAGGGGGTAGTACGGGCGGGCGAGGCTGTGCCCCCAGAGCATTGGCCAGTGTGTTACGCACAAAATGGCTGTGCATGACACTTCCGCCGTGGCTCCATATCAGGTCCGGCCCGCAGGGCAGGGTGCAACGATGAGCCGCGGTGCGGGCCAGTTGCGCCAGTTCCTGCCCCGCAGCCTGAAGCAGAGCCATGGCCTGTGGCTGGCCTTCCTCCGCCATGGTGTGGATCAGGGGGGCGAGGTTGCCGATGGCCGAGCGGGGGTGCGGCCGCGTGCGGAGCCATTCATGCAAAGCGAAGGGAGCCTGCGGCCCCGTAACAGGCAGGCCCAGCCGCGTAAGCAGGGCGGCGTAAAAAGCCGCATGGGCAACAGCCGGGTTGTCCAGAAAGCGGGCGGCCTGGGCCAGAGCCTCCCGCCCGATCCAATAGCCGCTGCCTTCATCTCCCAATAGCCAGCCCCAGCCGCCGACCCGTGCCTGTTGGCCATGGCTGTTCCGCGCCATGGCAACAGAGCCTGTCCCGGCCAGCACAAACAGGCCAGCCTCCCCAGCAAAAGCGCCACGATGTGCGGATTGCACATCATTTTCCAGACAAAGGGCCACCGAGGGGCCAAGGGCTGCCCTGGCAACATCGTCCTGAGCCGTGGCGGAGGCACATTCCACATCATAGCCAGCAATCCCCAGTGTGGCGGCTTGCAGGCGGGGGTGGGGCAGGCTGGTCAGCAGGGTGCGCAGGTTGTGCGCCCACTCGGGCCGGTCAAAGGCGTTGCAGCCGGGGCCACTGGCACTGCCAGCAAGATGGCCCTGACGGGTGACCAGCACGGCGCGCGTATTGGTGCCTCCTCCGTCAAGGGCAAGAATGGTCTCGTCATGGAGGTGGGAGAGTGGCGTGCTGGCTGGCTTGGTCATGTTTGGGCTGTCTTGCCTTGTTGCTTGGAATGGGACGGGGCTGTTCCAGCATAGCTTGTTGGGCGTGTTTCAGACAGCTTTGGGCGTTTGGGCTGGAAAATCTGGCTGGCGGGCAGGCTGCATGGTAGTTTGGGTTGCATGGAGCGGAGGGATAATGCCTCCCCCGGCCAGGTAACGTCGCAACGCGACCATGGTGCGGGTGTGGCAGTACCACATGAACCAGCACCCGCTCTTGAAGGCCAGACCCCGCCAGACCGGGCAACAAGGAGTGACAGAGATGACGACACAACCCTGCCAGACTGGCTGTGGCACGCCGCTGACCCCCGATCAGGAACGGATACTGCGCGAACGCGGAACGGAATATCCCGGTTCCAGCCCCCTCAACCACGAAAAGCGGGCCGGGTCCTATCACTGCGTGGGCTGTGGGGCGCTGCTGTTTCGCTCGACCACCAAATATGAGAGTGGCAGCGGCTGGCCTTCCTTCTGGGCGGCGGAGGCAGGGGGTGTTGCCACGCAGCGCGACACATCCCACGGCATGGTGCGTGATGAGGTGCATTGCGCCCACTGTGGTGGGCACCTTGGCCATGTGTTCCCCGATGGTCCGCCCCCGACCGGGCAGCGTTACTGCGTGAACGGCCTTGTGCTGGACTTCCGGCCGGACGCGTAACGCCGGGCAGGTGGGCTTTCAGCTTGCAGGCTGGTGCGGGCTGCCGCCCACGGCGCGGAGAAAAAAGCTCCAGGCCCGGTCAAAAAAATCGTCCTGCTCCTGCTTGGTCTTGAGGGGGGAGAGACCAAACAGGCTGTCTTCCAGCGGCCAGCCTGTAATCATGCCTGTCAGCAGGTGGGCGGTGGTGTCATCTGCATTGCCGGGGGCAATCTGGCCGCGTGCCTCGGCCGCCGTCAGCAGTTTGAGGAACGCCCGGTGAAAGGGCTCCCCAATGGATGTAATGGCCTGCCGCAGCAGGGACGGGTGGCGGTGCCCGTCTGCGATCAGAATACGATAGGTGCCAAGGGACTGCGGGCTTAATGTCAGCTCCAGCAGCAGGCGGCTGATATAGCGCAGTTCCTCCAGCGGGTCGTGCAGGGTGGTTTCTTCCATGGCCTGCCGCAGGCAGCGTGTCAGGTTCATGATCACGGCAATAAACAGCGCCTCCTTGGAGGGATAGCGCCGGTAGAGTGTCTGCTTGCTGGCCGAGGCCTTGCGCGCGATCTGGTCGATCGAGGTGCCTGCATACCCATGTTGTGAAAACAGCCCAGCCGCGATTTCCAGCAGATACTGGTCCAGTTCCTCCGTATCATGTGTGCTGGGCCTGCCACAGCGCCGCTTGCGTCCATCCAGGCATGGGTTGGTCATGTCCAGTGTCTGGGTCGTACGGGGCATGCTGGAGAGTGTGGCGCGGCTTGAATACTGGGGGGACAACGGCTTTCCGTTCTGTAAAATTAAGGGTTGCAGGGGGTAACCGGCGCGGGCTGGTTGTTGCCCACTATATCAGGGCCTTTGGCGCGTGTTGCAAGAATGCATGAAAACGGACCTGGTTTCCTGTCCATGCGGCGCTTATGTGCTGCCCCTCTGGCGCATGGACGGGGGCAGGGTGGCTGGTGGGGTATTTTCGCTCTGGTGTTTTGGCTAGGCTCATGCCAGCACTCTATGGAAAATATCCGGTCAAAAGGATGTAGCAGTCATGTCCAGCGTGTCTGACGATTATCAGAAGTTCCGCCATCTCAGCCCGTTTGAGCTTAAAGACCAACTCGTACGGCTGGCATCGGGCCGTGCACAGCGCGCCATGCTGGATGCGGGGCGCGGTAACCCCAACTTTCTGGCAACCCTGCCCCGGCAGGCGTTCTTTCAGCTTGGCATGTTTGCTGCGGCAGACTCCGCCCTGACATTTTCCTACATGACGGAAGGGGTCGGCGGCCTGCCCCGGCGCGAGGGGATAGAAGCCCGGTTTGAGGCTTTCCTTGCCGCCAACAGGGATGTGCCGGGTATTCCCTTCCTGCGGCGCGCCGTGTCTTATGTGCGTGATCAGCTTGGCCTGTCGGCCGATGAGTTCTTGCTGGAAATTACGGCAGGTATTCTGGGTTGCGACTACCCGACCCCGCCGCGCATGCTCCGTTACGCCGAAAAAATTGTCCGCCATTACCTGCTGCACGAAATGGCAGGCGGGACAATGACGGAAAGCACGACAGACCTGTTTGCGCTGGAGGGCGGGACTGCCGCCATCAGCTATATTTTTGCCTCCCTGCGTGAAAACGGGCTGATCCGTCCGGGTGACAAGGCGGCGATCGGCATGCCGGTCTTTACCCCGTATGTCGAAATTCCTGAACTGAAGGACTATCAGTTGCAGGAAGTGCCCATTAACGCCACGCCGGAAGCAGGCTGGCAGTATCCGCCCGAGGAACTGGACAAGCTGCTTGACCCCTCGGTCAAGATTTTCCTTGTGGTTAACCCCAGCAATCCGCCATCGGTGCGTATTAACGATGAAGGCTTGGCCCGTATTGCGGAAATCGTACGCAAAAGGCCGGACCTGATTATCGTCACTGATGATGTTTACGGCACGTTTGTGGATGACTTCCGGTCCGTTTACGCCATCTGCCCGCAGAATACGGTGCTGGTCTATTCCTTCTCCAAGTATTTTGGGGCGACTGGCTGGCGGCTGGGTGTTGTGGCCATGCACCACGACAACGTGCTCGACAAGGCGCTGGCAGCTCTGCCGGAAGAAGAGAAACTGGAGCTGGACAAACGCTATGCCTCGCTGACGCCTGATGTCCGTGGCCTGCGCTTTATTGACCGGCTTGTAGCCGACAGCCGGACGGTGGCGCTTAACCACACAGCGGGCCTGTCCACGCCGCAGCAGGTGCAGATGGTGCTGTTTGCCTTGTTTGCCCTCATGGATGGCCGCAATGCCTACCGTGGGGCCTTGCAGCGGCTGCTGTACAGGCGTGAGCAGGCTCTCTACCGGGATCTGGGCGTGCCTGCCCCCAATGATGATGGCAGCACCCATTATTACACCCTGATCGACCTTGTGACGGTAGCCACCCAGCTTTACGGGCTGCGGTTTGCACGCTGGCTGATGACACGGGTGGATTACCAGACAATCCTGTTCCGCATTGCCGAGGAAACAGGCATTGTGCTGCTGCCTGGCGACGGGTTTGCGGTACGGCGGCCATCGGCTCGGGCGTCACTCGCCAACCTGAATGAATATCAGTACGCAGCCATTGGCACGGCGCTGCGCCGGATGGCGGATGAATATTATGCCCGCTACCAGCAGGAAAAAGCTGGTGACACCGGGCAGGCCCCCAAGGAAAACAGCTAGGCTGTATCAGCTCTGATACAAAAAGGCCCCTCCGTTTTGTAGAGGGGCCTTTTGCACGAGCAGGCCCGCCGGAGTTCCGGCGGGCCTGTTTTGTGTTTACGGCTGCTCAGTCGTTATGACCAAAGACCGGGCGTGTGCTTTCAAACAGGAACCACACGCGGCGTTCGCTCTCGTCAATCCAGTTTTCAATCAGGCTGGCGGTAGCAACGTCATTGGCGTCATCACACAGTTCATGCACCGCGCGCAGGCGGCTGACGAGTGTCAGGTTGTCCTCGCGCAGTTCGGCCAGCATGTCTTCAGGCGTGACATACAGGGCGTCGTTGTCGGCAATTTTGGTCAGGCGGGCAATTTCCCCCACCGAATGTAGGGTCGGGCCGCCGATTTTGCGCGCCCGCTCGGCCATGGGGTCTGTCATGGCAAAAATTTCCTGGCTCTGCTCATCCAGCAGCAGGTGGTAATCGCGGAAGTGGCGGCCGCTCATGTGCCAGTGGAAATTCTTGGTCTTGATGTAAAGGGCAAACACATCGGCCAGAACCGTGGCGAGGCCGGAGGCAACCGCCTTGACCTTGTCGGCTTTCAGGTCTGTCGGTGTGCCCAGGTATTCCCTGACGTGAGTTTGTTCGGGTGTTGCCTTTGTCATTGTCAGCAAGCCTTTTCACTCTGCTTTCGGACAGCAACGGCATGGAGCGCCTTTGCTGCCTTGCACGCTCTAAGGTGGCGGCTGTGGGGCAAAGCACAAGGGGGGAACTGGCAGGTCTTTCACGCTCACGCTTATGTGAATGGGGCTGACCTGCCTTTTGCGGGCTATGACTCGGTGTCAAGTTCCCCTTTCAGGGGGCGGCTCAGCAGTTGGGTCTGGGCTTGGGGCAGGCTCAGTCGCCCTTCCAGAAAGGCGGTAATGCACTCTGTAATGGGGGCATCTACTTCGTGCTTGCGGGCCAGGGCCAGCAGGGCTGCGGCAGTGGTTACACCTTCGGCCACACCGGGCAGGCCAGCCAGAGCCTCCCGCGTGGCAGCACCCTGGCCCAGCGCCAACCCCATTTGGTAATTGCGCGAGGCATGGCCGGTGCAGGTCAGCAGCAGGTCGCCCAACCCGGCAAGGCCAGCAAGCGTTGCGGCCTGCCCGCCAAGGGCCAGAGCCAGCCGGGTAATTTCGGCCAGACCGCGCGTAATCAGTGCGGCCCGGGCGTTCTCACCCAGCCCCGCGCCCATGGTAATGCCTGCGGCAAGGGCGATGACATTTTTGGCAGCCCCGCCGAGCTGCACGCCGGTTGTGTCCGAACTGGCATAAAAGCGGAACAGGGGGGTGGCCAGTAGGTCGGCCAGCGTGCGGGCATGTGCCATGTCCGCCGCTGCGATGACCGAAGCCGCTGGAAGCCCTGCGGCAATTTCCCGCGCAAAATTGGGGCCGGACAGCACGGCCCCGGCAATATCAGGCCGTTCTCTGGCCAGAATGTCGAGGGGGAAGGCCAGAGTACCGCGCTCGATCCCTTTGCAGCACAGCAGAACCGGCACGCCTTTGGGCAAAAGCGGCATGACCGAGGCCAGCGCCTGTGTAGGAATGGCAACAAGCACACAGGCGAGCGGGCCAGAGGGCAGCTCGGACGAGACACGGATTGTGTCTGGCAGGGGAAAGTCCGGCAGACGAGGCATTGCGCCTGATGGCAGGGGACGGGTCTGGCGTGCCCATACATGAACAGCCCCCCCGGTGCGGGCGGCGTGCAATGCAAGCGCTGTGCCCCAGGCGCCTGCCCCCAGCACGAGAATCTGGTTGCTCATGCACAGAGCGGTGCCAGAAGCATGGCGTTTGTGCAAGGCCGGGCAGCACTGCGTTTATGCGACCCAAGGGCAGAGTGGGCTGGATATGGAACGATCAGGCGGAGCAGGCCACCGCCTGCTGGGCGGCCTGAGCCTGCATGGCAGCCATTTCGGCCGCCTGCTGGTGGCGTTTGCGCGCTTCACGCAGAAGGCAGACGACACCTTTGACACAGTTCCCGCACTGGGCCTTGCAGCCACGCGCTGCATAGATGTCGCGCGGGCGTTGCGCGCCCCCTGCGACTGCGGTTTCTATGTCGACATGAGTAAGTCGGTTGCAGGAGCATACAACCATAATGCACCCCGTATGACGTTGTGATGATCTTATATAATCACAACTGATAATTATTCGCAATGAGCGATAGTCGTTTCTGCCCTGTGTGGGGTCAATATGGCGGTTGTGCGCCTCTTCTACTGCATCAGGCAGGCATGACAGGGCATAACGACTCGCTCTGATTCTTGCTTTGGCTGGTCATACGCCGGGCAGGCTGCGCAGCAGGTGGCGTGTGTTGTCTACCACCGCGGCAACATCAACCGGCAGGCGGGCAGGGCTGGTGTGGTCGTGGGTGGCTATACCGGTTTCCACCAAGTCTCCCCAATAGTGCAGGCTGTTCTGGAGACATAGGGCCAGAAAGCAGGGGTTCTGATGGTGGGCGGGCACCAGTTCCTGCACGATTGTGCCGGGCTGGCACCAGGCGATGTTAGCCAGACCAGCCCCCAGAAACCCCGTGACCATCCGTGCTTCACTAAACAGGCGGATCTGCTCATGCAGGGGCAGGGTCTCGGGGCGCACCCTTTCAAACCCCAGAGAGGCAAGGGCTGCCCCAAGGGTGCTTTCATTGGGGATATGGCGATTGCCAGCATCGGCCCGTTCGACAAACAGCAGGCGGTGGGGTGGGGCTGGCTGTGGGCAGATGTGGTGGCGCAGGCGGGCATAGCTCTGCCGGGCCGTTTGTGAGGTCTTGAAATCAGCCCGCCCGCGTATGAAGTCGGTGTAGATCACCCGTGGGAACAGGTACACCCTGTCGGGCTCCACAACCATACGCTGGTGCGGGGCCAGCCCGACGAAATCCAGACAGTCTTTCTGCCAGCGGCTCAGGCGCGGCAGAAGAAAAACATCGTCGGCGTGCGCCTTGTCCAGAAAATGCCCGATGGCGGGGAGAGTATGGGCCATCCAGTGGTAATAGTTACTGCTCCAGTGGTCGAACCCGGCCCAGGCCCGACGGTTGCAGGTTTCGGCTGTGGTGGTGTGCAGGGCCGCCGTAAACTGCTGCAAGATGGTGTCAGGCTGGGTGTAGAGCGTGTCGCGCAATGGGCGTTGTTGCCAGCCAAACAGCGTAAGGCGTGGGACAAAACAGGCCGAATCGAAACTATACCGATAAAGCGGCCCACCCTCTGTCTGCCAGTGGCTGAACAGGCTGCGTGCGCCATTATCAAGCAGGCCATTATTGGCAAACAGTCCGCTCTGGCGTGGGGTGGTTTCAATCAGGGCGCGCTGGCCTGCCGCCTCAAACAGGGTTGGCAACACGGGGGCAGGCATGGCGGGTTCCCAAGGCTGGGGGAAAGCGACGGATGGTAGCCTTGGGAGATGAATTTTTAGGAAAGACGCGACAGGTCAGGCGGTTAGCCCGGTGTGCTGCCTTGTGTGAAGGTGTGAACACCATGAGTAAGGCTGGCAAGATGCCGTGGGGATGTCAGCATCAGGGAAATCTTGCGCGACATTTCGATTTCGAATTTCTTATTCTCAAAGCACTGGCTGGTGGCACCAAGTAGAATGCCGATAAATGCGCACAGCAGGGAAATGGTCCAGAGCAGATTTTGTGACTGCGACTGCCCTCTGGAAGGATGCAGAATGAAAATGATGAACAATATGGCAGCGGCGGCCAAGAATACGAAGGAAGCTATGGCAAAGCATCCAGACAGCCAAGTATATTGTTCATAAGTCATAGCCGTTAGCTTTCTTCCGCATCCAAAAAATAGAGAAAAACATTACGTGCATACCCGTATTTGGCAGGAATGCAATCCGGGGAGCACGCGGGCAGCATAATATTGCCACACAGAGTGTGGTACACGTTGCAAGGCACCGGCGCAGACGTGTGAAAGACCCTGCTACACTGGCAGCTTTGAAGAGTATTGGAGAAATTTTAGGGAAACCAAGAAGGCGGCTGGTGGAGCTGAGGGGAATCGAACCCCTGACCTCCTCATTGCGAACGAGGCGCTCTCCCATCTGAGCTACAGCCCCGCCTGTCTTGATGTTGCGTGTCTACAGGGCTTACCAATTTTCTGTCAAGCTGTATTGTCTTGGGGTGTTTTGGAAAGAGGCGCACCATTTGTAGTGCGTGGAAGGGCAGGGGTTTATCGTGTTTCTGATTATTATGGTGGTGATGCGGCTTTTGGAACTCTATTGCTGGGTTCTGCTGGTATCCTGTATTTTCGTAAACCTGCACGCCTTTGGCATTCTGGACAGCCGCAACAGGCTGGTCTGGAAAATTGGCGTGTTCCTGGAACGGATAACAGAACCAGTGCTGGCCCCTGTGCGCCGCATGCTGCCTATGCCCGGCGGGATCGACTTCAGCCCGATGGTGGTGCTGCTGGCTATCCAGTATCTGCTGGAACCGGCGTTGATGAAACTTCTGTATTCTCTGGCTGTTGGCTGACCTGTCAGGCAGTCTGCTTTGCAAGCCAAAAAAAACGCCGGCCTCTGAGAGGTCGGCGTTTTTTGTTTGGTGCGATCAGCCTGATGGGATCAGTGATGCGCCGGAGCGGGGGAGTTATCTTTTTCAATATGCACCAGCGTATAACCGCTCATGACAAAAACCGGCGTCAGAAACGCAATGACGGCAGCCGACAGGGCAGACGTATTCATGCCCAGGAAAAATGCTATCAGGTCCAGCCCCAGCAGCGCCACACATGCAAACATGCCCATCCCTCAAACCCTTTCTCTATCCTGTAGGGCAGGAAAATTCACGTCTGACATTGGCATGCCCCATACCGGGCGTGCAGCCTGCCAGTCTCCCGCCGCAATCACTTATTGCTTACAGGGTGCCACACTACTCTTCTGATCCTTGGGGTCAAGCGGTCTGGCACAGGGTGTCTGGGATGTCGTGCAAGCAGGAGCCGCTTTGTCTGCCGGGCAGTGGGTACCCGGGACTGCGTGAGTGGGTGGGGCCTCGGGCGCGGTTGGTTGCGGGGTATTGGTCTGGGCGGGTGTTGTTGCGGGGGTGTTGTCTGCAGGCACGGGGTAGATGGCGTCCTGCGCGCTGGCTGCATCTGGCGGCGTGGTGGGGGCAGTCGCGCTGGCTGCATTTGGGGCGTCAGACACTGGTTTGGGCGGTGTGTAGGAGTCGCCTGTGGGGCCAGTTGCCGACGGTGTGGCTTTAACGTCGTTGTGCGCAACAATGACGGGGGAGACAACACTCGGTGTAGCTGGTGCCGGTGCGACCTTGGGGGGCGGCGCTGCTGGCTGCACGGCCTGCGGAGGCATCACAGGCACAGGGTGCGGGGCAACAGTGGCTGGTGCCGCAGGGGGAAGGGCCGCCACTGTCGTGGCCGGCTGAGCCGTCGGCGGTTGTGGTGCGGCCGGGTCTGCCTGCTGGGTTGCAACGGCGACATGTTCTGGCGGCAGGCTGGTGGAGGGGGTGCGGAAGGCGGAAACCGGGCCAAACAGCAGGTTATCGCTTACCTTCTTGCCCGAACGTACGGGCGAGTCCAGGCAGCCTTTGACCACGGTAGCACAGACACCATCGGTCCCGATCATGCGGTTGTTGTCGCCACTGTAGTGCATGTCGGTCACGTAGCCATCCACCAGACGGAGCGAGGCCACACAGGTCTTGCCCGCGCCGCCCAGTGTTGTCTGGGACAGGTTGACCAGGGTCTGGAGCGGGAAAAGGGATGAATCGTTGGTGGAGGGGATATTGACGCCGCGTGTGTATTGAAAAATCTGGACATGGTCGTCCAGTTTGCTGACCTTGTCGGGAATGCCCGCGCAGGCCTGCAAATCTTCACTGGTCATGCCGATCACGGCCAACTGCCCTTTGTGGGCAGTGCGTGATTCATAATATCCGCAGCATGTCAGGGCCAGCAGGGGGGTTAGCAAGGCAGTGCGGAGGCTCCAGCGCGCGGCAGGATAGAAAGGCGGCGTGTAGGGGTTTCCGGCAGTGCGGTGTTTCATTGTCCCTCCGGTGGGTGGCCGGGTGTTGCAGGCTGACACAGGGCATGGTGCCAGTCAGCCAAAAATAGGGGGGGCTCGCCTGATCGTGGCTGCGCAACCCATTCAAGCATGGGGTTGCATACAGTGCTTTGCCGCATGTGTCATGGGTGCACTGCGTTTGCATGGGGGCGGGCCTTGTCGCCGGGAGTGCTTTTTTCGTATTCTGCGGCCCGGACTGGACAAGGAATATTCCCATGCGCGGACTTGGCTCTGCTGTTGTTGCAATTCTGGCCGGTGTCGCGTGTGTGGCGGCCCCCCCCGCGGCGTTTGCGGGGGACGAAGGGGCACACCCTGGTCTGCGCATTATCAAAGTGCGCCCCGGCCCGCCGCCCATGACGGTGGCTACTGCGGCCCCCGGTATTCTGGATTATGACGGCATTCCCACCGTGGAACATACAACGACCGCCAATGTCGCGGGGCTGATGTATTACTGCAACCACCATAACCTTGTGGTTGATACGACCGTGCGTGCCTTGGGCCGCAGGCTTGCTGGCCGGGCCGATGTTAAAAACGCGCCGGATTATGCGTGGGGTGGGCAGGGTATGCTGCGGGTCAGCCCGCAGCGGTTGTTTGATCTCAGCAGTCTGGCGCATGATCGCAGGGCCGCCGTGTGCGCCCGTGCAGCACTGGCCGAGGCAGGCAGGCCCGCTTCAGCCGGGCGCTGAATTTTCGGACATTCTGGCTCACCTGTGTGCTTCCGAATTGTGTCTGGTAATTTAATGGACACGTCCGGCGCGTCATGGTGCGGTCAGGTTGGGAATGATAGAATAGGAATGGAGACATTATGACTGCACGGTATGCCTGTATGGCTGCTGTGGTGGCCGTAGCCCTGAGTGCTGCGACACCGTTGCGGGCTGAACCGGGCGGCTGCCTGAAGTACGGGGCGGCAGGGGCCGTGGGGGGGCATATTGCCAACCACCATGCTGTTCTGGGCGCAGGCACAGGGTGCCTGCTGGGTATGTACAAGCGGCATGAGTTCCGTAAGGAAGCCCGCGCTAAAGCCAAGCTGTACGACCAAGAGCACCCGGGGGCCAAAGGATCTTATGAGGAAAAAGCGACAGCCTATGATGTCGAGCATTCGGCTCCCCCGCCGGGTGCTCCTTCCGGGCAGGGTAACCCCGGGGCACCCCATCAGGCCCCGCAGGGAGGGGGCGTGCCTCTGTAACATGAGCCCAGAGGCTCATTCAGGCTCCACGCAAACAATGGGATGAGGTGCCCGCAGGCTCTCCAATTGTCAGGGTAGAGTTCTGACAATCAAGGTGATGGGGCTTTGGGTCACTTTCAGTCCGGCATGGGCTCTTCAAAGTCTTGCCGGGCGGCGGGAGCGGCCACAGCAAAACACCCCCTCCGCGTTCAAGTGCGGAGGGGGTGTTTTGTTTTGAGGCTCAGGACTGAGCCTGCCCGCAAAGCGTGCGTTATTTCTTGTAAGGGGAGAGAAGCTGCGCCCTGGCTTCGCCCTTGGGGTAAGCCTGCGTATGCAGGTTGATGTAGGTCTTGCCCTCCAGAAGAGCTTTTTCCCCATCGGCGGAGAGGATCATCGTGCCGTTCAGCGGGGTTGTGTAAGGGCCTTTGATCGTGACCAGATGCGGTGCTTCCTGATCAGGGGTGGCTGGTCCGTGCAGATGGGCAACTGTGACCGGCCCGGTCAGACCCTGCCAGGTAATGGTGTAGCGGAGCTGGTGTGTGGAGGGAAAATACAGGGCATCCACATGCCCGGTTGGTGTGCTGGTGGCGTTATGCTCGGCTGAAAAATCCCCTACAAAACGCTCGCTCCGTTCTGCCTGTGCGGGTGTGCCGGCAAGGGTCAGAAACCCGGCGGCGAGAGCGCAGAATCCTGCGGTCCGCAGGGATGTGGAGGTGCGGGGGAGAGTGGCGGGTGTCATGCGCATGGCGTACCTTCTCAAATTCAGGGTTGCTGTGTGCAACGGTATGCAGGCCCGCGTGCTGTCAGCCCGGTGGTGCCCGGTCTGTTAGTCCTGCGTATGGCAGCAGGCTGCGTCGCGCACAGTATCCAGCGCATATTGTGTGGCGTCCAGCATGATATGTTCAAGCCCCTGTGCAACATCCTCAGGCCGTAGGAGCTGGTGGCGCGCCAGCAGGCGCAGCAGAGTGTGCAGGGAGGGCATATCCGGGCGGCGGCCACGCCAGTCCGGCTGGGCCAGCCGCCGGGCATTGGCCTGACACAGGCTGATAAAGACAATATCCAGCCCCATATGCCCCCCTATGGTGCGACCGAGGGACGTGCCGGGGGCGTATGTGTCGGGAATGGGCGGTGGCGGCAGGCAGGTTGTGACCGGGGTTGCGTATTTGCTGACGTAGTAGAGATATTCTGAAAATGTGATCTTGGCGGAATTTCCAAGATCATAGTCCGCACTTTTTAGAAACGCCTTGCACAGGCTGGAGGCGGTTTCAAACGGTAGATGCTGGTTCAGGCGGAACAGCCGCCCGGCAAACCGGAGCACAGCAATGACACGCAGTCGTGCCATGGGAATGCTGCACTGGGTAAAGGCCAGCAGTTCCTCGGTATTCATATCTGATAACAGGCGAAGGAAACGGCTTTGGTATTCTTCAGCCTGGAGTGTCAGGTCAGTATAAAAAGAATCCGCTAAATGAGCAGGATATTCTGAATTTTTTCTGTCTTGCATAATACTGAGTCATGAAAAACAGGTATGAAAGTAACGTGCAGCTTGTAATGGAGGGTGTGACTGCATGAGGTTACTCTCCTATCCTGTCGGGTGCGATAGAATGATAAGGCAGGCTGCTCTTTAACGGGTCAGGGCAGGTTTGCCTGTTGTGCGCCGCGGGTCATACGCCGCAGTTTATGAAGGGTGCGGTAAATAAAATATTGAAATTTATGATTTTCTTTATCCTTTCAAATAGGGTTCCGGGGGATGTTGGTGCAGCAAATTCTGCCCCCGAAAATGTGTATCCTTCTTTATTCTGGCTTCTATTTTTTGGTGTAACCTCACCACATGGTGCGGCAGCATACAGGTTTTTAAGAGAATTACCACCCTAGGTTGTGAGCTCTGATTATATTGTCTTCATGGTAGTATATGCTCGCCTCTGGGGTGGCGTGGTGTCAAGCAATTTGCGCGGGTGGTCAGGTGGCCTTTGCTCCGGCCAATACCTGTTGCGGGTGCTGCGCTATTGTGTGTTGGGGCTGCCAGTATTGTGTGGCCACAAGTGTGGCGCAGGCCGATCAGCCCTTGGCGTGGGGCTGAGCCTTTAAAGCAGGCGGTAAAGCGTAAGGCTGCTCTACCTGCTGCTGTGGTTTTGTTGACCGGTTGTCAGTTTTTTGTGAAGGCCGCCTGAACTGTCAGGACATGTCTGGTGCCTGCGCGTTAGCCATGGCCTTGCTGGCGTTGGGCGCGTAGGTCAGCTCGTTCCAGGCGTTCTGGATGGTGGTGTAAATATCATCCCCGATGACGGAGGGGGCGTTGCTGCTCGCCAGTGCGGACAGGGGGGAGGCACTGCGGCTGATAATGGTGCCGTTATCAAGCAGGGCGACAGAAACAGACCCCCGTAGCTGCTGACCGGCGTAGCGGCGCACCGTCACATGCATGACCAGATCCTGTGTGGTCAGGTCGTGCAGGCTTTGGCGGGCAGAGGCTTTGTGGGGGCAGGCCATGTTCTTGAGGACTGTTTCTTCAACCTCGGAGAACGGATAGCCGTGATAACTGCCGGAGACATACAGGGTCAGGCTTTTATGCTCACCCGGACAGGTGACCTTGTAGGTTTTTGCCAAGGCTGGGGTGGCCAGCAGGAGGGTAAAGGCAGGCAGGCACAGGGCACCGAGAATGCGACGACACACGCCTATGCCACTTCTGTCTGTCACGCGCGTTGTCCCTTTGGGCCTGCTACAGGGCCGGTAAATAGAGGATAATGTTTCATTATCGTATCGAAATATGCAACTGAAACGCGGCGCCTGAAATATAAATTTTTTTTCATAAAAATGGTGTTTATGTTGCACTTTGTTGTGTCAGTATATCAAGACGTCTGGTTGCGAATGAAATCGCTCATAAAAAGGTGGCGCTTCTCTGGTGCGATTGCAATATCCATTTCAAAAAAAGTGGCCTGTTTCTGTAAGTGTAGGCACTTTTTGCGGCGTTTTCTTGGTCATTGCTTGTCCTGAAGCGCAGGGGGAAACCCTGCATGAGGCAATAGAGGCAGCCTGGCACACCGACCCAGCCCATACAGCCTATACTGTGGACGCCACTGCCGCCCGTCGGAATGCGTCTGCCGCCCGGTCGTGGTTTCCTGGCGGGCCGATTGTCGGCGGTCAGTATTACGACGACCACTTCATCGGGAGCAAGGTCGGTTATACCACGTATCAGGGCAGCATCAGCGTGCCGCTCTGGCTGCCGGGGCAGGGCACGGCCACGGAACATGCTGCCCAGGCGGATGAAAAAGTGGCGGTCTGGCAGATCAAGGTGCAACGGCTTGCTGTTGCCACCCGTGTCATTGATCTTGCGCGCGACGCGGCCGTCACGCAGGCCCGCATCCGTAACCTGACCGATGTGCGTGACGCTCTGGCACATACCGTCACAGATGTTCAAAAAGCCTGTGCCGCGGGTGAGGTCTCACAGGCTGACTGCGATATGGCCGTGGCCGAGCAGGAAGGTGTGGAAGGCGCACTGGCAGAAATGCAGCAGGCGCTTGAAAACATCCGGGCCGATCTGGAGGCCCTGACCGGGCGTGATGATGTGCCGGATATGGCCGGGATTGATGGCCGCCTGCTGGCCCAGCGCAACATCCGTCTGGACATCACCCAGGACCCAAGGCTGCAACTGGCTGATGCCGCGCTCAAGAAAGCACAGGCGTCCTACAATGTAGCTCGCCATTCCTACATGCCCAATCCGCAGGTCGGGGTGATGCTGAGCAGGCAGGAGCAGTATCAAAGCCCGTGGGACACCCAGATTGGTGTGCAGTTTCAGGTCCCCCTCCCCAGCGAGGCAGTCAATGTCCCGCGGATGATGCAGGAGACCCAGGCCGTCAGCCGGGCCGAGCGCGATACCATTCTGGCACGGCGCAAGATCAAGGCGGAATACCAGCAGTTGAGCAGCCAGTTACAGAGTTCTGCTGAAATTGTTCGGCATGCCCGTATGGAGCAGAGCCATGCAGGCCAGCGGGCCGCGCATCTGGCAGAAGCCTGGAAAGTGGGTGAAATACCGGTGGTCGAGTATCTGCGCGCCCGCCGGATGGCGCTGGAGGCCGCCGACAGGCTGGCCCAGGCGGATGTGACAATGCGGGCGACCATCGCCCGGATGATCCTTATGGCGGGGCATGCACCATGAAAACTGTTCTGCACAGGCTTGTTCTGTCGGGGGTGCTGGCCGGTGTGCCGGTGTGTATGGCCCACGCCCGTCCTGCCATGCCAACCCTTGTCATAGCCGACACAGCCCTTGCGCGGGAGCGGATACAGACCGCTGTGGCCGTGGCAGGTGCCGTGGCCGAGCATGTTGATGTGCCGGCCTATGTTGCGGCGGATGAACGCCGCGTGGCGCGTATCCGCCCTGTGGGGGAAGGGCGCGTGGTGTCGGTGGAGGTTGTGCCGGGGCAGAGTGTCCGCCAGGGCCAGCCGCTATTGACGTTTGAAAATTTTGCCATGCGGGACGAGGCCGCCTTAAGGGCCGGGGCCGAGGCCGCCTTGCAGGAGGCCCGCGCCCGTCAGGCCAATGCCCGCCAGCTTTACCAGCGCGGCAAGGCACTGGGCGGCGGTGCCCTGTCCGCCAGCGAGGTGGAACGGCGCAGAGATGGCTTGCAGGCCGCAACGGCCCTTGTCCGCCAGCGAGAGGCCGAACTGCACGGCCTGCTTGAACACCTCAGGCGCTATAGCTCGGATATGGAGCAGGTCGGCAATGGCCACTCCGTCGTGGTCTCCCCGCTGGAAGGTGTGGTGGTGCGGGTGGGTGTTACCAGCGGGCAGGACATTAACGCCAGTGGCCCGCCTCCGGTGGAGGTGGATGACCTCTCCCGTGTCTGGATTGTTTCGCAGGTGGATGGAACGGCCGCCCGCCACATCCGCAAGGGCGACAAACAGCAGACCTGGATAGCTCCGGGCGATAAACCGTTGCAGTCCGTGGTGGATATTGTCGAAGGCAGCGTCGATCTTGCGACCCAGCATGTCCTTGTCCGCAGCCTTGTGGATAATGAGGAAGGCCAGCTCAGGCCGGGCATGCTGGTGCAGACCCGCATTTTCTCGGGCCAGAAACAGGCGGGCGTTGTTATTCCCGAGGCCGCGGTGCAGATTCTGGACGGCACCTCCATCGTTTTTGTGCGGACATCACCCCAGCACTATACAGCCCGGCCTGTCACACTTGGTCCATCGCTGGACGGTAGCATCGTTGTGCTCAAAGGGGTTGCGGCGGGCGAGACTGTTGTGACCGAGGGCAGCTTTACTCTCAAAGGGCAGGCCATTCTTGCGCCGGATACGCAGGCGGTGGGTGAGTAAGTCATGCCGATTATCCGCTGGTGTATAGAAAAACGGTTTTTCCTGTTTGGTCTGGTCTGCCTGCTGATGTTGGCAGGAATTGCCGATATCAGAAGCCTGCCGGTCGAGCCTGTGCCCGATATTTCCCCCCGGCAGGTGCTGGTGACCGTGCAGGCTCCCGGCCTTCCCGCCGAGGAGGTGGAAAAACTGGTTACATCCCCGATTGAGAAGGTGATGTCGGGGGTGATCGGGCTGAGCGGGCTGCGCTCGGTCTCCCGCACTGGTGTTGCGGTGCTTTATCTCCAGTTTGAAGATTCCACGGATATTTACCGCGCGCGTGACCTTGTGGTGCAACGCCTGCCACAGGCGCGGGACAGCGTGGCCATTGCAGGTACATCCATCGACATCGGCCCCATGGCGACAGGCATGGGGGAAATCCTGCAATTTCAGATCAAGGGCCGCGACCAGAGTCTGGAAGACCTGAACAGGTTGATGGCCTGGAATGTGGTGCCCAGCCTGCGCCTTGTCCCCGGTGTGGTGGATGTTAACGTCAATGGTGGCGGGTCGGAGACTTATGAGGTCGTGCTCAACCCCATGGCACTGCGCCAGTATGGGGTGTCGGTGTCGGATGTCTTCCATGCAGTTGATACGGATAACGAAGCCGCCGGTGGTGCCTGGATCGAGCATAATGACGAACAGCATGTGATTGTCGGTCGGTCTCTGATTGATGACCTGCACGAACTGGGCGAGGTACAGTTGCGCAGCGGCCCGCATGGGGAAATCGTGCGAGTGCGTGACGTAGGCACCCTGCGCAAGGGCCATAGGCCGCGTCTGGGTGGTGTCACGCGGGATGGGCAGGGTGAAATTGTCAGCGGGGTGGTGTTGCTACAGCAGGGGGCCAATGCGCTGGCCACACTGGAGGCTGTACAGGCTGTTCTGCCGCAGATTCAGGCGGGTCTGCCAACGGGTGTTACGCTGGAATCCTTTTACACCCGTGCGTCACTGACGGATAAAACCATCGACACCGTGCGCGAAAACCTTGTGCTGGGTGCGTTCCTTGTGCTGGCCGCGTTGCTGGTGGTTATTGGCAACTGGCGGGCATCGCTGGTTATTATTTCGGTCATTCCGTTTTCATTGGTCGCGGCCATGGTGGGCATGCGGCATTTGGGTATCTCGGCCAATTTGCTCAGCCTTGGGGCTATCGACTTTGGCATGGTTGTCGATAGCTCGCTGGTCATTGTCGAAAACGTGCTGCACCGCCGCAGGCCGGATGAGGCCTTGCCCGACACCATCCGCCAGACCGTGGCCTCTGTCGCCCGACCGGTGACTTTTGCCGTGCTGATCATCGCCATGGTCTACCTGCCAGTGCTGACCTTGCAGGGGGTGGAAGGCCGCATGTTCCGGCCCATGGGGCAGACCGTTATTCTGGCTCTGGTGGCGTCTCTTATCTATTCGCTGATCTGTATTCCTGCTCTGTGCATGTTGCTGGGCCGCCCCAAAACGCATGATGCCGGTAACCATCAGACATGGTTTATTACAGCCATGTGGCGGGGCTTTCAGCCCGTTTCGGCCTGGTGCATGGGCAACACCCGCAAGGTTGTGTGCGTGGCGGTGGTGTTTCTGTGTGCCTCCATGGCGCTGGCGACGCGGTTGGGGGGCGAGTTCATTCCCCAGTTGCAGGAAGGGGATCTGATTGTCACCTCCACCCGCCTGCCGGGTATTGCGCTGGATGCCTCGCTCAAGGCCGCGCAGGAAATCGAACAGACGTTGATGACCTTTCCTGACATCCGTTCTGTTGTCAGCAATACCGGCACGGCGGCGATCCCGACTGACCCCCAGGGCGGGGAGCAGAGCGATACGTATATCCTGCTCAAACCCCGCTCCGAGTGGAAGACAGCCACCACGCAGGAAGGGCTGGTCAAGGCGTTTAATGCGGCACTGATCAAGAATAACCCTGGCTCGTTGCTTAACTGGAGCCAGCCGATCCAGATGCGTATGGATGACCTGCTGTCAGGCGTGCGTTCTCAGGTTGCCATTGGCATCTATGGGCCGGATGTAAACACGCTGGCGCGGCTGGCGGCACAGATTGCCGATGTGGTGTCCAAGGTACCAGGCGCTGCCGACGTCGCCCCGCAGGATGTCGGCACGATCCCGTATCTGCATATTGATGCCGACCGTGGGGCTGCTGCCCGCCTGAATGTTGATACCTCTGCCGTGTTGGATGTGGTGGAGGCTTTGGGTGGGCACTACGGTCCACCTGTGTCTGTGGATGATGCGCTGGTGCCCACTCAGGTGCGATTTGCGGATACGGCGCGTGACACGCTGAATGATATCCTGTTCCTGCCTGTCGTCACGCGGGATGATAAAATCGTCAATCTGTCACAGGTCGCCCGGATTGCCCTGTCCGATGGCCCGCCTGCCATCCGGCGCGAACATGGTATGCGCCGCTCTATGGTGCAGGCCAATGTGCGTGGGCGTGACCTGAGCAGCTTTGTGCAGGCGGCCCAGACAGCCGTGCAGCAGCAGGTCAAGCTGCCGCCGGGCTATTCCATTGAATGGAGTGGGCAGTTCCGCAACCTCCAGACTGCTATGGCCCGGTTGGAAATTGTTGTGCCCATTATGCTGGGGCTTATCTTCCTGCTGCTGCTTATGGCGTTGGGGGAGGTCGGGCTGGCGGCTCTGGTTTTTGTCAATCTGCCGTTTGCTGCAACCGGGGGTATTATTGCCTTGTATGTGCGGGGCATGCCGTTCAGCATCTCGGCCGGTATCGGGTTTATTGCGCTCTTTGGCGTGGCAACCATGAACGGGCTTGTGCTGGTGTCCTGCATGCAGGAACTCAGGAAAGCAGGGGCTGGCCCTCTTGCTGCGGCTGTTAATGCCGTAAAGGAGCGCTTCCGCCCGGTGATGGCAACGGCAACGGTGGCCTGCCTGGGTTTTTTCCCCATGGCGTTTTCCATGAGTGAAGGGGCAGAGGTTGAAAAGCCATTGGCCACAGTGGTGATCGGTGGGCTGGTGTCCTGTACGGTGCTGACCTTGCTGGTGCTGCCCAGCCTGTATGCGGCGCTTTATGGCCGCAAGGCAGCCCCCGATGCTCCGCCTGTTGAGGGGTAATTCCACCGACAGCAGAGGGTGATCGGTACGAGGTTGTAGAGTCTTGCCCCTATTGCTGCGTAAGGGCCAAGTTTATGGGGCTTGGTCTGCGGCATGTGCAGGTTTTGGAGTGTATGTGGGAAATGCTGCCTGCGTAAGGGTGCTTTAATCCGAAGGAAGCTCGGGATTAGCCAGTACCTTTTCTTCAGGGCGCTACCCCGACACCCGGAAGGTGCCGCAGACTTTTTATCCTATTGTGAGGCGCAGTGTGTCGGGCCGGGGTTATCGGCTCAGAGCCAGTTCAAGCCTCTGCGTGTGCCTGTTTCATGCCGTTTGGGGCAGTAACGCTGTCAGCGTGCCTCTCTGACAACTGGTTAATGGGCCTGTTGCCATGGTCTGTGGGTTGGGGGCACAACGGGCAACGCCAGCTTTGGGCTGGTGGGTAACGTACGGGTTTTCATGGCGCATTCCATCCGTTCATTCTGGTCTTGCTGGCGTTTACGGCTATGGCCCGGCCCGCCTGGACAGGCGGCGGCCGGGGGCTGGCGGACCGATGTGGATGGGCTGCGTGGCGTGGCTGTGCTGGCCGTGGTGCTGTACCATATCTTTCCCGCAGTTATGCCCGGTGGCTTTGTGGGGGTGGATGTTTTTTTCGTGCTCTCTGGCTATCTGGTGACGGCACAGTGCCTTGCGCGGCGTGGGGCTGGCTGGTCGTGGCTGGCTGAGTTTTACGGCCGTCGTATTCGCCGCCTGACCCCGGCATTGCTGTGTGTTCTGGCCTGTACACTGCTGGCGGGTTGGCTGACCCTGCTCCCGGGGGAACTGGCGGCCGTGGGACGGGATGTCGCAGCCAGCGCACTGTCGGCGGGCAACCTGCTGGCGTGGCATGAGCAGGGGTATTTTGACCGCGCAGCCATGCTCAAACCCCTGCTGCATTTATGGTCTCTGGGGGTGGAGGAGCAGTTTTATGCCCTCTGGCCCGTGTGCCTGCTTGTCATGGGGCGGGTCGGAGGGCGTTTGTCGTGGGGTATTGGGGGGCTTGCTGGCCTGTCACTGGGGCTGGACTGCTATCATACCGCGATAGGGTCTGCCGCCGGGTTTTATTCTCCTCTGGATCGGATGTGGGAATTCATGCCCGGTGCGCTGCTGGCAGCCCTGCCTGCATGGAACATGACAGAACGGCAGAAAACCCTGTGGTCCGGTGTGGGTGTTGTGGGTGTGGTGCTGGCGTTGGCATGCCTGCGGCCCGGCTGGCATTTCCCGGCTCCTGCTGCGGTGCTGCCTGTTCTGGGTACGGTGCTGGTCTTGCAGGCGGGGTCGCTGGCATGGCCCAACCGGGTGCTGCTGTCGGCCCACCCCCTCAGGTGGCTGGGACTGGTCAGCTACCCGCTTTACCTTTGGCACTGGCCGTTGGTGGCCTGGTACCACATTGTGCATGGGGCCGAGTCTGTGCGGAACAGTGCTGGCTTTGCCATTCTTGCAGGTTCCGTGCTGCTGGCGTGGCTGACTGTGCTGGTGGTGGAAAAGCCGGTGCGTGCAGTCGGGGGGCAGCGGCGCTGGACCGGGTGGCTGTTGCTGGCTCTGGGCGTGCTGGCTGTGGCGGGTTTAGGCACATGGGGGGCGCGTGGCTGGCCTGGACGGCCTTTGCCATGGGGTGGTGGCACGGTCGATGCCGCCCGGATAACTCTGGCAGCGGGGGATGGTATCTTCCCTATAACCGCTCATATGCATGCGGTGCGTAGTCATGGGCTGACAGTTGCTACTCTGGGGGACACCGGCAGCCCCATTATGCTCACGGGGGACAGCCTGCTGGCCCAATGGGGGCCAAGGGTGGAGGAGCTATTCCAGCAGGGGCGTTTGAGGCATCAGGTTGTGCTTGTCGCGGGGCCAAGCTGCGCGCCGTTTGAAGGCGGGCATGATGCCCCCGGTTTTACATTCTGCCAGCGTATGGCGGGGGTGCGTGACGGCCTTATTCAGGCCCGGCATATCCACACCGTTGTCATGGGGGCGTTCTGGCCCGGTGCGCTGGCCCGCCATGATGGAGGGCAGGGGGCGATTGTGGCGGAGTATGGCCGCCAGATCAGCCAGTTGCGCCAGCAGGGGGTTTCAGCCCTCTGGCTTGTGCTGCCCTCGCCTTTTGATGATCGTTTCAACCCCCGTGCATTACTGCGGCGTAGCCTGTGGCATGTAGCGGTGGACAGGGCGGCGCTGGAGGCAGGCATCCCCATGGCCCAGTTGCATGCAGCGACAGATCAGGCACGGCAGACTTTGCTGGCCGTTGCCGCCCAGTCAGGGGCGATGACACTTGACCCCTACCCGGATGTTTGCGGGAGCGGGGCGTTCTGCTCAGTCATCAACGCGCAGGGCGAGCCTAAATACGCTGATGAGAAACACCTGCGGCCTGTTTTTGTAAAAGACAACATCCATTTTCTGGATGCATTGCTGACCCGGTAATAGCTAGGCTTTCCTTGCCCCATTGCATGAAAAACGGGGCAAGAAACCTATGCCCCTGCCGGAGTGCATAGAGGCGGCCTGCAAATAATGACAGGCCACTTTTTGTCTTCGCAGTGGCCTGTTAGTCGGGTGGTCAGGGCTGTTCGTTCTGATCCTCAGAGCCCGACCGTAGGGCACGCTGGTAGCGTAGCTCTTCTTCCCGCTTCTGGCGTTTGCGGGCGCGTTCTTCTGCCATGTTGGCACCAAGGTGGCCGGTACCGCGCTGGGCGGCCAGACGTGTCTGGTGTTCGCGCTCGGCATGGCGGGTCTGGTGGCTGGCGTCCCAGCGGCCATGGCAATGGGGGCAGCTTGTCCCAGCTTCATACAGGGGGGACTGCCTGTCCTCTGGTGTCAGCGGGGCGCGGCAGGCGTGGCAGAGTTCCAGTGCGCCGGGTTTCAGGCCATGGCCGACCGTCACACGCTGGTCAAAAACAAAGCATTCCCCCTTCCACAGGCTTTCTGCCTCCGGCATGGTTTCCAGATACTTCAGAATACCGCCATGCAGGTGGTACACCTCGTCCAGCCCTTCCGCACGGACAAAGGCGGTGGCTTTCTCGCAGCGAATGCCGCCTGTGCAGAACATGGCAATGCGCGGCTTGCGGCCGGTGGCTTCAAAACGCTCCCGATTCTGGCGGAACCACTGGGGAAAGTCGCGGAAGGTTTTGATCTGCGGGTCCAGTGCATTCTCAAACGTGCCAACCGCTACTTCGTAATCATTGCGGGTGTCGATCAGGACCGTGTCCGGGTCACGCAGCAGGGTGTTCCATTCCTGCGGGTTGACGTAGGTGCCCACGCAGTGGTTGGGGTCGATGTTGTCCACGCCCATAGTCACGATTTCTTTTTTCAGGCGCACCTTCATCCGCAGGAAGGGCATAGCTGGAGCGCGGGAGAATTTGACCTCAATATCCGCACAGCCGGGCAGGGCACGGATCTGTTCCAGCACAGCCTGAATACCTGCATCCGGCCCGGCGATGGTGCCATTAATGCCTTCATGCGCCAGCAGCAGGATGCCGCGCACCCCATGGGCGACACAACTGTCCTGCAGGATGGGGCGCAGGGCTTCGGGCTGTGCGAAGGAGGTAAAGCGATACAGCGCGGCAACACAGACAGGCAGGTCCGTGGTGGGTGTTTCTGGCTGGGTGGCGGGTGTTGCGCTGGTGGTCATGGCGGGTCCTTGCGGGTGGGCGGGGCCATGGTCCTGTTGGGTGTCTGTCCTTGCGGGCAGGGTGGCCACGGCACGCCGGTTTAGCGGTCCAGACCGGGGCGGGACAAGTGTTTTCCTACCCCGGTCGGGCCTGATGTGCGTCGCCCGCAGGCGGACAGCCCGGCAGAGCTATGCTAGAGCCGGAGCAGGCAGACAGATCAACGGGGCGGAAGCATGGGGCAAGATCGCAGGGCAGGCGTTACGGCGGGAATAAACCGTTTTAACGACGGCGTGGCCATACGCATGACCTGGGTGTTTGGCAGCATATGGTGTGTGTACGCATTTTTTGTGTTTTCGCTCATTCCACTGCTGTTGCCCCAGTGGCAGGAAACACTGCTGTACATCAGCAACTGCATCCAGCTTGTGGCCTTGCCTGCGCTGATGGTGGGCAGCGCAGTGCTGAACCGCAGCGCCGACAAGCGCGCGGATGAAGACCATCAGGCTCTGCTGGAAATTCTGTCCGATGTGCGGGAGGAACTGGCTGACCTCAAGGTGCGCACAGCCGGAATTGCCCGTGATGCGAGTGCTGCTTTGCAGCGCCCGACTGTGGCCGATGTTTCCATTTCAGGGGAGACCTTCGTTAATATCAGCAGTGATGATGGCACTGTCGCGCCCTGACCCCGTTCTATGCGTGGACTTTTTCCTGACGGATGCCCGCGCTGATGCCCCGAACAGCCATGGCAGGCAAAAAGAATCCCATTAAGGTGATGACAGACGGCATGAGGGGTGATACACGCGTGTCTCCCCAGCCGTAGGCGGCGTTTTCCACTGCACCGCATGGGCCTGTGGATGAATCCGGCTAAAGCCGAATCGTACCCTCTTTAGCGCGTCAAGAGCGTTAAATGGTGCAAGAGTAAAAAAATAAAAAATTGTAGGAAAACTGCGGGTTCTAGAGAGTTTTTGTCTCTCGGGTCCATATTTTCCCTTGCAGAGTGGCCAGCGGAAAAACCTGTGGATATCCTTGTGGAAGTCAGGCTTGCTGCTGTGGCTTTTTGTCGGCTGGCCTGCCGTTGTCCACCTGTGCGCTGGGCTATCCATCAACTCGTCCACAGACAGCGGACCAAAGCCCAGAGTGGGAGAGGTATGGGGGCGAACCCCCATACCGGCGTGGTGTCAGGCCGTGGCCCGACAGCCAACGCAAAGTTTGTTGCCATCCGGGTCGCGCAGATAGGCAAGGTAGAGCGGGCCGACGCGTGTTTCGCGCACGCCGGGCGGGTTTTCAATGGCAGTGCCGCCATTGGCAACCCCGGCCTTGTGCCAGGCGTCCACCATGGCGGGGGAGGTCGCAGCAAAGCCGATTGTGCCACCGTTGGCAGGGGTCGCAGGCTTGCCGTCCAGCGGCTTTGTGACAATCAGCGACACACCATGGTGCGAATAGATCAGGCGACCCATGGCGTTGATGTCGGAGGGGGGGATGTCCAGGGCTGCAAAGACAGCGTTGTAGAATGCCTGGGAGCGGGCAATGTCGTTGCTGCCGATGGTCATGTGGGTGAACATTGCACACGGTTTCCTGTGCCGTTTGAAGGAAGGTCAGCTTATCGCTTTCCGACCCGGCGGCAAGGTCTGTTTAGCCCTGGCGCGCCATGACAGCAAAGCGGTGCTGACGGCGGAAGAACAGTTTTTCCCCAATCCATGAAACAACGTTCTGGATCGGCCCATGGGGTTTGACGCCAATGGTCTTGAAGATCATGTTCGTCACCCGGCGCAGGTGGTGCGGGCGGTAGTGCTTCATGGCGCGGGCCATATAGGCAGCGGTGCAGCGCTCGTGGTCGTAGGGCAGGCCTTCGGGGTCGTTTGTGGTGTGGTAGGCGGAGGCCAGCTCGTCATCCTCAGTTTCTGTCATGCGCCCGATGGCAATGCGCGCCCGTTCGATAACACCTATGTTCTCACGCGCCAGATAGCGGCGCATGTGGTCATAGAAGAGCTTGTAATGCCGGTATTCATCAGCCGCTATCTGCTTGCACAATGCCCGCAGCACGGGCTCCTCCGTGGCTTCCGCCAGGGCGGAATAGAAGGATGATGTGCCAGTTTCGACCATGCAGCGGGCAATAAGTTCGCCTGTGCGGGAGCCTCGAACCGACTCTTCGACATGCAGCGGGATCTGGTAGAAATCCCGGTAACGCTGGAAGGCGGCGTGGTAGTCCCATTGCGGGTCGGCCAGCATGGCCCAGCGGCCCAGGGCATCTCCGTGCTGGATTTCCTCCAGCGCCCAGTTGTCCACAGCCTCACGGAAATCAGGATCATCGCGGAAAACGTTGTTGAGGTAGAGCGCGTAGTCAACGCTGTTACGCTCCACCACAGAAGCCGCCTTGATTGACGAGAGCAGATCCTGATCCACTTTTGACGGATCAAACTGCTCCCATGGGAGCTGATCAATCTGCCAGTGTTTCATATACCTGATCTCCTCTCACGCCCGTGTCTGCACTGCGGATGCATTCCATCAGGTTGGGGTGGTGCCGTGGTGTGTCCACGCCTGTTGGAACGCGCTGGCTGGCGTTTTGGCAGCACTGTCCACGTGGGGGAAATCATGGGCGATAAAAAAGAGCGTGTGTCAAGACTACCCCACCCGATCAGGCGGTAAAGCCATGGGTGGGGGCTGTCGGCAACATGGGGGGCGGCAGGGCTGCCCTGGGGTGGTGCCGGGCGTGTTTCAGTCGGTTGTGCTGTCGGGGGCGGGCAGGTCTTCCCCGGCCTGAAGCGGGGGCAGGGGGCGTGGGCGGTGTTGCTCGTCCAGCGCCACAAAAATAAACTCGCCTTCCGTCACCTTGGAGGTGATGTGGGTATGCCGGGCACGCCGCCATGTCTGCACATGGATGGTCAGTGATGTCCGGCCCGTGCGGATAATCCGGGTGTAGATGCTGACCTCATCCCCCACCACCACGGGTTCAAGAAAGACAAGGCTGTTGATGGCAACAGTCGCGCAGCGGCCATTGGCGCGGAAGGCGGCGGTTGTGCCCGCGGCAAGATCCATCTGCGAGACAATCCAGCCACCAAACACGTCCCCTGCGGGGTTGGTGTCGGTGGGCATGGCCACAACGCGGATGGTGGGCATGCCCTGGGGCAGTTCGGCGCCGGTTGGCTGTGACATGGTGGGTATGATCCTCTAATGGCCCCAAAGGCCAAATGTAGCCTGACAGTGGAATATCACCAGCCTGTCAGGCTCTCAGTTTTGCGTGAACCGGGCGGAAAACCTCCGCCGTTTC
Organism: Acetobacter vaccinii; assembly: GCF_008365315.1. NCBI lineage: Bacteria > Pseudomonadati > Pseudomonadota > Alphaproteobacteria > Acetobacterales > Acetobacteraceae > Acetobacter > Acetobacter vaccinii. The sequence goes on along the minus strand of NZ_CP043506.1, from coordinate 475,495 downwards.
AGTTGCGGATAAGGATGTAATTGACCGTGACATCAAAATTGATGAAGCGGTCTTTCATGTCCGGGGGGATCGGGGGCAACTGCGCGCCCTGGAACATGCCAACGGTTGAGGCGTCCAGCTCTGTCGAGCCGGAGGAGTTGGTCTCGAACACCTTGAACACGCGGCCTGTCCGGTCAAGGATGACGTGCACGGACGACCCGCCTTCCTCGCCCCGCTGGGCGGCTTCGGGCGGGTAGTACAGATGGCGGCGGATCCAGGAGTCAATTTCCGACGCATAGTCGCTGCTGACCCCCTTCACGCTGGTGCGCGAGGCATAATGGGCGTTCAGTTCCCCATTCTGCACCATTGGGCCGATGGACAGGTCAATCGGTGCGCCGGAGCCGCCGGGCCTGCCTGAGCGCCTGCGGCGTGGGGCGGGTGCTTCATCAAACGACAGGTCCATCGGGTGGTCGAAGGGCGATGGCGTGTGGTGGCTTGGCCGTGTGGTGGGCCTGGGGTGCGGGGCCGGTCGCGCCGGGGTTTTGGTCGGGTGCGCGTGGCCTGTCGTCGGGTGTGACGGGCGTGGGGTCGGGTGTGTTTTTTCAGGCTTGGGCAAGCCGTCGTCCGACTGGGGCAGCGGCAGGCTGTGGGTTTCTTCCTCGTTGGAGGGGCTGGGCTGTGCTTCGGCCGGGGTCGGGGGCGTTGTGCTGGCCTGCGATGCTTTTTTGGCTTCGTTACCGCCGCCAGCCTCGGGTGAGGGCTGGCCAACCATACCGCTGGAGGCATCGGGCTGGGAGAACACAACCTCCACCGGCTGGCTCTGGCTGGCCTGCGGGCTGCCTGCACCGGAGTGGGTGGCTGCTTTGTAGAACAGGGCCGCCAGCAGCAGGGCGTGTGCCAGCAGCGAGGCCACAAGAATGGGCGTGAGTGTGGGGTCGGCGTAAAGCTCGCGGCGGATCAGCGGGGTGGAGGCACCGCGTACGGGTTTGCCGGGCACCTGCGGCACAGGGGCCAGCGGCAGCAGTCGCGCCCAGGCAGCATTGCCCCCCTGCGCCACATCGGGGCGGGCTGTTGGGGGGGCTTGGGGGTCGGTCTGGGGTAAGAAACGGGGTTCCCGCCGCTTCGCTGCGGAGGATGCACGTGTCTTGTCATCCATGAACAGCGCGATGTCTCCCATTACCCCGCAGGAATCTGCCCATGCGGGAAAGCTGTTCGCTTTAGCACATACTCTGCCACTGCTCCACACACTGTGCCAGAGCGAAGTTGCATGGCATGGGGCGGAGCAATGCAGCCCCGGCCCCGGTGACGATCAGGCCGTTACCAGATTTTTACGCGCTGGTCCGGCGGCAGGTACAGTGTGTCGCCCGGTTTGACATCCCACGCCTTGTACCAGCTATCGATATTGTGCATGGGAATGTTCACCCGTGCCTGCGGGGGGGAGTGGGGGTCGGTGACTGCCAGACGGCGGACAGTATCTTCGCGCAGTTTTTCACGCCAGACCTGCGCCCAGCCCAGAAACACACGCTGGTCGCCGGTCAGACCGTCCAGCACGGGGGCAGGCTTGCCGCCGAGGGAGGCATGATAGGCGTCCAGCGCCAGTGTCAGCCCGCCTAGGTCGGCAATATTCTCGCCCATGGTCAGCTTGCCGTTGACATGCACGCCAGGCAGCACCTCAAACGCATCGTACTGAGCACCAAGCCTGCTGGCCAGTTTCTCAAACCGTTCGGCATCTTCCTTTGTCCACCAGTCCTTCAGGCGGCCATGTTCGTCAAACTGGCGGCCCTCGTCGTCGAAGGAATGGGTCATTTCATGCCCGATGACCCCACCGATGGCTCCGTAATTGACGGCACTGTCCGCCTTGGGGTTGAAGAATGGCGGCTGGAGAATGGCGGCGGGAAAGACAACTTCAACAAACAGCGGGTTGTTGTAGGCGTTGACGGTCTGGGGTGTCATATCCCATTCGTTCCGGTCAACCGGGCGGTCAAGGCGGACTAGCCAGTAGTGCCATTCATACGCCACGCCATTGCGGGCGTTGCCATAAACATCCCCCTTATGCACCGCAAGGCTGCGGTAATCGCGCCAGGTGTTGGGGTAACCGACCTGAATTTCAAAGTTTTCCAGCTTGTGCAGGGCGGCATCGCGCGTGGCGGGGCTCATCCAGCTATTGTTCCGCAGTCTTTCACGGAAAGCATTTTTCAGGTCGGCGGTCAGCTTCTGCATGGCCGCGCGGCTTTCGGGCGGGAAGTAGCGCTGCACATAAACCTTGCCTAGCGCCATGCCCATGGCGGTGTTGGTGGCCTGCACACCGCGTTTCCAGCGGGCGGGCAGGGCGGGCTGGCCGGACAGGGCGCTGGTAAAGGTAAAGCGGGTCTGCTCAAAACGCTCGGGCAGATAGGCTGCGGCGTTATCAACAAGGTGGAAGGCCAGCCAGGCCTTGAGGGTGTTCATGTCCGTTGTGGACAGAACATGCGCCTCACCTGTTATGGCCGACGGCTCGCCCACAATCAGGCTGCGGTGGTCAAGGCTGCGCGTGGGCAGGCCAGAGGCCTGCAACCAGGCGGTCCAGTCCAGACCGGGGGCTTTGGCGCTCAGCTCGGCCAGGGTCATGGGGTTGTAGGTTTTCTGCGGGTCGCGCAGGTCGGCACGTGCCCAGTGGGTTTCGGCCAGCCGGGTTTCAAAACCCACTATGGCTTCTGCGGCGGCCTTGGCGTCTGGCCAGTCAATAAGGGTCAGAGCCTGCTCGACATAGGCCTGGTAGGCTTTTTTCTTCGCGGCAAAAGCGGGCTTGAGGTAGTAGTCCCGGTCGGGCAGGCCAAGCCCCGCCTGATCAAGGTTGAGCGCATAGCGCGTAGGGTCTTTGGCATCAGGGTTGATGCCGAGTGAGAACGGGGCAAACTGGAACCCGCTGGGCGACGTGCCGGTAAGCGCGGCAAAGCCTGCCATGTCCTCGATAGCGCGGATCGCGGCCAGGTCGGTGGCCAGAGGCTGGATGCCCTGCCGCTCAACTTCCGCCGTATCCATGTAGGAGGCATAGAAGGTGCCCAGTTTTTCCTCGGTCGTGCGTGGGGCTGCTACACTATGGGCAGCCAGCTCGTCCAGAATGGTCTGCTCCCGCGTGCGCGACAGCTCAGCCAGGGCGTTGAACGGGCCGTAGCTTGTCATATCCGGCGGAATTTTCAGATGTTCCAGATAGGTGCCGTTGGCATAGCGGAAAAAATTGTTGCCCGGCAGAATGTCCATGTTCCGGCCTGACAGATTGACCCCCCAGGGGGCAAAGGCGCTTTCCTCGGCCTGTGGGCTGGTGGCCGGTTCGGTCGGAGCCGCAGCGGCAAGGCCGGGTGCAGCCAGCCCAAGGGTTGCGGTGAGCAGCAACAGGTGACGGAAAGAGGAACAGGCGCGAAAGCTGGGCACAGGCGGTCTCCGGTTTGTGTTGTCGCGGGTGGCCCTGACATGTGGCACCCTGTTTTTCTGGTCCAGAACAGACATCCGGTGCCTGTACCTTAACCAGCTTGCCCACGCCTGCCTACCCCGTGGGCTCCTGGGGCGGGCGGGTGCCTGCCCTTTGCCTTGTGAGAGTGTTACACGGGTGGGAAAGAGCAGAAAAAACGTTTGTTACGAGCGGAGGTTTCAGATGGTGTGTCTGGTTGTCAGGGCTGGCGGCAGTCAGGTTTTTCCCCACTGGAAGCAGCTTTTTGCTAACCTTATGCCCGAGCTTGAGGTTCGGGAGTGGGACGACCCGACCCTGGACCCCAAACAGGTGGATTATGCGCTTGTCTGGCAGCCCGAACCCGGCAGGCTGGCGGCCATGCCCAACCTGCGGGCTATCCTGAGTGTGGCGGCTGGTGTGGACCATGTGACCTGCGACCCCACATGGTCGCGTGCGATCCCCCTCATCCGTATGGGGGAGGAGGAAACACGGGTGCAGATGGCTGATTACGTTCTGTGGGCAGTCCTGTCCCTGATGCGCGATGCCGCCCGGTGGCAGGAGGGGCAGGGGCAGGGGGTCTGGGTCCGTCGAGAGCGCAGGCCCGCCCTGTCCAGCAGCACGCAGGTGGGGGTCATGGGGCTGGGCAGTCTGGGGGGCTATGTGGCCCGCAGACTTGTGGCAGCAGGTTTTCCGGTGGCGGGCTGGGCCCGCACCCCCCGGCAGATTGAGGGTGTCGTCTGCTACGCCGGGCAGGATGGTTTGGCCGCTTTTGTGGCGTCGAGCCATATTCTGGTGTGCCTGCTGCCGGAAACGGACGAAACACGGGGCCTGATTACCTACGATGTTCTCAGCCGCCTGCGGCAGCCCTCCGGTCTGGTCAACGTCGCCCGTGGCTCGCTGGTGGTGGAGGCCGATCTGCTGCGCGCGTTGGAGGACAAGAGCCTGCATGGCGCGGTGCTGGACGTGTTTGAGCATGAACCTTTGCCCCAAACCTCGCCCCTCTGGCACGCTCCACGCACTCTTATTACCCCACATATTGCCTCCGAGGCCTCCCGCCCCGCGCGGGCGCGGCAGGTTGCAGCCACTATCAGGGCGCTGGAACGGGGGGAGGAGGTTCCTCTGCGCTATGACCCCCAGCATGGATACTGAAGCACCGTGATGGTGGCAGGTCACCACCTTGTGCGTGTCGCAGGGCATGAGCTTGCCGTGCGGATAGCAGGCCCGGCGGAAGGACAGGTGCAGGCGGAGCCCCTGCTGCTGATCCATGGCTTTGGGGGCAGTAAAGAAAGCTGGCAACTGATTTTACCCGCTCTGTCCCAGACGCGGCGCGTGATCAGCTTTGACCTGCCCGGCCATGGTGCCTCCTCATGTGCCGTGGGGGATGGGAGCCTGCACACCCTGGCCGAGACTGTCAGCGGGTTGATGGCAGAGCTGGGTCTTGGCCGTGCCCATATTCTGGCGCACTCGCTGGGTGGGGGCATTGCTCTGGCTTTGCTGGCCCAGCAGCCTGCGGTGTTGCAAAGCCTGTGCCTGCTGGCCCCCGTAGGGCTTGGGAGTAGAGTCGCTATGGATTTTGTGGGGGCGTTGCCTGATGTGCGCTCGGCGGAGGCCATGCAGCAGCTTATGGCCATGGCTACGTTTGCTCCACGTGTTGGCCGTCGGGCCGCGCAGGCTCTGGTGCAGGGGCTGGACAGGCCGGGTGTAAGGTCTGCCCTGCGGCATATTGTTCAGGCGTGTTTTACGGCAGAGGGAGATACGGCGGATTTCCAGCCGGTGCTGGGTCAGGCTGGGGTGCCGGTGCGACTTGTCTGGGGGGCTGAGGACCGTATCGTGCTTTGCCCACCTGCGTTGACGGGGCAGGCTATTCTGCTCCCGCAGACCGGGCATCTGCCGCAACTGGAGCAGCCAGAGAGTGTTGTGCAGAGTGTAAACAGTTTTCTGGCAGGCCCGGGGCCGGGCTGACGCGGGGAGATGTCGTGGCCGGGGTTATCGCACACCCCAGCCACGACGGGCAGCGTTAGCCGCCGGATGCCAGATCGACCACGCCGATCACACCGTCTTCAGTCCCGTAGCCCAGCAGGCAGCCATCGGGGCTATAGGCCAGGGCGGTAATAGCGCCGATAGCACTGGTGGAGACAGGCAGAACCCGGTGGGTTGAAGGCTCCAGCAGCAGCACCGTGCCATTGGCAAACCCCGCAGCCACAACGTCCTGCGTGGGGTGGAACGCCACCCGCGTGCATAGCGCACCGCCAGCCCCGGCCAGTTCCACCGGGGGTTTGCCCATGGGGCCATTGCCGCTGAACGACCACATGACAACAACATCCGCCCCGCCTGTGGCCAGCCATTTGCCGTTGTGGGAAAACGACATGGAACGCACCTTGGTGGGGTAGCCACTCATACGCATGTTGTGGCCATCGGACAGCCGCCAGCCGTGCAGGTCGTTTTCCTGCATGGCGGTTACAACAGCCTCGCCCGCAGGGTGCATGGCAATGCTCAGGTGGCTGCCTTTCCATTCCAGCAGCCGGGGGCTGCCGTCTTTGGACTGGGTAAACCACACCGAAACCCCATTGTAGTGTGACACCGCAATGCGCTTGCCCTTGGGGTCAAACACAATGCCGCCAGCCGTGGTCGGGTGCTCGAGCGTACGCAGGACCGTGCGGCCCGTGGCGTCACGCAGTTCCACATTTTTGCCTGATGCGGCGGCAATCAGCGCGGTCTTGCCGTCCACATAGCTGGCAACATGCTCCACCCAGCGGCGACTTTTGCCCAGTTCCTCAATTTCGCCCGAAGGGTCCAGGCGGCACAGGCGGCCGTCATCCCCGCCGGTCAGCACACAGTCGGGCAGGGTGTCGGCTGACAGGCTCAGGGCCGGGCCGTCATGCACGGCGGTGACACTCCACTGCTCTGGCGCGCGGACATCAGCCCGGTGGGCGACAACCACATCCCCCATGACGGTGGTAAAAGCAAAGCGGCTGGAATCACGGGTGGCGGCGCAGGCGGTAATTTCCCCTTCCACCTTATGGTGGGCACCGCGTGTTTCAATCAGCCCGGTCGGGGCAGTCTGTGCGCTCATGCTGCAATGCAGCTTTCAAGACCACGGCGCAACTGCGGGCGGTTGAGGTTGCGGCCAATAAAGACCAGCTTGCTTTCGCGCGGTTCGCCCTCTTTCCAGGGGCCGATGTCGTTGCCGTCTGCCATCATGTGCACGGCCTGGAAGGCAAAGCGGTCCGGCTGGCCCGCAAAGTCCAGAATGCCTTTGGTGCGCAGCATGTCGGAGCCTTTTTCCTGCAACAGTGCGCTGATCCACATCTGAAAGCGCCCGGCGTCCAGAGGTTCGCGCACGGTCAGGGAAACGCTCGAAATATCTTCCTCATGGTGGTGTTCGGGGTTTTCGAGGAAGGACGGCATGGTGTCGAGCACACGCTGGAGGTCAAAGCCGCCCTGATCCAGCACGTCGGTCAGGGTGACATTGCCTTTTTGCGCGTGGTGGATGGGTGCCGCGGCGTTGAGCTTGCGCAGCGTGGTCTCGATTGTTTCCAGCCCGGCTGCGTCAACAAGGTCGGTTTTGTTGAGGATGATGACATCGGCAAACGCAACCTGCTCGCGCGCTTCGGTGCTTTCTTGCAGGGTCTGGAGCACGTTGTAGGCGTCTACGACCGTGACAACCGCGTCCAGCTTGGTTTTTGCACGGATGTCCTCATCCGCAAAAAAGGTCTGGGCCACGGGGGCTGGGTCGGCCAGACCGGTGGTTTCGACGATAATGCCGTCAAAGCGGTCGCGCCGGCGCATCAGGCCATTGAGGATACGGATCAGGTCTCCCCGCACGGTACAGCAGATGCAGCCGTTGTTCATTTCGAACACTTCTTCATCCGCATCCACGACCAGGTCATTATCAACGCCAAGTTCGCCAAATTCGTTGATGACAACGGCATATTTGCGCCCATGCTGCGCAGTCAGGATATGGTTGAGCAGCGTGGTCTTGCCTGCACCAAGGAAGCCGGTCAGGACAGTAACCGGCACGCGGGTATCGGCCGCACCCTGTGGCATGGCGTCTGGCGCGGAAGAAGCATCGGACATGGGGGAAGGTCTCCGTGTTGTACAGGGATCTCTGTCATATAGTCCGCCCTGGGGCGAGAGACCAGAGACAGCCTGCCCAAGCCCGCCCTCCTACTCCTGAGGGGCAGGGTTGGGGGGCTCTGCATCGCCATCCGGGTTAGATGGCGCAGGGGCGTTTTCAGTTTTTGGGCGTGGTGGTGTCGGCGCTGGCCTGGGCTTTCTTGCGGGGCTCGGCCGAGCGCAGAAAGCGGATGGCCAGAGTGCTGTAAAGCGCATGGCTGCACAACGCGCGTGAGACACCAAAAGCCAGAAACGCGCTGGCCATAAGGGCCAGGGTAATCTGCTGGTTGTCGCTCATTTCCATCACAATAACCGTGGCGGTCAGTGGTGCCTGGGTGACAGCGGCAAAATAGGCCACCGTGCCCAGCAGGATGACAGCTTCAGGCGGGGTGTGGGGCAGGAAATGGCCAATCCAGCCCCCCATGCCAGCCCCTACGGACAGGGACGGGGCAAACAGCCCGCCCGGAATGCCAGAACAGTAGGAAACAAGGGTGGCCAGCAGCTTAAGCAGAAAGAACGAGGCATGGTAATGGTCCGACCCCATCAGGATTTCACGTGCCTGAAGGTAGCCGGTGCCGTACGTCATGCCATCGGACAGCAGGCCGATAATGGCCAGCGCCAGCCCGCATAGTGCCGCAAAGACCAGAGGGCGGCGGGTAATAAATGCACCCGCCCGGCCCGGTATCCCGCGTGAGATACGGACAAGCAGGGCGGAGAACATACCCCCCGTCAGCCCGCCAATCAGCCCGCAGGCCAGCACGGCCAGCCACCCGGCTCCCAGCGGCACGGTCGAGTAGGTATGGCCGAAATAGGTGTAATTGCCCACCAGAGCGATGGCGGTCACACCGGAGATGATAACGCAGGTCAGCATGGTGCCGCTGGTGCGTTGTTCAAAGGAGTGAGCCAGTTCCTCAATCCCGAACACAATGCCAGCCAGAGGGGTATTAAAGGCTGCGGCAACCCCGGCAGCCGCCCCGGCCTTGACCAGCGCCCGTTGGCGGCTGATGTCTGTCACCCCGGCAAAACGCCCGACCGTGTGCATGATGGAGGCCCCAACCTGCACGGTTGGCCCTTCCCGCCCGATGGAGGCCCCAGCCAGCAGGCCAAGGCATGTCAGGCCAATCTTGGCCAGTGCGATCCGCAGGGACAGCACTTTTTCCACAATCCCCATGTCATTCAGGTGCATGCAGGCAATGGCCTGGGGGATACCGCTGCCCTGTGCACCGCGGAACCAGCGGCGTGTCATCCAGGTGGACAGCACAAGCCCTGCGGGAGCCAGCAGCAGCATGATCCAGGGGTTGTTGCGCACAATATGGCTACGCTGGTGCGCTGCCCAGTCGGCCGCACCGGCAAAGCCTACGGCCACCAGCCCGACAATAACGGCGCCAGACCAGTAAATGAGCTTGCGCCGCCAGTTGACAGTCCGGTTCCTGGCATGTTCGCGCAGGTGGCGGAGGGATTCAGGCGTTGAAAACCCGCTGGGTATCATGTCGGGGGTCGCAGTCTTTCAGGAAAGAATGCGGCGCATCCTAGACAGTCCCCTTCTGAGGCAAAAGGGCAGGGGCTTTTTTTATTTGGAGTGTGACATCGCTGCCCTGTTGGTGTTCGGGCTGGGCCAGAACACTATGCCTTCGTGCTTGGCCAGGTTTTCAGGCTCGACATGAATATGCACAAGCGTGCTGCCCATGTGGGCTCTGAGCGCGCCCTCGATACGGTCGCAGATATCATGCGCCTGCGTCACACTCATGCTGCCGGGCACAACAAGGTGGAAGTCCAGAAACGTCATGGCCCCGACAATACGGGTGCGGATATCATGCGCCTCTATCGCCCCCTGGCCGTTCAGCGCGATAATATCGCGGATCTGGTCAAGGGTGCCGGGTTCTGGGGCCTGATCCATCAGCCCGGCGATGGAATCGCGCATGACTTCCCAGCCAACCCGCAGCACATTGACCGCAATCAGCCCCGCCAGCACCGCATCCAGCCGCGCCCAGCCGCTGAGCGAGACCAGACTGACCCCGACCACCAGCGCGCCCCCGGTCCAGACATCGGACAGCACATGCTGCCCGCCCGCCACCAGTGCGGGGGACCGGCGTTTGCGGCCAACCCGCAGCATGGTCAGCCCCCAGGCAAGGTTGAGGAGTGTGGCGGCACCGTTGAGCATCAGCCCGTTCCATGGTGCCTGGATCGGCTGGGGGTTCATCCAGCCTTCCACCGCTTCCCGACCGATGACAAAGGCTGTCACCACAACCAGCGTGCCTTCGGCCACGGCGGACAGATACTCCGCCTTGTAGTGGCCATAGGTGTGGTTATGGTCGGCAGGGCGTTCGGCAATGGTCAGCGCCCATAACCCCCCTGCGGCGGAAATGACGTTGATGATTGTTTCCACCGCGTCGGCGTACAGGGCAAGGCTGCCGCTGACCAGATAGGCCGCATATTTCAGCCCCAGAGCCAGCAGGCTGACCACAAGGCTGAGAATGGCAATGCCCTTGTTGCTTTCGGGCAGGGGCAGGGTGCTCATTGGGCGTGCTCGGCTGGTGGCTGGGTGGGGTGGGTGTCAGATGGCATGCGGGTCGGTCAGGTGGCACAGGGGGGCGTAATCCTGTGTTTCGATCTGCACCGTGGGGTGGGCAATGCCAAAACGCTGGCGCAGCGTGCTGACAATACCATCAAGCAGGCTGGCCTCCTCCTGCGCGCTCAGCGCTGCAGGGGCACGCACCAGATGCACCGTCAGGGCCGTTTCCGTTGTGCTGAGCGGCCAGATATGCAGGTCGTGGTAGTCGGTAATACCGGGGATGGCGCGCAGATAGGCTTCAAGCCCGCTGGCATTGATCTTGCGGGGCACGGCATCGAGCGCCATGTCCAGCGAATCTTTCAGCAAGGACCACGTGCCAAGCACCACCACAACGGAAATGGCAAGGCTGAAGGCCGCGTCAATCCAGTGCAGGCCGGTCAGCAGCATCAGCCCCCCGGCGATGACAACGGCAAGGGATGTCACAGCATCGGACAGCAGGTGCAGGAACGCCCCGCGGATGTTCAGATCGTCCTTCTGCCCGGCTGCGAACAGCATGGCGGAGGCACCATTCACCACAATGCCCAAGGCTGCGACAATCATCATCGTCCGGCCCGCAGGCGTTGCGGTATAGGGGGTAATCAGGCGTGACACGGCCTCCCACGCCACACCGCCGGTTACCAGCATCAGCACCAGCGCATTGGCCAGTGCCGCCAGAATGGACGAACGCCGCAACCCGTAGGTAAAGCGGGCCGACGGCCCCTTGCGGGACAGATGTTCGGCTAGCCACGCCGCACCAAGGGCCATGACATCGGACAGGTTATGTCCTGCATCGGCCAGCAGCGACAGCGAGTTGGACAGCACGCCCCACACAGCCTCGGCCACAAGGTAGAGGGAGTTGATGGCAATCCCTATGGCAAACGCCTTGCCGAACGAGGCCGGAGCATGGCTGTGGTGGTGCCCGAATCCATGCTCATGTGCATGCCCATGTCCGTGCCCATCCTCGCCCCCGTGGCCATCACAGGCATGCCCGTCATGGGTGTGGTCATGGTCGTCATGCGTATGGGGGTGGTCCGGGTGGGACATGGGTCAGCCTGCCTTAAGACAGGGGGCCATGCGGCCCCGTGTATGTCTGGTGTCTATGTAGGCTGCACTCTGCGGGGAAGAAAAGAGGAATTTCCATGACACGCCCCAGCCCTGTCCGTGGCTGGGGCGCGCCCAGCCGTTGCGCCCCAATGCCTTTCCGGCATAGGGAAGGGGCATAAGCCGTCTTTCTTCTCTCTTCTGTCTATGGGTGCTCTTTCCTTCCATGCTCCGCCTGACCGAACTGCGCCTTCCGCTTGACCATTCCCCCGATGCGCTGGCCAAGGCCATTTGCGACAGGCTGGCTATTACCCCCGAGCAACTGGAGCATTTCAGCATTTTCCGGCGGGGGCATGACGCGCGTCGGCGGGACGCCATCCGGCTGGTTTATACGCTCGATTGCACGGTGTCGGACGAGGCCGCAGTCCTGGCCCGTTACCGGGAGGTTAACCCGAAGGACCCGCACGTGCAGCCCACCCCCGACATGGCATGGCACGCCCCTGTGGCCGATGGCGCAGCCCTTGCGGCCCGGCCCGGCTACCAGCGGCCGGTTGTGGTGGGGGCAGGGCCATGTGGTTTTATGGCTGCGCTGATCCTGGCCCGCATGGGGCTGCGGCCCCTGTTGCTGGAACGGGGCAAGGTTGTGCGCGAACGCACGGTGGATACCTTTGCTCTTTGGCGGCGGTCGGAACTGAACCCCGAAAGCAATGTGCAGTTTGGGGAAGGTGGTGCGGGAACATTCTCCGATGGCAAGCTGTACAGTCAGGTGCGTGACCCGCGCTTTCTTGGTCGCAAGGTGCTGGAGGAATTTGTAAAGGCAGGCGCCCCGGAGGATATTCTCTACCTTGCCCACCCGCATATTGGCACGTTCCGGCTAGTCTCCATGGTCGAGCATATCCGCCGCGAGGTGGAGGAAGCCGGAGGGGAATACCGCTTCCAGTCCAGGGTGGAAGACCTGCTGCTGGACCCGGCCACACGGCAGGTTCGTGGCCTGCGTCTGGCCGATGGTGAGGTCATTGAGACCAGCCATGTCATTATGGCCGTGGGGCATAGTGCGCGCGACACCTTTGCCATGTTGCAGGCTCAGGGCGTTGCCATGCAGGCCAAGCCGTTCTCGATCGGGGTGCGGATCGAACATCCGCAGTCGGTTATCGATCTGGCACAGTTTGGAGCCTGCGCGGGCAACAGCCTGCTGGGAGCGGCGGAATACCGGCTGGTACACCATGCCAGCAACGGGCGTGGTGTTTATTCCTTCTGCATGTGCCCGGGCGGTACAGTCGTGGCGGCAACGTCAGAAGAAGGCCGGGTGGTCACCAATGGGATGAGCCAGTATTCCCGCGCTGAACGTAACGCCAATTCCGGTATTGTGGTCGAACTGCGGCCCGGACAGGACTACCCGGATGACCCATTGGCGGGCATGGCGTACCAGCGCCATTGGGAGCAGCAGGCTTTTGTGGCGGGTGGTGGTGACTATCGCGCCCCTGCCCAGCGGATTGAGGATTTTCTGGCCGGGCGGCCCTCCGTGTCGCTGGGGACGGTGGTGCCGTCCTACAAGCCGGGTGTGACCCCAACTGACCTGGCAACCTGCCTGCCTGATTTTGTCGTGGAAGCCCTGCGCGAAGCCCTGCCAAAGTTTGATCGCAAGCTGCGTGGCTACGCCATGGGCGATGCGGTCATGACAGGGGTGGAAACTCGGACATCCTCCCCCATCCGGGTAACACGGGGGGAGGACGGGCAGTCAACCAACACGCCGGGCCTGTACCCGGCGGGGGAAGGGGCAGGTTATGCCGGGGGTATCCTGTCCGCCAGTATGGACGGTATCCGCGTGGCGGAGGTTGTCGCACAGGCGCTTGCCGGGTTGCCCGCGCAACTGCGGCAGTAAGGTCTGTTCTGCTGCCAGCCCGCGCCATGCGGGTGCTGGCAGCAGAGCGTGTTCAGCCGTGCTGGGCCAGGAACTGCTCAACTAGTTCTGAAAAACGTTGCGGGGCATCAGCATGCACCCAGTGCCCTGCGCCTGCTATGCTCTCCAGCCTATGGTTGGGGAACAGGCGCTGCATGGCGGGGTAGTTGTCGGGCTGGACATAGGGTGAGTCCTCACCCCGGATAAACAGTGTCGGTCCGGTGTAGCAGGCATCTTCTGGCAGGGCGGGCCAGTCCATGAGGGCGGGGAATGCTGCCAGAATGTCGGTCAGCCCAATGGCCCAGCCGGGATTGTCGCCCAGGCGGATGTTCTGCACCATCAACTGCCGCACGGCATCGTTGGGAATAAGCGGGCGCAGCAGGTCGTTGGCACCATGCAGGTCGAGTGCGGGGGGGAAGACCAGCTTTTCCAGCCCCTGCGGCAGGTCGAGTGAGGAAAAACCACCCCGGCCTGGGGCAATATCCACAACAATCAGCGCCTTGACGGTCTGGGGGTGGCGTAGGGCCAGCATCATGGAGGTTTTGCCGCCCATGGAATGGCCAAGCAGCACGGCAGGATCTGCGGCGTGGTGTTGCAGGGTTTCGCGCACATCATCCGCCATGATGGGGTAGGACATGGGGCCATGCGGGCTTGCGCCGTGGTTACGCAGGTCCATGGCCAGTGTGCGGCGGGTTGCAGCCAGTCGGCGCTGCACAAAGCCCAGATTGCGGGCGCGGCCGAACAGACCATGCAACAGCGCTACAGGCAGCGGGCTGGTGGTTGCGGTGGGTTCGGGGGTGCGTTCAATCACGTTCAGCAGCACGGGATGGGTCTTTCCTGTGTTTACGGGGCCATGACAGTGCCATATCTGCCAGCCGGGGCGTTTTGCCCTGCTTTGACCATGAAGGCGAGAGGGAACACACTGTTTTTTCTTCACCTTCCAGAGAGAGGCAGGGCGTGGCACTGTCATGCGGATGTGGTGCTTACGGCCCGTATTCCGCACCGCAGCAAGGCCGTAGAACATAAGGACAGACAGGGAAATGCAGCGTTGTCTTGTAATTCTGAACCAGCCAGATCAGGCCGATGTGCTGCTGCACATGGCGGCCCAGGTCATGGCGCGGGTCAATGGCAGCCGCATGGACGTTCTGGCCGCACGTGCCCCGGTTGAGGATGGTGGGGGGGAGCCCGAGGGGGCGACAGGCACATCGCAGAAAGACTGGGCCGAGGGGCTGCACGTCACTTATCGGACCTGGCTGGTCAAGCAGTATGGTGCTCCCGCAAACCGGCTGGACAGGCTGGAAGTCAACTGGCTGGACCCCGTTATTACGGTGGATGGCGTTGTCAGTGCCTTTGCGCGGGATGCGGATATTCTCATCATGGGCTTTCCCGGCCCCAAGGACAGCGCGCACAAGCGCCAGTTGGCACAGGCGCTGGTTTTTCGCACAGGGCAGCCGGTTCTGCTGGTGCCTCCGTTCTGGGACAGACCGAGTGGGGACCATGTGCTGCTGGCCTGGAAGGAAACTGGTTGCTGCCGCCGCGCGTTTGAGGCCGCTGCGGCCTTCCTGCCCGGCGCGAGGGAGATTGATGTCATTGTCCCTCCGGGGCAGGCGTTGCCGCCCGATGTGCTGCCCGGCTTTTCCGCTACCCGGCGGGAGCTTGCGGTGCATGGGGGAGGTAAAGCGGCCATAGGGCAGGCTTTGCTGGACACGGCACACAACCTGCATGCCGACATGCTGGTCATGGGGGGCTATGAACACGGCATGCTCTATAGCCGCCTGATGGGGAGCGTGACCGACTATATTCTGGCCCACCCGGAAATCCCTGTGCTGCTGCGCCATTAAAACCAGCGGTCTCCAGTGCCCGCGTGCACTGGGGCAACGGTGTTAGGCATGTGTTATCAGTATGATAATGCCTGCGCGGCTAGGCTGGGGAATGACCAGTCGTTTCCTGCGTAACAGCCTTAGCATCAAGCCGCGCTGGCCCTTGTGGCATTGTGTGCTGCTGGTTGCCCTGCCTTTGTGTGTGCATCTGCCCGAACTGCTGGGGCCACTTTTGCCGGGGCATCTGACGTCCGACCCGCGTTCGATCCTGTCCGTGGCAACAACCACCCGCCGGAACTGGCTGGAAGGGGGTCTGTTGCCCGGTCTGCCTGGCTGGGTGGATGGGTGTGCTGGGGTTATTGTGCAGGCGTTGGGCCGCCTTGTCGCGCGGGACTGGATGCATGGTATTCTGCCGACATGGAACCCGTACGACGGGGTAGGCATGCCTCTGGCAGGGGAGTATCAGCCCGCAGCGTTTTTTATGCCCTTTGTGTTGCTGCTGGGGCTGCCTGGTGGGCTGTTGCTGTTCAAGATTACCCTGCAGGTGCTGGCAGGGCTGTGCATGTACGCGTTTTTGCGTGCTCTGGCGCTGGACCCGCGGGCTGTGCTGGTCGGGGCGTTGCTCTGGGCTTTTAACGGCACGTTTGCCTGGGCGACGGATGGCCCTATCCAGCCGCTGGCGTTTGCGCCGCTGGCTCTGCTGGGGGTGGAGCAGTTACGGGGCAGGCCGACAGGTCAGGGCTGGGGATGCCTGGCTCTGGGGCTTGGCTGGCTGCTGCTGGCGGGCTTTCCCGAGACTGCATTTCTGCTTGGCACGCTGGTGTTCTGCTGGGCGGTCATGCGCTGTGTTCAGCAACCTTACGGAACCCGGCTGGGATTTGCCTTGCGCGTGTTGGCGGGTGGTTGCGTTGCCCTGCTGCTGGCCTTGCCCCAGCTTGTCGTGTTTTTTGACTATCTTTCCCACGCCTGGATTGGGCCACATGCCGGGGTTATGGACATCCCCCACCCCATGCCTAGTTGGATTATGAGCCTTTTCCCCTACATGCATGGTCTGGCGTTTTATGGCCCCGCCACGCTGTATGCGGCCTGGTGGGGCATGGGGGGATACTGGGGGCTGACACTGCCCTTTCTGGCGCTAATGGCCATATGGGGCCAGAGGGATCGGCCTGCACGGGGGCTGCTTGTAGGGTATGTGCTGGCCTGTGTGGCCAAGCAGGCCAACATGCCCGGTGTGACAGCCCTGCTGGATATGGTGCCGGGTATCGGGCGCACCTATTTCCACCGTCTGTGTTATCCGGCGGAGGAACTGGCCATGATTGTGCTGGCGACCTTCACGCTGGATGATCTGTGCCGTCTGCCGGTGCAGGGGGTGGAAAAGCCTTGGTGGACGCGGGGCCGCCTGTCCGGTCTGGCACTTGTTTTGCTGTGTCTTGGGTGTGTGTGCGGGGTGCTTTGGTGGTGGGATGCGCCGGTGCGTACCATTCTGGACGGGTATAGCCACGGGCTGCTGTCATCTATGGGGTATCGGGTGCTGTCTGTCCTGATTGGGGTGGTGGCTCTGCTGGGGTGTGTGCTGGCGTTTGTGGTGCCGGGCGTGGGGGCTCGCGGGCGTATGCTCCTGGCGGGGGGCAGTGTGGTTGGGGAATCCCTTGTGCTGTTTTGTATCCCCTTGCTGTCGCTACGCCCGGCTTTGCCGGTCGATACGGTTTTACTGACAACTCTGCAGCGAGAGATTGGCCTTAACCGCTTTGTCTCGCTCGGGGTCTTGCCGCCAAATTATGGGGCGTATTACGGGCTGGCCTCGATCAACCACAATGGTGTACCCATGCCTGCGGCCTGGATTGCGCGTTTGCAGCGGGACTTTGGCGCTGACCTGGACCCTGTAACGTTTGATGGCATAACCTCCACCCGGCAGGGCCATACCTTTCTGGCCAATGCGTTGGCGCACCCGGCACGGTTGGAGCAGTTGGGGGTGGCTCTTGCTGTCGTGCCTCATGGGACTGTGGCGGAGGGCTGGCAGGCATTGCCCGTGCAGGACAGGCCAGTCCTGATCTACAGCAGCGGAGCGAACGACCTGTACAGGCTGGCGCATCCTGCTCCGTATTTTGATGGTGGGCCAGACTGCAAGGTGACCAGTGTCGGGCGTGATACTGCGCGGGTGTTGTGTGCCCGCCCAGCAACCCTGATCCGGCGGGAACTCATGCTGCCGGGTTGGACGGCCAGCATTAACGGACGGCAGGTCGTGCCCGGCATGCAGGACGGGCTGTTCCAGCGTCTGTCCTTACCTGCGGGGCAGGTGGAGGTTCATTTTGCCTTTACCCCACCAGGGTTGTGCTGGGGCTGGTTTGGGTTTTGTGCGGGCCTATTGCTACTGGCCTTTGGTTTTAGGCCGCACAGGGCAGATGGCCGGTCCGCTCTTACGTTGGCTGGGGTGTACGGGCCTGCCGGGTAAACCACCAGCACAGGGCAGTAAAGCAGATCCCACCCAGTAATGGCGGTAGGAATGCCGGCAGCACACCCGCCAGTGACAGGACATTGTCCTGCCCTGCCAGGCCGGAAAGGGCCGCTTGGGCGACCCCGGTCAGACTTTCCCCGACAATAAAGCCTGACGCGACCATTGTGCCGGTTGTGTCGGGCTGAGCAGGGTTCTGCCGATTGCGTTTGATGGCCCAGCCCAGAACGGCCCCGGCAGCAAGGGTCAGGCTGACGGAGGCAGGCAAGTATAGCCCCACGGCTACACCCAGTGGTGGCAGGGCCAGCGCCTTGCGGCGTAACAGCAGGTCCAGGCCAATCAGCCCCACACCCAGGGCGGCCCCTGTGCCCAGCATGCTCCAGTCCAGCGCATGGGTGAAAATACCATGCACAATCATCATAATCAGTGCAGGCTGGGGGGCTGCCAGAGCGCGGGTGGGGTCCATGCCGGGGTGTGGCAGGGCGTCCGTAAACCCGTAAGCCTGGTACAGCAGATTAAGCACGGGTGGGATAACGGCAGCCCCTGCAATACATCCTGCGACAAGCGCTGCCTCCTGCTTCCAGGGAGAAGCCCCGACAAGCTGGCCGGTCTTAAGGTCCTGTAGATTGTCGTTGGAAATCGCGATGGTGGCCGTAATGGCAGAGAGCACCAGAATGGTAAAAGCGGTTGCCAGGCGCTGCCTGTCGGCCATCAGGGCCGGAGGGATCATATTCAGGGCTTCCAGCCCCAGCAGCATCAGGGCCGCAAGGACGGCCCCCACAATGATAATGCCGGAAATGGGGGAGGATGATGACCCGACAAGCCCCGCCATATACCCACAGGCTGCCGCCATGATGAAGCCAAAAATAACGCAGAACCCAACCGCGGCACCCACCAGAGGCCACCCGCCATCAGGCAGGAACGGGGCCAGAAACGCGGCAAAAAACCAGCCGAGCATGGCGGTGGACAGCAGCAGCAACACAATCATGGCGCGGGGGGAGAGGTCTCTTTCCCGGTCATGCAGCACGTCATGCTCTGGGCGTTGCAGCACTGTGCGCAGCCCTGCCACAACAGGGGGCAGCAGCTCCACCAAGGTCCATAACGCGGCAACAGCAATGGCTCCCGCCCCGGCAAAGCGCACTTTGTGCAGCCACAGGGCGTGGGCGAAAGCGGCCGGGGCAAGGTGGTCGGGGTTGGGCAGGTAGGCTGTCAACCATGGCACGGCAACACCCCAGGCCAGAGCGCAGCCCGCCAGCATGGCCAACCCGCCGGAAATGCCAACCAGGTAGCCTGCCCCGATCAGGGCGGGGGATAACCCGGCCTGAAGCTGGAACACAGCCTGTCCGGCACTGGCGGTCAGGGTCAGAGTGTCGGAGAAAATCCGTACCGTGCCAGACCCAAGGGAAAACAGGGTGGACATGACCCCCCCTGCCACCAGTGCGCGCAGGTTGCGGCTGTCTGTGGTATCGGCTCCGGCCCGCAGGATTTCGGCCGCGGCGACACCTTCAGGGTAGGGCAGGCTACTGCGGGTGACCAGGGCGTGGCGCAGGGGGATGGTGAACAGCACCCCAAGCACTCCTCCGGCCAGTGACAGTCCGGCAGTCTGCCAGAAGGGAAATTCCTGCCAGAAGCCGCACAGGATCAGCCCCGGGAATGTGGCAAAAACGCAGGATAACGTTCCCGCTGCCGAGGCTTGGCTTTGCACCATGGTGTTCTCAAGCAGCGTGCCGCCGCCCAGCATGCGCAGAACAGCCATGGAAATGACAGCGGCGGGAATGGACGAGGCAAAGGTCAACCCGATCCGCAGGCCCAGATAGACATTGGAGGCGGTGAAGATAACGGTAATGACCGCGCCCAGGATCAGGCCACGCAGTGTCAGTTCCCGGCGGGCGGGGCAAGAGGTCATGCGTGAGGCTCCCCAGCGGTTATGGCAGCGGGGGAGCCTGCCTGCTGCGCCCCGCCTTGGCGTATCGTCGCGCATTACGCCAGGCGGGACAATTTGTCTTTAGTGGATGGGCTTAGAATGTCAGCTCAAGGTTGCTTTGCACAAACGCCCCGGAGGACGCTCCGGCCTTGATCATGGTCTTGGAGGCAAAAATATACTCGCCGTCGATACTGAGGGTAATGTGCCGTGTGGCACGCCAGGTAAAGCTGGCCTGCGGCATGGTGGCTGTATAAGACCCGCGCGGCCGGAAACCATAAGGGTTAACCCCGTTGGGATAGACCGCGTCCGAGCGGCTGTTGCGCCAGATGGCAGGCACCTTCATCAGCAGTGTGGTGTTGGGTGTGGGGGACACCGTGGCAATAGGCCCTACGTCGATAATGTTGGACTGGCCGATATAGGTGCTCAGGTCCAGATAGTAGGCGCTAGGCACGAAGGGAGACAGAAAGCCACCCCAGCTTGAGGACTTGCTTTTGTTCATGTTGCCGCCCGATACATCATCCACCTGGATACCAATGGCCGGGTGACCGGGCCATTTGGCAAAGCGCCAGGACAGGGTGGCGTCGATCGCATAGGCGGATACCGGGCGGCTGGGCCCGGCATTATTGGCGGGGTTGAAAGTGCCCCCCTGCCACATGGCCCCGACGGAAAATTCCAGCGGCCCGGCATTGCCCCACACACGCATGCCCGGCGTGTCGCGGTGGGTTGACCCCGCAACAGAGGTATTGGCGGCGAGTGTCGGCAAGGATGTACGGGACAGGATGTAGCCCAGATAGAATGTATCGACAAAAATCTGGCTATTACGGTTCAGGAAGGTGAACTTCGGCACCGCATAGGACGTATAGAGCCCGAACAGCCGCGTGTCCCACCCGACTTCGTTGTGGAAGGCAATGCGCGGGCTTGTGTCGGTCAGGGTCAGGTAGAACCCGTCGATGCGGAAGTTTTTCCAAAAGGCGTAGCCGCGCAGCCCGTTCCATGAATACGGAATGGACGGATAGACACTGCCCGCCGTCACATAGGGTGGTGCATCCAGGAACGTCATGCGGCCAACCATGCCGCCCATGGTGGCACCCAGCGCATGGCCGCGTACTTCCACAAAGGCCTGTTGGGCATCCAGCTTGCTGCGCCACCGGCCGCCGGCATAACCGTAGTAGTTGATGCCGCCTGCCTGGCCGCTCATCAGTTCCCCATACAGGCGGACGTGCTCGCCCAGATGCAGGTCTGCCCCAAGGTTCCAGCGGAAGTTGTTACGATAGGCGGGGCTTTTTTTGGTGCTGCCAAATCCGGCCCGCTGGTCGTAAAAATTGTGCTGGCGGAAGTTACCGCTGAGGGAAAGATAGTAATCCCCCTTGTCGTTGAAGGGGATGTATTTGAGCGCATCCATGGCATCAATGCGGTTGCGCTTGTCTTTCAGGTTCGACCAGTCCTCCGCCCAGCGGGAGACGGCATAGTACCCCACAGTACCAAACCCTGCGGCAGCCCCCGTATTGGCGTTAAAGACCCCCCATGGACCTTGATGCAGCAGGGAAGTGGGCAGGGGGTTGAGTTCCAGCGTCTGCGGCTGCCCGTAGGCTTCCGGGCGGCTGGTCAGCGGGGGCAGCAGGCGCATGGAGTTCCAGAAGCCGGATTTTGCAGCCGGGGGCTGCTCCACCGTGACAACAGCAGGCGATGGCGGTGTGGGGTTAACGCGTGGTGCTGCCGCAGCGGGGGCCTCCTGCTGCGGTGGGGTGTGCGGATAATTCAGATGGGCGGCGTTGGGTGCGGTTTCGGCATGGGCGGCAGTGCCCAGCAGGCACGCCATGGCAACAGGGGCGGCCAGTATGGCGTGGCAGACCGCAGGCTGGCTGCGACACCAGAAAACAGAGGAACGGGACGGGCTGGGCGGGGAGGAAGAAAGCAGGCGCGCTTTCCGTGCCATAGGCGATCCGGTGTGCATGAACTCTGAGACCTCCTGATTTATTATTATTTTGTATGAAGGTAATCAATTCATTATATGAATGACTTATATCCATTTAAATGCACAAAATGCGCTCAGGTCATATCGCATTTGCGTGTAGCGCATTGCATGGGCTTTAAAATTTTTGTCATCTCACCTGCGTTGGCTTTTCCCAGCGTGGTGGTCCGCTAGGTTTTCCCTAGAGGCAAAGCGGTTGCGGACGCGCTTTTTTGAAAAATGCCGCATATCGGGTGCCTGCTCGCCTGTCTGGTTCTGTGACCGTGATGATGTGCCCTGAACCTCCTTCCTGCCCGTAAAACTTTGATGATTCGTCAAGATCAGGAGCATTTGCCCAACTGTGGGGCATGGGGGTGGTTTGCCGTCCCCCATGGCAGGGGTATGCAGAGGCAATCAGGCTGTAAGGTAATGGCTGGCAGAGCAGGGCCAGCGCCCTGCAAGGGCGGGCGCGCAAAGGTTGCGGCGGTCCGGGCAGATGGCCTATAGCGGGCGGCACGGATCGGACTGTGGCCATGGTCCAGGGCTTGTCGTGCGTCTGATTATGGCGGTGGCGGCCTGTGCCGGGCCACGCTACCCCCCGATATCATGTCGTTGGCTTTGCAAGGAATGGATTATATGAGCGGTCACATGTCCCCGTCGGAAATCGCCCGTTTGCAGGCGGCACTGCGCCGTCTGCTTGACGCCAAGGGCCTGACGGTCAACCCCGCGCCCCGCGCTGGCATGTCGGTTGAACTGGCAGTCAACGGCGAGGTGATTGGCACCGTGCATCGTGATGATGAAGATGGGGACGTCAGCTACGCCATCAACATGGTGGTGCTGGAAGAAGACCTGCCCCCCGCGCAGTAACAGCTATCGTGCGGTTCTGCCCCTGCCTGGACGGGGGCAGAACCGCACCATGTTACGCGTTAGGCCGGGTGGCTAAAACCTGCATGGGCTTGCATGACAGGAGCCCGGGCTACGGGCAGTTCGACATTGGTGATTTTCCAGCGCCAGCCCTGAATGTGCATGTCAATACGCAGGGGTGTTTCCCGCTCATGCCCTGGCAGGGGCACTTCCAACGTAAAATGGTCAAGCCGTGCAAAATGGACGGCCGCATTGCCCACCAGCGCCGCAAGCGACGGGGCAGGCTGGTGTGCGCGTTCATGCTGTTCAGGCAAGGCCATATCGACCAGCGTGCCAAGGTTGGCGTTGGTCACAGCGGTATCCACTGCGTTGGACACCGCTGTGCTGGCAAAGGATGAGCCAAACTCAGGCAGTTCGTCCGCAGGTGGGGCAGCAGCAAGGTGCAGCCCGGTCAGTGCCTGTCTCTTGATGGAGTTATCCAGCGCGCGCCAGTTTATAAGCTGGCCCAGTGCGGCCATGTCGTGGTCGCGCAGATCGACCGCCATAAAGGCAAGCGTGACAAAGGGAGAGGCCAGATAAAGCCCCAGAGCCAGCAGGCCGGAGCAGACACACACCCGGCGCGCGGTCTGGCGCCGGGGCAGACTGGCTGTTCGGGCCATAAGCCCGAAGCGGGTTGTGGTTGCCATGAAAGCAGCCCCTATGAATATACGAGATACGATAGCACCTATATAACAGACGCATACCTCCCATGAATAGTAACAACATCAGGCACGCAGCGGTATGACAGAATGATGATGGCCAGAAAAAAACCATCAACCTGCTGGACTATAAGGTTTTTCTGTATCCCCCGGTGTTGGCTGGACCATGGGTGGAAAGGGGATGGCAATGGAGATTGATTTTTCAGAGGCCGAAATTCAGCGCTATTCCCGCCACATTCTTCTGCACGAACTGGGCGGAGTAGGGCAGATGGCGCTTAAAAATGCGTCTGTTCTTGTGGTGGGGGCTGGCGGGCTTGGGTGCCCCACAGCGCTGTACCTTGCCGCAGCCGGTGTTGGCCGAATCGGGTTGGTGGATGACGATGTGGTGGAGCTTTCCAACCTGCAAAGGCAGGTGCTGCATGACACGGCGTCCGTGGGGCAGAAAAAGGTCCTGTCCGCCGCCAGCAGGTTGGCCGCCCTTAACCCAGAAATTCGAGTGGAAACATGGGACAGGCGGCTGGATGCTACATCAACCCACGACCTTGTCAGCCGTTATGACCTTGTGTGTGACGGGTCCGATAATTTTGAAACCCGCTACGCTGTCAACGCAGCCTGTGTGCGGGCGCGCAAGCCGTTGATTGTGGCGGCGGCACAGGGGTTTGGCGGCCAGCTTACGGGGTTCCGGCCTGGGCAGCATTCTGGCTGTTATCACTGCCTTTACCCGCAGGACCACACAGCGCCCGATGCCCCAACCTGCGCGCAGGCGGGCGTATTGGGGGCTGTTACTGGGGTGATAGGGACTTTGCAGGCCACAGAAGCCATTAAAGAACTGGCAGGCATTGGTATGTCGCTTGTTGGGCGACTGTTGTTGTGGGACGCGCTGAGTATGCGTTTTTCTGAAATGCCCGTGGGGGCCGACCCTACCTGCGCTGTCTGTGGCAACCAGCAGCCGGACCTGCTCCACCATGCATGACTCCATCCCGGCAAGCAGTAACGGCCTGGCCCTGATTGTGGTGGATGCAGGGTACGAGCGCCTGCACGCTGCTTTTATGATGGCCGCCACAGTTGCTGCTTTGGGGCGGCAGGTTACGGTCTTTGGCATGGGGGCCGGTGTTGCGGCCTTTCACTCCGACTGGGCCGGTGTTCCTGCCTTTGTGGAGGAGGAAGCCAGGCGGCAGCAGGCGGGTGTGGCAGGGCTGGAAGAACTGCGGGCAGCCGTTGTGGAGATGGGGGGGGAGTTGATGGTATGCGACTCCGGCCTGCGGGCTATGGGGCTGGCCGAAACGGCTTTGCTGGATGGGGTCAAAAGCCTTGGGTTGCCCAGTTTTCTGGACCACGCGGGGCCATGCCGCCAACTGGTGTTCTGAAAAACGGGGAGGGTGATATGGCCGGTTTTGTTCGGGTTTTCCGTCTTTCGGGTTTAGGGGCGCATACGGGCAGGAGGCGCAGGTTTTATTGTTCCTCTTGCTCCTACGGCGTAGTCTTGGCAGGGATGCAGCCATGATGTCTGTTCATTCTTCTTTGTATCGGTTCAGGCTGCTGTCCTGTGTGGCGGTGTTCCTTGGGGTGTCGGCGCAGGTCTCTCTGGCCCATGCCGCCAAGGCGGGGGCTGCATCGTCGTCGCACCATCACCACCACGCGCATGCCGCGGCCACCCACACGGCGGAGACTTCCCCGCAGGGTGGAAAGACAAAAAAATCCAAAGGCAAAGCGGCCCATGGGCACGCTCATGCTGATGCTGCGGAGCATGGTGGGCATGGCCACGCCAGTGCGGGAACTGCCAAGCGGCACCGGCGGCATCCGCTTGTTGCGGCTACAGCCGGGGCTGCTGTCGGCGCTGCGGCTGTTGCGGCAGCAACTCCGGCTACTGCTGCCCCCCCCGCAGCGGGCACGCCTGCGGCTCTGCCCGATATGGCTACTGGCGCGGATATGACCAAAGGGTCTGTCAGCGGTCTGCCCCTGCCGCGTTATGCTGCCCTGCGGTCTGATGAAGTGAACATGCGGGCCGGTCCTGGGCGGCGTTTCCCCATTCTGTGGGTCTATCATCGCCAGGGGCTGCCGGTGCGGATCGAGCGCGAGTTCGATGTCTGGCGTCTTGTCGAGGACCAAAGCGGCCAGAAAGGCTGGGTCCAGCAGGCAACCCTGTCGGGTGGTCGTTATTTTCTGGTCCCCGGTGAACCCCCGGGTGATGAAGCCCCTATTCCCACGCAGTCCGGGCAGGAAGGTGGGCATTCCACTGCTGGCCACATGGACAGCCGCGAGATGGGCTATGTCTTCAATCAGGCCGATGCCCTTGCCATTCATGGGGCGGTGCTGATGCGGAGTAGCGGCAACGACACGGCTCCGATCGTGGCCGTGCTGCGGCCCGGCACTGTTGGCAGCATTAAGGAATGTGCTGCGGGCACCAACTGGTGCAAGGTATCTGTCCACCATTACAATGGCTGGGTTTCTCGCAAGGAAATCTGGGGTGTGGACGAGGGCGAGGTTATCAGCCCGTCCTGAGGCTGCGGGACGACGCTCCTGTTGCCAGCACCGCGGGTGGGGAATGGTCTGACAGTGAAGTGGCTTAATTATGGGGACGGCAGGAGCCATGCCCCATGGGCAAGCGCGCAGAGGAACAGGACAGGCAATGACGATGGAGCGCGGTAGCAGACTGGGCAGGCGGAGCCTGCTGGGGGGCGTGTCCGGCCTGTCGGTCGGGCTGTTGCTGTCAGGGCGTGGGAATGCTGGCCCCCTTGGGGTGCCAGAGCCTGTGCATCCACCTGATGTGACCAGCATGCCGCCCCGGCAATGGGGGCCAGATGCCCCTCCGGCCTATACGCCCGACCCGGATGTGATCGTTCTCGACCAGCTTTTTCGCAATCTGGTTGCCCCTAACGCTGTGCTGGAACTGGTCTGGCGTGGGGGAACGTGGCTGGAAGGCCCGGCCTGGTCGTCCGAGGGGCGTTACCTGCTGTTAAGCGACACCGTAGGCAGCCGCCAGTATCGGTACCTGTGGGAGACAGGCGGGGTCAGTGTCTTTCGTCCCCAGTCCTATAATTCCTCTGGTAATACCTTTGATTATCAGGGGCGGCAGATTTCCTGCGAGCATTTTCTGCGCCGGGTTGTGCGGTGGGAGCATGATGGTTCGGCCCATGTCGTGGCTGAACATTATGAAGGCCACCCGCTGAACGGGCCAGAGGATGTCATAGCCCACCCCGATGGTAGCATCTGGTTTACCGACCCTGGCTACGGCACGGTGCTGGAAGAAGGCCATGCGGATATTCCCGGTGGGGAATCCAACCCCGATGGCCATCTGCGCTGGCAGGTGGGTGAGGAACTGATCGGGGCGGTTGGGGGGGTGCGGCGTCAGCCTGACCATACCTTCCGCGTGGACCCTTCGGGGCGGATAGAGGTCGTGCTGAAGCAGGAGCAACTGCCCAATCCGCGTGGGCTGTGCTTCTCGCCTGATTTTTCGCGCCTGTATGTTGTCTCCTCCGCACGACAGGCGGGTGGGCATGGGCATGAGGGTGACTGCGCCATCCATGTCTGCACCTTGCATAAGGACACGCTGCCGCTGTCCAACCTGCGCCTGTTTGCAAACATGCGCTTTGAGGGCGAGCAGATGGTGCCTGCTGGGGTGCGGGCAGATGTCTATGGCAACATCTGGTGTGGTGTCAGCGGGCCGTTAGGGCTGTGCGGTGTCTTTGTATTCAGCCCGGAAGGGCAACTGATTGGCCGCATCAGGTTGCCGCAGGGTGTGTCCAGCCTGACATTCGCTGGCCCCAAGCGGGACTGGCTGTATATGTGCGCCGGTGGCAACCTGTACCGGCTACAGGTCAGCACCCAGGGGGCAGGACCAGCCTGATAATAACAAAAAGGCTGAGGCAGCAGGTGCTGTCTCAGCCTTTTTGCAGTGCTACGCTGTAGCGTAATCCTTACGGGTGGGTCAGCTAAGCATGACCCACCCTAAGCGGATTACTGAGCGGATTCAGCAGCCGGAGCAGCTTCACCTTCGGCACCCTTCTTGTGGTGCTTGCCGTGGTGCTTGCCGTGGTGCTTGGAGGCCTTCTTTTCAGCCTTGTCAGCAGCGGCCGGAGCAGCGGCTTCAGCAGCCGGAGCAGCAGCGGCGGGAGCAGCAGCAGCCGGAGCAGCCGGAGCAGCTTCCTGAGCGAAGGACGGAACAGCAGCGCCCAGCAGGGCAACGGTGGACAGAGCCGCGAGCAGGTTACGAGAAGCCATATCTAAATTCTCCAAATTTAAAGACCCGGTTTTTGTCTGATACTTCGTTATGCAAATAGGTTTTGTCTGCCGTACGAAAGCTCATGCCGGTTCATGGATTATGCATACCACGACATCTGGAGGTCGTCTTGATCTAAAATTTTGTAGAGAATCGTGAATATCACGGCTTTGATAGGGCTTTGCCACATTTTTGCCGCAAAGCGGGAAAATGCACCGGAATTTTCACTGGAATATGGCGGTTTTCCGCAGTTTTTCGGGCCTGTAATTAAGGGCCGCCAAGGCTGTATCGTCAAAAATAAATGATACTGCCATGGTCTTGCCGCAGCCCGCCCCGAAGTGCAGGGCACTCCGGGGGTGGCCCCACAGTGTGGGGCCGGTCGCTGGCTTTAGCCTACGCTCTTGGAGCGCTTCTTGCGTTCGTTTGAGTCGAGGTAACGCTTGCGAAGGCGGATGGCAGAGGGTGTGACCTCAACCAGTTCATCGTCTTCAATGTAAGCAATTGCCTGCTCAAGCGACATGCGGCGCGGCGGAACCAGCAGCAGGGCTTCGTCCTTGCCGGAAGCGCGCATGTTGGTCAGCTTCTTTTCACGGATGGGGTTCACTTCCAGGTCGTTCTCGCGGGAGTGCTCCCCGATGATCATGCCCTGGTAAACCGTTTCACCCGCGTCAACAAACAGCGTGCCGCGATCCTGCAGGGAGAACAGCGAGTACTGCGTTGTCGTGCCATCTTCCGCCGAGATCAGGGACCCGTTGCGGCGGCCTTCGATGGTGCCAGCATAAGGCCCATAGTGGGAGAACAGGCGGTTCATGATGCCTGTGCCGCGCGTGTCGGTCAGGAATTCACCATGGTAGCCGATCAGCCCGCGGGACGGGATTGTAAACAGCAGACGCACCTTGTCCCCGCCGGACGGACGCATATCCTGCATCTGGCCCTTACGCATGGACATCTTTTCCACGACCACGCCCGAGTAGGGTTCGTCCACGTCGATCGTGACTTCCTCGTAAGGCTCTTCACGGTCGCCGGTTTCTTCATTGGCGCGGAACAGCACGCGCGGGCGGCCGATGGTCAGCTCAAACCCTTCGCGGCGCATGGTTTCGATCAGCACGCCAAGCTGCAGTTCCCCACGGCCTGCCACTTCAAAAGCTTCGCTTTCGGGGCTGTCGGTCACGCGGATGGC
This sequence comes from Acetobacter vaccinii, assembly GCF_008365315.1. Classification (NCBI taxonomy): domain Bacteria; kingdom Pseudomonadati; phylum Pseudomonadota; class Alphaproteobacteria; order Acetobacterales; family Acetobacteraceae; genus Acetobacter; species Acetobacter vaccinii. The sequence continues at coordinate 447,373 of NZ_CP043506.1, read as the reverse complement.
AATGTTGCTTTCCGTTTCCTTGAACAGGCGGTCACGGATCTGGCGCGATGTCACCTTCTTGCCTTCGCGGCCGCCCAGAGGGCCGTCGTTGAGGCGGAAGGTCATGGACAGTGTCGGCGGATCGACCGGAATAGCCTGCAGCGGGCCATCCTGCTCGGGGGAGGCAATGGTGTCAGGAATGGTCGCCTGGGACAGACCAGCCACGGCAACAATGTCACCTGCCTGAACTTCCTCAACAGCCACGCGTTCCAGGCCACGGAAGGACAGCAGCTTGGTCAGACGGCCCGTTTCCACAACGGACCCATCGGCGCGCAGTACCTTCACCGGCATGTTGACACGGGCACTACCCTGCTCAACACGGCCAGTCAGCACGCGGCCCAGGAAGTTGTCGCTCTCAAGAATGGTGGCCGTCATGGCAAAGGGCTTGTCCTTGTCCAGTGCCGGGGCGGGCACATGGCGCAGGATAAGCTCGAACATCGGGTTCAGGTCCTTGCGGGCGCCGTCAAGCGTTTCATCCGCCCAGCCCTGCCGGCCCGATGCGTACAGCATGGGGAAGTCGAGCTGTTCGTCATTGGCCCCAAGGGCTGCGAACAGATCGAAAATTTCGTTATGCACTTCGTCGGGGCGGGCGTCGCCACGGTCGATCTTGTTGACCACCACGATCGGCTTCAGGCCGCGTGCCAGTGCCTTGCCCACAACAAACTTGGTCTGGGGCAGCGCGCCTTCGGCTGAGTCGACCAGCACGATCGCACCGTCCACCATGCTCAGAATACGCTCCACTTCCCCGCCGAAGTCGGCGTGTCCGGGCGTGTCGATGATGTTGATGCGGGTGTTCTGCCAGACAACCGAGGTGCACTTGGCAAGAATGGTAATGCCACGTTCACGTTCGAGGTCGTTGCTGTCCATTGCCCGCTCGGCAACGGCCTGGTTTTCGCGGAAGGAGCCAGACTGTTTGAGCAGTTCGTCAACCAGCGTTGTTTTGCCGTGGTCAACGTGGGCGATAATGGCGATATTGCGGATATCCATGAATCGGCCTGATTTTTTCCTGCGCGCCGGGCCACCTCCTTCTGTCTGAAGGGGCGGCGGAGGAGCGCTGTGGTGTTTGCGTGGTCGCACAGATAGCCGCCCCCGCGCAGGAATGCACGTAAAATTCGCATGTCATGACAGAACAGCCCTTCCGCACCGCATGGCTGTGCCTGCTGTGCAAAGGCCACCTATGGGCAGAGCATTGGACAAGCCGCACTTATGGAATTAAGGATCATTCTCAAATATCGGGGTCCTGGCCACGCCTGTCCGCCATTGGCGCAGCCTGGCTACGGGCCGTGCCAGGGCAGGACAGACAGCCATGCTGCTTAACGACCTTCCGCTGTATCAAAGCGGCGTCATCGACCATGTAGAGGCGTTTTCGCCCCACGATCCCATTGCCCGCAGACTGGGTGAACTGGGGTTTGTGCCGGGTGAGCCGGTGCGGGTCGTGGCGTACGGGCCGGTCGGGAAAGACCCTGTCGCGGTCGAGGTCGGGTTTACCCGTTTTGCCCTGCGCGGGTCAGAGGCGCGGCGCGTCGTGCTGTGTCCGCATGAGCGCGAGCAGGGCAGCGCAGGTCAATGAGTGCCGCCACCACCACGCCAGACAATGCGCCAGCCGCCCTGCGTATTGCGCTGGTTGGCAACCCCAACTGTGGCAAGACAGCCCTGTTCAACCAGTTGACCGGCAGTAGGCAGAAAGTGGCCAACTACGCCGGGGTTACGGTCGAACGTAAAAGCGGACAACTGGTGACAGCCGCCGGGCGCAAGGTGCAGGTGCTGGACCTGCCCGGCACCTACAGTCTGGAGGCTACAAGCCCTGACGAGGCCGTCACGCGGGATGTGTGCATGGGCCGGTACAAGGGAGAGCCCGCGCCGGACCTGCTGATCTGCGTTGTAGCGGCCACCAACCTGCGCCTGCACCTGCGCTTTCTGCTGGAGCTGCGGCAGTTGGGGCGGCCCATGCTGGTGGTGCTGAACATGATGGACGCCCTGCACAAGCAGGGGCTGCAGGCCGATGTGCCCCGCTTGCAGGCCGAGCTGGGTGTGCCTGTGGTGACGACAGTGGGTGTCCAGCGTGGTGGGGCCAAAAACCTGGTCGATGCGCTTGACGGCCCCATGCCCCCGGCCCCTGTCCCGTGGGAGGATATGGGGGATGTGCATGCCCAGGTGCATCGCCTGCTGGGGCTGTGCATTACCCGGGAACACCCCGTGGGCCAGAAGCTGGAAGACACGCTGGACCGTTGGGTGCTGCACCCGGTTTGGGGCATGCTTATTCTGCTGGTCTTGCTGTTTATTATGTTTCAGGCTGTGTTTTCCTGGGCGCAGCCGTTCATGGATGCGTTGCAGGACGGCATGAACAGGCTGGGTGCGCTGGTGGGCACCGTGCTGCCAGACGGTCCGCTGCATGGTTTGGTGGTGGATGGTATTATTGGTGGCGCAGGCACGGTGGTGGTCTTTCTGCCGCAGATCCTGATCCTGTTCCTGTGGATTCTGACACTGGAGGAATCCGGTTATCTGCCTCGGGCTGCTTTTCTGCTGGATCGGTTCATGGCGGCGGCAGGATTGAGCGGGCGCTCCTTTATTCCGCTACTGTCCAGCTTTGCCTGTGCGGTGCCGGGCATTATGGCCACCCGCACAATCCAGAACCCGCGTGACCGGATGGTAACCATCCTGATCGCGCCGTTGATGACCTGCTCGGCCCGCCTGCCCATTTATGCCCTGTTGATCGGCGCATTTGTGCCCCATCAGCCTGTGCTGGGGATTTTCAACCTACAGGGGGTGGTGCTCTTCGTTCTGTATGCCGTGGGTATTCTCAGCGCACTGGTGGTGGCCTGGGTGCTGAAGAAAGGCGGGAATGAGGAAGAACACCCCCTGCTGATGGAACTGCCCGATTATCGCTGGCCCAGCCTGCGTAACCTCGGGCTGGAACTGTGGCAGAGGGCACGGATTTTCCTGTCCAGGGTTGGCACCATTATTGTTACACTCAGTGTTATCCTATGGGCGCTATCCAGTTTTCCTGCTCCGCCGCCGGGGGCCCAGGGGGCCGCGATTGACTGGAGTCTGGCTGGTCGAATCGGGCACCTGATGTTGCCGCTGTTCCAGCCCATTGGGTTTAACTGGCAGATCTGCGTTGCCCTTATCCCCGGTCTTGCCGCGCGTGAGGTTGCGGTGAGCGCGCTGGGCACAGTCTATGCCATTACCGCGTCGGAAAGTGATGCCGCAGCCAGTCTGACCCCGCTGCTGTCGTCGCAATGGAGTCTGGCAACGGCTCTGTCACTTCTGGCATGGTATGTTTATGCGCCGCAGTGCTTTTCCACACTGGCTGTTATCCGGCGGGAAACTGCATCGTGGCGGATGGTGCTGATAACCATGGGGTATCTGTTCGGTCTTGCCTACGTGGCGGCGTTTGTGACGTACCACGCCACACGGTGGATGACCGGCTGACAAAGGAGGCTGACATGGTGCAGGGGCTGGTTATAGGCGTTGTCCTGCTGGTGTGTGTGCTGTTCTGGTTCAGAAAGCTGGCACCTGGGGCTTATGTTTCGGTCTGTGGGGCTGGGGCTGCCACGCTGGGCCGCTGGGGCGTGCTGCCCGGCCTGCGGAGCCGACTGGAACGGCAGGCTCCACCGACCGGGTGCGGTGGCGGCTGTGCTGGCTGCAAGGACAGAGGTGGCGGCTGCCATTAAGCCTCTGGCTCTGTCATTCTGGAGGCTGTCGGGTGGTCGCGTGCGGCCACGGTAGCCGTCCATTCTTGGGTCTTGTCAGGCAAGCATAAAAAAACACCGGCACTGCCGTATTGGCATGCCGGTGTTTGTGTCTCTGGCCTGTGCTGGTAGGGCGTCAGGCGGCGGGCACACCCTTGCTGGTCGAGTATTCGAAGTGCAGGGCCTGCTCCGGGTAAACAATGGGGTGAATGGCGTGGGCTGCCATTGCGGCCTCGCTAAAGCCCTGAAGGATCAGCTTGAGCTTGCCGGGGTAACTGGCCACATCGCCAATGGCGAAAACGCCGGGCAGGCTGGTCTCGCAATTGGACGGGGTGACGGGAATGGTCGAACGGGCCGTATCCATGCCCCAGCGCGCCACAGGGCCAAGGTCGGTTGCAAGACCGAAGAAGGGCAGTAGCGTATCAGCCTCCAGCGTGCGGATACCACCGTCCATATCAATAACATCCACCCCGCGTAGTGCCCCGTTCTCGCCCTGGAGAGCGTGCAACTGGTAGGGCACGACCTTTTCGACCTGACCTGCAGCCACGGCTTCCTCAAGCTGACGCAGGCTTTCCGGCGCACCGCGGAAACGGTCGCGGCGGTGCAGTAGGTAGATTTTGGCAGCAATGTCCTTGAGGGTCAGCGCCCAGTCCAGAGCGGAGTCGCCACCACCGGCAATGACAATGCTGCGGCCCTGGAAGTCAGCTTTGCGGCGGACATAATACTGCACTGCGCCGCTGTCCTCATAAGCTTCCAGCCCTTCCAGTGGGGGGCGGTTGGGGCCAAATGCCCCGGCTCCTGCGGCAATAATGACAGCTTTGGCCCGCAGGGTTGCCCCCTTGTCGGTGCCCAGCACAAAGTCACCGCGCTGGCCGGACAGGCTTTCTACCCTGTGGCGCAGCATGCGGGGGATGGAGAAGGGCGCAATCTGGCGTTCCAGATTGGCAATAAGCTGGGCGCCTTCCACAGCCGGGCAGGCAGGAATGTCGTAAATCGGTTTTTCGGGATAAAGGGCGGCGCACTGGCCACCCGTTTCGGGCAGCACGTCAATCAGCACGCAGTGCAGGCGCAGCATGGCGCACTGGAAGGCGGCAAACAGCCCGGTCGGGCCTGCGCCAATAATGGCCACATCGGTTTCGGAGGGCGTGTCGGTCATGCGCTTGAGATCCTGTTCCCCTGACTAGCCTTGTGGGGATAAAACCAAGACCGCTTTGAGCGCAAGGGTGCTTGCTACGGTGTGTGCCGCAACAGGGGCAAAGGGAGTGCGGGCAGGGTGCCCCCGGTGCGGTCCTGCACCGGGGGCTAAGGGTCAGGCCTTGGCCAGAGCCGCCTTCAGGCGGGTGTCGAGCACGTCAAGGAATGCCTGGGTATCCAGCCATTTTGTGTCCTTACCGACCAGCATTGCCAAGTCCTTGGTCATCTGCCCGCCTTCGACGGTTTCAACGCAGATTTTTTCCAGCGTCGTCGCAAATTCGACCACGTCAGGCGTGTTGTCGAAGCGGCCACGGTAGGCCAGCCCGCGTGTCCATGCGAAGATGGAGGCAATCGGGTTGGTGCTGGTGGGCTTGCCCTTCTGGTGTTCGCGGTAGTGGCGTGTCACCGTGCCGTGGGCGGCCTCGGCTTCCACCACATCACCTGTGGGGCTCAGCAGCACGGATGTCATCAGGCCAAGGCTGCCAAAGCCCTGGGCCACAATGTCGCTTTCCACGTCGCCATCGTAGTTCTTGCAGGCCCAGACATACCCGCCGGGCCACTTGAGGGCACAGGCCACCATGTCGTCGATCAGGCGGTGTTCGTAGGTCAGGCCCAGCTTGTCGAATTCGGCCTTGAATTCCTTTTCGTACACCTCCTGGAACACGTCCTTGAACATGCCGTCATAGGCTTTCAGAATCGTGTTCTTGGTGGACAGATACACCGGCAGCTTGCGGTCACGCCCGTAGGACAGCGATGCGCGGGCAAACCCTTCGATCGAGGCGCGGGTATTGTGCATGCCCAGCGCAACGCCGGGGCCTTTGAAGTCATGCACGTCAAGCGTGATGGCTTCACCGCCATCGGCGGGGACAAAGTTCAGCGTCAGCTTGCCGGGGCCAGCAATCTTGGTTTCCGTCGCGCGGTAGATGTCACCATAGGCATGGCGGCCGATCACGATGGGCTTGGTCCAGTGCGGCACAAGGCGCGGCACGTTGGAGCAGATGATGGGCTCGCGGAAGATGGTGCCATCGAGAATGTTGCGGATGGTGCCGTTGGGCGAACGCCACATCTTCTTCAGCCCGAATTCCGTCACGCGGGCTTCATCGGGGGTGATGGTGGCGCATTTTACGGCCACGCCATAGCGCTTGGTGGCCTCGGCTGCGTCAACGGTTACCTGATCGTCCGTGGCGTCGCGGTGTTCGATGCCGAGGTCGTAGTATTTCAGGTCAATATCCAGGTATGGGAGAATCAGGCGCTCACGGATGAAGTGCCATATGATGCGGGTCATTTCATCCCCGTCCATCTCCACAACCGGGTTTTTGACCTTTATTTTAGCCATGTCGCATATCCGTTTCCGACGAGTGTTTTTCCTTCACATCGCGTATGGGTGCCAGGGGCAGTCATACGTTATGTGGATGAAGCCACCATAGGGGGAGTTGGGCGCGCAGGCAGTTCACATTCCGGACAGGCGACCTGCGGCCAAGGCCACAAGAGTGTGAGAATGCTTACAAATTTTGTGGGGGGAGGGGGCAATCGCCTACGTAGACTGCCAAAAAAGCATGACAGCCTGAGGTCAGGCTGTCTGTAATAACATTTTATTGTCATGAAACTGCTGGGGCGAACGACGGGACTTGAACCCGCGACCACCGGTACCACAAACCGGCGCTCTACCAGCTGAGCTACGTCCGCCGCACAGCAAGCGGACTTTTAGAGAGGAATGCCTGCCCCGTCAATGCGTAACGTGACAGTTTATGGATGAAAAATTCATTCCCGGTCATTTTTCCAGCGTTCAATGCGGCTGACCGCCTCAATCAGCACTTCCTCCCGCTTGCAAAAGGCAAAGCGCACAAGGTTTTTGGGCGGGGTGCCGCTCTGGCTGTCATAAAAAGCCGAAGCGGGAATGGGGGTTACGCGCGCCTGTTCGGTTAACTGGCGGGCAAAGGCGACATCATCCAGTCCGTTGGCCAGGGCCGAGATGTCGGCCATGACAAAGTAGCTGCCATTGCAGGGCAGCACACCAAAGCCTGCGCGAGTCAGGCCGTTGGACAGAATGTCTTTCTTGCGGGCCATGTCGGTGGCCAGAGCCCCAAAATACGCCTGATCTTTTGCAAGACCAAAAGCCACAGCGCGTTGCAGGTTGGGGGCTGTGGCAAACACAAGGTTCTGGTGCGCCTTGGCGATGACCGATGCCAGTGCCGCGCAGGCTGTGACGTAGCCGACCTTCCAGCCGGTCAGTGAGAAGCTTTTGCCTGCGCTGCCAATACGGATGCAGCGCTCGCGCATGTCGGGCAGGGTCATGAGCGAGACATGGGTCTGGCCGAATACAAGGTGCTCATACACCTCGTCACAGATGGCATAGGCATCGTGGCGGCGGAGCAGGCTGGCAATAAAGTCCAGCTCTTCAGCCGTGAACACCTTGCCTGTGGGGTTCATGGGGGTGTTGAGGACAATGGCCTTGGTGCGGGGGCCAAAGGCGGCCTCCAGCGCCTGACGGGGCAGCGCCCAGTCCGGGGCCTCCAGCCGTACAAGCTGGGGGACAGCGCCAAGCTGGCGGATAATGGGTAGGTAGGTGTCGTAGAGGGGTTCCATCAGCACCACCTCGTCCCCCGGCTCCAGCAACGCCATGAAGGAAGCCGCAAGGGCTTCCGTCGCGCCGGATGTCACCACAACTTCCGAGTCGGCAGAGACGGCAATGCCCTGAAAGCGCAGGCTGGCGTCGGCCACGGCCTGGCGCAGTTCGGGCAGGCCTGTCAGCGGGGCGTACTGGTTGCGCCCGTCCAGCAGGGCATTGGCGGCGACCTGCACCATGTCCTGCGGGCCTTCGGTATCGGGAAAACCCTGGCCGAGGTTAATGGCGTCATGCTGGCGTGCCAGTTCGGACATGACCGTGAAGATGGTGACAGGCTGGCTGGCAAGATGTCTGTTGAGTGCTCTGGTCATGGCTGGGTCCTTGAAATTGAGGCGGGCGCAAGGATGGGGCGCGCGGCAGGCCCGTGCCTGCTGGGTGGGGGAGGAGTGGTTTTGATTCCCGATCGATACAATTTTGCAATCTACCCGATTGCCCAAGGGGGCAAGGCGTGCGAGTGTAATGTCTCCAAATGCGGTGCCCTGTGCGACAAGGCGCGGCCACGGAAGGACAGGCCCGCAGCGGCGGGTGCAGCAATGGTATACTGACGACGCGACATGAAGAAAATCGAGGCCATTATCAAGCCGTTCAAACTCGATGAAGTGAAGGAAGCCCTTCACGAACTCGGGCTTCAAGGGATTACCGTCATCGAGGCCAAAGGCTTCGGGCGGCAGAAAGGTCATACGGAACTTTATCGTGGCGCGGAATATATTGTTGATTTTTTGCCCAAGATGAAGATCGAGGTGGTCTGTCCTGCATCGGTGGTTGAACGCGCGGTGGAAGCCATTTCCGCCGCTGCCCGCACAGGCCGGATCGGTGACGGCAAGATTTTCGTAATCCCGGTGGACGACGTGGTGCGAATCCGCACGGGAGAGCGGGGAGAAGACGCGATCTGACACCCCGCCGGGGTGGCGCCGCTTTTTTATACGACTGACAGACATCCAGTGCGTGACCGCAAAGGCGCGGCGCGCAATCAGGCTTGGTAGGTGAAGAGAGCATGGTAAAGAAAACAGCTTCGGCCGGCGACAGCAAGGCTGCCGCGATTGCCAAGGTTTTTGACCTTATTCAGGAACACTCCGTTGAACTCGTAGACCTGCGTTTCACGGACCCGAAGGGCAAGTGGCATCATACGTGCCAGCATGTCAGCACCATCGAGGAAGACAGCTTCACCGACGGCTTCATGTTCGATGGTTCCTCCATCGGCGGTTGGAAAGCCATCAACGAAAGCGACATGGTCCTGCTGCCCGACGCAACGTCCGCCGTGCTGGACCCGTTCTCGGCCCGTCCGCAGCTTATCCTGTTCTGCGACATTATCGAGCCGTCCACCGGGCAGCCCTATAACCGCGACCCGCGCTCCACCGCCAAGCTGGCCGAGCAGTACCTGAAGGCCTCCGGCCTGGGTGACACGGCTTTCTTCGGCCCGGAAGCTGAATTCTTCATCTTCGACAACGTCCAGTTCGGCACAGGCCCCAACTACGGCAAGTTCCAGCTCGACAGCATCGAAGGCCCCGGCGCTTCCCTTAAGGAATATGCTGAAGGCAACATGGGCCACCGCCCCGGCGTAAAGGGCGGCTACTTCCCGGTTGCTCCGGTTGACAGCGAAAGCGACCTGCGCGCTGAAATGCTGGCCACCATGGGCGAAATGGGTCTGGCGATCGAAAAGCACCACCACGAAGTGGCGCAGTCCCAGCACGAACTGGGCACCAAGTTCGAAACGCTGGTCCGCGCTGCCGACTTCATGCAGATCTACAAATACTGCGTGCACAACGTCGCCCATTCCTACGGCAAGACGGCAACCTTCATGCCCAAGCCAATTTATGGCGACAACGGCTCGGGCATGCACGTCCACCAGTCCATCTGGAAAGACGGCAAGCCGACCTTTGCTGGCAATGGCTATGCTGACCTGTCCGATACGGCGCTGTACTACATCGGCGGTATCATCAAGCACGCCAAGGCGCTGAACGCCTTCACCAACCCGTCTACCAACTCCTACAAGCGCCTGATCCCGGGCTTTGAAGCGCCTGTGCTGCTGGCATACTCTGCCCGCAACCGCTCCGCTTCCTGTCGTATCCCGTATGCGACAAGCCCCAAAGCCAAGCGCGTTGAAGTCCGCTTCCCCGATCCCACAGCCAACCCCTACCTGGCGTTCTCCGCCATGCTGATGGCTGGCCTGGACGGCATCAAGAACAAGATCCACCCTGGCGACGCCATGGACAAGGACCTGTACGACCTGCCGCCCGAAGAGCTGAAGCAGATCCCGACGGTTGCTGGCTCCCTGCGTGAAGCGCTTGAAGCCCTTGCTGAGGACCACGAGTTCCTGCTGGCTGGTGGCGTGTTCACCAAGGACCAGATCGAAAGCTACATCACCCTGAAGTGGGACGATGTGTACCGTTTTGAACACACGCCGCACCCGGTCGAGTTCGAACTGTACTACTCCGTCTGATATCAGGCAGTTTCCGCCGGGTTTTTATCCGGCGGGAAGAGAAGTGGAAAAACGCGGTCTCCTCGGGGGCCGCGTTTTTTTGCGTTTTGGTGCCAGGCGTGTTGCGGGTGGGATAGTGCTTGCGGGCAGGCGTGGGATCGGCAATCCTGCCGGGTATGTGGAATGAGCCCTATCTTGAAACATGCTGCCGCTCGGCCCTGCACAGGCTTTGCCTTGCGGGAGAAAGCGGCCGTCCCGCAGGCTTGGCGGATGACCCCTGCCTGGCGCGCATGGAACGCATGGGGCTGGTGTGCCAGAGTGCAGAGGGCCGCTTTGTCGTGACCGAAGCCGGGGTGGAGCGCCATGCCTCGGAAGTTATGGGCCGATGTGCGTCACGTCATTCTAGCCGATGATCACGCCAGAGGATGTCTGGAGTAGGCTGGACAGTCTGGCGCGGGAGCAGGGGTTAACTCCGTCTGGTCTGGCCAAGGCGGCGGGGCTGGATGCCACGACCTTCAATCCTTCCCGTCGCGCGGGACTGGACGGGGCACTGCGCTGGCCGTCCATGGGGTCGTTGTTGCGTGCACTGGATGTGCTGGGTGTGCATCTTGCAACATTTGCAGCGCAACTGCCGGGGGGTGTGAGCCCTCTCATCCCACAAGCAGAGGGGGTATCTCCCAGCCCCCTGTTGCCCAGCCTGCCGCTGTCCCACCTTGGGCAGGCAGGTCTGTTTGACAAGGGTGGCTGCCCGACAGGGGCAGCGTGGGAAGATGTGGAAGCCCCGTTTGGTTTTACAGCCCCCGCCTATGTCGTGCGGATTGATACCGCCTGCCTGGAGCCTGTCCTGCGGGAAGGTGCTTCGGCCGTTGTCCTGCCGGTGCTGGAGGCCAGGGCGCGGGACCGCGTGTTGTTGTTGCAACCGGGGCAGGAGGCTGTGGCGGGTGTATTGCTGGCGGGCGCTCCACCGCGCCTTGCGCCCCTTTCGGCTGCTGCGGGTGGGGTGCCTTTGTTGTGGAATACGGCAGAGAATGTCTGGCTGCACCGCATTGTCATGACAACACTGTAGGCATGGGCAGGCGGCCTCTGGCGGTGTGCGCGCAGTCGGTGTACGAAAAAACGCATTCAGGTCGGTTCGCCCCGCAGGAAGCGGCTGACTTTTTCCTTTATTTCCCGTAAAGGGAGCAGCATGACCGACACACCCCTTTCGCTCATTCGCAACTTTTCCATCATCGCACATATCGATCATGGGAAATCCACGCTGGCGGACCGCCTGATTCAGGCCTGCGGCGCTCTGACCGCCCGTGAGATGACCAATCAGGTCCTTGATAACATGGACCTTGAGCGTGAGCGTGGCATCACCATCAAAGCGCAGACCGTGCGCCTGACCTATCCGGCCAAGGATGGCAATACCTATGTCCTGAACCTGATGGACACCCCCGGACATGTTGACTTTGCCTATGAAGTCAGCCGGTCGCTGGCGGCGTGCGAAGGGTCATTGCTGGTGGTTGACGCCTCGCAGGGGGTGGAAGCGCAGACGCTGGCCAACGTGTACCAGGCGATCGACGCCAACCACGACATCGTGCCTGTGCTGAACAAGGTGGACCTGCCTGCCGCCGAGCCTGAGCGTGTCAAAGCCCAGATTGAAGAAGTGATTGGCATTCCGGCTGATGACGCGGTGGAAATTTCCGCCAAGACCGGCCTGAATATTGAAGGCGTGCTGGAAGCCATTGTCACCCGCCTGCCTGCCCCGCAGGGTGATGCGGAAAAACCCTTGCAGGCCATGCTGGTGGATAGCTGGTACGATGCCTACTTGGGCGTGATCGTGCTGGTGCGGATTAAGGAAGGCCGCCTGAAGAAGGGCATGAAAATCCGCATGATGTCCTCCGGTGCGGTGCATCAGGTGGATCAGGTCGGCGTATTTTCCCCGCGGATGACGGCTGTGGAAAGCCTCGGGCCGGGTGAGATGGGCTATATCAACGCCGCCATCAAGACCGTGGCTGACTGTAACGTGGGTGACACCATCACCGACGATCGCCGCCCGGCGCAGACTCCGCTGGCGGGCTTCAAGCCCTCCATTCCCGTGGTGTGGTGTGGGCTGTACCCGATCGTTGCTGATGACTTTGAAAAACTGCGCGATAGCCTTGCCAAGCTGCGCCTGAACGATGCGTCTTTCCACTACGAAGCAGAAACATCAGCCGCACTGGGCTTTGGGTTCCGCTGCGGTTTTCTGGGTCTCCTGCACCTTGAAATCATTCAGGAACGCCTGTCGCGGGAATTCGATCTGGACCTGATCGCGACCGCACCGTCCGTGGTTTACAAGATCGAACGCACCAATGGTGAAACCGAGGAACTGCATAACCCAGCTGATATGCCTGATCCGTCCCTGATTGAAAAAATCGAGGAACCATGGATCAAGGCCACCATCATGGTGCCGGACGAATATCTGGGCGCAGTGCTGACCCTGTGTACGGAACGGCGCGGAACCCAGATTGACCTGACCTACGTTGGCAGCCGCGCCATGGCAGTTTACCGATTGCCGCTGAACGAGGTCGTGTTTGACTTCTATGACCGTCTGAAGTCTCTGACCCGTGGTTACGCCAGCTTTGACTATCAGATGGATGGCTATCTGGAGAGCGACCTTGTGCGTATTTCCATTCTGGTCAACCAGGAGCCGGTGGATGCGCTGTCGTTTATTGCGCATCGGTCAGCGGCGGAAACACGCGGTCGCTCCATCTGCGCGCGGCTGAAGGACCTGATCCCCCGCCAGTTGTTCAAGATCGCCATTCAGGCTGCCATCGGCAGCCGGGTTATCGCCCGTGAAACCATTGGTGCCCTGTCCAAGGACGTGACAGCCAAGTGTTATGGTGGTGATATCTCGCGTAAGCGCAAACTGCTGGAAAAGCAGAAGGAAGGTAAAAAGCGCATGCGCCAGTTTGGTAAGGTTGAAATTCCGCAGAGCGCCTTCCTGGCCGCTCTTAAAATGGAACACTAGGCCCCAGGCAGGCGTTTCCTGCCCGGCTGCCTTGCCCCGGCACAGGTGCGCGGGGTCGGGCAGGGCGGGCGGTATCACTTTCTTGGCCTGTCAGAAGAAAGCAGCGTCTTTATGAACAGTACAACACCCCTTGCCGTTGGCGAACACCGGCATGCCCGTTTTGCCGAAGGGCTGGAACTGGACTGTGGTGTCACACTGGCGCCGGTGGATGTGGCCTATTGCACCTATGGCCAGCTTTCCGAACGGTGTGACAATGCGATCCTGCTCTGCCACGCTTTTACGGGCGACCAGTATGTGGCGGAAAAACACCCGCTGACAGGCAAGCCCGGCTGGTGGGAACGTATGGTCGGGCCGGGAAAGCCGATTGATACTGACAGATTTTTTGTCATCTGCTCCAACGTGCTGGGTGGCTGCATGGGCAGCACAGGCCCGCGCTCTGTCCGTGAGGACGCACAGGCCCATGGGCAGGATCCGTGGGGCACCGACTTCCCCCCTATTACTATCCGCGACATGGTGCGTGCGCAGTACAAACTGGTGCGCAGCCTTGGGATCGACCGCCTGTTTGCTGTTGTCGGCGGGTCCATGGGGGGCATGCAGGTGCTGGAATGGACCGTGACATACCCGCACATGATGCTGGCAGCCATGCCCATTGCCACGGCCCCATTCCATTCTGCTCAGAACATCGCGTTTAACGAGGTCGGGCGCCAGGCCATTATCGCCGATCCGGACTGGCATGCAGGCTGTTACTGGCGTGAAGGGGTTGTGCCTGCGCGCGGTCTGGCTGTTGCACGCATGATGGCGCACATCACCTATCTTTCGGAAGAGGCGCTGACCCGCAAGTTCGGCCGTCGGGTGCGGCAGGGGCCAGCGGGTGCTCCAAGGCCGGAAGGTCCGGTTTCCCTGTTTGGTGATATTTTTGAGGTGGAATCCTACTTGCGTTATCAGGGTTCCAGCTTTGTGCGGCGGTTTGATGCCAACTCCTACCTTAGCATCACGCGGGCGATGGACTGGTTTGATATTGCCGCCGACCATGAAGGCGAACTGACAGCAGCCTTTGCAGGCACGCCGGTGCGCTTCTGTGTGGTTTCTTTTTCGTCAGACTGGCTGTTCCCGACGTCCACCTCCCGGGCATTGGTGCGTGCGCTTAACCAGGCCGCGGCAAATGTCTCCTTTGTGGAAATCGAGACAGACAAGGGCCACGATGCCTTTTTGCTGGATGAACCCGATTTTGACAGAACAGTACGGGGTTTCCTGTGCGGGGTAGCTGAACATGCGGGACTGCACTAATGCGCCTTGACCAGAAGCTGATTGCTGAAATGATCGAACCTGGCACCCGTGTGCTGGATATTGGCAGTGGCGATGGCGCGCTGATTGACCATCTTTTCCGCCACCGGGGGTGTGATGCCCGTGGGATCGAGCTGAACATGAAGCTGGTCACGCGCTCGGTCGCGCATGGCCTGCCCGTGATGCATGGGGATGCTGACCACGATCTGGCGCATTATCCCGACCATGCCTTTGACTACGTGGTCCTCCAGCGGACTCTTCAGGCCGTGGAACACCCGCGTGAAGTGCTGCGCCAGATGCTGCGTATCGGGCGGCACGCCATTGTGTCCTTCCCTAATTTCGGGCACTGGCAGTTGCGGCTGAAACTGCTGCTGAATGGCCGCATGCCCATGACAGCGGTGTGGCATACGCCGTGGTACGAAACGCCCAATATCCACCCCTGCACAATCCGTGACTTTCTCGAACTCTGTCGCCAGGATGGCTATATTGTTGAAAAATGGATGGCCGTGGATGAAGAGGGCGAGCGCGCGCCGTGGCGGCGTTCCATTCGGCTTGCCAATCTGTTTGGGGAGCAGGCGCTGTTCCTGCTACGGCGTCGAGACACCTGAGAAGTATAAATTTTTTGTAAAGTTAGAAGCGTAAAAAGTGCCGTCGGGTGCAGCCTGCGTCCCTCTGGCCGTAGGTTGGCTGTGCCGAAAGCCGTTTATATTTATAGAAAGAATGCCAATCCAATCCACGGTTAAAACATTTTTTGCATGAGTATGCGGGCTCTGTGAGGCTGTTTTTCCACTTGGATATTTGTGGACCAATATGGTCCTGAAGGCTTGCCGACTGTGGGAAGCCTCCTTATATAGAAAAACACAGACAGCGAAGGCGTTTTATAACCTTTCGAAAACTACTGTCTTGTACCGCAGTATGTCGGAAATGACACGTCCCTTTCATTGCTAATGGAACAAGTCGCCCGGTGTGCGGTCGTTGTGACTATATGGTGCATAACTGAAAAAGTGGCTGTGTCTCATTTTCAGGCTGCACAAAAAGGTTGGCCTTGATGACTACTTTTTCGGATCTGAAACTTGCCGAGCCCCTGCTGAAGGCTCTGACCGAGCAGGGTTATGACACACCTACCCCCATTCAGGCAGGGTCTATTCCCCATCTGCTTGAAGGGCGGGATCTGCTTGGCCTTGCCCAGACAGGCACAGGCAAGACCGCGTCTTTCGCGCTGCCCATTCTGGAACATCTGATTAAAAACCCCCGTGCGGCAGGCCCCAAGCAGGCCCGTGTGCTGGTGCTGGCCCCAACGCGTGAACTGGTTGCCCAGATCAGCGACAGCTTCAAGGCATATGCCCGCCACATGCGCTTTACCCAGGCCGTCGTGTTCGGTGGCGTGGGGCAGGGCCGTCAGGTCGAAGCCATGCGTCGTGGCGTTGACGTGCTGGTTGCAGCCCCCGGCCGTCTGCTGGACCTGATCGGGCAGGGCTATATTGACCTGTCCGCGTTGGAAATTCTGGTACTGGATGAAGCTGATCGCATGCTGGACATGGGGTTTGTGCGCGATATCCGCCGGATCATGACCTTTGTGCCCCCGCAGCGCCAGACTGTGCTGTTCTCGGCGACCATGCCGCGGAGCATTGAGGAACTGGCAGCTTCTTTGCTCAATGACCCAGCTCGGGTTGAGGTTGCGCCGCCCTCCAGCACGGTTGACCGCATCCAGCAGGCCATCATGTTTGTCAACGGAGCCTCCGACAAGCGGGACGCGTTGCTGACCATGGTGGAATCCGACAAGGTCGTGCGGGCTGTTGTGTTTACCCTCATGAAGCATGAAGCCAACAAGGTTGCGGAGTTCCTGAACCGTAACAGCGTTGTGGCCGAAGCGATCCATGGCAACAAGTCTCAGGGTGCGCGTGAGCGCGCTATGCGTGGCTTCCGCTCCGGTGCGGTCAAGGTGCTGGTTGCGACCGA
Organism: Acetobacter vaccinii; assembly: GCF_008365315.1. Lineage (NCBI taxonomy): Bacteria > Pseudomonadati > Pseudomonadota > Alphaproteobacteria > Acetobacterales > Acetobacteraceae > Acetobacter > Acetobacter vaccinii. Next base: position 431,168 of record NZ_CP043506.1, on the reverse strand, counting down.
CATTGCCGCCCGTGGGATTGACGTTGATGATGTCAGCCATGTTTTCAACTATGACCTGCCGAACGTGCCGGAAAGCTACGTCCACCGCATTGGCCGTACGGCGCGTGCCGGACGTGATGGTTGGGCGGTCTCCTTCTGCGATGCCGAGCAGCGGGCATGGCTGAAGGATATTGAGCAGACAATCGGCAAGTCCATTCCCGTGGTGCGTGACCACCCTTGGCATTCTGAGGAAGCTGAGTTTTCAACCCAGCGTCCGCCTGTTCTGGGTGGTGGTGGCCGTGGCCGTGGTGGCCAGCGTCCAGGTGGCGGCGGCGGTGGCCGTGGTGCTCCGCGCGGTGGTCAGGGTGGCGCACCGCGTCGCCATGGGCACCGGGCTGCAACGCCTGCCTGAGGGCGCAAGCTCTTGGTTTCAAAGCCGCAGCACACTGTGTTGCGGCTTTTTTTATGGGGTTTTGGTTGGAATGTTCAGGGTAATGGAGACGGGGCAGTGGTCGCTCAAGACGGGGCTCTCCCCCTGTGGAATGAGCATGACGTGCAAAGAGCCTGCTTCCTTCCAGCCCATAGCCGCCCCGCCGAGTAGAATGTGGTCAATAAAATAGCCTCCTCCCTGGCAGGGGCTGGCAGTGTGTGCGGTGGTCAGGTCCAGCGGGGCTGCCTGGGTCAGGGTTAGAAACAGAGGGTCCTGAGGGGTCATGCGGCGGTTGAAGTCACCCATGATTGCAAAGGCGCTCCCTTCCGCTGCTCTGGCGCTGATCCAGCGTTTGAGAACATCAAACTGCTGTAACAGGGTCGGGCATGCATGGTGGCGCTCAGCCGGTGGGTTGTCCCAACAGCCGGTTTTAAGGTGGACGATCAAAAGCCGCAGTTCCGTGCCGTTTACAAACAGACTGACATCCAGCCCGCTACGCAGGGCATGAACAGCCCCCGGCGGGTTTGTGTTTAAGGCTGTGATGTCCGGATTGCGGCGTAGTGCCAGCCCCTTGCGTACAACAAGGGCGGTGCGTTGGAGAATACTGTCGTCCGAGAATAGAAGCTGATAGCGGCTGGGTGGAAAAAGCCTGCCCAGAGTGGCGGGACTATCCACTTCCTGCATGCCGATAACATCAGCCTTCAGGCGCGCCGCATATTCGGCCATGGCGGCATAGTCCTGCGGGCCACGATAAGGGCGGTCGGCGGGGGCGGTGCTGGTTGTGGGGGATGTTTCATCCAGCAGCCATTCCACATTCCATGTGCTCAGGCGCAGCGGTGTGCTGGCGGCGCTGGTGGAGGCTGTAGGGAGAAAGAAAATAAGTGCCACAACCAGCAAACTGCGCTGGCTGTGGCGGGGTAAACCCTTAGGCGGGTTCTTTTTCCAGAGTCTTGATGATGTCGTTGACGGAAGTGCTTTTGCGGGTCTGTTCGTCCAGGATCGTAATTTCGCCGCTGCCGATGTCATAAAACCAGCCTTGCAGGAACAGCGTGCCAGAGGCAAGGCCAGCCGCCACAGCTGGGTGCGTACGCAGATGTGCAAGCTGGAGAATGACATTCTGCTCGGCCAGGCAACGCACGGTTGCCGGGCCAGCATCTTCCGCCTTGAGGGTGCTCAGGGCCGTTGCCCGTGCGGCTTCCGCATTACGCAGCCAGGAGCGCACGGTGGGCATGGAGTCCAGACCGGCTTTTTCGGGATCCAGCAGCGCCTTCATGGCCCCGCAGTCCGAATGACCGCAGACAATAATGGTCGAAACCCCAAGCCCCATGACGGCGTATTCCACAGCCGAGGACACACCACCCAGCATTTCCCCATAAGCGGGTACCAGGTTGCCGATGTTACGCAGAATGAACAGGTCGCCCGGCTCGGTCTGGGTGATCAGGTTCGGGTTAATGCGGCTGTCGGCGCAGGCAATGAACAATGCCTGCGGAGCCTGGCCGGTGGCAAGGTTGGCGAACAGCTTCTCTTTTGCCGGGAAAACTTCCGTATTGAAATGCTCGACCCCGCGCAGCAGGGTTAACAGGCTGCTTCGGGCTTCGGAACAAGTAGGCATCATCTAACTCCGGAAAGTTTTAGGGAGAATGGGGCAAATGATTGTGTCACGGTTGTCTTTTGGCAAGAGGCGCGGGATCGATCCGCACCGCTTGCGTAGAGATGTAACGTTTCTTTAGGGCTTAAGGTTTCAGGCTAGCGGGTCATCATCGTGTTCGCTCATCTGGTCGGCCGGGTGGCGGACCGGAGCGGGGTTCTGGCGTGGCCGTGCCGGGTCCATCTGCCTGCGTGTAAAATGCGCGCCTATGGTGGCCAGTTCTAGAAACTGGTCTGCCTGACGGCGCAGATCATCCCCGATCAGCAGGGGGGTGGATTTCATGGACGAGGCCACGGACACGCGCGTGCCCTGGCGCTGCACGGCCTCCACAACGCGGCGGAAATCGGAATCCCCGCTGAAGAGGATGGCGTGGTCGATATGGGGGGCCATTTCCAGCATATCGACGGCGATTTCGATATCCATGTTGCCTTTGACGCGGCGTTTGCCGGTAGAATCGATAAATTCGCGCGCAGGCTTGGTGACAAGGAAATAGCCATTATAGGACAGCCAGTCGGTCAATGGCTTGAGGGGGGAGTAATCTTCCGTATCCAATATGGCCGCATAATAATACGCTCGAACAACGTTGGTTCTAGCGGTAAAGAAATCGAGCAGTTTTTTATAATCAACATCAAAGCCGAGACTGCGTGATGTTGAGTAAAGGCTTGATCCATCAATAAAAAGGCAGACCTTTTCTTCTTTTCTGAGATTCATGATTTTCTGTCCTCTATGGATGATCGGATAATGTCGTCTTTTTGGGCATGCGTTAATGAAATGGCAATATTTGCGCCGAAGTTCCAAGATGCTGCGTTGACAGACAGTGGCGCGGGAGGGTGCTCCCCGGTAATGGCCAGGGGCGCGTGGGGGAGTGGCCCTTGTGGGTATCCCCCCTTCAGTCTTAGAGAGGAATGATGAACAAAGCCATAGGAAACTCCCGGCACGCCCTTGTCGCGGTGGGTGCCAACCTGCCCTACGGGGGGCAGAACGCCCGCGTAACCTGCGAGCAGGCGGTGGCGGCTTTGCAGGTCGTGCCTGGCCTGCGCGTGCTGGCTGTTTCGCACTGGTATGAAACCGCGCCGATGCCGCCATCCGGCCAGCCGCCGTATGTGAATGGCGTGGTGCTCTGTGACACGGAGCTTGATCCTTTCGAGCTGCTTGCTGCGCTGCAAACAATCGAAACGTCCTGCGGGCGTGTTCGTTCCGTCCCCAATGCGGCTCGAACGCTCGACCTGGACCTGATAGCCTGCGGGGATGAGTGCCTCCAGACACCCGATCTGGTGCTGCCCCACCCGCGCGCGCATGAGCGGGCCTTTGTGCTGCAACCCCTGCATGATGTCTGCCCAACATGGGTGCATCCGCGCCTTGGATATGGCATGGCGGACATGCTTGCCGCCGTGCAGGGGCAGGAAATTCAGCGCGCCGGGGAATAGTCCTTCCCTGTAAGGGGGCGATGCGGTATTATGACTGTTCTGTTTATTGTCTGTATTCGTTAAGCTGAACTGTCTGGAGGCTCATTTCCAATGGCCCGCGTCACCGTCGAAGACTGCGTAGAAAAGGTTCCCAACCGCTTTGAGCTGGTGGTGTATGCGGCACAGCGTGCCCGCAACATCTCCCGGGGTGAGGAACTGACCATTGATCGTGACAACGACAAGAACCCCGTTGTTGCCCTGCGCGAAATCGCGGACGAGACGGTTCAGATCAAGGCTCTGCGTAGCGATCTGATCCGTTCTCAGGCGCGTGAGCCCGAGCCCGAGCCGGTGGAAGAAGAAGTGCAGGATCTGGTCCCGACGGAACAGAATATCTTCGGCCTTCAGGAAGTCTCCGCCGAGGAGGAGGAAGCCGATGACGCACGCGCCATCGAGGCAGCCCTGACCGGTCGCGCCCGGCGGTAACAGCCGGATGGCGCATCCCGGCGGCGACACCCCAGTGTCTGAATCGTCTGGCCTCCGCGACGGGGGCGGTCGTTCCATGGTGTCGTCGCCCGCCCCGGATCAGGAGTCCGAGGGTAAAGGGGACATCTCCTGTGAGAAGCTGGTTGCCCGCTTTCTCACTTACGGGTCTCAGGACGATGAAGGCCTGATCCGTCGGGCCTTTGATGTTGCCTTCAAGGCCCATGCTGAGCAAAGCCGTGATAACGGCGACCCCTACATAACGCACCCGCTGGCCGTGGCCATGATTCTGGCCCGTTTCCGGCTGGATGCGCAGTCGATCTGCACCGCGCTGCTGCACGACACGATTGAGGACACAGGCGTTAGCCACGATGACCTCAAGCGCCAGTTTGGTGCGACTGTTGCCGATCTGGTCGATGGTGTGACCAAGCTGACCCGGCTGGAACTCCAGTCGGACCGCACCAAGCAGGCCGAAAATTTCCGCAAGCTCGTGCTGGCCATGTCCAAGGACATTCGCGTCCTGCTGGTCAAACTGGCCGACCGCCTGCACAACATGCGCACCCTGCATTTTGTCGAACGTACCGACCGTAGGCAGCGCATTGCGCGTGAAACACTGGATATTTACGCCCCCCTTGCCGAACGTATCGGCATGGACCGGGTGAAGACCGAACTGCAAAACCTGTCCTTTGCCCAGCTTGAGCCCGAAGCCGACAGCACCATTCGTACACGCCTGAATTACCTGCGGGGGCAGGGGGCGGACGTGATCGAGGATGTGCGGTGTGAACTGCTGCGCCTGTGCCATGAGGCCGGGCTGAAGGACGTGCAGGTTTCAGGGCGGGAAAAATCGCCCTACTCAATCTGGGAAAAAATGCAGCGCCGGAATGTGGCGTTTGAGCAGTTGTCCGACATCATGGCCTTCCGTGTCGTGGTGGACACGCGGGAGAGCTGTTACGCGGCCCTGGGTGCTGTGCATGCGGCGTACCCGATGATTGCAGGGCGGTTTAAGGATTACATCTCCACCCCCAAGGCCAACGGCTATCAAAGCCTGCACACAGGGGTCACGCTCCGGTCGCCCCGCAACCAGAAGATTGAGGTGCAGATCCGCACACGCCCCATGCATGACGTGGCGGAAAACGGCGTGGCTGCACACTGGGCCTACAAGGAAGGCACCGGCGTGCAGGAAGGTGGCTATGGCGGGCTGCGCCGCCCCCGCTGGGTGCAGGACCTGCTGGAAATTCTTGAAGCCTCTTCCGCACCGGATGAGTTCCTCGAAAATACCAAACTGGAACTCTATCAGGATCAGGTTTTCTGCTTCACCCCCAAAGGCCAGCTGATCTCGTTGCCGCGGGGCGCTACTCCGGTTGATTTTGCCTACGCGGTGCATAGCCAGATTGGTGACACCTGCGTCGGGGCCAAAATCAATGGCCGTCTGATGCCCCTGCGGCATGAGCTGGAAAACGGCGACCAGGTCGAAATTATGACCGCGCGCGGTGGCGCACCGTCGCCATCGTGGGAGCGTTTTGTTGTTACCGGCAAGGCGCGCGCCCGTATCCGGCGTTACGTCACGCAGCAGCAGCGCCAGGCCGCGCTGGACAGTGGCCGTGTCGCCTTGGCCAAGGCCTTCCGCCAGGAAGGTGTGGATGGGGCGGAAAAGGTTATTGAAACCACGCTCAAGGCTCTCAAACAGAGTTCCCTGTCCGATCTGTATGTGGCGGTTGGCTCCAACGCTCTGACAGCGCGTGATGTTGTGCATGCGGCTTACCCCGAGCTACGGCGGGTGCAGCGTGTGCCCCGGATGTTGGCCGGGCTGCCGGGGGTGCTGGGTACCGCTGGGCCGCGCCTGCACGCAGGTGGTGGCAACGCTCTGGGGCGCAAGCCTTCAGCACGGGCTGTGCCGCTGGTGGGGCTGGGCTCAGGCGTTGCCGTGCATTACGCCGCCTGCTGTCACCCTTTGCCTGGCGACAGGATTGTCGGCGTTGTGGCGACGGGCAAAGGTGTGACCATTCACACCCGCAACTGTCAGACACTGGAAAGCTTTGCGGCAACGCCTGAGCGGTTTCTGGATGTTGACTGGGATTACGACGCCATGGCCCGTACGGGGGATGGGGGCGCTGTCCGTGTCGGGCGGATCAGTGTTGTGGCGGAAAACGATGCCTCGGTGCTGGCGGGTATTACCAACGCCATTTCCCGCTGCGACGCACCCATGGTCAATCTCAAGATCGTCAACCGACAGCTCGAATACATGGAAATCATTGTGGATGTAGAGGTGCGTGATTTGCGCCATCTGTCATCCGTTATCGCCGGGTTGCGGGCGGTTTCCGGTATTACGCAGGCTGACAGGGCGCGTTCGTGACCCTGCTCGCCACTGGGGTGGACCTGTGCGACATGCGGCGGATAGAGCGGGTCATGGAGCGTTTTGGCCCCCGCTTTGTCGATCGTGTTTTTACCCCGGGGGAACGCCGCTACGCCAATGCGCGTTCAGGTCAGGCCCGTATCGGTACCTATGCCAAGCGCTGGGCGGCCAAGGAGGCCTGTGCCAAGGCGCTGGGCACAGGGTTTGCCCAAGGGGTCACGCATAGCCAGATCGAGGTGGAGAACCTGGCGTCCGGCGCGCCGCAACTGCGGTTGACAGGTCAGGCCGCGCAGGTGCTGCAAGGCATGACACCGGCCGGTTGTGTGGCCCAGGTGCTGCTAAGCCTGACGGACGAGGTGCCGTATGCGTTCGCGCAGGTGTTTATCTCGGCCCGTCCGGGTTGACATCATACCGCCCGCACGGCTTGATCCCGCGGGTTTTCATTTTCCGGAACAGTAGCGGGCGAGGCGCAGGCATGAATACAGTGGACCATATTCCCGCAGGAGCAGGGCGCCCCGCCTCCGCAGGGCAAACAGCACTGGAGTATCTGCGGACACTGGTTTCTGTCGTGCTCGTGGTTGTTGTGGTGCGGACATTCCTGTTTGAATCGTTCGTCATTCCTTCAGGCTCCATGATCCCGACCTTGCAGGTGGGGGACTATATCTGGGTCTCCAAATACACCTACGGCTACTCCCGCTATTCCTTCCCGTTCTCGCCCGACCTGTTTTCAGGGCGGATCTGGGGCGCTCAGCCGCACCGGGGTGATGTCGTGGTGTTCCGTTTTACCAAGGATACCTCGGTCGATTACGTCAAACGCATTATTGGCCTGCCTGGGGACCATGTTCAGGTCACCAATGGCCACCTGTACCTCAACGGTCAGGCTGTGCCCTGCGTGGATGCTCACCCCTATGTTGCGCGGGATGAAAGCCATATGGATATGGAGGGGGAAGCCTGCACCGAGGAGCTGCCCGGCAGTGACGGAGCAGCGACTGTGCGGCATGAAATCTTGAAGCTGACCGACGATGGCGCGCAGAATAACACCCCTGAATATGTGGTGCCGCCCGGGCATTTCTTTGCAATGGGCGATAACCGGGACGACAGCGCGGACAGCCGCTTCATGGGGGATGGCCCCAAGGACCTCGGGTTTGTGCCGTTTGAAAACCTTGTAGGTAAAGCGCAGCGGATTTTCTTTTCCATCGCGGATGAGCATCCTGGCTGGCAGGTCTGGTACTGGCCTGCGGAAATCCGCTGGCCCCGCCTGCTGCGGAGCGTGCAGTGAGCATGGAAACACCCTCCGCCAGCGTTGTCGCCCTGCAGGAACGGCTTGGCTACACATTTACCACCCCGGCCTTGTTGCAGGAGGCACTGACCCATCGCTCCGCCGCGCACCAGCGTGCGGGGGCGCGCAAGCGGCACAAGGCCAAGGGTGTCGGGTCTAACGAGCGACTGGAGTTCATGGGTGACCGTGTGCTGGGGTTGCTGATGGCGGAATGGCTACTGGAACGCTATCCGGGCGAGCAGGAAGGTGCTCTGGGCTCCCGCCTGGCGCATCTGGTATCCCGCGCGACACTGGCGGTTATTGCCGAACAGCTAGGTCTGCCCGATGTGCTGGCTGTTGCCGCGCACGAGGCAAGGGCCGGGGTGCAGACCACCGCCAATGTGGTGTCGGATGCGCTGGAAGCTGTGCTGGGGGCTGTTTTTCTGGATGGCGGGCTTGATCCCGCCCGCAAGATCGTACGTGCCTTCTGGAAGGCGGTGCTGGACGCGCAGGCTCTGCCCCCCAAGGACCCCAAGACAGCCTTGCAGGAATGGGTGCTGGCCCGTGCGCTGGGTTTGCCAGCCTATGAAACAGTGGGAGCCGATGGCCCGTCCCACGCCCCCCTGTTTGTGGTGCGGGTAACTGCGGGTGGCCAGTCGGAAGAGGGACGTGCAGGCAACAAGCGCGCTGCCGAAAGCGCAGCGGCAGCGGCATTGCTGGGCAGACTGGATGGCAGCCCAAAAGGCTGAAGCACAAAGATCAGGACAGAGTTGACATGACACGTTGCGGTTTTGCAGCATTGGTGGGCGCCCCGAACGCGGGTAAATCCACTTTGCTGAACCAGATGGCAGGCGCCAAGCTTTCCATCGTTTCTCCCAAGGCGCAGACAACGCGCTTTCGGGTCCTGGGTATTCTCATGCGGGGGGAAAGCCAGATTCTGCTGGTTGACACCCCCGGTATTTTCAAGCCGCGCCGCAAGCTCGACAGGGCCATGGTCGCCGCTGCCTGGACCGGGGCGGAAGATGCCGACATCACCCTGCTGCTGGTGGATGCCCGCTCCGGGCTGACAGAGGCGGTGGAGGAAATCATTGCCCGTCTGGCACAGGCTGGCCGCAGGGTCTGGCTGGTGCTGAACAAGACTGACCTTGTTGCCGCAGGGGCGTTGCTGCCTCTGACGGTTGCTATTACGGAAAAGCTGACAGTGGAGCATGTCTTCATGGTCAGTGCCCGCACCGGCAACGGCGTGGGGGATCTGCTCGACCGTCTGGCGGCTACCCTGCCCGAGGGGCCGTATCTTTACCCCGAGGACGACCTGACCGATCTGCCCGACCGCCTGCTGGCGGCCGAACTGGTGCGTGAGCAGATTTTCATGCAGACGCATGAGGAAGTGCCCTACGGTGCCACGGCAGAAACCGAGAGCTACAAGGAGCGTCCCGACGGCTCCGTGCGGATTGATGTGACCATCTATGTCGCACGCGCAGGCCACAAGGCTATCCTGATCGGTAATGGTGGGCAGAAAATCCGTCAGATAGGCGAGCGTGCCCGCAAGCAGCTTGCCGGTTTGCTGGAACGGCCCTGCCATCTTTTCCTGAATGTTAAGGAACGCTCAGGCTGGGATGAGGAACGGGCCAGACTGCGCGCAATCGGCCTTGATGATGTGCCATGACACCCAGGCGGGCGTATGCCCGCTTGTGGCGCTGGGCCATGAAGGATAAGAGAGGGCAACCCTGCGGCGGCGCTTGCGCCCGGCAGGGTTTGGTACGGACTGCTTGCGTGATTGAGGGCCCATGACTGCTTCTGTCGGTGAAACGCCTAACCGTAAACGTGTTCTGCTCAAGGTGTCCGGGGAAGCCCTGATGGGTGACGGGGCCTTCGGGGTCGAGCAGAAGACGGTGCAACGCATTGCGCGCGATGTCAGCGAAGTGGTGCGTGGCGGTGTCGAGGTCTGCCTTGTTGTGGGCGGTGGTAATATTTTTCGCGGCCTGGCGGCAGCGGCCAAGGGCATGGACCGTGCCCAGGGTGACTATGCTGGCATGCTGGCCACGGTCATCAACGCCCTGCTGCTTCAGAACGCGCTGGAAGAGCAGGAAATCCCCACACGGGTGATGTCCGCTATCCACATGTCTTCCGTAGCGGAGCCCTATATCCGCCGTCGCGCCGTGCGGCATATGGAAAAAGGGCGCGTGGTCATTTTTGCTGCGGGCACAGGCAACCCCTTCTTTACGACCGATACGGCGGCTGCCCTGCGCGCGGCGGAAATGGAATGCGACATGCTGCTTAAAGGCACGCAGGTTGATGGTGTCTATTCCGCCGACCCCAAGCAGGATCCCTCGGCCACCCGCTATGATGAACTGACCTACATGACCGTGCTGGCCAACCAGCTGAACGTGATGGATGCGGCAGCAATCAGCCTTGCGCGTGAGAACAAGCTGCCCATCATCGTTTTCAATATCGGTGAAGAAGGGTCCTTCGGGCGCGTTATGCGCGGAGAAGGCCCCTATACCCGCATTATCGAAACTGCCTGATAAAGCCGGAGCCGCCCACGGGCGGCTTGCGGGGTGAGAACTGGAAACAGGGAAGGGGGCTGCCTTTCCTGACGAACGGGAGAAACCGCCATGTCTGACTTGAATGCTCTGCTGGATGATCTGAAACGCCGCATGGAAAGTGCGCTGGACAGCCTGCGCCGTGACTTCTCCGGCCTGCGTTCGGGTCGGGCCAGCCCGGCCCTGCTGGAGCCGGTGCGGGTGGAAGCATACGGCGGGGAAGTGCCGCTGACCCAGGTTGCCTCCATTGCCGTGCCTGAAGCCCGGATGATTACCGTGCAGGTATGGGACCGTGCTCTGGCTGGTGCGGTGGAACGTGCGATTCGTGATGCCGGGCTGGGCCTGAACCCCGCGTCCGAAGGGCAGAGCATCCGCGTGCCGATCCCGCAGTTGACGGAAGAACGCCGTAACGAGCTGGCCAAGGCCGCCGCCCGCTATGCGGAAGGGGCCAAGATAGCCGTACGTGGCGTGCGGCGCGACGGCATGGACAAGTCCAAGAGCTTTGAAAAGAAGGGCGATATCAGCCAGGACGACGTCAAGACATGGTCTGACGCCATCCAGAAGCTGACGGACCAGTATGTCAAAAAAATTGAAGACATGCTTGCCGAAAAAGACAAGGAAATCAAACAGGTCTGAGTATGTCCGGCCTGCTGCGCCTGAACCGGACGAATGGGTTTAGTCAACCAATGTCTCCTGATCTGGTCGGAAAGAAGGTAGCCGTTCCGGCGCATGTTGCCATTATCATGGATGGCAACGGGCGTTGGGCTGGCGCACGGGGCTTGCCACGCCTTGCGGGGCACCGTGCGGGGGCCGATGCAGTGGCCCGCTGCCTGCGGGCGGCCATGCAGCGGGGCGTGACGTATCTGACCCTGTATGCGTTTTCTTCCGAAAACTGGTCACGGGGACCGCAGGAGGTCGCAGACCTGACAGGTCTGCTGCGCTACTACCTGCGGCACAAGGTGCGTGAACTGCATGCAGAAGGTGTGCAGATCCGCTTTATCGGTGATCTGAGCCGGTTTGACGCAGGACTGCGTGCGGAACTGACGCGGGCCGAGGAGCTGACAGCGGGCAACAGCCGTCTGGTGTTGCTGCTGGCGCTGTCCTATGGCGGCCGGGGCGATATTGTGCAGGCCGTACAGCGCCTGGCACGCGCCAGCCGGGATGGCACCATCGACCCTGACCAGATTACCGAAGCCGATTTTGCAGCGCATTTGTGGACAGCCGGTATTCCAGACCCGGACGTGATCGTGCGTACCAGTGGGGAATGCAGGCTGTCCAATTTCCTGCTCTGGCAGAGTGCATACGCCGAACTGGTGTTTCTGGACGTTTTCTGGCCGGATTTTAACGAAGGACATTTTGCAACAGTGCTGGACCTGTATGCGCGGCGTGAGCGGCGCTTTGGAGCAAGGCCGGTGGCCTCGGCATGAGTGCTGATGGGCAGTCTGCCTGGCGTGACCTGCGCCCCCGTCTGATTTCCGCCGTCGTGCTGATCAGCGTGGCGGCTGTGTGCATTGGTGCCGGGGGGCTGCCTTATGCTGCTCTGGTGCTTGCCGCCATGGGGGGTATGGCGTCCGAGGCCGCAACCCTGTTCGACCTGTCGCTGCGTCGCTGGCGGGGTGTTCTGTATTGCCTGTGGGGCGTGTGTGCCGGTCTGTCGGCTGCCAGCGGCCATTGGGCGTATTTTCCTGCATTCTGTTTCAGCGCCTTTGTATTTGGCCCGGCCTTATGGGCCATCATGTGCGTGATCGTGCTGGCGGGCACTGCCTTGCTGTGGCTGCATCAGACCGGGGCATGGCCCGTTGTGTTTGTGGTGGCTGTTGTCGTGGCCTCCGACAGTGCTGCCTATGTGACGGGGCGGCTGGTGGGTGGGCCTAAGCTTGCTCCTCGTATTTCTCCGGGCAAAACGCGCTCTGGCGCTGTTGGTGGCCTTTTGGGCGCTATGCTGGCAGGGCTGGGTGTTGCTGCTCTGTCGGGGCTAGGGGGGCTGTCTGGTGCAGCCCTGTGGGCCATGGTGCTGGGTGTTGCTTCCCAGTCCGGCGATCTGGCCGAAAGTGCGATGAAGCGCGCCTTGGGTGTGAAGGATTCCGGCACTCTGCTGCCTGGGCATGGTGGCTTGCTTGACCGTTTTGACGGGCTTGTGGTGGCGGCCCCTGTGGCTGCGGCCCTGTCCATATGTGCCGTAGCGGGGCAGCCTTTCTGGGCGATCAGCCTGGGCGACATTGTCTCTTCTCTGGTCAGGGTGTTGCCCGGCTAGTGTTTCTGGCGCAGGCTCGGGGCCATTCCGGCTGGCGCATTCTTGTTTTGCGGGTGTGAAAATAAAGACCATGAGAACCGTAACCGTTCTGGGAAGTACCGGCAGTATCGGCTGCTCGACCGTGGATCTGCTGGAACAGGCGCGTGACCAGTATCGGGTGCGTGCGCTGGTGGGTGGCACCAATGCAACCCGTCTGGCGGAGCAGGCCCGCAGCCTCAAGGCCGAACTGGCCGTGCTGGCTGATGAAAGTGCGGAGGCGGAATTACGCACCTTGCTGGCAGGCACCGGGATTGAGGTTGCAGGTGGCCGACAGGCGGTTATCGACGCCGCTGCCCTGCCAGCGGACTGGACCATGGCCGCCATTACCGGGGCTGCGGGGCTTGAGCCTACGCTGGCGTCGGTGCGGAATGGTGGCAGCATTGCCCTGGCTAACAAGGAAGCCCTTGTCTGTGCGGGTGATGTCATGCTGCGGGCTGTGCAGGAGGCCGGAGCAACCCTGTTGCCGGTTGATTCCGAACATAACGCGGTTTTCCAGGCCATGGCGGACCGGCAGGCGGATCAGGTTGCCAAAATTATTCTAACCGCATCGGGCGGCCCTTTCCGCAATGCTTCGCTGGAGGCCATGCGTGCGGCTACTCCGGCGCAGGCGCTCAAGCACCCGACATGGAGCATGGGGGCCAAGATCAGCATCGATTCCGCCACCATGTTCAATAAAGGGCTGGAAGTGATCGAGGCCGCACGGATTTTCGGTCTGACGGAAGACCGTATTGACGTGCTGGTGCACCCGCAGTCCGTTGTGCATGGGCTTGTGCAGTACACGGACGGCAGCCTGATTGCCCAGATGGGTTCGGCAGATATGCGTATTCCCATCGCGCACGCCTTGGCCTGGCCGCGCCGTATGGCGACGACATCGTCCCAGTTGGATCTGGCGGCGTTTGGCACGCTGGAATTTACGGCACCCGACATGGTGCGTTTTCCGGCCCTGCGCCTTGCCCGTCAGGCGCTGCGGGACGGGGGGGCTGCCCCTGCCATTCTGTCTGCTGCCAATGAAATCGCGGTTGAGGCTTTCCTGAAGGAACAGATCGGCTTTCTGGACATTGCGCGGCTGGTGGAAGATGTAATGACCGCTCTGGGTGCCCAGACGGCGGATACGCTGGACGCTGTGCTGCATTGGGATGCCCAGGCCCGCCGCGTTGCGCGGGAGCAGATTTCCACCTGCGTCGCTTGAGAAACACAGCCCTCGGCCCGATATCGGAAGAATGATGATACACGATTATCTGCGGACACTCATCTCCTTCGCCTTCGTGCTGGGGGTTCTCGTTACCATCCATGAACTGGGGCATTATCTGGCAGCGCGCTGGCGTGGCGTGCATGTGGATGTGTTTTCCATAGGGTTTGGCCCGGCCCTCTTCAAATGGCGGGACCGGGTAGGCACGGAATGGCGCGTGTGCGCCGTGCCGCTGGGCGGCTATGTCCGCCCCCATGGCTTTGAAGACCCGGAGGATGCGACCGAGGAGCAGAAGGCCTCCTGGATCAAGGGGCGCACCTTCCACGACAAGCCCGTGGGTTCCAGAGCTATTGTTATTCTGGCAGGCCCTGTCTTTAACTTCATTCTTGCCTTTGCGCTTTTTACACTGCTGTTTGCCACAGCGGGAGAGCCGCATGTGCGTGATGAGGTAGCCGCCGTCATGCCCGGCAGTGCCGCAGCGCAGGCGGGTGTGCTGCCGGGGGATATCATCCGACGGATTGGCCCGCATGATGTGGCAACGGTTGAAGGCCTGTTGGATGATCTGGCAGGGCAGGCCGGTGCCAAGACGACGCTGACGGTCGAGCGGGGCGGTCAGGCTGTGGTGTTGCCTGTCACCCTCGGGGCTGCGGCGGATTCGGACACCCATGCCCACCGGGGGCAGCTTGGCGTTACATTTGCTGTGGAGGCCGCCCGTCCGCTGTCCCTGCCCAAGGCGGTGGTGGCAGGGGGCAAGGCCACATGGCACGCTACAACACAGACCCTGGCCGGGGTGTGGCAGATTGTCAGTGGCCAGCATTCCGCCCGCGATCTGGGCGGGCCTCTCAAGATCGCCCAGCTGTCCGGGCAGGTTGCGCAGTATGGTTTTGCCAGCCTGCTGTCCTTCATGGCGCTGCTGTCGGTTAATCTTGGTCTGATCAATCTCTTCCCTGTTCCGCTTCTTGATGGTGGACGTCTGGTTTTTTATGCCATAGAGGCAATAAGAGGACGTCCGGTTTCAAAGCGGGTGCAGGAGGTCAGTTTCCAGGCTGGTTTTGCAGTTCTGGCTGGGCTTTTTCTGTTCTCGACATTCAATGATCTGTCCGGTTTTGGCCTGTTCAAATGGATTGCTGCACTGGCAGGTTGAAAACTGACTGCGGCAGAAGGGGAAGAGCTTGCGTGACAAGGGTAATTTCGGATACGTCCCTTGCGGGCGAGACAGGTGCGGGAGATTGGCTTCCATGCTGAGAGCGACCCTGATGGAGGGAGGCAGATCTTGAGGGGTAAGCGTTCAGCCCTATTCGTTTCTGTCTGTATGCTACCTTTTGTTGTGGTTGCGGGAGAGAAGGCGCAGGCCGCTCCGGGCAGGGCGGCAAGGGTTCATTCACCAGCACCGGCCAGAACCGCCAATGCAGCGGCAGTGCAGATTCAGCCCGAAGGCATTATTGAAAACATCCGGGTCATGGGAAATACCCGGATCGAGACCAATACCGTGCTGTCCTATATGGTCGTACGGCCGGGTGACCCGTTTACCCAGGATGATCTCGATCGGTCGCTCAAGACCCTGTATGCCACGGGCCTGTTCAAGGACGTCACGCTGCGGCGCGAAGGGCGAGACCTGATTGTCAGGTTGCAGGAAAACCCGATCGTCAACCGCATCGTTTTTGAAGGCAATCATGCCCTCAAGGATGATGACCTGCGCAAGGTGCTTGCCCTCAAGCCCCGTGCCGTGTTCTCGGCTGAAATCACAGGGGATGACCGGCAGCGTATTCTGGACGCCTACGCCCAGAAGGCCCGCTTCTCGGCTGTGGTCACGCCGCAGATCGTCAGGCTGGCGCATAACCGTGTTGATGTGATCTTCAAGGTCAACGAAGGGCCTGAAACCAAGATCCGCAAAATCGCGTTTGTGGGCAACAAGGCCTATACCGAGGCGGCTCTGGCAGGCGTGATTTCCTCCAAGGAATCGGCCTGGTACCACTTCATGTCGTCGTCGGATCAGTATAGCCCTGATCGTATCAAATATGACGCCGAACTGCTGCGCCGCTATTACCTGCGTAACGGGTATGTGGACTTCCAGATCAAGGATGTGAAGGGCGAACTCTCCCCCGATCGCAAGTCCTTCTACGTGACGTTTACGATTGACGAGGGCATACGCTACCGTCTGGGCAAGGTGGATATCCGCTCCAGCCTGCGCCACGTGCCCGCCAAGTCGCTGCGTAAGTATGTCGAGCTGTTCCCCCATCAGTGGTACGACGGCAAGGCCGTGCAGGATAACGCCACGGATATGGAAGAGCAGTTGCAGTCCGATGGTCACCCCTTTGCTCAGGTGCGCCCGACTATTGCCCGCAACCCGGAAAAGCACATTGTCAATCTGCTGTTCGATGTCAGCGAAGGCCCGCGCCATTACATTGAGCGCATTGATATCAACGGGAACACCATTACCCAGGACAAGGTGATCCGCCGCCAGCTTCCTTTTGCTGAAGGCGACCCCTACACACCTAGCTACAAGAAGTATTCCAAGGAAAACGTGCAGGACCTTGGCTTCTTCAAGAGCGTGGATGTTACGGACACCCCCGGTTCCGCACCGGACAGGATGAACGTGGCTGTGGGCGTGGTGGAAAAGCCTACGGGTGAATTCTCGCTTGGTGGCGGGTATTCGACTGACGTGGGCGTTATCGGTAACGTTGGTCTTAAACAGCACAACCTGCTGGGCACCGGGGTCGATGCCGGTATTTCCGGCACGGTGTCGCTGTGGCAGAAGCAGGCCGATATTTCCGTCACGGACCCGGCCTTCATGGGCCGGAACCTGGTGGTCGGTGCCGATATTTTCTATATCGAGAACAATTACCAGACGTACCAGAACTACTCGGAAGGTCGTTACGGTATTACCCTGCGTATGGGGTATTCCTATAACCGCTATCTGTCCCAGTCTTGGAACTACAACCTGGCTCGCCGCTGGGTGGGTGACACCTGGAGCGAATCGTCGTGGTACGTGCTGGACCAGAAGGGCAAGTCCCTGCTGTCCCAGATTGGTACGACGCTTATGTATGACCGGCGTGACAACCGCATGGCCCCACGCAAGGGTTACTATGTGTCCGCTGGTGTTGACTTCGCCGGGCTTGGCGGGGACGAAAAATATGTGCGCGGCAAGATCAACGGTGCGTACTATGTGCCGCTGGATGATCTGACAAACAGCCATAACTGGACATTGGCCTTCCGCGGTGGTGCGGGTTACCTGGGTGACTGGGGCAACGGGCGGCACGATATCATCGATAACTTCTATCTCGGTGGTAACAACCTGCGCGGCTTCCTTGACGGTGGTGCAGGCCCCCGTACCGTGGGTGTGACAGACCATTCCTCCGAAGATCTTATCGGTGGCCGGTTCATGTATAACGCGTCTGTCCAGTTGAACTTCCCGCTGCCATTCCTGACCGATATGGGTGTGGCCGGGCGTGTCTTCTCGGATATGGGTAGCCTTGCCGGTCTGCGCGTCAAGCGCCTGTATACCGATGCCGCAACAGCAGGCAGCCGCTACACCCCTGTCACCGGCGACTCGCTGACTCCGCGCTGGAGTGCCGGTGCCGGTGTGTCCTGGAAAAGCCCATTTGGGCTGCTGAATATCGATCTGGGTGTGCCGATTATGCGCAGTCGTAATGACCGCACGCAGCTTCTTCGCTTTGGTTTCGGTCAGCAATTCTGAGGTAATGATGCGTTTGTGCTCAAAGGCAGCCCTGTTTGGGGCGGTTTTCCTTTCTGTTTCTGGTGCCAGCCTGTCCACCGCCCACGCGGAAAATGGCGGCGGTGGCTGGTTTGTGCCCAAGGCGGCACAGCCTCAGGCGGCTTCGGCTCCGGCTGGCCATGCGGCAGCCCGCCACGCGGTGCCCGCTGCAGTGCCTATGCCCGCTCAGTCGGCCGAAGGGCAGGAAGGCGAACAGGCGCAGCCGGTTCTGCCGCTGCCGCCGATCCCCGGCGCACCCGATATTGCCAAGGAGGCTCCGCCCCCCGCATCGGTGATCGGTGTGATTAGCGTGGGTGGCGTCATGCGCCAGTCCTCCGCTGCGATGCAGGTCGAGCGCGTTCTGGGCAGCCGTCGTGACGAACTGGCGCAGGATGTCCAGAAGGAACAGGCCTCCTGGCGGGATGAGCAGCAGAAGCTGCAGGCACAGGCCAAGTCCCTGACATCGGACCAGATTCAGGGGCGTGAGCGCAGCCTGCAGGCCCGTGTCATGAAGGCCCAGCGCGACTTCCGTAACCGTAACCGGATCATTCAGGAAGCCGCACAGGTTTCGCTGGGTCAGATCGAGCGTGAACTGGTGATGGTGCTGCAGAAAGTGGCCACCGCCCATGGCATGAATCTGGTTCTGCACAGCGAGCAGGTTGCCCTGCATGTTGATGGTCAGGACATCACCAACGAAGTGGCAACCCAGCTCAACAAGACCCTGCCGTCGGTCTTCATTCCCGAGGCCAATGTTGACCCTGAGGAACTGGCCAAGTCCGGCAAGATGCCGACCACAGCTGATGTCGACCCGCAGTTGCCCCGCACTGGCCCGGCACCTGCTGTGGCCCCCGCAGCTGCTGGCGGGCAGAAATAGGCATGACGCCAGGGAAGGGTACGTCCACGGCAGCAGATCCGCGCTTTTTTACATGCGCGGGTCCGTTTGACGGTGCCGCCCTTGCCAGTGCGGCAGGTGCGGAACTGCTGGACCGCAAGGATGGGGGCGTAGCCCCCCAGGGTGGTTACACGAGTATCGCACCATTGCAGGCTGCTGGTGGAACGGATGTCAGCTTTCTTGACAACCGCCGTTATGCGCCGCTGCTGGACGACACGCGTGCGGGGCTGGTTATTGTGGCCCCGGCTTTTGTTGCGCGTGTTCCTTCCCACTGTGCGGCACTCGTCACCGCTACACCTTATCTGGCGTGGTCACGCGTGGCGCGGCTGTTCCACCCCCGGCCTGCGGCTCAGCCGGGAGTACACCCGACCGCCAGCATAGCCCCCACAGCCAAGGTTGATGCCACCGCACAGATCGGTGCATTCGTGGTGGTGGGGGATCGGGCGGAAATCGGGGCGGGTAGCCTTGTGGATGCCCATACCGTTATAGGTGATGGCGTGGTTCTGGGTCAGGACTGCCGTATTGGCAGCCATGTCAGCATCACCCATGCTCTTGTTGGGGACCGCGTGACCATTCTGCCCGGTGCGCGTATCGGGCAGGATGGATTTGGTTTTGCTGTCGGGCCTGCGGGTTTTGAATCGGTGCCCCAGCTTGGACGTGTCCTGCTGGAAGACGATGTCGAGATCGGGGCCAACAGCACGATTGATCGTGGGTCGGTGAATGATACGGTGATCGGTGCCGGGTCGCGGCTCGATAATCTGGTCCAGATCGGTCATAACGCCCGGCTGGGGCGCTGCTGCATTGTGGTGTCACAGGCTGGTATTTCTGGCTCTACCGTGCTGGAAGACTATGTGACAGTTGCCGCGCAGGCTGGTCTTATAGGCCATATCCGTATTGGCACCAAGGCGCGCATTGGCGCGCAGTGTGGTGTTATGTCGGATGTTGAAAGTGGTGCGGATGTTATTGGCAGCCCCGCCATGCCGTTTCGGGAGTTTTTCCGTAACGTGGCGGTCTTGCGCAAGCTGTCGAAAAAAGGGTCTGGGTCGGCTCAGGATGATTCAGGCAAGGCGTGAACACAGGCCGGATTTCAGTCTGGCGTAGAAGGTGGTCTAGGGGACGTGGAGACAAAACAAGAATCGCAGCGGGATGTTCAGACGATCGACCGGATTGACATCACCCGTATCATGCAGGCGATTCCGCACCGGTATCCTTTTTTGCTGATCGACAGGATGGAACATATCGTCCTGGGTGAAGAAGCAACCGGTATCAAGAATGTCTCGGTCAACGAACCGTTCTTTCCGGGGCATTTCCCGGGGCGGCCGGTTATGCCGGGCGTGCTGATTGTGGAAGCCATGGCACAGACGGCCGCAACTCTGGTCGTGCTGACCCTGGGTGAGGCGTTTGAAGGCAAGCTGGTCTATTTCATGACCATCGAAGGCGCGAAATTCCGCCGTCCGGTTGAGCCGGGCGACCAGTTGCGCATTCGTGTTGTCAAGGAACGGCATCGCTCGAATGTCTGGAAATTCCGTGGCGAAGCGCATGTTGACGGCGTCGTGGTGGCGGAAGCCTCCTTCAGCGCCATGATCATGGGCTGACAAGCGCTGGGGGTGGGTGCAACCATCCCTTGTCGCCGCAAGGCAGCCCGACAGGGTGCAACGCCATGCGGCAACAGCGCCAGTGTGCCTGGCAGGCAAGCAGCGGTATAAGGGAACGTACGTGGTGCATGCGGTAGACAAACCCGGGCCAACGGTCATCCACCCCACGGCACTTGTTGCCCCCGGTGCCAGCATTGGCCAGGGTGTGCGCATCGGGCCCTGGTGTTCGGTCGGGCCGGATGTTGTCATTGAAGATAATGTCGAACTGATTTCCCACGTTGTGGTGGACGGGCGCACAAGGCTTGGCGCGGCGTCGCGGTATTTTCCCTTCTGCACTGTCGGCATGGCCCCTCAGGACCTGAAGTACAAGGGCGAGGCCACATCGTGTGAGATCGGGCCACGCACTGTTGTGCGTGAGCATGTCACCATCCATCGTGGCACGGCCACAGGTGCCGGTGTGACCCACGTCGGGGCAGATGGGCTGATCATGGCCAACGCCCATGTTGCGCATGACTGCACCTTGGGCGACCGGGTGATTATTGTGAACAATGTGGTCATGGGCGGGCATGTCAACATCGGGGACGATGCGCGGATCATGGGTTCGGCCGCCATCCACCAGTTTGTCCGGATTGGGCATGCCGCACTGGTTGGCGGTGTTGCCGGGGTTGAGGCCGATGTCATTCCCTATGGCAGCGTGCTGGGCAACCGGGCGCGGCTGATTGGCCTGCATTGGATCTGGCTGCGTCGTAATGGTGTGCAGTCGGATGAAATCCACCGTATGCGCAAGGCGTTCCTGACCCTTTATCCCAAGGATGGGGGGGATGCGCCATTTGCTGCCCGGCTTGAAACCGTGCGGCAGACTTTTGATGACGAGCGGGTGCGTGAAATCCTGCGGTTTATTGACGCCCCGAGCCGTCGCGGTCTTGTCCGCCCAGCACGGTGCGGCGCGGACTGGGCGGATACCGAGGGCGCGTGATGGCTCCGGCAGGGGCTGTCGGCATTCTGGCAGGCGGGGGTATTCTGCCTGCTCGTGTGGCGGAGGCCGCTCACGCCGCTGGTCGGCCGGTGTATATTCTTGGTTTTGAAGGCTTTGCGGAGCCTGACGTGATCGCCCCCTGGCCTCATGATCTGGTGCGGCTGGGGGCTGCGGGGCGTATTCTGGCGCTGTTGCGCGCCCATGGTTGCACGGACCTTGTGCTGATAGGCCCGGTGCGTCGCCCCTCCTTGCGTAGTTTATGTCCCGATGCCGAAGGTGCTCGTATTCTGGCCCGTCTTGGCCGTTCCCTGTTTGCGGGGGATGACGGGTTGCTGGCCAGCCTTGTCCGTATTCTGGGCGAGGAAGGGTTTCAGGTACGCGGGGCGCATGAATTTTTGCAGCAATCGGTTGTCGGGCCGGGGCTGCTGGGGCGTTACGCGCCTGATGCCCAGGCTACGGCAGATATAAGCCACGGGGCCAGGGTTGTGCGGGCCCTGGGGGCTTTGGACATCGGTCAGGGCTGTGTGGTGCAGAACGGTGTGGTGCTGGCTGTGGAAGCCATGGAAGGCACAGACCAGATGCTTGCCCGCGCGGGGCAATGCCGCCAGCCGGGTGAGGGCGGGGTGTTGGTCAAGCTGCTCAAGCCAGGGCAGGAAAAGCGGGCCGACATGCCAACAATCGGGCCAATGACGGTTGAAACCGCAGCCGCCGCAGGGTTGCGGGGCATAGCGTTTGAGGCAGGCCACACGCTGTTAACGGACAGGGCAGCCTGCGTTGCCGCTGCTGACAGGCTGGGCCTGTTCCTGATTGCGGTTACACCTGATCCGTAAAGGCTGGCTGGGTTGTCAGCTTTGTGCCTGAATAACCCATTAACCTTCAGCCATGGAGAGGCTCAGAGATGTCTTCTTTTCTGCACACTATGGTCCGTGTGAAAAACCTTGAGCAGAGTCTGGCTTTCTACAGCCTGCTGGGCCTGCGTGAACTCCGCCGGCGTGAAGTGCCTGCCGGACGCTATACGCTGGTGTTTATCGGGTTTGCTGACAATGCTGCCGGGCAGGCTGAAATCGAACTGACCTATAACTGGGGGCAGGATGATGGCTACGAGGTCGGCACCGGCTTTGGCCATTTTGCATTTGGGGTGCCAGACGTGGCGGCTGTGGTCGAGCGCGTGCGGGCTGGTGGTGGCAAGGTCACGCGGGAGGCTGGGCCTGTACAGTTCGGGACAACCGTGATCGCGTTTGTGGAAGACCCCGATGGCTACAAGGTGGAACTGATCGAACGGGCGGACTGATACAGCCCGCCCCACCGCTTACGGGGTGGTTTGTGCGGGTTTCTGTTTCAGCCTGTCAGTCAGCCTGTCCAGCGTGTTGTTAATGGTCTCCGCCGCCCGGCGCACATCCGGGTCCGGGTTTGTAGCCAGTTGATCTGCCACCAGCATGGCGGGGGAGATAATCCCACGGATATCATGCCGCAGTTTTTTGTCTTCCTGGTTTGCGGGAGGCAACTGCGGGGTCTCTAGTGGGGCGGATGTTGCCTGTGTGGTGCCACGCAGGCCCAGCCACAGGCCCAGTGCCGTTGCCACGGCCAGTGGCAGCAGGGCGGTGGGGAAGGTCAGGCCCAGCAGGCCTGCCAGAATGGCTCCGGCCAGCGGCAGGCAGAAAAGAACCAGGACTGCGCGCAGGGGCATGGATAGTGCTTTCAGTGTCTGTGGTTTCCAGCATGGCGTGGAGTCCGGGTTTTGCGACTCTGCACCGTGCATTGACGTTCCCTTATCTGAACTCTATAAGCCGCTTCTTCAAGAGAGTGGCGCGCAGGTGGCCACTGGCGAAGCATATTCAAAACTGAAGGGAGCGCACAATGAAGCGCACTTATCAACCGTCCCGGCTGGTCCGCAAGCGTCGTCACGGCTTCCGCAGCCGTATGGCCACAGTCGGCGGTCGCCGTATTCTGGGCAACCGTCGCGCCAAGGGCCGCAAGCGTCTGTCCGCCTGAGTCAGCGTCTGATGGACGGCTCTGAAGGTCAGGAGCAAGGTGCCAGCGCGCCTGTCCGGTCCCAGCGGATAAAGAAGAGGAAGGAATTTCTCTTTCTTGCATCCAAGGGTCGGAAAGCGCCGGTTCCGGGGCTTGTCCTTCAGCTTGTCCAGCGGCAGGACATGGATGTCGCGCGGGTCGGTTTCACGGTTACCAAGAAAGTTGGGAATGCCGTGGTGCGGAACCGCGTGCGGCGCAGACTGCGCGAAGTTGTCCGCAGTGTTGAAGCCGATACATCGCTTAACGGCCTGGACCTTGTCCTTATAGGCCGTGCTGCCACTCGGGAGCGCTCCTTTGCAGCGCTCGTGGCTGATTTCCGTAAAGCGCTGAAGCTGTGCCAGAAGGATGCCCGACCATCCTGACCTGTTGCGGCCATGGTCTTTCCCACAGCGGGAGGTACTGGGGCCGGGAGGTGATGCCGGGTATGGTGGCGCGAGTATTCCATTCTAGAGTGTGCAGGGGGCCGACAGGCCAGGGCTTATGGATATAAGACGTGTAATACTGGCAACGGTGCTGTCCGCATTTGTGCTGATCGGGTTTGACTATTTTTTCCCGCAGAGCCAGCCTTCGCCCACGCCCCAGGCCAGCCTGAGTGCGCAAACCAATCCTGCCCCGGCAGCAGGCCCTGCGGCGGCTGCCCCGGTCGGGCCTGCACCTGTGGTGGATGGGCCAGAAGCCCGCCTGGCCATTAATGCGCCTTCCGTGCAGGGGACCATCAACCTGCGTGGTGCCCGGCTGGATGATCTGGTGCTCAAGCACTACCGTGAGACCGTGCAGCCCAACAGCCCGGATGTGCGCGTGCTCAGCCCGGCAGGCACCCCCCACCCCGATTATGTTGATTTTGGCTGGCGCGCCGCCGCAGGCACGCAGGTGCGCCTGCCTGATGCCCAGACACTGTGGACAGCCACAGGCACAACGCTTGATGTTGGCCACCCGCTGACACTGAACTGGGACAACGGACAGGGTCTGACGTTTGAACTGCGCCTTGCGGTGGATGATGACTTCATGTTCACCGTCACGCAGCAGGTGCACAATGCCACAGGCCAGCCGGTGGTGCTGTATCCGTTCTATCGGGTTAACCGGGGCTACACCCCGGAGGAAACAGGCGGCATGCTGGTGCATGAAGGCCCGATTTCCGTCGTGGACGACCGCCTGAACGAAGGCTCATACAAAGCCATGCGCACCAGCGGCGTGCCGCCGGAGGATGTGTCCTGGAGCCATCAGGGCAAAGGTGGCTGGGCCGGTATTACCGACAAATACTGGCTGATGGCGGTTGTGCCCGATCAGTCCAGTTCTGTCGTAGGGGCCTATTCGTGGGAGCCTGCGCACGGTGTCTATCAGGTCGGCTTTACCGCAGCTTCCCCTTTGCAGGTTGATGCTGGCCAGACCCAGAGCACCGAGGCTCATGTGTTTGCCGGTGCGAAGGAAGTCCGCCTGCTCGACCATTACGAGCAGACCCTGCATATTCCCATGTTCTGGAAAGCGGTGGACTTCGGCTGGCTGTCCTTCCTGACCCGTCCTGTGTTTTTTGTGCTGGACTGGCTGAACGAAAAGCTGGGCAGCTTTGGTCTGGCCCTGCTGACCTTTACCGTGATCGTGAAGGTGCTCTTCCTGCCGCTGACCATCAAGCAGATGCGCATGACGTGGAAGATGGCGCGCCTGAAGCCGCAGGTCGACACGCTGCGGGCACGGCACAAGGACAATCCCATGGTCATGCAGCAGCAGATCATGGCCCTGTACCGTAACGAGAAGGTCAGTATGTTTGGCGGCTTCCTGCCGTTGCTGATCCAGGCTCCGGTCTTCTGGTGTCTCTACAAGGACCTGTATGTCACCATTGAAATGCGGCATGCCCCGTTCATTGGCTGGATCAAGGATCTGTCGGCGCCTGACCCGACCAACGTGTTCAACCTGTTTGGTCTGATCCCGTTTGACCCCGCGCATGTTCTGCCGTTCCTGGCGCTGGGGGCATGGCCCATCATTTACGGTGCAACCCTGTTCCTGATGCAGAAGATCAGCGCTAGCTCCACCAACATGGACCCCGCGCAGCAGAAGGTCATGGCGTTTATTCCGCTGTTGTTCACCTTCTTCATGGCGCATCAGCCGGTGGGTCTGGTGATCTACTACTGCTGGAGCAACATCCTGACCGCTCTGCAACAGGTGCTGATTATCGGCCGCCTGAAAGCGGCTGACGCCAAGCCGCAACTGGTCAAAAAAGTATGACGGGCACCCCTATGGAAGTCTTTCGCGACCTGAAGGATGAAGCCGAAATCGCCGCCGCCCTGGAGGAAGGGCGGCGGCTTTTTGCCGGTGAGTGCGAATTTATTTTCGGCGCGCAGAAACTGGGTCAGCTTCCCCCCCAGACGCTGCCCGAAATTGCTTTTGCCGGGCGCTCCAACGTCGGCAAGTCCAGTCTGGTCAATGCCCTGACGGGGCGGCGGACACTGGCGCGGGCCTCCTCCGAGCCGGGGCGCACACGCCAGCTTAACTTTTTCAACCTGGCGAACAGGCTCATGCTGGTGGACATGCCCGGCTATGGCTACGCCCGGGTTGCCAGAAGCGTTAAGGAAGACTGGCAGGACATGATGTTTGACTACCTGCGTGGGCGCCCAGTTCTGCGCCGGGTGGTTGTTCTGCTAGACGCCCGTATCGAACTGAAAGCGCATGACAAGGAGGTTATGGAACTTCTGGATCGTGCGGCTGTCAGTTTTCAGGTGGTGCTGACCAAGTGTGATGATGTCGCCCCCACCAAACTTGCGCGCAAACAGGCTGAGGTCGAGGCGGAAATCCGCACCCACCCCGCAGCCTACCCCCATCTGTCGCTGACCAGCAGCCAGACAGGACTGGGGATTGAAGCCCTGCGCGCAGACCTTGCGGAATTTGCCCAGCCACGGGCAGTGTGACGGACAGAACAGAGCAGGATCAAGCCGAGCATGACAGAAACACGTGGGGCGTCTTCAGGCCTTCATCTTGATGCGGCGCAGGAAGCCGCCGTTCTTGCGGGTGCTCTGCCCTATCTGCGGCGCTATGCGGGCGACACCATTGTGGTCAAGTATGGCGGACACGCCATGGGCAATGCCAGCCTGGCCAAAACCTTCGGGCGCGACATTGCGCTGCTGAAGCTGGTTGGCATCAACCCCGTTGTCGTGCACGGCGGTGGGCCGCAGATCAACCAGATGCTCAAGCGGCTGGATATTCCCTCAACCTTTGTTGATGGCCTGCGCGTGACTGACGCCGATATGGTGGACGTGATCGAGATGGTGCTGGCCGGGTCCGTCAACAAGGAAGTGGCAGAGCTCATTAATCAGGCCGGGGCGCTGGCGGTTGGTATTTCTGGCAAGGACGGCCAGATGATCACCGCACGCAAGGTCCGCCGCACGGTGCGTGATACGGACAGCCAGATCGAGCGCGTGCTGGACCTGGGCTTTGTGGGCGAACCCGTCAAGGTGGACCCGCGCGTCATCTATGCGCTTTCGGGCTCCGGGCTGATCCCGGTCATCGCCCCGGTTGGTCTGGGTGAGGACGGCGCGACCTATAACATCAATGCCGATACAGCCGCGGGTGCAGTCGCAGGCGCGGTGCATGCCACACGTCTGCTGATGCTGACTGATGTGCCCGGTGTGCTGGATGCCAACGGGGAGCTCATCTCCGAGCTGACAGCCTCCCAGGCCCGGCAGGCCATTGCTGATGGTGTCATTACCGGGGGGATGATCCCCAAGGTTGAAACTTGTATTGAAGCGGTACAGGCCGGGGCGCGGGCAGCGGTGATTATTGATGGCCGTATCCCCCACGCCTGCCTGCTGGAACTGTTTACCACATCTGGCTCCGGCACTCTTATCCGCGCGGAATAAGCCGCCCCTGCAACGGGGGTGGTGGTGTGGGTGCGTTGACAGGCTGGGAGTCTGTCCGCATCCTCGCTTCCTTTTTCATGCAGCCGGGTGGCCCTGTCAGAGCCAGCCGCTGCGTTCATGCTTGCTGACGGTGTATTCATGACAGACGAAACTCTTCGCGCTCATATCGAAACCCTCTGGGAAAGCCGCGATCGCATTTCCTCCGCCACGACCGGCGCAGACCGCGATGCGATTGAAAATGCGCTGGCAGCGCTGGACGCAGGCCGCCTGCGCGTGGCCGCCCCGCAGGATGGCGGCTGGGTTGTGCACGAATGGCTGAAAAAGGCGGTTCTGCTGTCCTTCCGTCTGAATGACAGCATTGTCATGCCCGGTGGCGCTGCGGGCGCTCCGGCGTATGACAAGGTGCCGCTGAAGTTTGAAGGCTGGGATCAGGCCCGCTTTGATGCCGCTGGTTTTCGGGTTGTGCCGGGTGCTGTTGTCCGTCGCTCGGCCTTTATTGCGTCCGGCGCGGTGCTGATGCCCAGCTTTGTCAACGTAGGCGCCCATGTGGGCAGCGGCACCATGGTGGATACCTGGGCCACGGTGGGTAGCTGCGCCCAGATCGGCCGCAACTGCCATATCAGCGGTGGTGCAGGCATTGGTGGCGTGCTGGAGCCGTTGCAGGCTGCCCCGGTTATTATCGAGGACGACTGCTTTATCGGTGCGCGTTCCGAAGTGGCGGAAGGTGTGATTGTGGAGCGCGGGTCCGTGCTGTCCATGGGTGTGTTCCTTGGGGCTTCCACCAAGATCGTGGACCGTGCAACGGGCGAGATCTACATGGGCCGCGTGCCTGCGTATTCGGTGGTCGTGCCCGGCACGCTGCCGTCTTCCAACCCGGTTGGCCCGGATGGCCGCCCCAACCCCGCACTGGCCTGCGCCGTCATCGTGAAGCGGGTTGACGAGCGCACCCGCTCCAAGACCTCCATCAACGAACTGCTGCGCGACTGATCATACGCGGCAGAGCAGGCGGAGAAAGACCATGGGCACCACGTCCACCGGTAAGCCGGTCATGCAGACCCTGACAGACCCGGTGGCGGTTGCGCGTGCGCTTATCCGCCAGCCTTCGGTAACACCTGACCCCGGCGGCTGCCAGCAGCTGCTGGGGGATATGCTAGCACAGCTTGGCTTTGCGGTAACGCATCTGCCATTTGGGGAAGGGGCAGAGCGCACCCCCAACCTGTTTGCCCGTCTTGGTGGGCAGGGCCCCCATATCTGCTACGCGGGCCATACCGACGTTGTGCCCCCCGGCGCGGAGGAAGACTGGCGCTTCCCCCCCTATGCGGCCGAGTGTGTGGATGGCGTGCTGTATGGCCGGGGTGCCTGCGACATGAAAGGTGGCATTGCCGCCTTTGTGGCTGCCGTGGCCCGGCGCGTGGCGCAGGGCGCTGCGCTGGATGGGTCCATCAGCTTCCTGATCACAGGGGATGAGGAAGGCCCAGCGACCTACGGCACCCGCAAGGTGCTGGAATGGATGCAGGCACAAGACCAGGTGCCAGACTACTGTCTGGTGGGGGAACCCACAAACCCCAAGGTTCTGGGTGACATGGTCAAGGTTGGCCGCCGTGGCAGCCTGAATGCCAGAATTATCGTGCAGGGGACGCAGGGCCATGTGGCCTATCCCCACCGGGCTGACAATCCCGTCCACCGGCTGCTGACTGTGCTGGAAGCCCTGCGGGCAACACCATTGGATAATGGCACGCAGTATTTTGAACCTTCCAGCCTACAGGTGACCAGTCTGGATGTCGGTAACGGCGCGACCAATGTCATTCCCGCCCAGGCGGAAGCCCGCCTGAATATTCGTTTTAATGACCTGCATACAGGTGCCGCCCTGCAAGGCTGGCTGGAAACGGTCTGCCGCCAGCATGCCCCCCGCGCGCGGGTGGAGGTGCAGGTGAGTGGGGAATCCTTCCTGACCGCACCGGGTGAGGAAACACACCAGCTTGTGCAGGCCATCAAACAGGTGACCGGGCGTGAGCCTTGCCTGGACACGGGCGGTGGCACATCGGATGCCCGGTTTATTGCCCAGTATTGCCCGGTTTCCGAATTTGGGCTGGTTGGTGCCAGTATTCATCAGGTCGATGAGCATGTTGCCCTGACGGATCTGGAAGATCTGGCGCGGATTTACGAAACCTTTCTGAAAGGGGTGGGCGTGTGATTCCCGATACAGGCAGGCCGAACGCCGCACGGCGTATTTTGCAAGGTATGCTGTTACTGGCTGCTGGCCGCCGCGAAGGGCTGGCCTGCTTTGAAAGCTCGACAGACGCCTTTGGTGCGGCACTGGCCCCGCAACTGGCGTTTTTGTTGGTGGAGGGGATTCAGCTTTTCCTTCAGCCAGGCAAGGTGGTGGCTGCGGTCAAGCTGCTTTTGTCCTTCTGCGTGATGCTGCTGCCTGCTGTTGTGTCCCAGTTTTATGCCGCCCGCTGGGGGCGGGGTGCCTTGTGGTTGCGGTACATCACGGCGGCAACCTGGTGTAACTGGATCGTGGTGCTGGTTTCGCTGTTCTGCACGCTTCTGGCATCCCTGCTGTTCCCAGCCCTTGTCAGCCAGCCCGGTTTTATGGGGGCCATCGTGTTTGCCGCCGCCGTGTATGAAATGTGGTTGCAGTGGTTTGTGGCGCGTTCGGGGCTGGCTATCAGTGGTGGCCGGGCTGCTCTGCTGTATGTCACGGTGCTGCTGGTAAGCCTGCTGCTGTATGGAGCAGCCGCGTTGCTACCCCCGCATTATATGGTGCTGGGGGATATTCTCCAGCCCATGATTGCGCTCAAGAATAGCTGAACTGCTGTCAGGCAGGGCCATTGAGTGCCCTGTTTCTTCACCACTATGCTTTAGCCTTGGGCGGCACCCAGCTTTCACAAATGATGTTGCTCAGGGCAGGGGGCTGTGGCTCGGGCTCTGGGCAAAGGTGGCAGAGCCACGACCGTTGGTATCAGCGGTCTGTTGCCCCGGATGCCAGTCGTCATAGCCTTTGCACCAAGGCTATTTTGTCTCATATCCAGCGTCAGCCTTGGATGTTTGCTGTCGGCTCTGTCTTGCAAAAAGGGTCGGGGTCGTAACCTACGCCGCTCAGGTAGAGCCCTTCAGGCGGGGCGGTCGGGCCTGCGGCACTGCGGTTACAGGCTGCCAGGGCGGCGGCCACGCGGTCTGGTTCCCACTGGCCCGTACCCACCTGCTTGAGCGTGCCAACCATGTTGCGGACCTGATGGTGCAGGAAGGAGCGTGCCTTGGCGGTAATAAGCACTTCATCATCCTGCCGGGTTATGTCCAGCACATCCAACGTACGCATTGGGCTGCGGGCCTGACAGGCCACCGCCCGGAATGATGTAAAGTCGTGCAGGCCAATCAGGTGCGCGGCAGCGTCCTGCATGCGGGCAATATCCAGCGGGGAGCGGACATGCCACACATGGCCAGCCGCAAGGGCGGGGCGTGCCCGGCGGTTGAGAATACGGTAGCGGTAAGACCGCCACGTGGCGGAAAACCGGGCACTCCAGTCCAGACTGACGGGGGCTGCATCCAGCACGACCACGGCATGGGGCTTGAGGTGAAAGCCAAGCCCTTCGCGCATGCTATGGGCTGTAAAAAAACTGTCGACAGGAAAATCCAGATGCGCGACCTGGGCTAGAGCATGCACTCCGGCATCTGTGCGACCTGCGGTAATACTGCTGACAGGTCGTCCACCCGCCAGCCGGGCGGCAGCCTGTTCCAAAAGCCCCTGCACGGACAGGCCGCTGGCCTGACTCTGCCAACCAACCAGTCCGTTGCCATCGTATTCAATTTTGACAGCCCAGCGCTGGCAGGGGGCGGGATCAGTCATGCGGGGTGCCCAGATGGGTGCCTGCAGGCAGGGGCTGGCCACGCAGAAAAGCCTCGGCCTCCATCATGCCTTTGCCGGGGCGTTGCAGGCGGGTCAGGCGGATGGTGCCATCACCACAGGCAACGCTTAGCCTGTCATCCACAATGGTGCCGGGGTCTGCACTGGCAGGCATGTCCGGGTCAGGCTGGGCGGCCCCTATTTTCAGCACGGTGCCATCTGCCAGAGTGGTGAATGTGCCGGGCCACGGGGTCAGGGCGCGTATGCGGCGGTCTATCGCATCGGCACTTTGCTGCCAGTCAATGCGGCCATCATCGCGGGTCAGGCGGGGGGCGTAGGTCACGCCATCCTCTGGCTGCGGGTGGGGTGTGGGCAAGCGCGCAGGGGTGTGCGCCAGAATACGCACCACCATGGATGCCCCAAGGGCGCTGAGTGTGTCGTGCAGGGTGCTGGCTGTTGTCTGCGGTGTCAGTGGTACGGCCTCGCGCAGCAGCATGGGGCCGGTGTCCAGCCCGGCTTCCATCTGCATGATGGTGACACCACTTTGGGTATCTCCGGCAAGAATGGCGCTCTGGACGGGGGATGCTCCGCGCCAGCGCGGCAACAGGCTGGCGTGGATGTTCAGGCAGCCAAGCCGGGGGGCATCCAGCATGGGCTGGGGCAGGATCAGCCCATACGCGGCCACAATGGCGACATCGGCATTAAGGTCGGCAAAAGCCTGCCATTCCTCCGGCTTGTTGCGGAGCGAGACAGGATGGCGGACACACAGGCCCAGGGCCTCGGCGGCCTGCTGCACAGGCGAGGGCCGCAGTGCTTTGCCACGTCCGGCCGGGCGGGGGGGTTGGGAGTAAACGGCCACAATCTCATGTCCGGCCTCGTGCAGCGCGTGCAGGGCGGGGACGGAAAAATCGGGTGTTCCCATAAAGACAAGGCGCATGGTCATGGCTCCCGCCTGCCGTGCTGTCCGCATGCCGGGGGCGTGGAAAAGCGCGGGCGTGGTTGATGCTGTGCGCCCCCACCCATGGGCAGGGCCGGGGGCTGGGGCAGGTCAGTGCCGCTTGAGGTCTTTGGCCAGCCGCCGCAGGATCATGTTGCGGCGCAGGTTGGACAGGTGGTCAACAAACAGCACGCCATCCAGATGGTCGATTTCGTGCTGGATGCAGGTGGCCAGCAGGCCATCGGCCTCGCGCTCCATGATTTCCCCCGCAACACTGGTCCAGCGGACACGGATGGCCGAAGGCCGCACAACCTCGGCATACTGGTTGGGCAGGGACAGGCAGCCTTCTTCCCGCGCTTCCATGTCGTCCGTGGCCTGGATCACTTCGGGGTTGATCATCACGATCGGCTCACGTGCGTCTTTTTCGCCCAGGTCCACCAGCAGGAAGCGCAGGCTGATGCCAACCTGCGGGGCTGCCAGACCAATGCCGGGTGCCATATACATGGCGGCAAACATGCCAGGCAGCGCGGCACGGATGCCGTCCATGTCTTCCGGGCGGACCAGGCGCGCTTTCTGGCGCAGCACGGGGTGCGGCGGTGTCAGGATCTCGAGGGGGCTGGCCGTGTCTGCTGCTGCGGCGTAGGCGGCATCGGTATGGGCGCTGTGTGTCATGCTGGGGGATTTAGCCTTCCCCTCCGCCGGATGCCAGAAGAAAAGCGATGTCAGCGCCCGACAGGCCAAAAACCTGTTACCTTGGGGCAACAGGGCGTGGCCACTATACCCCGCCTGCTCCACTGCTGCCGGGGGTGAGGGTTGCGTGTGGTGCAGTGTATACCATATCGTTAATAATTACGGACGCCATGAAGGGTCCGTTCTTAACGTCTCGCTCAGAAAGGAGGAGGCTTCAGGGAATGTCAGGCAGGCTTTTCGGTTCGCCCATGTTTTTGGGGTTCGACCATCTTGAGCAGATGCTCGAACGCGCCAGCAAGGGGACCGGTGACGGGTATCCACCTTACAATATTGAACAGATTGCCCCGAACGGCCTGCGTATTACCCTGGCTGTTGCCGGGTTCCGGATGGAAGACCTCCAGATCACGCAGGAAGATAACCAGCTTGTGGTCCGGGGCCGCCAGATGGAAGACGGGGAGGAGCGGGTATACCTGCACCGGGGTATTGCCTCACGCCAGTTTCAGAAAGCCTTTGTGCTGGCTGAAGGTATAGAAATTGGTGGGGCCTGGCTGGACAATGGCCTGCTGCATATTGACCTGTTCCGCCCCCAGCCGGAGGTGCGGGTCAAGCAGATCGAGATCATGCAGGGGGGGCAGAAACGGGCTGCGGAGAGTGCTCCGCTTAAAAACCGTGCACCCCCGCGTATGTTACATCCGGTTACGGATGTCAGCCGTAGCTGAACAGGGAGGAATGAAGGCCATGACCATGAAAAGCACGCTTATGAGCGGTGGTGTTCCGTCTGGTCTGCCGGGGTCTGAAAAACTGGCCGATGTGCGCCAGCTTTCGGATGTGCAGTTCCGCTCTCTCGGGTTGCGCAAGGTGGCTTACATGCGGCCTGCGCTGACGGATGATGGGGAGGACGGCTGCGCCATCTGCGCGGCTGATGGCTCCGTGCTGGCGGTGGTGGATGACCCGGAAACCGCCTGGGGTGCCATTATGCAAAACGATATGGTGCCTGCCTCGCTCCAGTAAGCCTGGAGTGGCGGGTACGGGAAAAGGACCGGCAGTGCCGGTCCTTTTTTTGTTGCGGGTGGGTCAGGAGGCGTCAGCCTGGATCGGGGCGGTGTCCACCCAGCCGATGTTGCCGTCGTCGCGGCGGTAGACAAGGCTGATCTGCCTGTTGGCAGCGTTACGAAACAGCAGGAAGGAACTGCCCGCAAGGTCCAGCCGCATCACGGCCTCGCCCACCACCATGACAGGAATATCCGTAGGCTGTTCGGCAATAATGGTGGCGAAGGCTGTGTCCTCGGTCGTAGCCGGTGTCTGCGGTGTGTCGTCGTGGCTTTCATCAAACGGCTGCAACACGTAGGAGCGTGCAAGCTGTGGGATTTCCTGCCGGGTTGTGGCGCGGGAATGGGAGGTCACACGCCGGTGGTAACGGCGCAGGCGTTTGGCAATATGTTCGGCGGCATCATCAAAGGCGGCGTTGGCGTCCGAGGCCTCGCCCTCGCCACGCAGGATCAGCCCGCGTCCGGCGCGGACGTTGATATCGCAGGTAAAGAACGAGCGAGCGCGGCTGAACGTCACCTGCGCCTCCAGCCCTTTGTCGAAGTAACGGTCTGCAAGAGTGCCAAGATGGGTGTTCACCCGGTGTTTCAGGGCATCGGAAAGGTCAACCTGTTTACCAGAAACCTGAATATGCATGAGACATGGGCTCCTTGCTGCTGACAACCAGACCATGAACCCTGAAAAACCTGACAGCCCGCAAAGGGTGCCTGTCTGTCAGGGCACAGGTGGTTTGTCCGTCTGCGGCGCAGGCGCGGCCTGCACCGCTTGCCTGGATATTTGGACACGGTCGCGGGGGGATGTCCATTCCTTTGTTACATGATAAAGACAGCATGAGGGGAAAGCCGCCGCCCAGACAGCCCTTCAGGCTGCCACAGGAGGGTGGGGCGTTTGCAGGTGTTTTGCGCTGCCTGCACTCTATAAGATTTGGCCCTGTCACCATCAGGGATGGTTTGCCCGTCACCGGGGGCAGGGCGTATAGCAACAGCAGTTTTCTGGGTATTCCGGGTTAAAGCGCCATGTCATTACGGACCACGTTTTCCAACAATATGCCGCGTATGCCGGGGGGCTGGCAGTCCTGGCGGATCAAGCTTGGCTGTGTGGTCGTGCTGGCGGTCTTGTATGGTGGGTTTGTGTGGCACATGACCCAGCAGCACATTACGCCCCGGCCTGTCAGCATGGACATTCCGGTCTCGCTTGTGCGTGTGCCGCCAGCGCCACCGCCGCCTGTGCCACCGATAGAGATCGTGCTGCCGCCGGTCCCTGTCTTCCCCCCGCCGGACCTGCACCTGCGCCATGGCTGAAGCCCACGTTACCAGCCTGCGCCTTTGCCCTGTGCGCGGCCTTAAGCCACTGCCGCTTCAGGCTGTGCTCTTGAGGCCCTGGGGGCTGGAGGGGGACAGCCGCTGGATGATTGCTGATACCAGCGGCCATGTGCTGGATACCCGAACGTGCCCCGCTCTGGCGCGCCTGTCTGTCCGGGTTGCGGGCCATGGTGTGCTGCTGGGGTGTGCCGGATTGCGGCCCTATCATGCCCGCCCGCCCCGCCGGGGTGTGCCCATGCAATGCCTCCGTCAGCGGGGGGCGCGTATTATGATGCGTGATGTGGGGGATGATGCCGCCCGCTGGCTCCGCAGGGCTGTGGGTATTGCCTGCCGCCTGTACTGGCTGCCTGCGCCAGAGCTTGTGTGCACGTATTTTGCTGGTTCCACGCATTTTGCACAGACATTGGCCGAGACATTTCCGACCTGGGTTTCGACCGATCTTGTCCATCTTTCTGGTGGGGGGATTGTGCTTGCCGGTGCGGATAAGAGCATGCTGGACCATGGCCAGCCGTTTGCTCTGGGTTCTGCTGTTGTCCGGCTTTCTGCTCAGATCAACAGGAGTGGTGGAGGCGCAGCGCAGGCCGAAAGCGCTTCCCCCCGGCGCTACAGGGTGCAGGTCGAAAAAGCAGGTATGGTGTGGGTGGGGAGCCGGGTTATTCAACGCGAATCCGGCAAGGTGCCGGGTCGTCATGCCGGCGGGTCTGTGCTGGCAGATAGTCCGCTACGAACCCAGCAATAGGTCTGGGGTTGAGCACTTGCGGGTGAACGGATCGGTAGCGTCGAGCTGCTGGAATAATTCGCACTGATCAGGGCTACAGCAACTTACAGGTTTAAATCCCGCGCCAGAACAACACGTAGACAAAAAGAATAGAAATTTTTGGGTGTCGCCTTTTTGGGAAAAGGCGACGGTCTTTTCGATATTTGTAAAATACCCGCTTAGAGCGAGAAGCTCTCCCCCAGATACACCCGGCGCACGTCCTCATTAGCGACAATTTCTTCCGGCACGCCCTGCATCAGCACCTGGCCACTATGCATGATATAGGCGCGGTCAATCACTTCCAGCGTTTCGCGCACGTTGTGGTCGGTAATCAGCACCCCGATCCCCCGGTCTTTCAGATGGGAGACCAGATCACGGATTTCGCCAACCGCGATGGGGTCAATCCCGGCCAGCGGTTCATCAAGCAGAATGTAGTTGGGTTGGCTGGCAAGGGCGCGGGCAATTTCCAGCCGCCGCCGTTCCCCGCCGGACAGGGCGAGAGAGGGCGACCGGCGCAGGTGGGAAATACCAAATTCGCCCAGCAGGCTGTCCAGCATGATCTGGCGCTGCTCCGGGTCGTCCTCCACCACTTCCAGTGCGGCCATAATGTTCTGCTCGACATTCAGGCCACGGAAAATGCTGGCCTCCTGCGGCAGGTAGCCAATGCCCAGGCGTGCCCTGCGGTACATGGGCAACTGGGTAATATCAGCCCCATCGAGCATGATGCTGCCGGTGTCGGGCTGAACCAGACCGACAATCATGTAAAAGCTGGTGGTCTTGCCCGCACCATTGGGGCCGAGCAGGCCCACAGCCTCCCCACGATGAACCGATATGGAGACATCGCGCACGACTTCGCGCTTTTTGTAAGACTTGCCAATGCCACGTGCCAGAAGCCCCCGGTTGGGGTTGCCGACATCATCTACGGGCAGGGGGTACAGGGCTGTGGTGTCGTCCAGGACACGATCCTCCCCTATCGGGCTTGTGCCGGTCATGCCTATTTCCTGTCCGATGTGTCATTATTGTTGGGCAGGACAACACCGCTGACACGACCGCCGGGGTGTTCCGTCATGGTGGCGATGCCGGTCTTCAGGTTGATAACGGCAGCCGCCCCCTGAATCTGGTTGGGCCCACGGGTGATGTGCACGTTGCCGACAATCCGGGCGATACCGCTGTCAGGCACATATACGCCCCGGTCGCCGGTAACGATCTCGGTCTGTGTACGCACCCAGACATGGCCAAAGGCGTTGACCTTTTCCAGCTTGCCCGATGCAGCCCCAAGCGGGTTGCCACCTGTGTCCTTCTGCTTTTTGGCAGCAGAATCGCCAGCCGGGCCGCTGTAACCCACCAGCACATCCGCCCGGATCTGGCGGTGGTCATTGGTGGTGACAGTGGCGTTGCCCCGGCCGATGGACATGTGTTTTTGGGTATAATACTCCATGGAGTCCCGTGCGGTCAGCACATCCTGCGGTGTGGCCAGGCGCAGGTTGCCGCCGGTCATGACCAGCACGGCGTTGTCCATGTCGTAAACGGCTTTTTCCCCCCAAGCCTGATCGGTGGGGGTGAAAATATGGACATGCCCCACGGCTTCCAGTCGGTAGATTTCGTTCGCGCCGGAATCCTGCCCTTCCTCAGTCGCGGTTTTGGCGGGGCTGGCCGGGGGGGCTGTTTCCGCCTGCGGTTGGGGCGTACCGGTGGGTTTTTTGCGGTAATAGGCAATCAGCTTGTCAGCGGTGACGGTCACATCACCCCGTACAGCCTTGGCCTGATCGTAGGCGGTGACCTTTTTCTGGTTCTGGTCCCAGTCAAACCCACCGGCAGCAGTAATGGCAATCTGCCCACCGTGGGAGAGGTCGATGGCCTGAGCCTGAGCGGCTGCTGTGGGCAGGCTGGCCAGAAGACCCAGCACGGCACCTGTGCGTGTCAGCCGTGAAAGCCGGAAGCAGTCATGCATGATCAGGGGGCCTTTTCGTTCTGGGCGTGCTGGCTGTTGCGATCGTCGTTGAGGATAAGCCTGCCCGGGCCACGGAACTGGGCAATGCCGTCATGCTGGGACAGCAGGTAGCCGCTGGCGTCCAGCGTGCCAAACGGCCCTTCTGCCCGTACCCATGTGTTGGAGACAATAATGCCGCGGCGGATGTCAATATCCGCCACGGGGCTGAGCATCATCAACCCGTCGTTACGGTAGAGGGTGACATCCCCTGTCAGATCAAGGATCTGGGCGTGCTGCATGTAAATGCCATGCTGGGCATGGGCCAGCAGCCAAGTGCCGCCACTGGTCAGAATATCCGCCTGCGGGTTGGTCAGGTTCAGCTTGCTGTCGTGCCCCTGGCGGACATTGTCGGCGGTAATCATGAAGGGGCGGTTGTGTTCATCCACGCCTCGGTAGGTCACGCCGACCAGATTGCCGCTTTCGATCTTGACCTTCGCCAGTTCCTTCAGGGTGGTCTTGTTGGCGTTGATCAGCCTGTCCATTTCCGGCCAGATGGCAATGCTGGCCAGCAGGGCCAAGGCCAGGGCAGGCAGGATCCATTTGGCCCGTCGCAGCAGGGCGCTGCGACGGGCCAGATGGCTGGCGTCGGGCGGTGCGCGGCGTGCGGTGGCCGTGGCCAGAATGGCGCGGCGCAGCCGGGTTGTTTCTTCCGGGCGGGAAAAATCGTCGCGCTGGGGGTGGTTGTCTGGTGGGGTGTTCATCCGACTCCGGCTCGGATCAGGTCGTGCACATGAACAACCCCAATGGGCTGCTGCTGGGAGTTGAGCACGAACAGGGATGTAATGGGCCTTGAGCGCTCGTTCATGACACGCAGGGCTTCAGAGGCAAAAAGGTCGGGCCTGGTGGTCAGCGGGGAAAGGTTCATGACATCTTTCGCCAGCGTGGTTGTCAGGTCGTGGTCCAGAGCGCGGCGCAGGTCGCCGTCTGTAATCAGGCCTGCCAGTTCACCATTGTCGTCAACAATGCCAACGCAGCCCAGGGCTTTCTGGGTCATTTCCACAATGACATCGCGCATGGGGGTTGTCGGGTGGGCCAGGGGCAGGGCTGCGCCTGTGCGCATAAGCTGGCGCACCGTGCGCAGGCGCGCGCCAAGGTGCCCACCGGGGTGGAACGCGCCAAAATCGGTGGCGGTAAAGCCACGCAGGCGCAGCAGGGTAACGGCCAGAGCATCACCAAAGGCAAGCTGCATCAGGGTGCTGGTGGTGGGGGCCAGCCCCATGGGGCAGGCCTCGGGCATGGCGGGCAGGGTCAGCGCGACGGTGGCAGCACAGGCCAGGGTGGAGTCCGCATGGCTTGTTACTGCCAGCAGGGGCATACCGCTGCTACAGGCATGCGTGGCAATATCGCCCAGTTCTGTGGTCTCACCAGAGTTGGAAAAGGCCAGAATGGCATCGTCCTTCTGGATCATACCCAGGTCCCCGTGGGAGGCCTCGGCCGGGTGCACGAACAGGCTTGGCGTGCCGGTTGACGCCAGAGTTGCCTGCACCTTGCGCGCAATATGCCCCGATTTGCCAATACCAGTGACAACGATGCGGCCAGGAAGGGTGATCAGAATATCCAGCGCCCGGTGGAACGCGCCGCCAAGGCCGTTCATGTCCTCAAACGCTGTGGCCAGGGCATCCAGACCCGCACGTTCGATGCGGATGGTGCGGACAGCCGTGTGGCCATCGGACCAGATGCCGGTGTTCTGCGCGCGGTGCATTGTGCTGGAAGCCTGGGGCATGGTCATGGCTGGAAAATTCCGATGCGGGAAGGAACTATGGCTGGCGCATGAGGACCGCAGCCAGTCGGTACGGGCGGTTCAGGCCCTGTGGGCAAAAATATCCGGGTCCTCGTATCCCATCAGGTCCAGACGTGCGCGGGCGGGCAGAAAGTCAAAACAGGCCTGTGCCAGAGCGCGCCGGTCTTCGCGTTCCAGCAGGCTATCCATTTTTGCCCAGAGCGCATGCAGGTACAGGACGTCTGAGGCCGCATAGGCCAGTTGCTCAGGCTTGAGGTTTTCTGCCCCCCAGTCCGATGTCTGTTGCTGCTTGCTCAGTTCCACCCCCAGCAAGTCGCGGCACAGGGCCGCCAGACCGTGGCGGTCGGTAAAAGTGCGTACAAGGCGTGCCGCTATTTTGGTGCATACCACGGGCTGCACCGTAATGCCCAGCGCATGTTGCAAAATGGCGACATCAAAGCGCGCGAAGTGCATGATTTTGGTCAGGCCGGGGTCTGCCAGAACGCTCTTGAGGTTGGGGCAGTCATACCCCCGCCCACCCAGGCTGACGGGCCTGAGCTGGACCAGATGGGCCGTGCCATCCCCGGCGGAAAGCTGGACAAGGCACAGCCTGTCGCGGTGCGGGTTCAGGCCCATGGTCTCGGTGTCGACGGCAACGGAGCCGTTAAAGGTCAGGCCGTCGGGCAGGTCATCGCGGTGGAGGGTGATGGCGCCTTCGGAAGAGGTCGGGGCAGAGGTCATGACCGCTCCATGAATGTGCATGCTGCATGCGTGGTGCTTTGCAACTGACCGATACAGCCGCGTGCGTTGAATGTCCATTCCCGCCCGCATGTCAGCGCACGGACGCAGCATCGGGGGGATAGGCGGAGGCCGGGGTGTTGCGCTAGGGGAGGGACAGGATCACTCATTCAGCACGTCAGGAAACCCGCCCCCATGCGTTCACTCCGTAATGGCCGCCCCGCCCGCCGCCCCCGCTCCAGTGGTCAGGGTTCGGGCGGGCGCGACAGTGGGGCTTCGGCCCCGGCAGGAAGCTGCTGGCTGTTTGGCACCCACGCCGTTGCAGCGGCCCTGGCCAATCCGGAACGCCAGTGTGAACGCCTGTGGGTGACCGAGGCCGAACATCCGGCTGTGCAGGAAGCCGTGCAGGCTGGGGCCGTACTGCATGTGGAGGCCGAAATCGTGCCCCGCAGCAGGCTGGACGACATGCTGGGCCCAGATGCTGTGCACCAGGGCGTGGCGCTGCTGGCGCGGCAACTGGTCTCTCCCGCCTTGGAAGATGCGCTGGAACGCCCCGGCCCCGTGCTGGTGCTGGACCAGGTGACAGACCCGCGGAATGTCGGGGCTATTCTGCGCTCGGCTGCGGCCTTTGGTGCAGCCTGTCTTGTCGTGCAGGACCGGAACGCGCCGGAAGAGACAGCCGTGCTGGCCAAGGCGGCCTCCGGCGCGCTGGAAAGCGTGCCGATCGTGCGGGAGGTCAACCTGTCCCGTGCGCTGGAAATATTGCAAAAAGCAGGCTGCTGGACCGTCGGGCTGGATGCCGGGGGTTCGGTGCTGAACGGCCGCACGTTCGAGGGGCGGCGCGTTGCACTGGTGCTGGGGGCCGAGGGGCGTGGCCTGCGCCGCCTTACGCGGGAGCGGTGTGACGAAATCGCAGGCCTGTACATGCCAGGCGAGATGGAAAGCCTGAATGTGTCCGTGGCGGCAGCGGTGGGGCTTTATGAACTCACACGCCTTGGCATGCCCAGCGCATAACACAGGGCCGCACCAAAAAAGCCAATGTAATAGCCAATATCGGCCCCGCCCAACCACCGGGCAACGGGGCCGGTATACAGGCTGCTGGTGGAAAATAGGGCAATGGTCAGCACGGAGGTTACGGCAAAAATCGTAGCCCCCCGTGTCCAGTCCGCAGGGGCGGGATGCAGCCTGCGATCGCCGCAATACCAGTCCGCCAGCACAATGCCGATCCACGGCGCAATCCAGTACATCGTGACAAGCAGGTAATCGGTATACAGGCTGGCATAGCGTCCGGCCCCTGCCACGGCCAGCCCGTAGCCCAAGGCTGCGGTCAGGATGGCAGCCGCTACACGGGGCACATGCAGCCCGGCCGAAATCAGGCTGTAGCTGGCTGTGTTGTCGTTGAAGGAGTTGCCGGTAATGGACGACAGCGCAATGGCGGCCAGCGCCACTGAGCCCAACGGCCCCATGGCCTGTCGGAGCGAGGCAATGACAGTAATGGGCGAGGCATCGGCCATGCTGCCAGCGCAGACAAGCCCCAGAATCTGAAACGGAATCGCTGAACCCAGCAGCCCTGCCAGAGCCAGCAGGACCACTTTTTTGGGGTTTGATCCGGCAGGCAGATAACGGGTGTAGTCAGAGGAATATGACGCCCACGAGAGATTGAAGCTGACGAGAATACCCACAGCCAGCAAAAAGGTGCCCAGGCTTGTGGCATGGTGTGCTGCCAGCGGCGCTTGCCCCCGCAGGGCAAACACAACGCCCATGACGGCAAAGACCACAAGCAGGACCGCACCAAGGTATTTCTGCAACGCCTGCACGACATGGTGGCCGTAGATGGAGGCCACCATCTGCACCCCGGCTAATATGGCCAGCGCCAGCCAGAACGGGGCTGCCAGCCCTACAGTCAGCAGCAGGGTCATCAACGCGGTTGCGGCGGGCACGTTGTTGACCGCGTCCCACCCCACACAGTAAATCCAGTTGAGGAACGCTGGCACACGCACCCCGGTCTGCCCCAGCGCCCGGCGTGATGCCTCCATCTGGGTCAGTCCGGTGGCAGGGCCGATGGCGGCTGCAAGGGCCACAGGCAGGGCGCCGATCAGGTTGCCCAGCAGCACGGCGGCCACCCCTGTGCGAAAGTCCAGCCCCATGCTGGTCAGCAACGCCCCTGTGACCCATCCGCCCGGACCGAGGTTGGGGGAAAAGTGGCTCCAGAATACCCGGTCCATTTTCATGGTGCGCCTGTCCAGCGGCACAGGTTCACGCACGGCAGCAGCCGACAGGTCTTCCATCAGGCTGTGGGGGGAGGGAGTATTCCCGGTCATGGGGGTAGGTGTCCTGAAACTGGGGGTGGAAAAGGAACGCAGCCAGCCTTTTCAGGACAGGTCGGCTGCGGGCATGCCATCAGGGGCGGCGGCAGGCTGGCGGGTGTAATAGGCTTCTGCCAGACGGATTGGCAGCAGGTCCATAAAGCGGGACCCGGCGACCAGCC
The DNA here is from genome assembly GCF_008365315.1 of Acetobacter vaccinii. Classification (NCBI taxonomy): domain Bacteria; kingdom Pseudomonadati; phylum Pseudomonadota; class Alphaproteobacteria; order Acetobacterales; family Acetobacteraceae; genus Acetobacter; species Acetobacter vaccinii. The sequence continues at coordinate 388,996 of NZ_CP043506.1, read as the reverse complement.
AGCGGGGGAAGATAATCCGGCGCTCGTTACGCCCGACCCCGCGCAGGATACGACGGCAGGCCGAGTGTGTATCGGTCAGACCCGGCATGGCAAAGCGGTTGCGCGCGACCATAGGGGTATCCACAAACCCGCAGACGACGGAACTGAGCATAATGCCCTCGCGCCGGGCATTGGCACCGCTGGCGACCATAAAACGATCGACCGCCGCCTTTGCTGCCGAATAGGCGGGTGTGCCGGGGAAGGAAACAAACCCCGCAACCGATGCAATGGCACAAATGCGCCCGCGTATGCCCTCCACACTGCGGGGCTGCCCCCGCATGAGGGCAAGGGCAGGCAACACCGTGTTCAGCACGCCTGTCAGGTCAGTTTCAAAAATACGGCGTATTTGGGTGTCGGGTTCATAGGGGGCGGGGTCTGGTTGTTCTGTCAGGCGGGTGCCGCCGGTAATGCCCGCACAGGCGAGCACGAGGTTGAGTGGGCCTGCGCTGCTGACCCAGTCTGTCATGGCTGCCTGATTGGTCACATCGGTGGCCTGTATGCGCGCATCGGCACCGCGCGCTATGCACTGGCGTGCGGTTTCCTCCAGCCGGGGGGTGTTACGCCCACCCAGCAGCAGCCTGCGGCCTGGGCGTGCGAGCATAAGGGCAAGACCCTGGCCGATGCCAGATGATGCTCCGGTAATAAGGACAGAGGCGTATTTCATCAGCGTGTTGGTTTCCCGCGTCCTGTTGCAGCCTGTGGCGCAGCATGGCGGCTTCTGGCATGAAGGGGCAATACTGGAACTGGGAATATGCGGGATACGGCATGGTGCATACAGGTGTAGGACACGGGGCAACGGCAACGCGACGGGGGGTGTGCCTTGTCATTTCAGCCCCATCGGGGGCGGGTAAATCCACCATAGCCAACGCCTTGCGGGCGTCGGACAATCGCTTGCGGCATTCTGTCTCGGTCACGACCCGCCAGCCCAGACCGGGTGAAAAAGAGGGCACGCACTACCATTTCCGCACTATGGAGCAGTTTGAAGCCATGGCCGCAGCGGGGGAACTGCTGGAATGGGCGACGGTGTTCGGGCGTGGCTACGGCACTCCCCGCGCCCCGGTGGAAGCCGCCCTGGCTGCCGGGCACGACATGGTGTTTGACATTGACTGGCAGGGCCACCAGCAGATCCGTCATGCCTTGCCGCATGATGTTGTCAGCCTGTTTGTGCTGCCTCCGTCTCTGGAGGAACTGGAGCGCCGCCTGCATGGCCGTGCCTCGGACCACCCTGATGAAATTGCCCGCAGGATGGCCGCCGCGCGGGACGAAATTTCCCATTGGAAAGAATTTGACTACGCTATCATCAACATGGAGTTGGACCGCGCCATAGATCAGGCCCGGGCCGTGCTGCTGGCAGCCCGGCTGGCAGTTGCCCGCCAGACGGGGTTGGGGCAGTTTGTGGGCACATTCGGGGTCTGAGGAACAGTATGGATTTTTCCGCCATAACGGTCCTGTGCGTGGGTGATATCATGCTCGACCGGTTTTTATACGGTCGTATGGAACGGATTTCGCCCGAGGCACCGGTGCCGGTGCTTTTGCTCGATTCCAGGCGGGAAATGCCAGGTGGTGCTGGCAATGTGGCCAGCAATATCCTGTCCCTCGGCGGGCAGGCCATTCTGGTGGGGCTGACCGGGCAGGATGATGCCGGGGTAACCCTGCGTGCCGCTCTGGCGCGGCAACCCGGCCTGCGGGACGCAACAGCTCCCAGCGCGGACCGGCCCACAATCTGCAAAACCCGCTTTATCGCGGCCCACCAGCAGGTGGTGCGCGTGGATGAGGAAAGCCACGCCCCCTTGCAACCCCACGAGGCCGCGGCCCTATGTGCGGCTATTGATGCGCATATTGCCTCCGTGCAGGCCATTGTCGTGTCGGATTATGGCAAGGGTGTCTGCGCCCCTGATGTGGTGGCGCATCTGGCGGAGCAGGCCCGCTGCCACGGGATTCCCTTTTTTGTGGACCCCAAAGGCACCGATTATACCCGCTACAAGGGAGCGGCCTGTATTACGCCCAATGCGCGTGAACTGGCGCAGGCCTCGGCCATGCCGGTGGACACCGAAGCGCAGGTTGAGGCCGCCGCCCGCAGCATTATGGCGCAGACCCAGGCGGGTGCCATTCTGGCAACCCGGTCGGAAAAAGGCATGATGCTGGTCCGGCACGATGGCCCGGCCCTGTCCATACCCGCCCATGCGCGGGAGGTGTTTGATGTCTCGGGGGCGGGGGATACGGTTATTGCCTCCATGGCGCTGGCCTCTGGCGCGGGCATGCCGTTGGAGCAGGCCATGCGGGTGGCCAATGCCGCAGCCGGGGTTGTTGTGGGCAAGCTTGGCACCGCCACTGCCGATATTCAGGAAGTGCTGAATGAGCTGGATGAGCAGGGCGGGCCAGAGGCTGTGGCGCATCTGCTCTCGTTTCCCGCAGCGCAGGCGCAGGTTGCCCGCTGGCAGGCACGGGGGCTTAAGGTCGGTTTTACCAACGGCTGTTTTGACATTCTCCACCCCGGTCATGTCAGCCTGCTGGCTCAGGCCCGGGCCGCCTGCGACAGGCTGGTTGTGGCGCTGAATACCGATGCGAGCATCCGGCGGCTGAAGGGGCCGGAGCGCCCGGTCAATACCCTGCAAGCCCGTGCCACGGTTATTGCGGCCATCCGCCATGTGGATGCTGTTGTGGCGTTTGATGACGACACACCGCTGGAAACCATCCGCGCCCTTATGCCTGATGTGCTGGTCAAAGGGGCAGACTACCGGCCGGAGGATGTCGTGGGGGCGGATATTGTGCAGGCTGCCGGAGGGCGCTTGTTATTGGCCGATTTGCGGGCCGGGCATTCCACAACAGCCATTATCGGGCGGGCGCGCGGCGCATGACAGCCCCCGCCAGCAGTCTTGGGGCAGCCAGGGAACGGTTTGCCCACTGGTTGTTCGGGCAGGCGCTGCCAGTCTGGGCCAGTGTCGGGTGTGACGGGGACAAGACTGCCCCCGCCCTGTTGGGGGCACAGGAATGTCTGACACTGGCTGGTGAGCCTGCATTTCCCGGTTTCAAACGGGTGCGCGTGCAGGCACGGCAGCTTTTTGTGTTTTCCTGGGCGGCTTTGCGGGGCTGGCCGGAGGGTGCGGCGCGGGCGGAGGGCATTTTCAGGTTTCTGTTGCACGCCCGGCAGGCCGATGGCGGCTGGGCGCGCAGGCTGTCACGCACGGGGGCGGTGCTGGACCCCACGGCGGATTTGTATGACCTTGCCTTCGTGGTGTTTGCCCTGGCTTGGTATGGCCGGTTGGAGGGGTCCTCTGGCCAGGCCGTGCAGTCTGCACGGGCCACGCTGGGCTGGATTGTACAGGCCATGAGCCTGCCTGATGGCGGTTTCCTCAACTGCCTGCCTGATGCGGGGGAGGACCGGCAGCAAAACCCCCATATGCATCTATTCGAGGCTGTTCTGGCCCTTTACCAGACCACGGGGGACGAGAAAGACCTCGCTCTGGCGCACGCTATTTACGCGCTTTTCAGCACCCGTTTTCAGGATGCAGAGACTGGCACGCTGGGGGAATATTTTGGCCCCGATTGGCAGCCCGCAGCCGGGGCGGCCGGGCAATGGGTGGAGCCGGGGCACCATTTTGAATGGGTCTGGCTGCTACATGCCTACCGGGGTCTGACAGGGGTAGATACCACAAGACAGGCGCACGCACTTTACAGCTTTGCCCGCCAGCATGGTGTGGCTGCCGCAACAGGGCTGGTGCATGATGCACTGGATCGTCACGGCACGGTTATCAAGGACGGTTTTCGCCTATGGGTGCAGGGGGAAGCCTTGCGGGGTCTTTTAAGCCATGCCCCAGAGCAGGATGCCGCGCTGGCTGTGACTGTTGCGACCAATCTGCTTGATCGTTATTTTATCAACTGTCCTCCGGGCACATGGATCGACCAGTTGGATGGGCAGGGCCGTGGTGTGGCGGATCGTATTCCTACCAGTTCGCTGTACCATATCGTCACGGCGTATGAGAGCCTCGATCAGGCCGTGGGACACGGTGCGACGGGTGGAGGGTGATGCCCTTCCGGCACGGGGGCTAAACCTGCTACAGGCACGGGTATGACGGACACCCAAGAGAACAACTCAAATGGCGCTTTGCTGGCTGTTGGCCTGCGGCAGCCCCCAGCCAATGTCGAGGCGGAGCAGGCGCTGCTTGGCGCGCTGCTGACCAATAACAGAGCCTATGACCGGGTTTCAGACTTTCTGGCGGGCGAGCATTTTTCCAGCCGTGTGAACGGCCGTATCTATGAGGCTCTGGCCCGCCGGATTGAGGGCGGGCAACTGGCCGACCCCGTGACCATGCGGGCGGAGCTGGAACACTCGGGTATTCTCGATTCTGTTGGTGGCATGGCTTACATGGGCCAGTTGCTGACCTCGATGGTCGGCATTATCAACGCGGGGGATTACGGGCGCGCCATCCACGACGCTTGGCTGCGCCGTCAGTTGATTGATATTGGCGAAAACGTTGTTAACAACGCCTTTGGTGTTTCCAGCGGTCTGTCTGGTCAGGACCAGATTGAAGCCGGGGAAGAAGCGCTTTTCAAACTGGCGACTGAAAAAGGTAAGGATGGCGACTTTGTGCCTTTCAACAAGGCACTGGCAGGTGCGATCGAGGTCGCGGCGCAGGCATTCCAGAGTGCCGGGCATGTTACGGGGCTGACATCGGGCCTGCGGGACATGGACAAGAAAACCGGTGGCCTGCACCCATCCGATTTGTTGATTCTGGCCGGACGCCCCGCCATGGGCAAGACCGCGCTGGCAACAAAAATGGCCTTCTCTGCCGCCCGCTCTCTCCTGCGGGCTGCCGAGGAAAAGGGGGAGCGCCCCAAAGGGAGTGTGGCCATTTTCTCGCTCGAAATGTCGGCCGAGCAGTTGGCTACCCGTATTCTGTCCGAACAGGCGGAAGTGTCGGGCGAGCGTATACGGCGGGGTGATATCGGGCAGAAGGAGTTTGACCGTTTTGTGCGTGTCAGCCACGAACTGGCATCCCTGCCGCTGGTGATTGATGACACTCCGGCAATTTCCCTCTCCGCCATGCGGACACGTTGCCGCAGGCTAAAGCGCACGCAGGGTCTTAGCCTTGTGGTGGTGGACTATTTGCAGCTTATGCGCCCGTCGGTCGGCAGCAGGCCGGAAAGCCGCGTGCTGGAAATTTCCATGATTACGCAGGGGCTCAAAGCCATCGCCAAGGAACTGGAAGTGCCGGTGCTGGCGCTGTCCCAGCTTTCCCGACAGGTGGAAAGCCGGGAAGACAAGCGCCCCATGCTGTCGGACCTGCGTGAATCCGGTTCGATCGAGCAGGACGCCGACGCCGTGATGTTTGTTTATCGTGACGAATATTATCTGCAACAGCGCATGCCCAAGGAAACAGCTTTTGATTCCATGGACAAATATTCAGCCGCGATGGACGACTGGCAGCGTAAAATGGGGTTGGTCCATAACAAGGCCGAACTGATCCTTGAAAAGCAGCGTCATGGTCCCACAGGCACCATCAATCTGTTCTTCGAAGGTGAATACACACGCTTTGCGGACCTGGATACCATTCACGAACCCTGAGAGCCCTTTTGGGAACTCACGGATGAGCGGATCGGCGTAGGATGAGGCTTTCTTCCATGGCAATGTGGACCATGACCTCTGCCACGTCGATCTGTTGTTCGTAATCCTTCACTCGTTGGGGTTAACGGCCTTATCGTCAGCGTCATAAGTATGTGCTTTTGCATAAGGCAACCTGGAAGGTTCGAAAAACCCTCTTTTCCGCTGGATGCAGAATTATAAGCCATTGATATTGCTATGCACTAAAAGTGCTTAAGGAGGGGTTTTCGAACCCTCCATATGTATCCTAACATCGTCTATCTCATAGAGAATACAGCAGGCAATTATCTTTTTGTCGTTAATTTTGAAATGCCTTCGATAGGCTTGGGGCCTATTCATTGATTGGATTGAATAATGCCCTGTGATTTACAGGCGTGCTGACCGATACAGGCAGACTGTTCAAAAAGGAGTTTTTCTCCGCCAGGTTATTGGACGTGTAAAAGGTGGACTGAATTCAAAACTCCATGCCGGCGACAAGCCAAGAGTGTCCTGTTCGTTTTCATCTGATTGCCTGTATTCCACATAAAATACCTGAAATTAGAGCCGCCTTGCAACTGACATCTGTATAAAAAGTGCAAAGACTGACGACGCTACCCGATTGGTACGTTCATACTTTCATATCTAGAAGTCTATATTGAACAAAGCGTCTTTTTTTCCATCAAGTCATTAGTCATTATTCTAATGGACACTAAGTAAAGCGTTTTCTGTCAACAACAGGACAATAGCGTGTGGGATTAAGAACAGTCACATTTCAAAGTGGAAAGTCATTTCGTAGAGCTATCATTTAGTAATATACTAATAATAGAATATTGATCTGATGAATTTTTTCTTTATATTCCATATTCGGAATGAATATTTGTATTGTTTTCTTTTTTCGGATTGTTAAATTGATCTTTGTCAATTTCTGTTATTGCAAAGCATGTTATCGCCCTTGCCTACGGTTAACAGCACAAGCATGAAAGGCTACCTTAATGCCGATTCAGGAAAAGCCGACCTCGTCCGAGGCGGACGCTGATCTTTATGCAACCCGGTCTGCGGACATAACCGTTCCCAAGTTTCGTTTTCCCAAAGGCGAAATGCGTCCTGATGTTGCCGAGGCTCTCATCCGTGATGAGCTGTTTCTTGACGGGAACGCCCGCCAGAACCTGGCAACCTTTGGCCAGACCTGGATGGAGCCGGAAATTCACCGGCTGATGGATCTCGCTATCGATAAAAATATGATCGATAAGGACGAGTATCCCGCAACAGCAGAAATTGAGCGCCGCTGTGTCAGCATCCTTGCTGATCTGTGGAATGCACCAGAGCTTAAAAACTCCATCGGCTGTGCCACCATTGGCTCCAGCGAAGCCGCCATGCTTGGTGGTTTGGCGCTGAAATGGCGCTGGCGCGAAAAAGCCAAGGCTGCTGGTCGTCCGACAGACCGTCCCAACATTGTAACCGGCCCTGTGCAGGTGTGTTGGCATAAGTTTGCCCGTTACTTCGATGTTGAAATCCGCGAAATTCCGCTTGAGCGCGACCGGATCAGCATGAATGCTGAAGAAGTGCTGAAGCGGGTGGACGAAAACACGATTGCGGTTATGCCGACTTTTGGCGTGACCTTTACCTGCCAGTACGAGCCCGTTGCCGAAATTGCCGCAGCGCTGGACAAACTGCAGGCCGAAACAGGGCTGGATATTCCCATCCATGTTGACGCCGCATCCGGCGGGTTTACCGCACCGTTCAAAGAGCCTGACATGGCATGGGATTTTCGTATCCCGCGTGTCGCCTCCATCAACGCCTCTGGCCACAAATATGGTCTTGCCCCGCTCGGTGTGGGCTGGGTTGTGTGGCGTGACAAGTCTGACCTGCCCGACGACCTGATTTTCTGGGTCAACTATCTGGGCGGCAACATGCCGACATTTGCGCTCAACTTCTCCCGTCCCGGTGGGCAGATTATCGCGCAGTATTACCTCTTCCTGCGCCTTGGCCGGGATGGGTATCGTCGCCTGCTCGACAATATGTACGATACGGCAGCCCATATTGCACAAGAGATCGTCAAGATCGGGCCGTTCCACCTGTTCTTTGACGGGGACAGCAAAAAGGGCATCCCCGGCGTTTCGTGGATGCTCAAGCAGGATGGCGCTCCGAGCTGGTCGCTCTTTGACCTCTCTGACCGTTTGCGCACACGTGGCTGGCAGGCTGCGGCCTACACCATGCTGCCAAACATCACGGACGTTGTTGTCATGCGCGTGCTTGTCCGTCACGGCTTTACCCGTGATATGGCAGACCTCTTCCTTGAGGACGTCAAGCGCTCCATCGAGTATCTGGAGACGCACAAGCCCGCAACTCCTCTGGGTAAGGAAAGCCAGCAGACACCGCACCATGCTCTGTCCAAAGGTGCCCTGCCAGCAAAAGCGCCGTAACACGCCTTTTTACAGAATTGACCATTGAAAAAACTGCCACGTTCTTGAAATGATCGTGGCAGTTTTTTCATTTCTTCACCCCGAACTTTCCCCGGAGCAGTTCCTGCCATGGCATGGATCGAAACCGTACTGAGAACCTACCCCCCGATTGCAGTCTTCATTGCTCTGGCCTTCGGTTACTGGTTCGGAAAATTTAATTATCGTGGCCTTGGCCTGGGGGCTGTTACCTCCACGCTGATTGCCGCAGTGGCCATCGGGCAGCTCAATATCCCGATCTCGCCCATGGTTGGGTCCTTCTTCTTCCTGCTCTTTCTGTTTGCAGTCGGATACGGCGTCGGGCCGCAGTTTGTACGGGGCCTTGCAAAAGATGGCTTAAAACAGGCGCTTTTTGCGGTTGTTGTCTGTCTGCTGTGCCTTGGTTCCACCTGGCTTGCGGCACGTTTGGCCGGGTATAATGCAGGCACTGCTGCGGGTCTTTTTGCGGGATCGCAAACTCTGTCTGCCTCAATGGGGCTGGCGACTGACAGCATTAATCAGCTTTCCATCTCAGGGGCGCAAAAACAGAGCCTGCTGAATGAAATGCCGGTTGCCTATGCGGTCACCTATCTGTTCGGCACGGTTGGCTCGGCCATTATCCTTGCCCTGCTTGGGCCTAAGCTCCTGCGTATTGATATTGTCAAGGAATGCGCGGACTACGAGAGCAGCATGGGCGGCATGAACCACGCCCAGAGTGGTGATCTGGCATGGCATCCTTACGAAATCCGGGCTTTCCAGGTAGGGGAGACCACCGCTGTCAACGGCCAGACGGTCTCGGAGATTGAACATCTTTTTCCTCATGGTGGTGTTTTTATCGAACGCCTCCGGCGAGGAACGGAGATACTGGCGGCAAAAAGTGATGCCGTTGTCAAAACAGGGGATATTCTGGCCATCACAGGGCCGCGCCATGTGTTGATTGACGTTATTGGCGCACACGCCAAGGAAGTTGATGACCGCGAGTTGCTGTCTGTTCCGATGGAAGGGATTGATGTCTTTGTGACCAGCAAGGCCATTGCGGGCAAGACGATTGCACAAATTTCCAAAATGCCTGAAGCACACGGTGTTTTTCTGTGCAAAATATCCCGTGGTCTGACCGGAGAGGAAATTCCCCTCCTGCCCAAAACAGTTGTACAGCGGGGTGACGTTCTTTCGGTCAGCGGGCGTACGGCTGATACGACAATCGCAGCAAAGGCCTGGGGGCGTGTTGACCGTCCTGGCAGCATCACCGATGTCATGACGCTGGCGCTGGCTATTACGATCGGGTGCCTGATCGGAGCCATCACCATCCATATCGGCTCTATCCCGCTCACACTCTCAACGGCTGGTGGCGCGCTGATTGCCGGGCTGATCACGGGGTGGATCAGGTCTATTCATCCGACTTTCGGCTATATTCCCACATCAACCGTCTGGTTTATGAATTCGGTTGGGCTGAATGTCTTTATCGCGGGTGTTGGCATTGCATCGGGTCCAACCTTTGTCGCCGGGTTGGAGCATCTGGGGGCTGGTATCTTCCTGTGGGGTGTGTTTGCAACCACATTGCCGCTGGTACTCTCGATCTTTATTGGCAAGTATCTGTTCCGCTTCCATCCGGCCATTCTGCTGGGTGCGTGCGCGGGTGCCAGAACAACAACCGCTGCGTTGGGCATGATCAACGAGATAGCCCACAGCCAGGTGCCTACTCTGGGCTATACAGTGACATACGCCGTTGGGAACACGCTCCTGACCATTTGGGGTATGGTGATTATTCTGCTTATGACATAAGCAGTTTTCCGCTTTTAAGAGAGGGGCGAAAGCCCCCGTGCCTGATGCTCACAGGGGTGAGGGTGCTTGCCCCTGTGAACAAGGCAGCGATTTTTTTGATCCTTTTCCGGGATCACAATTTCAGACCACATGCGTCCATGCGGATGTCTGGTGCTACGCAAAGCCATTGCCGTTGGTGTTACGCGACCAAGCGTTATTGACAGGTGCCTGACAGGCGGCTCTGCAAAAAACAGCTCAAGCCACGTATCCGTTCGCATTCATGCAAACAGGCCACTTACCGTCACGCTTCTTATCAAGCCAGAAGATAAGGGCCTTCACGCCGTCAGAGCCTGCTCTTAACTAATGGTCTGTTTGACAGTAATGGTGATGTTGTTGTCCTGAAATGCCTGCCAGAGGGCAAACAGAGCTGCGTTGCGGGCAATTTTGATATCCAGCCCCTCACACGCCGTCGCGGTGCCTGTCAGAATGGCGGAGCCGTCTGAGACCGCTGTCATGCTGACTGTCGGGGTCACGTTAGCGTTGACCGCGTCGCAGGTATCCAGAGTGCTGGTCATGACCGCCATGGCCTTGTGGATGTCAGAGGCAAAAGGCAGTGCGAATTCCACCGTAAAAACCCCAGGCTTTTGTGCCAGTGTCGCATTCTTGACCGCAGAGGTGATGAACTGGGAATTGGGGACAATCATGGTGGATTTGTCATCCAGCTTGATGTCGGTTGAACGCACACTGATCCGCTCAACCTTGCCCGTAATGCCCGCAATGGTGACAACATCCCCCACGGAGACAGGGCGCTCGGCCAGCAGGATAATGCCCGAAACAAAGTTCTGCACAATGGATTGCAGACCAAAGCCGATCCCGACCGACAGGGCGCTGACAACCCAGGTCATGCTCTGGACTGTAACGCCCAGCACCGAGAGCATGCCAAGCCCGATTAGAATCCACGCCGTATAGCCCAGAATACCCAGAACCGAGGCTTGCGCCCCCGTGTCCAGCCGGGTGGTGGGGAAGAATTTTTCGCTAAACCAGGCTTTGATAACCTTGATGGCATAATAGCCCACAATCGGGATACCAATGCACAGCAGCACGGCGTCGAGGGAAAAACCCGAGCCATCTGAATCATTCTGGCCATGGAAGAAGAAGTGCAGCTGGGCCAAAATCTGGGTGGGGTCAAAGTTGACGCCACTGGTTGCCACAGCACAGGCCACGACCAGCAACAGAATGTTGACCAGCCCCGGAATGACGACACAGGCCTGATTGATCAACCGGGCAGGCAGGCCCAGAGCCAGCAGTTTGCGGCCCAGCGGTGCCCGTGCGGGAAACAGCGCATGGCCCATTGTGCTGGTCAGCAGCGAGAAGAGAACAAGCCCGCTCAGGCTTATGCTCATGATCGCCAGCCATGAAATGACACTGTAGGCCAGCGGAATATAGCCAGACAGTACCGCCACCCAGCATGCAATGGCCACTCCCATGGCGGTATTCCGCAGGAACAGGGCCAGGGGCGGGTAGTTGCTGTCCTCCCCGCTGGCCAGATGCAACTGGCGGGGAATGGCAAACAGCAGCGGGCTTACGGCAAGCGTATAAAGCCCATCAAAAAACTGGACACACAGCAGGGACAGGCCGCTGTGGGTGTCCATGTAGCGCAGGCAGCCACGGGCAATCATGGCAAAAGCCAGCCATGTGGGAAACAGCCGTAGCCTGCGGGCTGTTTCGTCCTCCATGGGGATAATGCGCCATTCGCTCCGGCTGCTCAGCAGACACAGCCCGAGCTCAATCACAAAACCACAGAGAGGGAACTGGGTGGACACCATGTCAGCCAACACTGCCAGGTCGCCCTCGGCGGCGGGGTTGTCAAAGGACAGGACGGCCCAGACCGCCTGAAAGGACAGGGCACAGGCCAGCGTGGCGATGCTGACGCGCAGCGTGGTGGCAGCAATGGGGCGGATCGGGCCATCGGGCAGAAAGCGCAGGGCCAGACGGCGCACAGGCCGGTGGCTGGCAAACCACAGTGCCAGCATGATGCAGGCCACAACAAACCCGCCAAGGGTAATAAAAACCCGCTTGCCAGTCAGCGCGACACTGGCCAGAGCCACGGCCTGTCGGGCCAGCGTGTGCATCCGTGCGCTGTCCTGCGGGAAGGAGGCTGCCAGCCCGGACCAGAAATTCATGCCCAGCGGGGCGGGAAAGCGCTGCCATAGCGTGGCCTGCTTGATGGCGCTGCCATGCTGGCGCAACTCGCTGACAAGTTGCTGCGCTTCCACCTGGTATAGTTTCAGCCGGGTAATCCGGGCGGAAATATCCTGCTGTTGCCGGGTCAGCAGGGCACGCTGCTCGGCAATGGCAGGGGCTTCGGGCACGGCATCCTTGGCGGGCAGGGGGCCAAGAATATCCAGAAAATTCTGATAAACCGCCTGATAGGGTTTAATGCGCGCGATCAGCGCATCGCTCTGCGTCACAAGGGCAGAGGCCCGCTGCAACAGCTTGGTCAGGTTGTCCGCACTCTGGCTACCTGGGTTGCTCAGCAGGTTGCTGCTGTAAATATCACGCAGGGCTGAGCCCATGTCGTTGAGTGTCTTGTCGGACACACTTTCCGTCACATCCGTGATGAAGAAAGGGGCATTGGCCCCTGTCTGTGCTGCCGTGCCGGGCTGTGTCGTGGCTGCCAGCCCATGATGGGTGCCCAGTGTCAGGGCAGGCAGAAGAAACAGGCAGAAAACCAAACAGGCACGCAACAGGGAACGGGGCATCAGGCTACCTTACGCCAGGGACACGAAAAAAAAACGAGCAGGGATTCAATCGCGCGAGGTGGCAAAAGGTTCATGCACGGTGTGTGTCTGTGTCCGCGCAGGGCCCTGTTGTCATGCCCCGGCTGTGGCCGCCTCTGTCAGGCTGGCCCTCGGGCTAGTCGCCGTTGCTGCTATTTTGCAGGTGGGCGCGGTAGCCGTATTTTTCCCACTGGGTGGGGGATGTCATGTGGCGCGGTTCGTGGTGGAACCATCCGCAGGCGGAAAGGCCGAACGCGCATGCCAAAAGCAGAACCGCACGGGTCATAGTCTATCTTTCTCCACATTGCAGGTCAGGGACGGTTGCCAAGGCCTGGCGCAGGGTTTTCTGGGGTCAGCCTGTCAACCTATCTCACCCGTGTGGGGCGTGGGCAAGACAAGAGTGTGATCAGGCTGCTGGTTTTTCATTCTGGTCGGGGTGGTTGGGCACCAGCACCCTAGCGGCGCAGTTCCATGGTTATGGGGCCTTCGCGGCGGCCATGGGTAAACTGATCCACATAGGCGTTGCCGCTGTCCATCAGGGACGCAGCAGGCCCCTGCCAGACAAGCTGGCCCTTGTAGAGCATGGCGGCCTCGTCCCCGATCCGCTGGGCGGAGGCCATGTCGTGGGTAATGGCAATGGCGGTGGACCCTAGCTTTTTGACGCAGTCCACAATCAGCCCATCAATCACGGCCCCCATAATGGGGTCCAGCCCGGTTGTGGGTTCATCAAAAAACAGAATATCGGGCTGGGCAGCAATGGCGCGGGCCAGGCCTACACGTTTTTGCATGCCGCCTGACAACTCGGCGGGGTAAAGCTCCCCCACTGACGGGTCCAGCCCGACCTGGGCCAGAATACTCCCGGCCTGCACGCGGGCGTCCCGGCGGCTGACAAGCTTGCGGGCCAGCAGGCCGAAGGTCACGTTTTCCCACACGGGCAGGCTGTCAAACAGCGCACCATTCTGGAACAGCATGCCGATGCTGCCGCAGAGTTCCTCGCGGCGGCGGGCAGAGGTTGTCAGAATATCCTCGCCATCAATTTCAATCGTGCCGGAGTCCGGGGCCATCAGCCCCAGCATGCAGCGCAGCAGCACAGATTTGCCACTGCCCGAACCACCGATGATGACAAAGGACGTGCCCTGCGCCACATCCAGCGAGATACCGTCGAGCACGGTTTTAGCCCCGAAGGATTTGTGCAGGTTGCGGATGCGGATTTTGGGATGGGGTAAGGTCATGCAAGGTATCCGCAGCAGCTAGTGCGAGAAGAACAGGTCCGTAATCAGGTAGTCAAACGCCAGCAGCGCGATGGAGGCCGCAACCACGGCAGCGGTGGTGGCCGAGCCAACGCCCGCAGCCCCGCCCTTGCTGGTATAGCCTTGGTAGCAGCCCATCAGAGCGATCAGAAACCCGAAAAGAGAGGCTTTGACCAACCCGACAATCACATCCATCGCTTTCAGGCTATTCAGCGTTGCGGTGATGTACCCTGTGGGTGAGAAGTCGAGCTTGAGCACGGCCACCATAAAGCCGCCTGCAACACCCAGCACGTCGGCCACCAGCACCAACAGCGGCAGGGCGATCAGCCCGGCCAGCAGGCGGGGGGCGACCAGGTATTTCATGGGGTTGGTGGACAGGGTGCTGAGCGCATCAATCTGGTCGGTCACGCGCATGGTGCCAATCTGGGCTGCCATGGCAGCCCCCACACGCCCTGCCACCATAAGGCCAGCCAGCACAGGTCCCAGTTCGCGCGTGACAGCCAGTACCACAATGCCCGCAATGGCGCCCTGGGCGTGGTACTGGGCAAAACCGGTATAGGATTGCAGGGCAATAACCCCGCCGGAAAACAGGGCTGTCAGCGCGACAACAGGGAGCGAGAAAAACCCGGTTTCAAGAAAACTGTCCCAGAACACCCGCGCGTGGAACGGGGGACGCACGATGTGGGAAAGCCCGACCAGGGCAAACAGCGTCAGGGCCCCGGCCGCCCGGATGAGGGAGAGGGTGGCGCGGCCAATGCCGGCTATGAGGTCTAGCACGGTGTCCATGGGTGTGCGTTGTTCGCTCCGGCTGCCGGTGGTCGGGTGTATTGCGTGTCGCAGCCGTAGCCTGTCCGGGCAGGGTTCGTCAAAGCCTGAGGCAGCGCATAAGCGGTGGGGTGGCGTTTGTGGGCTTGAGTTTGTTCTCGTTTTACCCCAGATCATGAGGGGCTGCGGCGCAGGGCTGCGCCGCTTTTGGGAGAGGGAATGGGCTGTGGCTAAAAAAGCATCGCGTCAGTATGTGTGCCGGTCCTGCGGCGCGGTGCATGCCAAATGGGCAGGCCAGTGCGATGCCTGCCAGGAATGGAATACGTTGGAGGAAATGGCACCAGAGCCTTTGGCGTCGTCCTCTGCATCCCGCGCAAGTGGGGGGCGGCGTATCCGGCTGGAAGAGCTGGAAGGCAAGGTGCAGCCCCCGCCGCGTATTGGTTCTGGCATTGCGGAACTGGACCGGGCGCTGGGGGGTGGTTTTGTGCCTGCCTCTGTTGTGCTGCTGGGGGGGGACCCCGGCATTGGCAAGTCCACCCTGCTGTTACAGGCCGCCAGCAGGCTGGCCGGGCAGGGCGAGCGGGTTTTGTATATCTCGGGGGAAGAGGCCGCCGACCAGATCCGCTTGCGGGCCCAGCGCCTTGGCGTGGTCACACAGGCCCGGCTGGAACTGGCAGCCTCCATCAATGTTGCTGATATCGTGGCTACGCTGGACGCCGAGAAAGACGTGCGGATGGTGGTTATCGATTCCATCCAGACCATGTGGCTGGAAACAGTGGAAAGTGCCCCCGGCACGGTCTCGCAGGTGCGGGCCTGTGCGTTTGAGCTGATTCGCGCGGCCAAGCGGCGGGGCTTTGCCCTTGTGCTGGTGGGGCATGTCACCAAGGAAGGTGCCTTGGCCGGGCCGCGTGTGCTGGAACACATGGTCGATGCCGTCATGTATTTTGAGGGCGACCGTGGACATCAGTTCCGTATCCTGCGGGCCGCAAAGAACCGTTATGGCGCTACGGATGAAATTGGCGTGTTTGCCATGACCGACCGGGGGCTGGAGGAAGTCAGCAACCCCTCGGCCCTTTTTCTGGCAGAGCGGCGGGGCAATATTGCCGGGTCAGCAGTCTTTGCCGGTCTGGAAGGCTCTCGGCCCGTGCTGCTGGAGGTACAGGCCCTGCTGGCCCCCAAAGGGGGGGATGGGTCACCCCGCCGGGCGGTCGTGGGGTGGGACAGTGGCAGGCTGGCCATGCTGCTGGCGGTGCTGGAAACCCGCTGCGGCCTTAAACTGTCGGGGATGGATGTGTATCTCAACGTTGCAGGGGGCTTGCGCGTGGTGGAACCCGCAGCCGATCTGGCCGTTGCGGCAGCGCTCGTGTCAGCCGCGACAGGTGTGTCGACAAGCCCCGGTGAGGTTTATTTTGGAGAGGTCGGTCTGTCGGGGGAAATCCGGCAGGTCGCGCAGGCCGATGCCAGGCTGAAGGAGGCCGCAAAGCTTGGCTTTACGCAGGCTGTGCTGCCAAGGCGGATTGCCCGTGGCAATGCGAGGGCCCGCCCGCCAGAAGGGTTGAGCCTGCGGGAACTGGGGCATATTTCCGACCTGGTGGGGCCGGAGGTAGAGGCCGAATAACAGGCTCTTGAGGCTCCCTGCGTTTTGATCACAGCAAGGGTCTTGCAAGCCCGTGCGGGTGGCGTTATAGAAAGCCACCTGTGAACGCGGATGTAGTTCAATGGTAGAACGGCAGCTTCCCAAGCTGCATACGGGGGTTCGATTCCCCTCATCCGCTCCAGATTTCCTTTTCCATACAATTTGTTAACAGCATGCGTGCCATTGATACCTTTGGTGTTGGGGGCTGATGTGTCGTGCTTTGTTACCGAAAGGTGACAACGTGTTGCATGGTGCAATTTGATCCGAATATGCTGTGCAGGCATGTCCGGTTCTGGGCGCCGGGCCTCTGTTATGTTCCTTCCAGCCCCATGGTGCGACTGTCCGTGAAGCGTTTTGTGCGTCTTGCCCTCCTTGTGGTGTTTGTCCTCATGCTGGTGGCGGGGGGGCTGGTGTGGAACCATTACCGTCTGGCGTCACGCCTGCCCGACGGTGTGCTGGCCGGAAACGGGCGGCTGGAACTGACCCGGATTGACGTGGCGGTGCAGTATCCGGGCCGTGTCATACGTTTGATGGCGCGCGAGGGGGATAACGTCACCGCAGGGCAGGTGCTGGCCCAGCAGGATACCACAACGGTGGATGCCCAGTACGCTCAGGCGCAGGCCGAGCAGGCCCGTGCCGCAGGGGCCGTAGGCCGGGCGGAAGCCGAGCGTCAGGCCCGTCAGGCCGCCCTTGATCTGACGCGTGATGAACTGCGCCACGCCCGGACCATGCGCGCACAAGCACTTGTGTCGGATATGGAGGTTAAACAGCGCAGCACAGCGGTCGATGCAGCGAGTGCGGCTGTGACCGCTGCCAGCCGTGCGGTGGATGAGGCCCGGGCGGCCGAAGCTGCGGTGCAGGCCAAGATGGCGCAGGTGCGTTCCATCATTCACGACATGACCATTGTGGCCCCGGTGGCAGGCCGGATCGAATATCGTGTGGTGGAAACAGGCAGTGTGCTGCCCCCCGGAGGGCGTATTTTTGCCATGCTGGACCCGGTGGACCCGTATATGACCATCTTTTTGCCCACAGCCGCCGTCAGCCGCCTGAAGGTGGGGGATGATGCGGTGATCGCGCTTGATGGTATGGAGCGCAGCATTCCCGCACGGCTCTGCTTTGTGGATGACGAGGCCCAGTTTACTCCCAAATATGTTGAAACCGCGAGCGAGCGTGAGCAGCTCGTCTATCGTGTGAAACTGTGCGTGACCCCAGCCGCCCAGCGGGCTTTGGGTGGAATGCTCAAGGCGGGAATGACGGGCGAGGGGTATGTGCGTACCAGCCCCACGGCAGGCTGGCCCGATGGTCTGACCCGCCACGGCATGGTGCAATGACAGCCAACACAGGTGGGATCACTGTTGAGGGGGTGCGCCATGGCTACGATGGGCGCGAGGTGCTGCATGACATTGCCTTCAACCTGCCTGCGGGGCAAAGCATAGCCTTTGTCGGGCCGGATGGGGTGGGCAAGTCCACCCTGCTGGGGCTGATTGCGGGGGTTCGGCGGCTTCAGCAGGGGCGTATCAACACTCTGGGCGTGGACCTGGCCGACCGCCGCGCGCGTGAGCAGTTTTTGCCACGTATTGCCTTTATGCCCCAGGGGTTGGGCAAAAACCTGTATCCAACCCTGTCCGTGCGGGAAAATATTGATTTTTTCGGCCGTCTTTTCGCACTGGATGAAGCTACCCGCAAAGCGCGCATAGACCATCTGCTGGACGCCACGGGCCTTGCCCCTTTTCCCGACCGCCCCGCCGGGCGACTGTCGGGTGGGATGAAGCAGAAGGTCAGCCTGTGTTGTGCCCTTGTGCATGACCCCGACCTGCTGATTCTGGATGAGCCGACAACAGGGGTGGACCCGCTGTCGCGGCGGCAGTTCTGGGCGCTGGTGGAGCAGATGCAGGCTTCCCGCCCATCCATGACGGTCATTGTCTCAACCGCTTATATGGACGAGGCCGAGCGCTTTTCCTGGCTGGTCGCGATGAACGACGGCAAGGTAATGGCCTGTGACACCATACAGGCCATCAAGGCCAGAACAGGGGCCACGACGGTGGAGGAGGCCTATATTGCCCTGCTGCCGGAGGAGGAGCGTCAGGGGGCAGGCAATTTTGCCATCCCGCCTTTTAAGGATGATGGCAGCCCGCCTGTGATCGAGGCTGAGGACCTGACACGCCGGTTTGGCAGCTTTGTTGCGGTTGATTCCGTCAGCTTTCGTATTCACCGGGGGGAAATCTTCGGGTTTCTGGGGTCCAACGGGTGTGGCAAGTCCACAACCATGAAAATGCTGACCGGGCTGTTGGACATTAGCAGTGGCAAGGCCATGCTTTTTGGCCACCCCGTTACAGCGGGGGACATGGCCACCCGTATGCGGATTGGCTACATGTCGCAGGCGTTTTCCCTGTATGAGGAACTGACAGTCCGGCAGAATCTTGTTTTGCAGGCGCGGCTTTTCCAGTTTTCCGCGAAGGAGGCCGACCGGAGGGTCGATGCCGCCTTGCAGGAGTTCGCGCTGGCCGATGTGGCGCAGAGCAGGCCCATGGGGTTGCCGTTGGGCTACAGGCAGCGGCTGCAACTGGCGGCGGCCTGTATCAACGCGCCTGATATTCTTATTCTTGACGAGCCCACATCAGGCGTGGACCCCGCCGCGCGGGATATGTTCTGGAAACATCTTGTCCACCTCTCGCGTGATCAGGGGGTGACTATTTTTGTCTCCACCCATTTTATGAACGAGGCTGCACGGTGTGACCGTATCTCCCTTATGGACAAGGGGCGCGTGCTGGCCATGGACACCCCGGCGGCCATTACCGCGCAGGAACATGCGGCCACGCTGGAAGATGCCTTCGTGGCGGTGCTGGAGCGCGCAGGCAACAGCACTGCCATTGCTTCAGCCGGTCTGGCCTCCATCGGGCAGGCTGCGGGGCGGGTGTCGCCTGTGGTCCTGTGGTTTGCGCGCTGCTGGGCCTTTGCCCGGCGTGAGGCTGTGGAGCTGATGCGTGACAGGCTCCGTCTGGCCTTTGCGATCCTGGGCCCGATCGTGCTGCTGCTGATTGCGGCCTATAGCGTGTCGTTTGATGTCAATGTCGTGCGCTTTACTGTGCTGGACCGCGACCAGAGCCAGATAAGTCGTGGCCTGATCGAGCAGTTTCGTGGCTCCTCCTATTTCAAGGAAATGGCTCCGGTGCGTGACAGGCCAGCGTTGGAAGCCCGGCTCCGGCATGGCCAGGCTGCCTTGGGGCTTGATATTCCTCCCCATTTCGGGCGCGATGTTCTGGCAGGCCGCAAGCCGGATGTTGCGTTAATTATTGATGGCTCCATGCCTTTCCTCAGCGCTAATGTGCGGGCTTATTCCGACGCTATCATGCTGCAGGAGGCGGCCTTTCTTGGTCGTGGTGTGCCAACCCCACGGGGCATGGGGGGGCTGCCGTTCAGCGTTGTGCCGCGCTTTGTGTATAATCAGGAATTCCGCAGTATTTACGCCATTACGCCGGGCATGATCATGCTGGCGCTCATTCTTGTCCCCACCATGCTGACAGCCCTTGGCGTGGTGCGGGAGAAGGAAATTGGCTCGATCATGAACCTCTATGCCTCGCCCGCGTCATCGGGGCAGTATCTTGTAGGCAAGCAGTTGCCTTATGTGGGGCTGGCCATGCTGTCCTACTGTGTGCTGGTGGTGCTTACGGTGCTGGTCATGGGGGTGCCGCTTAAAGGTTCTCTACTGGGGCTGACGGCCGGGGCCACGCTCTATATTCTGGCCAGCACGGGGTTCGGGCTGTTTATTTCAACATTCGTGCGCTCGCAGGTGGCTGCCATTTTTGGTACGGCCATTATCTGCCTGATCCCGGCAGTCAATTTTTCCGGCCTGCTGTACCCTGTATCCACACTGACCGGGGTGCCTTACTATATTGCCAAGGCGTTTCCGACCGCGTGGTTCCAGCTTATCAGCCTTGGGTGTTTTACCAAGGGGCTGGGCTTTGCCTTTTTCTGGCGTGTTGACTGTGTTCTGGCCGGGTTTGCTGCCTTTTACATGCTCTGTGCCTGCATGCTGCTGAGGAAGCAGGATACATGAGACGCTGGCTGATCAACGTAGGGCTGCTCTGCCGCAAGGAATTCCATAGCCTTGTGCGCGATTTTATTCTGTTCGGGCTGATCATTTTTGCATTTTCGGCAGCAGTCGTCATTGTGGCTGATGGGGTGAAGATTGATGTGTCCAACGCCACAGTCGCCTTTGTGGATGAGGACCACTCCACCCTGTCCCGCCAGTTGCGGGCTGCGGTGTTGCCTCCCTATTTCAAAACGCCGGTTGTTGTCGCGCGGGCGCAGGCTTCCAGCGGTATGGACCGTGGTACGTATAACTTTGTTATTGATATCCCCCCCCGGTTTGAGGCCGATCTGCTGGCAGGGCGCAAACCCACCGTGCAGGAGCAGATAGACGCAACCGCCATGACACAGGCGGGGCTGGGGGCGGTTTATCTCCAGCAGATTTTTGTGCAGCAGGTCGCTGCGCAGATGCATGCACCGGGGGGGGAGGCCAGCCTGCCTTTCCGGGTGGACAGCCGTATCCGCTTTAACCCCAATAGCCAGTCTTTCTGGTTTACGTCCGTCATGCAGGTGGTCACGGATGCGACGGTGCTGTCGATTATTCTGGTAGGGGCAGCGGTTATCCGCGAGCGTGAGCACGGTACAATCGAGCATCTGCTGGTCTTGCCGGTCTCAGCGGTGGAAATTGCCATGGCCAAGATTGTGGCCAATGGCACGGTTATTTTTATCGCCAGCCTGCTGTCGCTGGAATGTGTTGTGCATTGGGGGCTGGGGGTGCCGCTGGCGGGGTCCATGCTGCTGTTTGCAGGCTGTCTGGCGCTGTATTTGTTCTCGGTCACATCGCTGGGGATGATGCTGGCAACCATTGCCCCGGCCATGCCTCAGTTTGGTCTGCTGGCGGTGCCGGTCTATGCGGTCGCTTATCTGCTGTCGGGGGCTGCAACCCCGGTGGAAAGCATGCCCCCGGCCATGCAGCTTGCCGTGCGGGTGCTGCCCACGACGCAGTTTGTCAGGGTGGCGCAGGATATTCTGTATCGGGGGGCCGGGCTGGAAACAATCTGGCCGTCCGTTCTGGCAATTATCCTGTCATCCGCGTTGTTTTTCCTCATGGCGCTGGCCCGTTTCCGCTCCATGCTGGCCAGTCAGGGGTAATGCTTATGTCCCGTTCCAGATTTTTTGCCCGTGGGGGGGCAACTGTGGTGTTCCTGCTGGGGGCTGCGGGGTGCTCGCCTTTTCCGCCAGCAAAGCCTGTGTCCAGTGTGACGCTGCCTGCACGGTTTGAGGCTGCCCCTGCCGTGGGTGAGGCTGCGGCTCCAGGGTGGGCGCTGCCGGTCTGGTGGCGGGCCTGGCATGACCCCGAACTGGACAGGCTGGTGCAGGCTGCTCTGGCGGCCAACCTCGACCTGCGGGCCGCGCAGGACAGGGTCAAACAGGCGCGTGCTTATGCAACGGTTGTGGATTCAGCCCTGTACCCAACAGTCGGGCTTACAGGTAATATAGCCGGTGGGGGTGTTAACTGGCGGCACCCTGTGTCCCCCTTGCTGCACAGTGTAGCCCCCGACATTCAGGACCCTGCCACAGACGGCCATCTGGCTGGGGTTGGGGTTGCGTGGGAGCCAGATGTATTTGGCAGCCACCATGCTGACAGTCGTGCTGCTGGGCAGATGGTGCTGGCCGCGCAGGATATGGTGCAGGGTGTCCACATGGCCATTGCGGCGGATGTGGCGGCCAATTACCTGACAGCCAAGGGTGTGCAGCAGCGCATGGCCTTGCTGGAACGCTCGGTCACGGTCTTGGCCCAGCTTGAAACCTATGCCCGCGCCCGGTTTGACGCCGGACAGGCAACCCGTGCTGATGTACAAAGTATTACCGGGCAGAAACAGGGGATAGAGGCTGAACTGCCGGTATTGCAGGCCACACTGGATACCTGTCGGCACCGGCTGGCCATTCTGGCCGGGTTGCCGCCAGAGCAGGCTCCCAAGCTGGATGGTCCTGCGTCCTATGTGACCCCACCTGCCCCTGTGGGGGAGGTGCCGGTGAGTGTGCTGGACCGGCGGCCCGATGTGCGCCTGCGTAGGGCGGTGGTGCAGGCCGATGTGGAACGGCTGACGAGTGCCAGAAACCAGCTTTTGCCCCATTTCGGGCTGGAGTTTTTTGGCGGTGACGGGCGTTTGCGCTTTGATGGTCTGCCCGGCCTGTCAGGCACCGGCGGGCTGGTGGCTTTGACAACTTACCTGCCTGTTTTTACCGCAGGGCGCGTGCACGCCCAGATCCATGCAGCCGATGCCCGGTTGGATGAAGCTGTGGCCCAGTATGACCAAACCCTCCTGACGGCGCTGGCGGAAGTGGAAGATGCCTACGAAAGCCGCTCCAGTCTGGACAGCCGGATTGAAAGCCTTGTGGCGCAGGAGGCCTCAACCAGCGCTGCGGCTCAGGCGGCCCGTGGGTTGTATGAAGGCGGGCGCATGACCATGCAGGATGTGCTCGAAGCCCGGCTGCGGCTGATCCGTGTGCAGGATGCCGTGGTGGAAGCCAGAACCCGGCAGGCGCTTGCCACTGTCGGGTTGGTCCGCGCACTGGGTGGCGGTTGGGGCGACTGATCGCCAGAGACTGCTGCCCTCCAGTCATGGCTTGCCGGGCTGCTGTGTGAGCCAGCCCGATTGTTTCCGTTTGGCGTAACACGGCCGGGCAGGGTAGGCATGGCCAGTTGGATATGATGAAATGCCAGCCTCCAAGGTGACAGCACGATATTTTGTGCCGCCGCCCTGCCGTGTATTGGTAATGCCCGATTACTGGGAAGAGAGATTTGAATGCAGGACGATATTCTGGAACTGGCCTACGAGCTTTCCCGTGTTACACGCGAGAAAATTCACGTTATTGATTCCGTTATGCGCGAAGCGCGTTTCCTTGCAATCAATACCCGTATCGAAGCCGCCAAGGCGGGACAGGCAGGTGCGGCCTTTGGCCTGCTGGCGGATGAAATGGGCCGTATCTCAGCCCGGATTATTGAAGTCGCGACCGAACTGCGTGGCGCAACCGACAGCAGCACCTCCCGCCTGCAACAGGCCGGGAGCGAGCTGTTACAAACCAGCCTGGGCGAGCGTTTTACAGACCTGGCGCTGAATGCGGTCGAACTGATTGACCGTAACCTGTACGAACGCTCCTGCGATGTGCGCTGGTGGGCAACAGACAGCGCCCTGGTCGGGGCATTGGCCGATGGCACGCCGGAGGCCTGTAATTTTGCCGCTGACCGGCTTGCAACAATCCTGCGGTCCTACACGGTTTATCTCGACCTGTTCCTTGTCAATCTTGATGGCAAGGTGGTGGCCTGTGGCAGGCCCGATAAGCACCGCAAGCTCTACAACAGCAACATGTCGGGCGAGGAATGGTTTACCCGCGCTCTCAATACCCAAAGCGGGGACGATTACGCCGTGGCGGATGTTAATACCGTTCCGGCGCTGGAGAATGCCCAGGCCGCCATTTATGGCACTGCGGTGCGCGCGGGTGGTGCGGCACATGGGCGTGTGCTGGGGGTGCTGGGCATTGCGTTTGACTGGGGCACTCAGGCGGATGCCATTGTCAAAGGGGCTCGCCTGACAGAAACGGAACGGAGCCGGACCCGTGTGATGCTGGTGGACGCCCAGAAACGGGTGATTGCATCCTCCGATGGCAAAGGCCAACTGGTTGAACAGTATGACCTGAAAGTTTCTGGCCCGCAGGGGTTTTATATTCAGGGCGACAAGTTGATCGCTTACGCCCGCACACCGGGTTACGAAACCTATAAGGGGTTGGGTTGGTACGGCGTGCTGGAAATAGCGCATGTGCCCTCAACGGCTGCACGGCACGTAGTGGGTGGCAAGCGGCGTTAAAAACACCTTTTAATGGCAGCAGTTTTGCCCTCAGAGCATGTTGCTGTCCGGTGTTGTGTAGCACAGGGCAAGTCTGTCCCGGCTTGCCTTAAGGCTGCATTGGGTCCTGTTGTCTGGTCTCTTGCGACAGGAAGGTCAGAAAAGCCTCGGCAGCCTTGCTGCGATAGCGTTCCTTATGGCGCAGGGCATAAAACGGGCGCTCAGCCAGAATGGACGATGCAGCCCACAGCGTTCCAACCGCAAGGGAGGGCGCTACGACAAGGGATGAGAGGGCCGCAACACCAGCCCCGGCTTCGGCTGCGGTGCGGACACTTTCATTGGATGGCAGGACAAGCGCGGTCTGGAGGGTCAGCGGGTCTATGCCCATGGCCTGCAAGGCTGCATCCAGCGCCGAGCGTGTTCCAGACCCCGTCTCCCGCATGACCCAGCGGGCCTGCGCCAGCCAGGTTGCGGTCGGGGCAGGGGCTGGAAACGGACGATGGCTGACAAGGCAGAGCTGGTCCCCGCCCACCTGCCAGCGGGCCAGAGCGGGCGTGTCCACCCAGCCTTCCACAAACCCCAGTTCCACACTGCCATCGCAGACCAGTGCCGCAGCCTGGTGGGTATTGTGCATGACCAGTTCTACCGCAAGACCGGGGTGGCGGGCCTGAAATAGGGCCAGAAAAGGGGGCAGCCAGTAGGCGGCTATGGTCTGACTGGCCACAAGCCGCAGGGTGCCGCGTCGCAGGTCACCCAAGTCATCCAGCGTGGCCTGTGCGGCTGCGGCCCGTGCCAGCACCTGCCGGGCTTCCTCCAGAAAAAGCCTGCCTGCGTCGCTGAGCATAATGCCGCGGCCAACACGGTGGAACAGCCTGACCCCATGGTGGTTTTCCAGCGCGGCAATGGCGGCCGAGGCCGCTGATTGCGTAATATGCAATGCTTTGGCGGCGGCCGTCATGTGTTCGCGCTCGGCCACGGCAATGAAGATGCGAAGTTGCTCAAGCGTCATGGCAGTCTCGCGCTCCAATCAATCAGAATTAGAGATCAGAATAACACAAAATATGCGTTGGAGTGATCAATAAGGGAGGGGCTACAGCAAAAGGCGAAAGGACTATCGCCATGCTTGTCGCTCCCCTTCAGGTTCAAAATAACGCTCAGTTCAGGCTGGCATTATGGTCTGTCCTGCCCGGCATTGTCGCGTGCGTGGGCGTTGCGCTCGGAGCCAGCATGCTGGCGTGGGTGGAAGGACAACTGCTGGGGCGGGTCTGGCTAGAGGCTCTGGTGCTGGCCATTCTGCTGGGCATGGGGCTGCGGGTTTGCCTGCGCTCTTCCATTTGCCATCTGCGGCCGGGGATCGACTGGAGCGCCCGCTACCCGTTGGAGGTCGGGGTCATGTTGCTGGGGGCGTCGGTCAGCGCGACGATGCTGCTGCGGGTTGGTCTGCCTTTGCTGTTTGGTCTTGTGGGTGTTGTCGCTTGTGCCATCATGCTGGGGTACGGCATTGGGCGTTGCCTTGGGTTAAATGCCCATATGGCTTTGCTGGTGGCCTGTGGAACCTCCATTTGCGGTAACTCCGCCATTGTTGCGGTCGCTCCGGTGATCAAGGCGGATGAGGACGATGTTGCAGCTGCTGTCGCTTTTACGGCGCTCCTCGGTGTCGTGATGGTGCTTGGCCTGCCTGTGCTGGGGAGCATGCTGGGGCTGAGTGTTGCCGCCTACGGGGCTTTTGCCGGGTTGACGGTCTATGCCGTGCCGCAGGTTGTGGCGGCGGCTGCCCCCTTTGGTACGGTGGCTGTGCAAATGGGCACATTGGTCAAACTGGGACGGGTGTTGCTGCTTGGTCCTGTGTGCCTGTGTTTGGGCGTGCTGGGGCCACGGTACCTGCCACCGCCTGCTGGCCAGCCGCGCGGGCCATATCGGCCCCGGCGTGTGCTGGATTATGCGCCGTGGTTTGTCATGGGGTTTGTCGGGTTGCTGGCCTGCCGGAGTATGGGGCTGGTGCCGGTGTGGATGGTTCAGCCCTTGGCCGAGGCGGCTTCTGTTCTGACAATTATCGGCATGGCGGGGCTAGGGTTGGGGGTGGAGTTTGGGACTGTTCTGCGGGCAGGCGGCAGGGCGACGGTGGCAGCCTTGTTGGCGCTACTGGGCTTGATGGGCTTGAGCCTGCTGCTGTTGCATATGCTGGGGGCGGCATAAGGCAGGCTGGGTTAGCTTGGACGCTGTTGCTTCAAAGTAGTCATGCAGTAGTCAACTGGCGTAATATTCTGCAAGTGGGCCAAAGTGTTAAAGGCTGTCGCACTTTTTAAAAAGGCGGCAGCCAGAAACTTTTATACTGCTCTCAAAACCTGCTATCAGGCGGTTTTCAGGTAATATGCAGCTTGTCCAGTTGCACCAGCAGGGGCAGGCGCTGGGCACGTAACAGCAGGGAGGCCGCAAGAATAATGCCGCCAGCCCCCGCAATGCCCATGGCCACATTGCGCTCTGGCACCAGAGAGCCCAGAACCGCACCGATGAACAGGGCAATAATAGCCGCAATCCTGCGGCTGTTGCCCATGTTGTCGCCCCCGGCCACCGTACTGTGGTGGGCCAGCCCGTGCAGGACAATCGTGGCAGCGGGCAAAGCCATGTCGGGCAGTCTGGCGTGGCGGGTGGCGGAAGTCTGCAACCCCATGGTGACAGACAGCAGACCCAGCGTAATATAGGTGCCGCCGGGCAGGTGGCACGACCACATCCAGGCTGTCAGCCCCATAAGGGCGCTGACCCCGAGCAGAATATCCCCCACAATCAGGCGCATGCTTGTATTGCGGCGCACCAGCCGCCCCCCGGCCAGCGCCCCCAGATAGAACAGGCCGATTGCTTCCAGTCCGGAAAAGACAATGGCCTGCGATGTGGCAACATTGATAGCCATCAGAATGATGCTGGCCGTTAGATAACCTGCAAACATTTTAAGATGCAGGAGTGAGATGGCGTCGAGCATGCCCATGGCAGTGGTGACAAACAGGATGGCGATGACAAGTCTGGCGTCATGGCCCTTGGGGGGTGTCATGGTGGCTCCGGGGTGGGTTAAGGCGTGATGCCTGTGAGTGTGAAAGAAAAGGGCATTGTTTCTAGCACCCTGCTTTTCCATCAGGAATTGTATGGAATGAGGGGGAGGCATGCCATGTATGCGGGTTTCGGGTCGGTTTGTGGCACTGGGTGTCCATGATCATATCATCACCAGAACGTGATGCGCTCTGCAAGGGGTGTTATGACGCGCAGCCCGGCGGCTCTGTCAGGTCTGGCCTGCATAAAGTGCTTGAAGGAGCATGGCAGGGTGGACGGTGAGGGCGATATTTTTGGTTTTTCCAAACATGATGGAAAATGAAACAATTTTCCAATCCTGAGGGATGGGCTGGGCAGGGTCGGGTAAGCTCTGCCAGCCCGCATAAAAGCACGTGGCTGGGGGGTATGCCCCCTGTGGGTGGGATTGGCGCGGTGTGGTGCGGCCTGCCGCCAGGGCTGGGCTGTGGTCTGCCATGTGGATTGTGCGCGGTGGGCTGCTTGATCTTTTAGGAGGTTACGGGGCAGTTTGGCGCATATTCGGTTGTGGAGATTCTCAATGAAACTGATTGCCGTACGTGCCATGTCGGCGCTTGCCATCACTGCTTCCATGCTGGCTTTTGTGCCCGCGCAGGCCCATGCAGAAGACACCGGTGCCCCGGTGACCCGCGCTGGTGACACATCACGCCTGACAACGGTTGATCCTTCCGGTTTTGTCGATTCCATCGCCCCGGCTGAAAACGCAGGCCTGCTGAACTACTGCGTGCAGAATGAATACGTCCCATATGACGAAGCATTCCGCACCCTGCAGGCGTATGTGAAGAAGACCAACGCCGTGCCCGCAGGCAACGAAGGCAACCCCGCTTACGCCGTGGGCACAGCCGGGCAGCTTCAGGCTAACGGCCATACCTATTCCATCGCTCTGGCAGTCCTGCCCGTGCGCCAGAAGACCTGCGCTGCTGTTTACGCGCGTGCCAAGGCTGCCCTCTAAGGCAGGCTAGGGTGGCGGGCGTAGGCCCGCCGCTGCAATACCGGCAAGGTTACGGCATTATAAGAAAGGCTGCTTCCCTCAGGGGAGCGGCCTTTTCCTACATGGGGATGATTTTTCTGCCGATTTTGTTTCGGGAGTGTCTTTACCTGTCCCGCGTCAATATGGTCAAAGCGCGATACTGCGTCGTTTAAGGCAGGCACGAATCAATAATAAAGGACCAGAAAGCGTGGCAGACAGGTTTTCCCTTCCGGCCGGGGCCGTTGTTGCTGATCAATATCGGGCGCGCGTGCGTGACGCACAGCATGACCCGGAAGCTTTCTGGCTGGCGCAGGCGGGCAGGCTTGCATGGCATACTCCGCCCAGTGCTGCGTCACGCTCCTATTTTACGGGCGATGTGCAGATTTCCTGGTACGCCGATGGCCAGCTTAACGTGTCCGAAAACTGCCTGGACCGCCATGTTCTGACCCAGCCCGACAAGGCCGCGCTGATCTGGGAAGGGCAGGAAAAAGGCCAGAGGGAAGTCCTGACCTACCGCGATCTGCACGCACGGGTCTGCCGTCTGGCCAATGTGCTGCGCCGTCTTGGGGTCCGCAAGGGGGAGCGCGTTGCCATCCACCTGCCTGCGGTGGCCGAGGGTGTTGTGGCCATGCTGGCCTGTGCGCGTATCGGGGCCATTCATGTTGTGCTGTTTGGTGGCTTTTCGGCCGAAGGTCTGGCCGAGCGTATTCAGGACAGCAGTGCCGGGGTGGTGATTACCGCCGATGTGGCGCGCCGTGGCGCAAAGCTGATCCCCAGCAAAACGACCATGGACAAGGCTCTGGCACTCTGTGCCTCTGGCGGGTCTGTGCGGCATGTGCTGGTTGTTTCTGTCAGCGGGGTCGATGTGCCCATGCAGGAAGGCCGCGACCTGTCCTACGAAGCCGAGGTGGCGCAGGAAGAGGCAGACTGCACGCCTGAAGTCATGAACGCCTGTGACCCGCTGTTCCTGCTCTATACATCTGGCAGCACCGGGCGGCCCAAAGGGGTGGTCCATAGCTCTGGCGGCTATCTGGTCTGGGCGGGGCTGACGCATGAGCTGGCGTTTGATGCCCAGCCCGACGATATTTTCTGGTGTACGGCCGATACAAGCTGGATTACGGGGCACACCTATGTGGTTTACGGCCCGTTGGTGAATGGTGCGACGGTCCTGATTTACGAAGGTCTGCCCTCATGGCCGGAGCCGGGCCAGTGGTGGGATGTCATAGATCGGAACAAGGTAACGGTTTTTTACACCTCGCCCACCGTTGTCCGCGCCGCAATGCGTGAAGATGAAGCCGTAGTCCGCGCGCGCTCGCTGGCCAGCCTGCGTGTGCTGGGCACGGTGGGCGAGCCGATCAGCCCCGAGGCATGGACATGGTTTTCTGAGGAAGTTGGTCGTGGCCAGTGCCCCGTGGTGGACACCTGGTGGCAGACGGAAAGCGGGGGGGTGCTCATTACCGCCTGTGCCGGGCAGGTGCCGGGCCGACCGGGGGCCGCAGGCCTGCCCCTGCCTGGGGTCGAAATCGCCCTGCTGGGCACGCAGGGCCATACCACTGTGGATGGGGAGGGCGAGGGCTTGCTGTGCCTGTCGCGCTCCTGGCCCGGACAGGCCATGACCCTGTGGCAGGACCATGACCGTTTCCGCCAGACCTATTTTTCCACCTGCCCCGGATACTACTTTACGGGCGATGGCGCCCGGCGGGAAAAGGATGGGTATATCTGGATTACCGGCCGGGTGGATGATGTGGTCAATGTTTCTGGCCACCGTATCGGCACGGCAGAAATCGAGGATGCCGTAGCGACTGACCCCGAAGTGGTGGAAAGTGCGGCTGTTGGCATCCCCCATGACCTCAAGGGTCAGGGGCTTGTGGTGTACGTGGTTGCAAGGGAGGAAGGGCGGCTGGACCCGGCCCGCGTGGCGCGTGCCGTGGGCGAAGGCGTGGGCCGTTATGCGGTGCCTGAGAAAATCTACATCGTCAAAGACCTGCCCAAGACACGCTCTGGCAAGATTGTCCGCCGTCTGCTGCGCAAGATAGCGGCGGATGAGCTGGACAACCTGGGAGACCTGTCTACCCTGTCAGACCCGGAATGCGTGCAGGCGCTGATCCGCCAGGTGGCGGAGCAGAACGGCTGACGCAGCCGACCAAGGCCGTAGAGGCAACAGTCTGACAGGGATAGGCACCACCCCTGTCAGAGCCACGGCATGTCCGTGCCGAGAATGAGGAGACCTGTCGTGCCGAATCATTCCACCCCGTTTCGGGCGTTGCTGAAGGGGGCTTTGGCCCTGTTCTGTGGCTTTGTATGGGTCAGCCCGGCGTTGTGTGCCACTGGGCACCACCATGCCCGGCATGCTCAGACAGAGGCCGCTCCGGCAAAGGGTGCCTCGGGTGCGCCCGTTGTGCTGCGCAGGCAGCCGGGCAGTGCGCTGGATGCTGTCGCCCGCACATTGAACGCGGATGACCTTGCCGCTGCGGCCCGACATGGAGAAAAGCCGCTGGTGCTGATCGGCTCGGCCCCTCTGTCCAGTGGGGATGCCAACATGGCCCTGTTTGTGCAGGTGCAGTCCGCCAGCCTGTGCGGGTCTGCCGGGTGTTCGACCGATGTGTACCTCAAACGTGGAGGGCATTGGCACAAGATACTCGATTCCATCAGTGGCCCGATTGTCCTGCTGCCCACCACCCACGGCGGGATGAAGGACATTCTGGTTGACGGCTCTGACCGCTGGGTCTGGAAGGGTACAACCTATGCCGATACGCTGGTGGCGCAGGATTTGCCGGGGCTGAAAGAATCCATCAAGAAACATCAGGCCGCCATGCACCGCAGCAAGCATGGAAATAGCCCCTGACAGCCTGCAATAGCGGGTGGCTGGCCCCTGTTGCCTAATACAGGGCCCAGCCATTGCTCAGTTATTGTAGTAAAACCGTAGCCGCTCATCATGCCGGGCAGGTCGCCCGGCTCTTTGCTCAGCTTTGCTAATCATCTGGTCAGTCTGCGGGCATGTCCAAGGGCGAGGCTGAACGGTTTGCGGCTTCCCGCGTCCAGAAAAATGTCAGCTCATGCTTGTTATGGGCAAGATGTGCCAGTGCGCCGCCGGGTATGGCTTCAAACGCCGCCACGGTCTCGTGGTCGGTGCTGCCCTGGAATTTGACTGTCAGGATCATATTGGCCGTACGGCCGGACGCAATCCAGTTTTGTGCCAGTCGCAGCAGGCGCTGGGGGTAGGCAATAATGTCGGAAAACACCCAGTCCACAGGTGGCAGGTCAGCGGGGTCCAGCCCAAAGGCGCTGGCCTGCTGAAAGCTCACACCCGGCATGGCGGCAACGGCCGGGTCCAGCGGGGCTCTGTCAAAGGCCGTTACAGTGGCCCCAAGGCTGGCCAGCGCCCATGTCCAACCGCCAGGTGTGGCCCCCAGATCGTAGCAATGCTCTCCCGCTTTGGGCCAGGCCCGCAACAGGGTGCAGGCTTCCCAGAGCTTCAGATAGGCGCGGGAGGGCGGGCCTGTACGGTTTTCAACAAAGCGGGGAGCCCCGTTGATAAAAGGGCTGGTCTTGCGGGTAGAAAACAGCAGGGTGGACGGTGCCAGCAGGGTCCATGCCCCCAGCGGGCTTGTCGGTGCCGGGGTGGGGAACACCAGAGGAGCCGCCTTGATGGAGGGTAACCGCTCCTGAATTAACTGCGTCCGGCGGAAAAAATCGGCTGTATACAGGCCCCAGTTGCGTTGCTGGGCGCGCAGGGTGTCCGAGGCATGGCGGATGGAGGTAATCTCCACCATTTCAGGCGTGGCCCAGCCATCCAGCGCCCAGGGGCAGTATGTTGCTGGCTGGGTGGAGAGGGCCAGCCTGCCATGCCAGTGGGCAATGCTGACGCCACGGCGTTGCAGATCCTCCGTCATGACGGTTTCCAGCCCTTCAGGGGCCAGCCATGCGCCTTTGATGTCGATACTCATGCCCGAAAGGCCCATCCAGCGGCCAATGCCAGCCACGACAGGATCAGCAGGCTGCCTCCTGTGGGGGCTATGTGGGCGGCATGGTGGCCAGTAAAGGCCGTGTAATAGACCCCGCCGCAGAACAGCAGCATACCCAGCAGCAACCCACAGCCCCCGGCTAACAGCAGGCGTGTGCGGCAGTCGCGCAGTGTCAGGCCCAGGACGGTCAGGGCAATGCCCTGCCACATCTGCATGTCCACAGCGCTATGGGCCATGGCGCGGCCCCCGGCGGCAAAGCTGCTGTCGGGAAGGTGGGCGGCCATGGCGCCCATCATGGTGGCCGTGGCAACAGCCAGCGCGCCACAGACACGCCATAAGCGTGGAAGTGCAGAGGATGTGAGCATGCCCCATGCTGTATAGAAAGAAAGAGGGAACAGAAAGGGCTGAATGACCCTGTCAGCACGGCTGATTTGTCTGTTAGGGCTGGCACTGGCCCGCTGCGTGGATAGGGTGGAGGAGGTGCATGGCTGAGAAGCCGGGCACTCGACCAATCGTGTTGAGAAAACGGCCTGTCATGCAGGCTGTCAGACACACAGTAATCATGGCACTGCGGTGTTGGGGAAAGAGAGCATGAGCATACGCATCGACAAGGTTGTAACCCGTGGGGGGGACGGTGGGCAGACGTCCCTGGGGGATGGGTCACGGGTTGGCAAGGACAGCGCGCGGGTAGAGGCATTGGGGGCGCTGGATGAGGTCAACGCTGTCATCGGTCTGGTGCGCGCCCATGCTGACCAGGATACGGATGGCACGGTGGATGCCGAACTGGCGGCCGTGCAGAACCTGCTGTTTGATATGGGGGCCGACCTCTGCCAGCCGGAAGGGCCAAAGGCGCACAGGGCCAGCCGGATGGAAGGTGATGTGCTGGTGCGGATAGAAGAGTGGGTGGAGCGGCTACGTGTGCGGCAGCAGCCGTTGAATGGGTTTGTGCTGCCCGGTGGCACTCTGGCGGCAGCCTGGGCCCATATGGCGCGGACGCAGACGCGGGTGGCGGAGCGTCGGCTGGTGGCTCTTGCCGCGCAGGAGCAGATCAATCCTGTCCTTGTAAAAATTCTTAACAGACTATCTGATTACTTTTTTGTTCTTGCCAGATACTTCAATCAGGACGGAAAAACCGATGTTCTGTGGCGTCCTGCGCCAGCACCCAAAGGGTGATTGCCCGTATGGGCGTGAAAAAACAGGATGATCGTTGGCGAATGTAAAAGGGCATGCTACTATGCCCTCCAAGGGCGGATAATGTGCCACGCGCCTGTAATCGGGTGTGGCGCGCATATCCAAGCATCCAGTATGCTCAATGATAGAAACAGGGTGTAATGACACCTTGCCTGTTGTCTGCCCATGAGATCAGGCCACCTCCCGGCTGGCTTGCGCCCGATTACAGACTATTTCGAATGTGACATCCAGATTCATGAATACATCATTTTTTCGGTCATCATCCACGTCGGGGACGGATCAGGAAGAAGGGCTAGAAGAGGCAAGCATGCGCAATGCGCTGGAGCGCCTTGGTCATGCCCCGCCAGCCCGTTCCAACCCGCGCCCAGCGCCTGACAGTGCGGGCAAGCGCCGTCGCTTTGTGCGCGATGGAGAGGTGCCGGTCGAAAAGCATACCCTGGCACGGGTTGCGGCCCCTCGCACGGTGTCCTCCCCCCGCACAGGTGCAGCCGCACGCTCCGTGCATTTTTCCGATGAAGACAATGGCGAACTCAGCCGCCTGCGCCGCCATGTCGCGGAAGAAAAACTCCGTGCGGAAGAAGCCGAACGCCAGATGGCGGGCCTGCGCAACACCCAGAGCGACCTGATGACCCGGATCAGCCTTGCAGACGCACAGGTGCTGCAACTGAAAGGGCAACTGGCCGAGCGGGAAAATCAACTGGCCCAGATGGAACAGAAACTCCATACGGTGACAGATGCCCTGCGCACGCAGGAAAACGAAGTGCAGAAGCTGGAAGCCCGGCTAGAAGCACAGGAAACACCACGCCCCCGCAAACCTGCCAAAAGCTACGTGCTGGCGCAGGAAGAAGCCGGGAAGAACGAACCCGCCCCCGTTAAATGGTGGAAGGACTGACCACCATTCTGCACCGTAGGCCAGAGGCGTGGGTATGAAAAACCGCACCGTCACGCCAGCACTTGTGGTGCTGGTGCTTAATCTTGCGTTGGGGGTGGCCTGCACCCTGTTGCCCCCTGTGGTCATGGGCTTTCTGTCGTTGCTCAGGGATGTGTTGGGCGTGCTTATTCTGCCCTTCAGCTTTCTGTTCGGTCTGGCGGGCTGGTCAACCGACCTGTCCTCCGTGGCAGGTGGCGGGACAGGGTTTATGCCTGATTCTCTGCGGCATCCGTTCCGAGCGATTGGGGCGGCTGGCCTGCTGGCATTTTCGGTCGTCTGTTCGGTAACAGCCTGCAACGTGCCAGAAGGCGCATGGACAGAGCGTATTGCAGCGCCGGTTATGACGCTTGCTGCATTGCTGTTGGTGGGGTGGGACCCGGGATTGATCCTGTTGCCTGCTCTGGCTTTGCAGATGTACGCGTTGCGTTATCCCACCATGCAGTTGCCGGGGCGTAGAGCCTGAAGGCAGAAGGCGACGGAACTGCTCTGGTGAACGTCCGTCTGCTAGCTTGCGAAACACATAGAAAAATTTTGAAAGTTTTTGGTGAAGCTTTTTTCAAAAAGCTTCAAAGAGTATCCCATTTTAAAAAAGGGTGCTCCCAGAAACACTTTTGAAGTGCAGTAGCCAAAAGCTGAAAGAGCCTGAGGTGGCCGACAAAGACCTACGCTGGCCATGCTCACACTCAGGAGCAAGACCAGCCGTGGCAGCGGTTTGTTAGGCGGCAGGGAAAATTTTGCCGGGGTTCATCAGGTTTGCAGGGTCAATCGCAGCCTTGATCCGGCGCATGGTTTCCAGTTCAGCACCGCCACGCCATGCAGGCATCATATAGGCTTTAAGCTGGCCTACCCCATGCTCGGCCGAGAACGAGCCACCAAGCCCTCGCACAATATCCGCCACCGCATCCATAATGGCATGGTCCTGCGCCAGAAAAGCTTTCGGGTCCGCGCCTTCAGGCTGCACAAGGTTGAAGTGGATATTGCCATCGCCAATATGGCCGAAAGGGGCGACCCGCAGACCGGGCACCAGGGCTTCACACGCCTCGGTCGCCTGAGCGATCAGCGCCGGGATGGCCGCCAGTGGGACTGAGACATCGTTCTTGACCGATGCGCCCGCCCGTTTCTGGGCTTCGGCGTGTTCTTCCCGCAGCACCCATAGTGCCTGACGCTGGCTTTCGCTCTCGGCCAGCACGGCGTCTGTCACCAGTCCGCTTTCCAAGGCTTCACCCAGGACAGTTTCCATCAGGGTCCGCAGGCTGTCATCGGCGCGGGGGCTTGCCAGTTCCACCAGCACATAGGCCGGGGCAGGTTCTTCCAGCGGGAGGGTTGCACCATCAATCAGCGTATTGACCAGCCCCATGCTGGTGCCGGACATGAATTCAAATGCATGAATGGCTGAGGGGTCCTGCTTGCGGAAGGCCGCAAAGAGTTCCAGCGCCTGTGCTGCCCCGCCAACAGCGCACAAGGCGGTCTCGCGCGAACGGGGGGCGGGCTGTAGCTGGATAACCGCGCGGGTGATAATGCCTAGTGTCCCCTCTGCGCCGATCAGCAACTGCCGCAGGGCATAGCCGGTGTTGTCCTTGCGCAGCTTACGCATGACATCCAGCACACTGCCGTCAGGCAGAACGGCTTCCAGCCCCAGTGCCAGTTCCCGCGCGTTGCCGTAGCGCACGGTATTGTTGCCCCCTGCATTGGTGGCCAGCACGCCCCCGATATCCGCCGACCCTTCGGAGGAGATGGACAGCGGCAGCAGCAGCCCCTGTGCGGCGGCAGCATCCTGCGCGGCTTTGAGCGTTACCCCTGCTTCCACCGTCATGGTCAGGTCGGCGTGATCAATGGCATGCACCCGGTTCATGCGGGTGGTGGAAATAACGACCGCAGCCCCGCTGGTGTCAGGCGTTGCACCACCAACCATGCTGGTGTTGCCCCCCTGGGGGACCATGGGCACCCCATGGGCATGGCACAGGGCGACAGCCTTTGCACATTCCTCGGTGCTGGCAGGGCGCAGCACGGCAGCACAGCGACCGTGGTAAAGGGCGCGCCAGTCGGTGCAGAAAGGGTCCGTATCCGTTGTGTCTGTCAGCAGACCGGTGGCGCCAAGCACGTCAAGCAGGGCGTCATGAAGGGGCTGGGGGAGAGATGTTTCGGACATGGCGGTGTCGTATTCCTGCAAAAAACCGTAATATAAGGCGAAGCAAAGGGTCAGCGGGTCAGTCCATGGTGTGTCGCCGGTCGACCATATGGGGTGTTACGACCGGGTCAATGGCGTGGAAGACCTCCGCCCCGGCAATGCCGGTCAGCAGCCCGGCCAGAATGGCGGCCACAACCGTCAGCCGCTGCTTGTTCCGCCCTGCCAGCCGTGAGGTGGCAATGTGGGACTGAAGCTCTGCGCGGGATTGCTGGGTTAGGTAGAGTTCAGCCTTCAGGGCTTCATTCTGGGCGGTCACTGTCTTCAGGTTGCGGTCCAGACGGGTCAGACTTTCTGTCATTTCCCGCAACTGGTTGCGATAGGTGTCTGGCGTTTCCTGCCGGGCACGTGTGCTGCTGGAGCGTGGAGGCGGGCGTTGGGCCTCCCGCGCTTTGGGTGGCTCTGCGGCCAGAACCTGAAAGAGGTTTTTCAGCGCGCCACCGGTGGTGCTGTTGCGCTGGGCACGCCTGCGCAGGGTTTCCAGCGCTGTGCTGGACTGACCCGGATGATCCTCCAGCACCAAGGCCAGGATGTCCGAGAGGATTTTGATTTCCTTGGGGTCCATCGTGGTCATGGCAGGGTGCTGCCTGGTGCCAGGGCACTGTCTGGTCGTGGGGCTGCGGCCCGGTTCAGGCGGTCGTTTATGGCCACGCCCAGGCCGGTGTTAGGGATGGGCTGCACGGCTATGCCACGCAGATGCAGGCGCTGGCCTTCCAGGTCGAGGGCGCGGAGGCCTGCAAACAGGCGGGCGGCGGCTTCCTGCAGGTTACCGCTTTCACTCAGGTTCCAGCTTGCCGACTGTGTCGGGGTTTGCTGGGGGCCAAAGGCCAGCACAGCCTCGTCTGGGGCAATGGCGGTGGCGTTCAGCCGCACAGGCAGGTGTGGGGCATAGTGGGACAGCATCCGCCCGGGGGACAGGGGGGCCGCGTCGCTCTGGGTGTCAGGCAGGCGGATGGGGCCGCATATGGCCTCCAGTTCCTCCAGCGTGACACCACCGGGGCGTAAAAGGCATGGGGCGGAAGGGATGGACAGGTCCAGCACTGTGCTTTCCAGCCCTACAGGGCAGGGGCCGGTGTCCAGTACGGCGTCAATCCTGCCATCCAGTTCCGCCAGAACATGGGTGGCGTCAGACGGGCTGATACGGCCTGAGCGATTGGCCGATGGCGCAGCAACAGGGCAGCCTGCCAGTGTCAGCAACTGGGCAACCGTATCGCCACGGGGCACACGCACCGCCAGAGTGGCCAGCCCGTCGGCCGCCAGATCGCTGATGGTGCTGCCGGGCGCGCGGGGCAGGACAAGGGTCAGCGGGCCGGGCCAGAAGCGGTCGGCCAGGGCATGCGCCAGCGGGCAGGCCACGACATGGGTAAACGCTGCCGCAGCGGTCGGAAAATGGCTGATGAGCGGGTTAAAGCGGGGGCGATTTTTGGCGGCAAAAATGCGGGCCACGGCTTCTGGCTGGGTGGCGTCTGCCCCCAGCCCGTAAACTGTTTCGGTGCCAAAAGCCACCAGTCCGCCAGCTTGCAGGATGCTGGCGGCGGCAGCAAGGCCAGATGCGCTACTGTCCAGACGTCTGGTCATGTTTCTTCCGTGGAGCGGCTTGCGGCACCGGGACTTTCGTTCCGCTTTTGGGGCGTCACGAAGGGAACGGGGTCAACTGCGGGATCATAGCGTTCCGGTACAGACAAACGGCGGATTTTTCCAGTCCGTTTTGCCGTACAGCAGCGGGGAACCGTCCAGAAGTGTCACCTGCCCCCCTGCGGCTTCCACAATGGCCTGCGGGGCGGCTGTGTCCCATTCCATCGTAGGGCCAAGGCGGGGGTACAGATCCACCAGCCCTTCGGCCACGCGGGCAAACTTTACGGCAGACCCGATATTGCCCAGTGTTGCAATCGGCCGACCGGCCAGATACTGGGCCAGACGCTGGTCGTCAGCATGGTGGCGGGACGCCAGAACATTCAGCCCTTCCGCCGGAGCCTGACGCACATGGATGGCGTGCAGGCCCTCGGTATCCCGGCGCCAGGCCCCCAGACCGACCCCGCCGGTGTAAAGCTGGTGGTAGGCGGGCAGGGCCATGGCCCCCAGCACGGCGCGGCCATCACGCACAAGGCCGATGTTGACGGTAAAGTCGTCCCGCCCGGCGGCAAATTCCCGCGTGCCGTCCAGCGGGTCCACCAGCCAGTAGGCCGGGGTGGCAAAGGCGCGCAGGCCCGCAGCCACTTCTTCCTCCGCGATGACGGGGATGTCGGGCACAGCAGCGCGCAGCCCGCGCAGGATATGGGCTTCGGCCTTCTGGTCCGCTTCCGTCACGGGGGAGGAGTCGGTCTTGGTCAGAGTTTCAAAACCACGGGCGCGGATGGTGCGGATAATTTCTGCCGCTTCTTCCGCCAGTCGGGCGGCCAGGGCAAGCAGGTCTGTGTCGGTGTGATGGGTCATGCACCCAGCATACGCCAGCTTGCACTGGCCGTCATGTCCCTGTCGCCTATTGCCAAGCTGTTGGGTGGGACGTACCCATGAAGGATTAGTTGTGCCACAGGATGAACGGTGAAAAACATGCTTCAGATTTCATTTTCCGCACAAACCCGCCCCGACAAGGGTGCTCTTGCCATTCTGCTGCCCGAAGGCGATGCCCGCCCCGCAGTTTTTAAAACGCTGGACGAGGCCACAGGCGGCGCCCTGACCCGTGCGGCTGTGGCCGAGGGGTTTAGCGGCAAGGACGGTACCAGCTGTGTGATCCTGGCCCCTTTGCCGGATGTGTCGCGCATTGTGCTGGTCGGGCTTGGCAAGGCCGCGGCGCTGGATGCCTGGGCCGCAGAAAAAGCCGGTGGCTATGCCGCGGCACTGCTGGGCCGGGAAGAGGCAGCCTCCGTCGCCACCGGGGAGCTATCGGGCGCTCTGGCAGCCCATGTTGCTCTTGGCGCGGTGCTGGGTGCGTATCATTTCAGCCTGTATCATGGCGCGCCCGAAGCTCTTAAAAACCACAAGCTGGCAGCCCTGTCGGTCCTGACTGACGGTGTGGCGGAAGCTGAGGCATTGTGGCCCTCGCTCTCTGCCGTCGCGCAGGGTGTTGTGCTGACGCGCGATCTGGTGAGCGAGCCTGCCAATGTCCTGACCCCGGTTGAGTTTGCCGAGCGGGCGGCCACCCTGCGGGCCCATGGGCTGGATGTGGACGTGTTTGACCGCGATGCGCTGGAAGCCCTGGGCTTTGGTGCGCTGCTGGGTGTTGCCCAGGGGAGCGCGAACGAGCCCCGCATGGTGGTCCTGCGCTGGAACGGCGGCAAGGAAGGCGAGGCTCCGCTGGCCTTTGTGGGCAAGGGTGTCACGTTTGATTCGGGCGGCATTTCCATCAAGCCCGCCGCAGGCATGGAAGACATGAAGTGGGACATGGCAGGCGCAGGCATTGTGGCCGGGCTCATGACCACGCTGGCCTTGCGTAAGGCGCAGGTTAATGCCGTTGGCCTTGTCGGGCTGGTGGAAAACATGGTGTCCGGCACAGCCCAGCGGCCCGGCGATGTTGTGCGCAGCGCCTCGGGCAAGACCATTGAGGTGCTGAACACCGACGCCGAGGGCCGTCTGGTTCTGGCCGATGTGCTGTGGTACGCGCGTGAGCGTTTTGCACCCAAGCTGATGGTTGATCTGGCGACCCTGACCGGCGCGATCATTATCGGGCTTGGTAATGAATACGCAGGGCTTTTCTCCAATGATGAAGCTCTGGCCAGCGGTCTGGCCGATGCGGGTGCATTTACGGGTGAAAAGCTGTGGCGCATGCCGCTGGGCAAGGAATACGACGCCCTGCTGAAGTCCGACATCGCGGATATGAAGAACATCAGCGGTGGTCGTGGGGCTGGTTCCATTACGGCGGCGCAGTTCCTCCAGCGGTTTGTGGGGGAAACGCCCTGGGCACATCTGGATATTGCCGGTGTGACATGGGCCACCAAGGCACGCCATGGCCAGCCCAAGGGGGCCACGGGCTTTGGCGTCCGCCTGCTGGATCGCTTTGTGCGGACTGGTTTCGAACAGGACTAATACCCGATCCTGCCTGCCTCATGGACTATGGGGCAGGCAGATGGCGGCAGGTCAGCGGGCGCGCTTCCAGCCCTGTTCTTCCTGCCGCCAGTAGGTCAGCGCATGGCCTGCTGTCTTTGCGGCCGTCCAGCGCTCCCGCGCTGCGGCAACGGCGGTGTCATCATGACCGTCAAACAGATCAAAAACACGTTCAAACCGTGCTGGATCGGGGCATTGCCGCCCTTCGAGCAGAAAGAGAAAACGCGCCTCGTTAGGGCAGTCTTCCTCTGTTGTCAGCCAGATCGGTTGCAGATCGGGGCAGAGAATACCCGCCCGCCCATGCGGCAGCCATGTGGGGGAGGACACCTGCCACAAGGCTTTGTCGAGCGTTTCCACAAGCGGTGTGCTGCTACACCATACGGCGGCTTTCTGCCCTGCGGCCAGCGTGCGGGACAGCAGCGGGGGTAGGGCATCGGGCACGCTTGTCCGTGTCAGGTGGTAAAAGCCGATCTGGGTCATGCCTTCTTATAGCAGCCCTGCCGGGGGGCAGAAGCCTGCGTCTGTGGGCATAGGGCTGTTTTTGCAAACTCCCTTTGAGGGTGGTGCCCATAAGTCTGCACAATAGTAAAAGTTCTAGGTGACGCTGTCTTTCAAGACGAACCAAAGACTATTGCCCCACTGGAAAAGAGAACACCTGAAAACTTTGTATTTTTTGAAACCAGTGCCCAAGCCGGGTCAGTGCAGATCGCTGTCCTCGGACAGGGGGCGGTGGCCGACATGGACAACCAGCGGCAGGCTACGGGCGTTCCGCAGCACTGTCAGTTGCACATCACTGCCCGGTTTTGTCGCGGCAATGGCGCGGATCATAAAGCGGGCAGTGTCCACGCGCTCCCCATTCAGGGTGGTGACAATATCGCCATGTTGCAGGCCACCGTGGTTGGCGGGGCTGTTCTGGTCAACCTCTGTCACGCGCGCACCGGTGCGGCTGCTGATGTCTTCCAGCGTGGCCCCCAGCCAGCCCCGGTCAATATGGCCCGTCTGGCTCAGGGTTTCGACAATCGGGATCACCAGTTCGGAGGGGATGGAAAAGCCAAGGCCGACCGACCCGCCTGTGGGGGAGACGATGGCAGTATTAACGGCCACAACCTGCCCGGCCAGATTAAAAGTCGGTCCGCCGGAATTGCCGGGGTTGATCGGGGCATCAAGTTGCAGGAAGTCATCAAACGGCCCGGCCCCGATATCCCGCCCACGGGCCGAGACAATACCCGCGGTGACAGAAGAGCCAAGGCCAAACGGGTTGCCTGCGGCCATAATCCAGTCCCCCACCTGCACAAGGCGGCTGTCGCCCCATTCCACATGGGGCAGGGGGTCATGGCTGGTAATGCGGATAACGGCAATGTCCGTCAGCGGGTCCAGCCCCACAAGAGCGGCTGTATATTCCTGCCCGTTGGCGAGTGAGACGGTAATTTTATCAGCATCGGCCACCACATGTCCGTTGGTGACGATCAGGCCAGAGGCATCAATAATAAAGCCCGACCCGGCCTCCAGCAGTTCGTTGCGGTGGCGGCGCATGCGCTCGCGGTAGCGGCGTTCCAGTGGCGTATCCCGCACGGAGGAGGGCAGTCGGCGGCGTGTGCCAGCTTCAGAATCACGCGTGACGGCAATATTGACCACAGCAGGCACAACCTTGCGGACAAGTGGCGCAAAGCTGGAGGGGCCACCGCCCACAAGGGGCACCGCAGGGGCAAAGATAGGCAGGCTGGCCACCTGTGCATGTGCCGTACTGCTACCGACCATGCAGGCAAGGCTGGTCGCGGCCAGGGTGTGGAGGTTCCGCCGGGGGGGGATCATACAGAGCTGGGGCCATGTCCGCACATACAGGCTTTTTGGGCATGTTTGTACGGATTATGCAACCACGATCCCGCTATGGAGTGCCAATTTCATCGCAGAATGGCCGCCCAGCCCGCCTTGGAGCGGTGGTATTTCCGGAGGCAAAGGCGGCCCGTTTTTTCAGCTACTGCGGCGGGGTGTTGGTTTGGCTGGGGCAAGGGCCGGGTTTTCGGGCCAGTCATGGCGAGGGTAGCGCCCGCGCATGTCCCGGCGCATGTCCGCCCAGCCGCCTTGCCAGAAATCGGCCAGATTGGCGGTAATGGCCTGCG
Organism: Acetobacter vaccinii; assembly: GCF_008365315.1. Classification (NCBI taxonomy): domain Bacteria; kingdom Pseudomonadati; phylum Pseudomonadota; class Alphaproteobacteria; order Acetobacterales; family Acetobacteraceae; genus Acetobacter; species Acetobacter vaccinii. The sequence goes on along the minus strand of NZ_CP043506.1, from coordinate 346,388 downwards.
GCCTGCCTGCGGGGGACAGCAGGGCAAGGCGTAAGGGGATACGCCCCCCGGCCAGCCGTGGTGTTTCGGCCGTGCCATAAAAAACTTGCGCCCTGGCCGAGGCCACGGGCACGGGCTGGGTATAGTCCACCTGTGCGCGGCCACCCGGAAAGGTCAGGGCTGTTGGCAGTTCCTTGTCCAGCCACTGGCATTGGGCATAGCCAAGGTATGAGCGTAGCAGGCCCGTGGTATCGAGCGTTTTTGCCGCGGTGATGGAGCCGCAGTCCTGCAAGGCGGAGGTCAGCCACAGGTCGATCTGTCTGGCCAGGGCGGGCGTTGAAAAATCAGGCCAGTCGAGCGTTGTATCCTGCGTGCTGGCGGCCAGGGCGCGTGCCAGTTCCACTCGGGCTTGCAACTGACGGACTGTCTCTGACCAGTCCAGCGTGGTTTCCAGGCTGTCGCGGGCATGGGCGACGAGGAGTGAGGCTGCATCCTCCGCCTTCACTTTTTCCGTGCGGTCGCGCAGCACAAGGCAGCCAATACGGGTGCGCCTGCGGGCAAGAATATTGCCGCTGCTGGGGTCCAGTGTGGTTTCCACCTGTTCGCGTGTGCGTTCCAGCACGGTGGACGGCAGGGCGTCGGGGTCTAGCGGGGCCGCCAGCCGGATTTCTGCTGCGGTGCGGAGGTGCAGGCTGGCAACGGCCAGCAGGCGGTGTTTGCTCAGCCCGTCATCCCGCCTCAGCCGGGCGTTGCCTCCGTTGGCCAGGCGGAAACTGCCTGCCTCGCCCCGGCACAGGGCAATACGGTCGGGAAAGCCTGCGGCCAGCAGGGCTGCGGCATCGCCCTTGGCGGGCAGGCGCGCGGGCAGGCCGAGGCGGATACGGAACCGGCTGGCAGCCTGCCGGATACGGGCAAGTGCGGCCCTGTCGGCCTGTGGATGATCCTCCCCCGCAATCAGGTCCAGCCGCAGGCTGATATCTGCCGGGGGCACGGGTGGTGGCCCGCCACCGGTAGCGCGGGGGCGCAGGGGGTCGCGCTCCTCCAACAGGGCGGCAAGGTCTGCTGCCAGCGATGCCTCCTCCCGCGTGCGTGCGGCCAGTAGCATGGCGGCAAGGCGGGGGTGGGTGCCAAGGCCCGCCATGGCACGGCCCAGCTTGGTCAGTCGGCCAGCCTCATCCAGCGCGCCAAGCAGGCCCAGCAGTTCCCGCGCTGCGGCGACTGCGCTGCCGGGGGGCTGGTCAGGCAGGGGCAAAGGAGTGTCCCCGCCGCCCAGTACCTCGGCCCAGGCGGCTGTTGCCAGCACAAAGTCGGACAGGTCCGCTTCCAGAATTTCGGGCCTGTCATGCTGGGGCATGGCACGTTCGGTATGGGGGGACCACAGGCAATAGGCTGTGCCCGGTGCCTCGCGCCCGGCGCGGCCTGCCCGCTGGCGGGCGGCAGCTTTGGAAATGCGCAGTGTTTCCAGCCGGGACAGTCCGGCCCCGGCATCAAAACGGGGTGCGCGGCGGAAGCCACAATCCACCACAACCCGCACACCGGGCACGGTTAGCGATGTTTCGGCAATGGAGGTGGCCAGAATAACCCTGCGCTCCCCTGCCGCACCGGGGCGCAGAACACGTGCCTGCTCGGCGGGGTGCAGTTCTCCATGCAGCGGCAGGACCGTGGCGGGAATACCCTCCAGCAACTGTGCTGTGCGGCGGATTTCTCCCGTGCCCGGCACAAAGACGAGGATGTCACCCTGAGTTTCCGCCAGTGCCTGCCGCACTCCTGCGGCCGTGGCGGCGGGGATGTCGCGCACGGAGGGAATATCTTTTTTGGCGTGGTGAACCTGCAGGTCAAACATCCGCCCTGCGCTGGTCAGCACCGGGGCTTCCATCAGGGCGGCCAGTCGTTCGGTTTCCGCAGTGGCGGACATGGCAACAAGCCGCAGGTCTGGTCGCAGGCTGCGTTGCAGGTCCAGACAGAATGCCAGTGCCAGATCAGCATCCAGCGAGCGTTCGTGCACTTCGTCCAGAATAACGCAGGCGACATCTTCGAGCATCGGGTCTGACAGCATACGGCGCAGAAAAAGCCCCTCTGTCAGCACCTCAATCCGTGTCTGCTCGGAAACGGCGGCCTCGATCCGGGTGCGAAAGCCGACAAACCCTCCGGCTTCCTCTCCCCGCAGCGCGGCAATGCGTTGGGCTGCCGCCCGTGCGGCCAGCCTGCGCGGTTCCAGCATGATGATTTTCTGTGACTCGGCGCGCCACGGCGCTGCCGCCAGCACAGGCGGGACAGAGGTTGTCTTGCCCGCCCCCGGTGGGGCCACAAGAATGGCGCTGGCAGGTTTTTCGGCAGAAAACGTAGCAAGCTGCGCGCACAGTGCGGGCAGGATTTCGCTTACGGGCAGGCCATCGGCCAGAGGCAGTGCGGTCAGGTCAGGCAGAGGCTGGGTCATGGTGGAGTTATGACGCCCCGGCGCGGCCCACGCAACGGGCCGATGACAGGCCGGTTGCCAAGGGGGCAGGCCACCTGTGTGGCCTGCGGTGACGTCTTACTTGCTGCTGCCCGGCAGTTTGAGAAAGCTGCTGGGCGGGGACATGGTATGTGCTTTGCTGGCTGTGCTGCTGGAGGCCTGACCGCTGTCCTCACCCGCGGGGAAGATGGGGTTGGGTTCTGACGGTGTGGTTGCTGCTGCCGCAGGGGCCGTAGGCGTGGTGGGCGCATTGGCGGGGACAGTCGTGGCCGGGTCGGCATCCGGGTTGACACCCGCCAGGGTCGAGGCACTTTCCTTGCCAGTCAGGTTCTGGGTCTGGATTGCGTCACCCACCGGGGTGCCCCCGGCATCAACCAGCCATTTTCCAAGCGCGTGGCGGACCTGATATTCAAATTCAACATTCAGGGTCTGCATCATGTCACGGGTGACATTGTACAGGTTGCCAGGGCTTTCGGTATCTTGCGACGGGTCGGGGTGGAGTGTCTGCCCGGCCTGTGCCGAGGCATAGCCCACGCGCTCACCACCGGGGCCGATAATGTCCAGATGTACGGCCACCTGTCCGTTCAGATCGCCGCCGGGTTCATGCAGGATATAGGCACGGTCGATGACAAAGCGGGCTACGGTGCCTGACCCTGCGGCCCCACGGGCCACCAGCCTGTCCTCGGCCATCTGGCGCACGGCCTGAATGGGGGGCACAGGGGATTTATAGCCGATGTTGCCGTCCACCGGGTGGGACTGTGTTTTATCCTCAATGGTCAGGGAAGACGTGTTGAGGTTGAGTTGCCCCAGATAATCATACCGCAGCGGGGGGTAGCTTGCGGGGGGCTTGTTGTCCGCGCACCCGGCCAACAGGGCAGGCAGCGCCATGGCGGCAACCAGGTGGAAGCGTCGGGGGCGGAAAAACAGCATCATGGCACACTCTATCAGGCAGACGGGTGGAGGTTGTCACATCCATCCGTCATGACCGGGCCGGATGGGCAGGGCCACGCATGGTAACCCTGCTGTCCAGTGTGCGCTGCGTGGGCCGGGTGGTCAACAGCCTCAGGCGCTGGCGGCAACATCCTTGCGCTGGAAATGGAAGTCCTTGTTACAGAACTCGCATGTCATCACGATCGTGCCGTTGTCCTGACTCATGTGGTCAAGATCATCATCGGGGAAGGTCGACAGCATATCAACCAGTCGTGCGCGGGAGCAGCGGCAGCCAAACGCCAGAGCGCGGGCCTGACCAACATGCAGGTCCTGCTCGTGGAACAGGCGGTGCAGCAACTGGGGAGAGGACAGGCTGTCGTCAAACAGTTCGCGCGCGGTCAGGGTCATGGCCAGGATGGTGGCCGTTTCCCACTCGGCATTGGCGTCCGCAGTGCCGACGGGGTCAACACCACCTTCCCCGGCGATGCGTTCCAGCACAAGCCCGCCCGCCTGCCAGCCGGTATCGGTCATGGCGCAGGTCAGCATAAGCCAGCAGGCATGCTGCTCGCTGGTGGCAAAGTAGTGCATGGCCATGGCGGCAAGGTCATCACCTGCTATGTCCACAATGCCCTGGTGGCGTTCCATGTCCGGCCCCTGATCCACGGTCAGGGCCAGATAACCGTTGCCCAGCAGTTCATGGTCGGTTGGGGTCGGGTTGGCAGCCAGCAGGGTGTCCAGCGCCTCGGCATCAATGCGGGCATAAAAGCGCAGTGCTCCGGTGCTGGTGCAGTCGGCCACCAGCATGGACACCGGCCCATCCCCTTTGACCTGAAGGGAAAAGGAGCCGTCAAACTTCAGCGCGGAGGACAGTGCCGCCACCAGAGCCAGCGCCTTGCCTGCAAGGCAGGACACAGGGGCAGGGTTGTCATGGCGGGTCAGTAATGTGTCGGCCAGAACCCCAAGGCGCACCAGCCTGCCCCGGACAGGCCGCCCATCCAGATGGAAGGGGGTGATGCCACCGGGAATGACAAGGTCGGGCACATCCGGGCGGTCACGGTCAAGAAAAGCCGGTGTTTCCATGGGGTCTATCCTGCGCTGCTGGTAGGGGAGGGAGCTGGGCGGCGGGTATCAGATATCGGCGGAAATATCCAATTCCAGCTTTTCCAGCTTGCGCTCCAGGTCACGCAGGGCATCTTCATCCAGCCCCAGGGTGTTGCGCAGGGCTGTCAGCAGGGTTTTGCGGCAGGCATCGTGCTCACTGTCCAGGTCGGCAACGCGGCCGCAAGTGGCCAGACAGTCCAGATAACGTGCGCGCAGCGGGGCCAGCGTGTCGGCGGCGAAAGGCAGGCTGGACAGAATGGTATCCAGGCTCCCTTCCACCCAGCCGGGGACGGAGGGGGTGTCTTCGGTGCTGGTGGGGGTTTGACTGGTCATGGCGTTTACTCCTTGCCCCAGGCTGTCCAGTGGGCACCGCCAAGCGCCCAGGCCAGAATACCCTTTTGGGCATGCAGGCGGTTTTCCGCCTCGTCGAAAACAATGGACTGACGGCCTTCAAAAACCTCGTCCGTAACTTCCTCACCAATATGGGCAGGCAGGCAGTGCATGAACAGGGCATCGGGGGCGGCAAGTGCCATCAGCGCTGCATTGACCTGATAAGCCTCCAGCCGCGCTATGCGGGACGCGGCTTCGGTCGGTGAGTCAGACATGCTGACCCATGTATCTGTGACAATACAGTCGGCCCCTCGGGCAGCTTCACGCGGGTCGGCTGTCCATTCCACAGTGCCGCCTTCGTTCCTGGCCCAGTCAAGCACCTCCTGCGGGGGTTTCATATCCGGCGGGGTGGCCGCATGCAGGTTAAAGCCAAAGCGCACAGCCCCCTCGATCAGCGAGACCAGCACATTGTTGCCGTCCCCAGCCCAGGCAAAGGTGCGGCCACGGATGGGGCCCCGGTGCTCCTCGTAGGTCATGATATCGGCCATGATCTGCGCGGGGTGGGAATTGGGGGTAAGGCCGTTGATGACGGGCACAGTGCTCCAGCGGGCCAGCTCATGCAGGGCGTTGGTATTACCCGTACGCAGCATGATGGCGTCCACAAAGCGGGACAGCACGCGGGCGGTATCGGCAATGCTTTCCCCCCGGCCAAGCTGCATGTCCTGCGAGGACAGGACAACCGCATCCCCCCCAAGCTGGCGCACCCCGACCTCAAACGAGATACGGGTGCGGGTGGACGGGCGTGAGAACATAAGCCCGACCTGCCGCCCGGCCAGAGGCTGGCGCGGGTGCAGGGGAAAGCGGCGGCCCTTTTGCATGCGTTTGATACCGCGTGCGACATCAAGAATCTGCCGCAGTGTCGCGCTGTCCAGGTCCTTGATGTCAAGGAAATGGCGCGGTTCCATCGGGGTAAGGGACGGGGAAACGGTGGAAACGACAGCGCTCACGGTGCGGGCTCCAGAACAGGCGAGGGTGTGTTGGTGGCTTTCAGGCTGTCTATGGCCTGGTTCAGGCGGGCAACGGCCTGGCGGCATTCATCTTCCGACACGGTCAGGGGCGGGACCAGACGCAGTACGTTGTCGCCCGCGGTCACGCACAGCAGACCGGCCTCCTGCGCTGCGTCCTGCACATCACCCACAGGGGGGATGCATCGCAGCCCGACCAGCAGGCCAAGGCCACGGCGTTGGGCAAAAATGCCGGGCCTGTCGGCCATCAGCTTGTCCAGCAGCCCGGCCAGAAAAGTGCCGCGTGCGCGTATCTGTTCCATAAAGCCGGGGGCCAGCAGCACATCCAGCACGGCGTTGGCGGCCGCGCAGGCCAGCGGGTTGCCGCCAAAGGTGGTGCCATGGGTGCCCGGTGTCATGCCCTGAGCCAGCCCTTCCCGCGCGAGGATGGCCCCGATGGGAAAGCCCCCGCCCAGACCTTTGGCGCTGCTCATGATATCGGGGGTAATGCCTGCACGCTCATGGGCAAACAGATAGCCCGTGCGGCCTACACCTGACTGCACTTCATCCAGTGCGAGGAAAATCCCCGTCTCATCACACAGAGCACGCAGGGCGCGCAGATACTCGACACTGGCGACCTTGATGCCGCTTTCGCCCTGAATGGGTTCGAGCATAATGGCGGCTGTATTGGGCGTAATGGCGGCCCGCACGGCTTCAATATCGTTGTAAGGGACATGGGGGAAACCCGATACGGTCTCACCATATCCTTCCAGATACTTGGGGTTGCCGGTGGCTGCCAGCATGGCCAGTGTACGGCCATGGAAGGCCCCATCCATGCAGAGAATGTCGGTCCGCTCGGGGTGGCCTGCCAGCATCTGCGCGCGGCGGGCCATCTTCACCATACCTTCATTGGCTTCCGCGCCGGAATTGCAGAAGAAGACACTGTCGGCAAAGGTATTGGCCACCAGCCGTTCAGCCAGCCGCTCGGCCTGGGGCACGCGGAACAGGTTGGACACATGCATGACCAGGCCTGCCTGTGTACGAATGCTTTCGACAAGGTGGGGGTGTGCATGGCCCAGCGAGCACGTGGCAATGCCTGAGGCGAAATCCAGGAATCGTCGCCCATCCGATGTTTGCAGCCATACGCCGTCGCCCCGCTCGAAAGCGAGATCAGCGCGCTTGTAGGTCGGCATAAGGGGAGAGATCATGGGTTTCGTCTTTGTGCTGGCGGTTGTTGAACCTGAATGGTGAAATGCGGTTGCTGCGGATGCAAAACGAAAAGCGCCCGCTGCCTAGAATGGAGCGGGCGGTCCGTTTCTGTTTTCCATCATGACGTGATCCGCGCGGTCGAGTCAAATATCTGTCATGAAAATAAGGCATGTAAACCGTGCGTTTCCGGCATGGCTGTATGCTAAAGGGTATGGCTGTCCACTGCGCCCGCAAAGGGTGTTTCCGTCGTGTGGGAGGATGCGTAAGATAACCGCCATGGACAGTTCTTCCTCCCCATCTGGCGCAGTGGTGCCGCCTGACCGTGCCGCGCTGCGGGCTGCGGCTTTGGCGCACCTGGCCCGTTTTGGCACAACCCGGCACGGGCTGGGGCGTGTGCTTTTGCGCCGGATTGCCCGCTGGCAACATCTGGCAGAGGCTGCTGGGGCCGACGCGCAGGAGGTCGCGCAGACAGCCCGCGCCTTAGGCGCGGTTGTGGAGGAGATTGTGCAGGAAATGGCGGGGCTGGGCGCTGTGGATGACCACGCTTTTGCCCGTTCACGCGCAGGCAGGCTCATGCGGTCAGGCCGGTCGGTGCAGGCTGTGCAGGCCCATCTGGCTGCCCGTGGGGTGGATGCCTCGGTCCGGGCTGCCGTGGTTGATGCGCAGGAGGAGGGTGGCGGACTGGACCGGGCCGAGCGCGACCTTTGCGCGGCACTGGTTCTGGCCCGTAGGCGCAAGCTCGGCCCGTTTGCGGTGCCGGGTGAGGCCTCGACCGAAGCTGATCCGACACAGGCAGCCCGCGCGCTGGGCGTGCTGGCGCGGGCAGGCTTTGGGCGTGACACAGCCCAGCGTGCCCTTGAGATGGATGGGGATGAGGCATGGCAGTGGCTGGAACGCATGAAAGCCGAATCGTGAGGCGGGGCCTTGTGCTGCTGCCCACCCTGCTGCTGGCGGCCTGTGGGTCGTCAGGCCATGGGGGGTGGAACGGGTCTGTCCAGTGCGTGCCGTATGCGCGCTCCCATTCCGATATCAAGCTGTCTGGGTCTGCGGCGTCCTGGTGGGGTGGGGCTGCGGGCCAGTATGCGCGTTCCTCCGTCCCGCATGAGGGGGATGTTCTGGTTTTTCGCTCTACGCGGCAGCTGCCGCTGGGGCATGTGTCCGTGGTGCGGCAGGTCAGCAGTTCCCGACTGGTGCTGGTTGACCATGCCAACTGGGAACCGGGCAGCGTGACACGGCATGCGCCGGTGGTTGATGTCTCACCAGGTAATGACTGGTCACGCGTGCGGGTGTGGTGGTCGCCTGTTCATGCTATGGGCAAGACAGTGTATCCTGCGTACGGGTTTGTAGAGCCCCGGCCCGACAGGGGGAGCTGACAGCTTTGGCGCGGGCAGCGGTAAATGAGGCTTGCATGCAGGCGTGTTCGCCCTCATGTACAAACACTCTGGCATGGGTGGAAGATTGGGGGCGCACAGGCGCGGCCCAGGGTAAGGAATGATGGGATATGGGTAGCTTGAGCATCTGGCATTGGCTGATCGTGCTTGCGGTCGTGCTGGTTCTCTTTGGGGGCGGCGGCAAGATCAGCACGCTGATGGGGGACATGGCCAAGGGCATCAAGTCCTTCAAGAAGCATATGGCTGATGATGAGCCGATGGAGGGTTCTTCCGCCCCGCAGCAGGGTGGGCAGATCCCCCCGCCGCCCGCGGGTGTTGCCTCCACACAGCAGGCTGGCGCTACGGTGGATCAGACGGTTCGCAAGTAAGGCGCCCTCTTTCCCAATAATCGCACTGGAATAATCATGGACAAGACTGTCGCGGAAAAAAACCGTGGCGCACAGGATATCGTGCGGGCGGGTCAGAGAATGGACCTGCGCGGGTGGGTGCCAGCCACGGCTGGCAACATCAGCTGCCGCCTGGCGGATGGGCGTATCGCCATTACCCGCTCGGGCTGTCACAAGGGTTTTCTGCGGACAGATGACGTCATTACCGTTGACGAGGCTGGCCACCCCCATGACCCCGCCAACAAGCCCAGTGCCGAAACTTTGCTGCACTGTCAGGCATACAGGCTGATGCCCCAGGTTGGCGCGGTGCTGCACGGGCATTCCGTCGCCTCCACCGTGCTGTCCATGGATGTGCGTGAACCTGCCCTGATCCTGCGTGATTACGAAGTGCAAAAGGTGTTTGAAGGGCAGACCACCCACGACGCCAGCATTGCCATCCCCCTGTTTGACAACGACCAGGACATTGCGCGCCTTGCCACTGTGGTGGAGCCGTTTTTTGGTCGTATGCCCGCAGGCTACATTATCCGTGGGCATGGTGTGTATGTGTGGGGCCGCGACATGGACATGGCGCTGGCCCGGCTGGAAGGGCTGGAGTTCCTTCTGGCCTGCGAACTGGAACGGCGGAGGGCACGAGCATGAGCGAACTGAGCATTTATGACGACAGCACGCCGGGCCACCCCGTGCTGCGTACAACCGATGCAACTGAGATTGCCAGCGTGCTGGGTGCCAAGGGCATCCGTTTTGAACGCTGGGAAGGCCCGCAGATCCCGCCGCGTGATGCGGATGAGGCCACGGTGCTGGCGGCCTATCGTCCGTTTCTGGACCAGTTGATGGGGGAGACGGGGGCTGGCTCGGCCGATGTGCTTCGCATTACTCCGGCCACTCCGGGCCTGCCAGCCCTGCGTGAGAAGTTTCTGAGCGAGCATACCCATAGTGAGGACGAGGTCAGGTTTTTCGTCCACGGTGGGGGGCATTTTGTCATCCATCTGGATGGGCGGGTGTATGACATCCATTGCACCCAGAGCGACCTGATTTCCGTGCCGGAAGGGATACGCCACTGGTTTGATGCCGGGCCGGAACCCGATATGGTCACACTCCGTATTTTCACACACAAGGAAGGATGGGTTGCCCATTATACGGGCAGCGATATTGCCCGGCAGTTTCCCTCCTTCGCCAACTGAGGCCCGCCTGATGCAGACACTCCCCCAGGGCGCGCCGCGCGTGGTCTTGCTTGATATCGAAGGCACAACCCTGCCGGTATCCTTTGTGCATGACGTGCTGTTCCCTTACGCCCGCACTCATCTGGCGCTGTTTCTGGTCCAGCACGGTGGGGATGCCACAGTGCAGGCCGCGCTGGCACAGACGGCGGAACTGGCGCCCGGTGTGCCCCCGCTGGAACAGCTTGAACGCTGGATGGATGAGGACGCAAAAGTAGCCCCGCTGAAAACCCTGCAAGGGCTGTGCTGGGAAAAAGGCTACGCCAGGGGCGAACTGGTGGCCGCACTCTACCCCGATGTGCTGCCCTGCCTGCGGGCCCTGCATGCCGCAGGTGTTGCGCTGGCAGTGTATTCCTCCGGTTCGGAAGCGGCACAGCGCCTTGTGTATGGCTATACGGCGCAGGGGGATGTGAAAGCCCTGTTCAGCGGTTTTTACGACCTGCGGATGGGCGGTAAAAAGGACGCGGCAAGCTACAGCGCCATTGTGGCGCAGGCAGGCTGGCACGCTGCGGATGTGCTGTTTCTGTCCGATATCGAGGCGGAACTGGATGCCGCCGCGCAGGCAGGCCTGCGGGTCTGTCAGATTGCCCGGCCAGAGGATGGCACGGTTGCGGGCACCCGCCACCCGGTTACGACATCCCTACCCGAGGCGGCCCGCCTGTTCGGACTGCCGGGGGAGGGTTGAGGGTGAGCGCACAGGCCCAGCTTCACACGGATTGGAAAACTGTCCCTACCGCTGCGCTGGGGTGTGCCGCAGCTCTTGGTAATTTTGACGGGGTGCATCTGGGCCATGCCCATCTGGTGCATTCGGTGCATGCCGCCCGGCCCGACCTGCCGCGTGCGGTCGTAACGTTTGAACCCCACCCGCGGGAACTGTTCCGCCCGCAGGACCCGGCCTTCCGCCTGACCCTGCCGGAGGAGCGGCTGGCGGCTCTGGCGGCTCTGGGCGTGCAGCATGTTTTCCAGATCCGGTTTGACACAGCCTTTGCCAGCATGTCGGCCGAGGAATTTGTCAACGATGTGCTGCATCAGGCTCTTGGCCTGCGGCATGTTGGCTGCGGGCAGGATTTTGCCTTTGGCCACAGACGTGGGGGGGATGCCGCCTTCCTTGCCGCCCGGACAGAGGCGCTGGGCATAGGCTTTACCCAGGTGCCAACCCTGAGCGATGTGGGCGGGCCGTATTCCTCCACCCGGATTCGGCGGCTGTTGCAGGACGGCTACCCCGAAAAGGCGGCCGAGGAACTGGGGCGGCCATGGCGTATCCAGGGCGATGTGCAGCATGGGGACAAGCGCGGTCGCCTGCTGGGCTTTCCCACCGCCAATGTGCCCCTTGGCCGCCATCTGGAACCTGCACGCGGTGTGTATGCCGTGACCGTCTGCCTGTCGGATGGCACGCGTCACCCCGGTGTTGCCAATATCGGCCTGCGCCCGACGATTGCTGACGGCAAGGAAAGTCGGTTGGAAGTGCATCTGTTTGATTTTGAGGGTGATCTGTACGGCCAGCGGATTTCCGTTGCTCTGCACCGCCTGCTACGGGCCGAACAGCGCTTTGCCGGGCTGGATGCGCTCAAGGCCCAGATCGCGCAGGACGCGGCTCTGGCCCGACAGGTGCTGGCTGCCCCCCTTGACCCTTCCTGTTCCCTTCCCTGATAAGAAACGCCGGGGTGGCCTGCATGTGCTGTACGCCCGCCCGTGCCATGAACCCGAACCTGAAGTGACTTCTGCCGCTCATGACCACATCCAGCAGTGAACCGGACAAAACCAGCCTCGCCGACCAGTATCGCGATACGGTGTTTCTTCCGCGTACATCCTTCCCCATGCGTGGGGGCCTGCCTGTGCAGGAACCCAAATGGCTGGAGCACTGGCGCACAAGTGGGCTGGACGAGCGACTGGTCGCCCAGGCCGAGGGCCGCCCGACCTTTACCCTGCATGATGGCCCGCCCTACGCCAACGGCAACCTGCACATTGGCCATGCGCTGAACAAGATTAACAAGGACGTCATCAATCGCGCGCACCGCATGTCCGGCTATGCCGTACGCTATGTGCCGGGCTGGGACTGCCACGGTCTGCCGATTGAGTGGAAGGTCGAGGAAGAATACCGCAAGGCCAAGCGCGACAAGGACAGCGTCCCGGTGCTGGAATTCCGCGCCGAATGTCGGGCCTATGCCGCCCGCTGGCTGAATGTGCAGATGGAGGAATTCCGCAGGCTGGGTGTGCAGGGCGAATGGCACAACCGCTACGCCACCATGGATTTTTCCTCCGAAGCGGCCATCGCTGAGGAAATTGGGCGCTTTCTGCTCAACGGCAAGCTCTATCGTGGTCTGCGTCCGGTCATGTGGAGCCCGGTTGAGAAAACGGCTTTGGCAGAAGCCGAGATTGAGTATCACGACCACACGTCCACCACCATTCTGGTGGCTTTCCCCATTGTGCGGGACCCCACGCCTGCCCAGGCATTGGCCGATGTTTCGGTCGTGATCTGGACCACAACGCCATGGACCATTCCCGGTAACCGCGCCTTGGCATATGGGCCGGACATCACCTACGTGGTCCTGCAGGTAAACGAGACCGAGCCGGGTGCCCTGCTGGAGCCCGGAGCCAAGGTTATTGTGGCGGAAGCTCTGGTGGATTCCTTCTGTAAGGAAGCCCACGTCGCGGCGCATCATGTGCTGTACACCCTGCCGGGTACGGCGCTGGAAGGCGTTGTCTGCGCCCATCCGCTGCGTGGGGCCGGGTATGATTTTGACGTGCCCATGCTGGCGGGGGACTTTGTAACCACCGAGGCAGGCACCGGCCTGGTGCATCAGGCTCCGGCCCATGGTGAGGACGACTTCCAGCTCTGCCGCGCCCACGGCATCGAGGTGCCTGAGGTTGTGCAGGCCGATGGCACTTACGCCCCGTGGGTGCCGCGTTTTGCGGGTGTGCATGTCTTCAAGGCCGCCGACGTTGTGTGCGAGGCCCTGTCCGAAGTGATGGAGGAAGCCACCGCCGCAGGCCGCGCTCCCGCAGGGCTTGTGGGGCGTGGGCAGATTGTCCATTCCTACCCGCATTCCTGGCGTTCGCGCGCACCGGTCATCTACCGGGCCACACCGCAGTGGTTCATCCGTATGGATGGCGAGAACTCGCTGCGTGATAATGCTCTGGCTGCGCTGGACGATGTGACCTTTGTGCCTGCACAGGCCCGTAACCGCCTGACCTCCATGGTGCGGACGCGCCCGGACTGGTGCATCAGCCGCCAGCGCGCCTGGGGTGTGCCCATTGCGGTCTTTGTGGAAAAGCACACCGGCGAAGTCCTGCGTGATGCACAGGTGATGCAGCGTGTGGTCGATGCCTTCCGCACGGAAGGGGCCGATGCGTGGTACAACTCTCCGCCCGAGCGTTTCCTCGGTCCCGACCGTGATGCAGATGCCTACGAGCAGGTTTTTGACATTGTCGATGTCTGGTTTGAAAGCGGCTCCACCCACGCTTTTGTTCTGGGCCGCCCCGGCCTGACATTCCCTGCCGATTTGTATCTGGAAGGGTCGGACCAGCATCGTGGCTGGTTCCAGTCCTCCTTGCTGGAGAGCGTGGGCACACGCGGCATTGCGCCTTTCCGCGCACTGGTCACCAACGGCTTTGTGCTGGATGAGCATGGCCGCAAGATGTCCAAGTCCCTTGGCAACGTCATTGCGCCGCAGGATGTCAACGACACCATGGGGGCAGATGTCCTGCGCTTGTGGGTGATGAACTCCGACACCAATGATGACCTGCGTATTGGGAAGGAAATTCTCAAACAGCAGGGTGAACTCTATCGCAGGCTGCGTAATACGCTGCGCTGGCTGCTGGGTGGTCTGGATGGTTTTACCCAGGCCGAAGCCGTCCCTTATGCTGAACTGCCTGAGCTTGAGCGCTGGGTCCTGCACCGCCTGACAGAACTGGGTGGTCTGGTTGCCCGTGCGGTGGAAACGCATGAATGGGTTGGCGTTTACCCTGCGCTGCATGGTTTCTGCACCACCGACCTGTCGGCGTTCTATTTTGATATCCGCAAGGATGCCCTGTACTGCGACGCACCCTCCAGCCCCACACGTCGGGCTGTGCGCACGGTGCTGGATATTCTGCATCGTTGCCTGACCACCTGGCTGGCCCCGGTGCTGGTGTTTACGGCGGAAGAATCCTGGACAGCCCGCTTTGGCACAGAGAATAGCGTGCACGAGCAGGCATTTGTGGATATGCCGCTGGAATGGATGGACCCGGAACTGGAAGAGCGCTGGACGCGGATCCGTGCTGTCCGGCGTGTCATCACGACTGAAATCGAAGGCGCACGGCGGAGTGGAGCCATTGGGTCTTCCCTGCAGGCCAATGTGGAACTGACCTTGTCGCAGGAAGAGGCCGCGTTGTTTGCCGGTGTCAACTGGAGCGAACTGGCCATTGTCTCGCATGTCGAGGTGGTGATCGACCCGACCAGTGCCTCGGTTTACGTCGAAGGGGATGAAGGCGGTCTGCTGCACGGTGCCCCTGTGGTGCATGTGGCTGAGGGCGAAAAATGTGTGCGCTGCTGGAAAGTGCTGCCCGAAACCGGCTCCCGCGCTGATCGTCCGGGCCTGTGCCTGCGCTGCGCCGATGTGGTGACGGGGATGGAAGCCGCGACCCCGGAGGGCGCGTGAAAAAACCTTTCATGCTGCGGCCCTTCGGCCTTGGCCTGCTGGTGCTGATGCTGACCCTGTCAGCCGATCAGTTGAGCAAATACTGGATTCTCTACGGCCTTGACCTGCCTGCACGCGGGTCTGTTCAGGTATTGCCGTTTCTTAATTTCACCATGGTGTGGAACAGGGCGGTCACATTTGGCATGTTTGGCTGGCTGGGAGATGCCGGGCGACTGGTGTTTTCCGTGGTCGCGCTGGCGGTGGCCTGCCTGCTGGTGGTGTGGATGTACCGCACCCCCAGCAAGCTGACCGCCATGTGTGTGGGAGCTGTGGCCGGGGGGGCCATTGGCAATGTTATCGACCGGGCGCGGTACGGCGCTGTTGTCGATTTTCTGCACGCACATGCATTCGGGTGGTCGTGGTATGTATTCAATATCGCTGATTCCGCTATAGTATGCGCGGTATGCGTGCTGCTATTGCAGAATTGCCTGTCTGGTGGTCGGCAGGCCGCGCCGGATTAAACAAGCCGCCCGCAGGCAGACCCTGCGGTTTTTCAGGAATAAGTGGAAAGCATATGATTGTGCGCCGTGTTTCGACCCTGCTTTCTCCGGTGCTGCTGCTGGGCAGCAGCTTCATGCTCAGCGGCTGTTCAGGCAGCGAGGCCGCTCGTGCGTTCGGCCTCGAACGCAGCATGCCGGACGAATATACGGTTACCACCCGCTCCCCCCTGTCCATGCCGCCGTCTGAAGAACTGGTAAAACCCAGCAAGGAAGACGAGCACAGGCAGGACGAAAATGAACGTCTGCAAGCGCTGGAAACCCTGTCGCCCGACGTTGCACTGCGCGGCACGGGTGGGGACACCAGCGAGGGCCAGACCATTCTGATCAACCGTGCCAGTGCCGCGGCTGATATGCCCGACAATGGTGAACTGGGGGCCGCAGGTGCGGGCTTTGTGGAGCAGATCATGTTCTGGAAAGGGGCCAAGGCCGGGTCCGTAGTGGATACGGATGGTGAAAACCGCCGCCTGAAAACCAATGCAGCCCTGGGCAACCCGCCGACAAAGGGTGTGACCCCCACACAAAAGGCCGCCAAAGCGGGCCTGCTTTAACCTGGGCTTTTAGTGGTGTCGGACTTGTCTGCCGGGCATGAGGCCGCCCCTCAGCCGGACATGCCTGCCCGGGTGCGTCGCCTGCCGGAGGTTATTGTCAACCGCATCGCTGCGGGTGAGGTGATCGAGCGGCCCGCCGCCGCGTTGAAGGAACTGGTTGAAAACGCGCTGGATGCCGGGGCACGCCGCCTTGACATCGCCCTTGATGGGGGCGGGGTGGACAGGATTGTGGTCACGGATGACGGCATTGGCATGTCGCCCGAGGACCTAGCCCTTGCGGTAGAGCGACACTGCACCTCCAAGCTCAGCGATGAAACCCTTGTGCGGATCAGCACGCTTGGCTTCCGGGGGGAGGCTCTGCCATCTATCGGGGCGGCAGCTCGGTTGTGCATTACGTCACGGCCACGTGGGGCGGAGGAAGCCTGGCGTATCCGGGTTGAGGGGGGGCAGACAGTCCCGCCGGAACCAACTGCCGGGGCTCCGGGTACCAGCGTGGTGGTGGAAGATCTGTTTTTTGCCACCCCAGCCCGCCGTAAATTTCTAAAAAGTGCCAAGGTCGAAGGCCGCCATGCTGAAATGGTGGTCCGTCGCCTAGCTATGGCCATGCCCCATACCGCGCTGCGGCTTGTCATGGACGGGCGGGAAGTTTTCAACCTGCCAGAGCAGGATATGGAAGCCCGCGCAGCCGCACTGCTGGAAGCTGATGAGGCCGATGGTTTTATCAGCCTGTCGGAAGAGCGCACGGGTATGGTGCTGTCGGGTTTTATCTGCCCGCCATCGGTCCATCGGGCGACGGCCAGCGGGCAGTTCATGCTGGTCAACGGGCGGCCCGTGGTGGACCCGGTGCTGCGTACGGCGGTGCGGGTGGCCTACCGGCGTGTGATCGAGCCCGGTCGGCACCCTGTCGTGGCCCTCATGCTGTCTGTCCCGCCCGATATGGTGGATGTGAACGTACACCCCGCTAAAACGGAATTGCGCTTTGCGGACGAAGCCGCCGTGCGCTCTCTGGTGATCGGGGCTATCCAGCGGGCGTTGGAAAACGGGGCAGGGGGCATAGGGGTACGGCCTGTTCTGTCCTCCATGTCACGCGGGGCGCGTATCTGGTACCCGCCCGAGCAGGCGGCATTGCCCACGCAGCCAGCGGCATGGGCCAATGCTCCTGTGCCGGATGCTGCACGTGGGCCTGCCCCGCAACCCCCAGGCTTTTCTGACGGTCGCCTGCATTTTGGCGACACTCCTTCCGCCCGCATGGTTGCCCCTCCGCCAGTTATGGCGACCCCGCCCGGCCATGTTGTCAGTTTAGAATCCGTGGCTGGCGGGGCTGGGGGTGTGAACGAGCACCCGCTGGGTGCTGCCATTGCCCAGGTGCTCGATACGTACGTACTGGCTGTAACGGGCGATGGCAGCCTTGTGCTGGTGGACCAGCATGCCGCCCATGAACGCCTGACCCACGAGCGCCTGCGCCAGCAGTTTCTGGGCGGGCGTGTTGTGGCGCAAAGGCTGCTGGTGCCCGACGTGGTGGATCTGCCGCGTACAGGGGTGGAGCGCCTGCTGGCCAGTCAGGACATGCTGGAAAGACTCGGCGTGGAAATTGAGGCCTTTGGCGGAGACTCCGTACTGGTCAGGGCCTTGCCCGGTCTGCTGGGTGCGACCGATGCCCGCGGCCTGCTGCGGGACCTGGCGGAGGAACTCGACGGGGACGAGCATGGCACCCCTGACGAAATGGCAGCCCTTGATGGCCGGCTGGATGCGGTTATCGCCCGCATGGCCTGCCACGGCAGTATCCGTGCTGGACGGCGGTTGACAGCCGAGGAAATGAATGCCCTGCTGCGCCAGATGGAGGCCACCCCCCGTGCGGGAACATGCTCCCACGGCCGTCCGACATGGCTGAAGCTCAGCCGTGGCGACCTTGAGAAAATGTTTGGCCGCCGTTAGGTGTCCTTACTGGCCGATCAAGAGGGCAATAGTCGGCTGAACGTGAACTGCCCTGCGCTGGAAACCTCTGCCGAAAAGGCGCAGTATCCCCAAGACCGTGCAATCTAACCCATAGGGTGGTGAAGTCGTGCAGCCGATCCTGCTTTCGCTGATAACCTATCTTCCTCTGGCAGGAGCGCTGTGTGCCCTTCTGTGTTCCGGTGGCCCCGAAAACAGGGACCGTTCCGCACGCTGGTTGGGCCTTTGGACAACGGTGATAACCTTCGGGCTGAGCGTGCTGCTGTGGGTGGAATTCAACCCCGCTGTGCCCGGCCTGCAGTTTGAAACCCGTCTGAGCTGGCTGTCCGACTACGGTATTACCTATCATACCGGAGTGGATGGCATCTCGCTGGTGTTTATCCTGCTCACGGCTTTTCTGACGCCGCTGGCTCTCGCGGCAGGCTGGCGGAGTGTGCAGACACAGGGGCGGGACTTTATTGTTGCCATGCTCCTGCTGGAGACAGCACTCTTCGGCCTGTTTTCCGCGCAGGATCTGGTGCTGTTCTATGTCTTTTATGAAGCAACCTTGATCCCCGGTAGCCTGATGATCGGGGTGTGGGGTGGCCCGCGCCGGGCCTGGGCCTCGCTCCAGTTCTTCCTGTTCACCTTTGGTGGTTCGCTGTTCATGCTGGTCGGGTTGATCACCATGTGGCTTTATGCGGGCACCACCGATATTCCCACCCTTATGCACACGGGCTTTGCCCAGCCGTTGCAGGGTTGGCTGCTGCTGGCCTTTATTCTGGCCTTTGGTGCCAAGCTGCCGCTGTTCCCCCTGCATGCCTGGTTGCCCGATGCCTATACCGAGGCCCCCACACCGGCCTCGGCCATGCTGTCCGGTGTGCTGTCCAAGACCGGGGCTTATGGCCTGCTGCGGTTTGGCGTGCTGATGTTCCCTGATGCCGCCCGCCTGTTTGCTCCCTACCTGCTCGCACTTGGCGTGGTGGCTATTATCTATGCGGCCTTTGTCGCCTTTGCCCAGACGGATATGAAGCGGCTGGTCGCGTATTCCTCCTTTTCGCACATGGGCATGATTGCGGTCGGGCTGTTTACGCTCACGGCGGAAGGGATCGACGGCGCTATTTTCCAGATGCTCTCGCACGGTGTGGTTATTGCGGGGCTGTTCTTCTGCGTTGCGGCTGTAACCTGGCGGGCGGAAACGCGCGAGATCAACGCTCTGGGGGGTGTTGCCCGGCAGATG
Organism: Acetobacter vaccinii; assembly: GCF_008365315.1. Classification (NCBI taxonomy): domain Bacteria; kingdom Pseudomonadati; phylum Pseudomonadota; class Alphaproteobacteria; order Acetobacterales; family Acetobacteraceae; genus Acetobacter; species Acetobacter vaccinii. The sequence goes on along the minus strand of NZ_CP043506.1, from coordinate 327,487 downwards.
CCCATTCTGGCGCTGCTGGCCATGCTGTTCACCATGGCCAATGTCGGCCTGCCCGGCACGGGGTCGTTTGTGGGTGAACTGCTGGTGCTTATGGGCGCTGTGCGGGTTTCTTTCTGGGTGGCTCTTCTGGCCGGTGGCACCATGATCATGGGGGCTGTCTATATGCTCTCGCTGTATCGTCGGGCCTTGTTTGGCGGCGTTAAGGGCACTGTTGCCCTTATGCGTGACCTGACAGCGGGCGAAATGGCGGTGCTGATCCCGCTTGCGGTCGTGACCCTGTGGATGGGCGTGCACCCGTCCAGCTTTACGCGACTGTTTGATCCGGTTGTCATGCAGGCCGTGCACGGTATGGCAGCAGACAGGCTGTCAGCATCTGCCCATGATGTCGTCCATCTGGCCAGCCGGTAATACGGGCTGACCAGTCCCGCTATTGCGGGGCATTGATACCAAAAAGGCCGGGCAGCAATGCCCGGCCTTTTTGGTATGGGGTTTTGGAAAATACGGCCCTGCGCAGGGTCATGCCATCAGGCGTTGTGCCTGCCTGATGGTAGGTGGACTCAGATATCCAGCAGCGCATCAACCGTGCGGGCGTGTTCCTGAATAAAGGCAAACCGTAGTTCCGGCTTGCGGCCCATCAGGCTTTCTACCCGCTGGCGGGTATTCAGGCGGTCTTCCTGCGGGGTGACAACACGCAACAGTGTACGGCGGCGTGGGTCCATGGTGGTCTCCTTCAGGTCAGCAGGGGGCATTTCCCCCAGACCTTTAAAGCGGGAGACATCAATCTTACCCTTGTTCTTGAACTCGGACTTCATCTTGCGGTCCCGGTCGGCGTCATCCATGGCGTAAACGCTGTGCGCACCCTGTGTCAGGCGGTACAGGGGCGGCTGGGCCAGATAGAGATGGCCGTTACGCACCAGTTCAGGCAGCTCGCGGTAGAAAAATGTCATGAGCAGGGAGGCAATATGGGCACCGTCCACGTCAGCGTCAGTCATGATGATGACACGACCGTAACGCAGCTTGCTCAGGTCAAAATGGTCGCCTGACCCACAACCCAGAGCTTCGATCAGGTCGCGCAGTTCCTGGTTGGCACGTAGCTTTTCTGTCGTAGCGCTGGCGACGTTCAGGATTTTGCCGCGTAGGGGCAGCACGGCCTGTGTCTCGCGGTTGCGGGCCTGCTTGGCGGAACCACCTGCCGAGTCGCCCTCGACCAGAAAGATTTCGGTATCGGGGGCGTGTTCCTTGGTGCAGTCGGTCAGCTTGCCGGGCAGGCGCAGGCGGCGCGTGGCACTTTTGCGCGGGGTGTCCTTCTGCTCCTTGCGGCGCAGGCGTTCTTCCGCCCGTTCGATCACAAAAGCCAGCAGGGCGTCCGCCTGGGGTGGATTCTGCGCCAGCCAATGGTCAAACCGATCGCGCAGGGCTGTTTCCAGCAGCTTGGCGGCTTCTGCCGTGGTCAGTTTTTCCTTGGTCTGACCCTGAAACTGCGGGTCACGGATAAAAGCGGAAAGCCGCCCGGCAATCATGCCCAGAACATCATCAGCCGTAATGCTCTGTGCTTTCTTGATGGACCGCTGCTCCCCCCATGCCCGGAAGCCTTTGACCAGCGCATTGCGGAAGCCGGTCTCATGCGTGCCACCCTGAGGTGTCGGGATGGTGTTGCAGTAGGACACCAGAGAGGCTGTGCCGCTGTCCAGAAATGCGACCGCCCATTCCACCTTGCCCGTCTCGGTGCCGTCAGCAGCCGGGGGCAAGGGGGCTTCACCTGCCCACAGGGGGGCCAACAGGGGGGCGCTGGGGCCAAGCTCATCCGTCAGGCTGTCAGCCAGCCCACCGGGAAAATGCAGTACAGCCTCGGTCGGGGTGTCATCACCCGTGCGGACCAGTGCCGGGTCGCATGACCAGCGGATGGTCACGCCGCGGAACAGGAACGCCTTGGACCGGCATAGCTTGTACAGCCGGGCGGGAATAAAGACATGGGTGCCAAAAATTTCGGGGTCCGGCTGGAAGGTAATCAGCGTGCCGCGCCGATTCTGGGCACTGCCGACACGTTCCAACTGGGTGACCGGCTTGCCGCGTTCGTAGGACTGCCGCCAGACACCACGGTCACGTGCAATTTCCACATCCATCCGGGCGGACAGGGCATTCACGACGGAGGAGCCAACCCCGTGCAGGCCGCCCGACGTTGCGTATGCCTTGCCGGAGAATTTACCCCCCGCATGCAGCGTGGTCAGGATTACTTCCAGCGCGGAGCGGTCGGGAAAGCGCGGGTGGGCATCCACCGGTATGCCACGGCCATTGTCGCGCACGCTCAGGCGGTTCTCGGCGTCAAGCCGGACCTCAATCGTGTTGGCGTGACCGGCTACGGCCTCGTCCATCGCGTTATCGAGAATTTCCGCTGCAAGGTGGTGGAGGGCGGATTCGTCCGTGCCACCAATATACATGCCCGGCCGCCGACGGACTGGTTCCAGTCCTTCAAGCACCTCAATGGCGTTGGCGTCATAGGCCTGGAGGGCCGCCTCTTTGGGGCTGGCAGGGGCAGGCTTGCGGGGGGGCTGTGCGGAGAACAGATCGCTCATAGCCACACTCTGTCCCGCTTTGTTCCTGATTCGTCAAGCGGCTTGCGGGGCGGGCAGTGCGCCGCCCCGCAGCGTGACCTCAGGCGTGGCGGGCTGCGCGGGCCGGACGCTTGCGCGCCGTCGGGCGCGATGTGGCGGCAGGGGCCGCACAGGTCTCGAAGGAGGCAGGCTGAACCACATCCTTGGCCTCGGCATAGGCTGACAGGTCAGCCCCGCTGTCCAGGGCGTTGATCTCGTCAAACATGGGCAGGCGCTGCTGGCAGAAGATGGTGCCGGACTGCAACCCTCTTTCCGACTGCACATTGGCCAGCTGGGTGATGTAGTCGTCGTGCTCGCGCTGGGCGCTGCGGCCGTACATGGAGCGGAAATAGCTGTTCAGCTTATCCTCTTCCTTCAGCAGCGTGCCGCGGAACTTGGCGACAAAGTCATTGTAGCGATTCTGGGCGCTACAGGACAGGGCAGTGACCATAAGCTCACTTTTCAACCCCTGAACGTTGAAGGCCTCATGCGCGGGAGAATGGCCGCATGGGCTGGCGGCGAATGTAACAGAACTGTGTACAATGCCAGCGGCAAGGACACCCGCGGCAAGAAGACGGGAAAGGAACATGAAGGGACCTCCAACATATGCTGGGGAAGGCAATAGCCCATTTGGCGAGGAAAGAAAGCGGTCTTTTTCCCATATCCCCTGCCTGTGAGCGACAAGGCCCGTGTCAAGGGGGTTAAGACCGGGCAATGCAGGGCTGCATTGGGCCATGGACGCCCTGCCTCTTTCTTCCCGTGGCGGGATGATCTAAAGGCTATGCAACGGCTCTATGGCGTGCGTTTCATTCCATAATGCGGGATGCGGGTTTGGACTAATGTGCCAGACCCGGCGCGCAGACGGTGCACGGGAGTTGTCAGTGTCCAACAGAATTATGAAAAAGCGGAGCAGTGGAGTGCGCTTAAGAGGAATTGCCGGGCTGGCGTTAACGGGCGGGCTGCTTGCTGCCTGTGCAACTACAAGCGGCCCTGTCCGCACTGGTTCTCCCAATCCGTTCGGATATATGAAGAAGTCTGCCGTCTGTAAGGTTGACCCTATTCAGAAGGGCGCTAACGGCCAGTTGTCCACCACCATGACTGTGCGTTCGGACGACGGGCTGTGCGAACTCAAGGTGTCGCAGACCAACGGGAAGGCCTATGCCTCCTTCGGGGTGGAACCCGCGCCGGAACACGGCAAGGCGTTCCTCTATTCCCTCGATGACGACACGCATGTCAGCTATACGCCCACACTGGGCTATGCCGGGCAGGACAAGTTTACCGTCACGCTGATTCCCGGTCCGGGTCAGGAACGCACGGTGCTGAACGTGACCGCGCAGGTTGACGCTACGGGCGTGGTTATTCCGCACCCGGCAATTATGGGCCCCAAGCCTGCCGAATCGAAGGCTCCTGCCAAGTCCCGCAGCCGTGGGCACACAACGGCACGCCGCAAGCACTAAGCCTGCATAAAGGCCAGGCCTGAGTAGTTCAGGTCTTAAAAACGGCGTCAGGCTTCTGACGCCGTTTTTTTATGGTCAGATGGAAAATGTAATGGGCTCGCTCAGCGGGCGTTTCAGTCCAGCCTCTTCCGCCTGACGCACAAGGTCATCAAGCGTGATCTGGCGCATGGTTTTGACGAGGTCTTTCTCAAACACGGCCCAGCAGGGTTCGATCACCTTACGCAGCAGCGTGCTGTGCGCGCTTTCCATATCTTCCGTGTCGTTGCTGGTCGCGGCCTCGGCAATGTCCACCAGCGAGATATCCCGGCGCGGGCGGCCCAGCTTGTAGCCGCCACGCGGGCCACGGATGCTGTCCAGCATGCCAGAGCGCGACAATGCCTGGAGCAGAGGTTCGATTCCACGGCGGGCAAGGCCCGAGCGTTCTGCAATATCAGCCGCGCTGACAGTGCCCGAACGACCAGCATAGAATGCAACGTCCAGCATAATAAGGACGGCTGTCATTACCCTGTCCTTGCGAAGAATCATGGCTTCATCCCTCCGGTTGTGGTCTGCCATAAGCCGTTGAACGGCTGTTTTCCCAACTGGAATACGGTATAGCAGACAGGTGCCTGTTTATCTACGCACTAAGTTCGTATTATAAGCGTGCATGATGTAAAAGACAGTTCAGCGGGGCAATGGATGACACGCAAAGCACAGAAAAAAGAGCAGTTCGATTTTGCCGCGCCCAGAGGTCGTGTTTACGACTCGGTGGTTAACCTGGTTGGCGGCACTCCCCTTGTGGCCCTGCCACGGCTGACACAGGAGGATGGGCTGAAAAGCCGCCTGCTGTTGAAGCTGGAATTTTTTAATCCACTCGCCTCGGTCAAGGACAGAATCGGCGCAGCCATGGTGCTGGCGGCGGAACAGGCGGGGCAGATTACCCCCGGCCGCACGCTGCTGGTCGAGCCGACATCGGGCAATACCGGTATTTCCCTTGCTTTTGTGGCTGCGGCGCGTGGCTACCGGCTGATTGTGACCATGCCGGAGGGTGCTTCTATCGAGCGGCGGCGCATGCTGCGGCTGATGGATGCCCAGGTGGAACTGACACCCGCACGGCTTGGCATGGCTGGCGCCATTGCACGTGCGAATGAAATTCTGGCGGAAACGCCCGATGCCTGGATGCCCGACCAGTTTAACAACCCGGCCAACCCGGCTGTCCACGCCGCTACCACGGCAGAGGAAATCTGGACCGATACTGCGGGCGAGGTGGATGTGATTGTCTCCGGCGCAGGTACTGGTGGTACAGCAACCGGCATTGCCATGGCGCTCAAGCCCCGTAAGCCCGGCTTGCAGGTGTTTGCTGTCGAACCCTCCGAAAGTGCTGTGCTGAACGGGGATGAGCCCGGTCCCCATGGGATCCAGGGCATTGGGCCTGGCTTCTGCCCCGCAACGCTCGATACCAGCCTGCTGGACGGCGTGCTGACTGTATCCGAGCGGGAGGCCATAGCGGCTGCCCGGCGGTGTGCGCGGCTGGATGGTATTCCTGTCGGTATTTCTTCCGGCGCTGCGCTGCATGCTGCACACAGGCTGGCGAGTGAGAAGAAATACGCAGGCAAGACCATTGTGGCTATCGCTCCGTCCTTTGCAGAGCGTTATCTGTCCACGGCGCTGTTTTCAGGGCTGTAAAAAGGTGGCCAAGTGGCCAACAAAAAACCCGCGCTCAAGGGCGCGGGTTTTTTTATGGGGTCCAGACAACCCGCCTAAAGGCAGAATGCCCGGATAGGCTCAGCGGAAAAGAATTTCCACCCGCCTGTTCTGGGCTTCCTTGGTGTTGGGGCCGGTTTTGACCAGCGGGTCGGCCTCGCCATAACCATGGATATCAATGGTGGAGCCGGGCACGCCATCACGCACCAGTTCGGCCTTGACCACTTCGGCACGGCGCAGGGACAGCTTGAGGTTATACTCAAGCCCGGCTTTCTGGCCCGGATGGGCGGAGGAGTTGTCCGTATAGCCCGACACCGTAATCCGGGTCAGGGCCACATGGGCGGCGGCCTGTGCGGCTGTGCTGACAATGCTGCGGGCACGGTCAGTCAGGTCGGCCTTGTCCCAGTCAAAAAAGACCAGATAGCTGCGGGCAGCCTGCGGTGCGGGCACCGGCGGGGCTGCGGGTGCTGGCGGCGGCGGCGGGGCGGGGTTGAACTCGTACCGCAGCCCCAGCATCAGGGAGTGGTTGAAGTCGGTCTTGGTGTCATGGTTGCCAGTCGAGAACGCATAGTCATGCGTCTGCGTCACGCCATTGACGGTGCCCCCCACAGTGCCCCACGAGCTTGCGCTGTGCGACTGCGGGCCAAGCATGGTCCAGAAGCGGTATTCCGCCGTGGCGGACAGGCCGACAACCCACGGCACGGGAAAAGCCAGACCAAACATGGCCTGATAGGCAAAGTTGCTAAAAGTGCCGCCAATATGCTGGTTGAACTGGTTCCCAGGTGCCCGAACAGAGGTGTTCAGGGCAGTCCAGCCATAGCCGACACCGGCGCCGAAGTAGGGGAATATCCAGGGGCTGCCCACGTCCATGTCAAACAGGGCGTTGGCCATGACCCCGTAAGTCTGCCTGCGTCCGCCAACCTGCTGGTTATGGAAGGCATCGGTCGCAAACTGGCCATAGGCCATGCTGCGATAGTCCCCTTCCACTTCCACGCGAAAGCCGTTGCCCAGGCCCCAGCCAACGGACCCCAGCCCGACGCCACCCGTCTGCCAGCGGTCACGACCGTCGGGAAACATGGAGGATGAACGGACACGCTGGTCCTGGTTGAAGGTGGCACCACCTTCACCTGCGATGTACAGCCCCTGCACCGGCTGGGCATGGGCGACAGGGCTGGCCATGATAAGCCAGGCAGCCGCAGGCACGGAGAGCAGCGTTTGCGCGATCAGGGTCCGGCGCGGCGTCATGGTCTTCTCCCCGCTGTGGCAGTGTGATGCGTCGGATACAGCATCAGATGTTACAAAGGCACACATGCCTGCTTTCTTTGCTGTAAAGTTGGTCCCGGCGCAACAGGCACCGGGCTGACTTTGCCAAAAGCGGCGGGTTTTACATGCAATAAACACCGCTGCCGTGTGACATAGGACACAATGTACCCGCCTGGGTCAAAGCAGTATCGCGTTAAACGGAGGGCTGAAGTCGGGTGCATCGATTTCCAGCACCCACAGGTCGGGGTCGTATTTTAACTGCCGGTCAAGGTAATCCTGCAGGGCCAGCGGCTCCAGCGGGCTGTCGCCACTGGCCCGTAGCCAGGCCTCTTCCCCTTCCGGCGTGCGTGTCTGGCGCAGGACAACGCCGCTACCCTGCCGGTCGGCCAGCACAACCAGTATGCCCCCGGCATCGGGGTCACCCCGGCGGAGCATGACAGCCATACGCCCATCCTGCCCGGACTGGCGGAGGATGGCGCGGGCGACAATATCGGCTCGCAGGCGGGGGGCAGAGTGCATGGTGCTCATTCAGTGTGCGGCAGATAGCTGCGGGGCTGCGGTGGCCTCGTCCGGTATGGCGTCGATAGCGGTTTTGTACCAGGCCGGGTGTTCGATCAGGTCACGCGCCACAGTCAGGTCCTGCTCGTTGCCGAGGGCCGCGGGGCAGGCTTTGCGGATTGCCATGATCCGCGCCACCGGCACAGGGTAGCGCGCCGCGCGGGAGGCTGTAATGGCGGGCTGGTTTGTCAGTTGCCCGTCGGCCAGTTCATGCAGGCTTTTGCTCAGGTCGGCTTCGCCCAGGCTGGTGCAGATCTGGGGCATGACGCCAAGCCCCTGCAATGGCCAGTGCAGGGGGGCTATGACCCGGCTCCAGGTGACAAACAGCTCGCCCCCATCGGGTAGCTGGGCCACGGTCTGCACCAGCCCCTTGCCCAGTGTTGCACTGCCGATAACCACGGCGCGCCTGTGATCGGCCAGTGCTGCGGCCAGAATTTCGGCAGCACTCGCCGTGCGGCCATCAACGAGAATGGTAATGGGCAGACCCTTGACCATATCTCCGCCCTGAACAGCCCAGATATGGTTGGCTTCTGGGTCGCGGCCGCTGGTAATGGCTGCCACCCCGTGGTCCAGCAGCAGGGCCGCGGCCGTGACGGCCTGTTGCAGCACGCCACCCCGGTTACCACGCAGGTCGATGATCAGGCCCTTGAGGTGCTTGTCCTGAGTAGCCTGATCCAGATACTGGCTGAGTTCCTCCGCCGTATCGGCCGAGAAGGCGGTAATACGCAGCACCACAATAGGGCCGCTGGCAAAGGCAAAAACCGTTTCGGGCGGCACCCGTGCCCGGTGCAGTACAACGGTATGGGCATGCTTTCTGCCGGGGGAAAGCAGGCGCAGGACCAGTTCCGAGTCTTCCTTGCCGCGCAGCCATTCGTTGACTGTGGCAGCACTCTGGCCTGCGGTGGAGCGGGCATTGACTGCCAGAACCCGATCCCCCGTATCAATGGAGGTTGTCCAGGCAGGCCCATTGGCATTGATGGACGCCACCACAATATGGTGGCCGCTCTGGGCCAGCGTGAGTCCGGCGTCGGCCTCACCACCGACACGGGCTTCCCGGTCCGTGGTGGCGGAGGAGGGGCCGATATAGCGGGAATAGGGGTCGAGGTGGTTGAACAGCTCGTCAAAGAACGCCTGTAGCAGCTCGTCCTGGCTGGCTGTGCGCACAGCGGCGGAGTGTTTGCGTGCGGCGTCCAGGAAATCCGTGGCCAGTTGGGCCCAGTCGTCCGTGTTGTCGGCCGCCGGAGCAGGGCGTGACAGCAGAGGGGTCTGCCCTGACAGAAGCTGGATATCAGCCCCCCGCGTGTCAAACGCCAGCGAGGGGTCAAGGGCTGTCAGGCAGCCCAGCCCCCAGAGTGTGAAGTCACGGCTACTGTGGGGGTCGAGCGTGCGCGGGCCAAGAAATTGCAGGGCCGTGCCGATGACAGAGCGGATCAGGGCCTGGTCGATCGGCGTGGCTACCGGGGTTTCGGCCTGCGTTGCTGCGGGGGCGGTTGCGTCGATCGGGGTTACGGGCGCTGCGGGTGTTTCCACTACAGGGGCTGCTGCGGCCTGTGCCGGGGGTGTCGGGGGCTGCTGCGCGGGTTGTGGGGCTGCGGTCCTGGCCTGTGCGTACAGCGGTGCAGGCTGGCACAGCAGCAACACCGCAACCACCACCACAGGCAGGCTACGGGGCATGATGGCGCGAACAAAACGGACGGACAGGTCAGCACGCATGAACGGGAGAAGCCAGAACTACAGTGCCCCGCGCCGGGCAGGTTGCGATCAGTATTGCTGAAAGCACTGTCCCGCTCTGCGTGCGGGTAGAATGGCGCGGCGCGACGCCATCATGCAGCGAGTCGTCATACGCATCTGTGGAATTCGCGAAAGACGTCCACGGCAGGAAAGACGGAGTTCCTGTTTTCGTCAATCTCACCCAAAAGCCATGCCGTGATGTCGTCATGACATGGATCGACACCCTTTGACCGACCTGCGAGGCAAGGAAAACCGCCGCCATACGGTTATGGCAGTCCTGTGCGATTTCGGTTGCACGCCTTTCTGTAAAGGTCAGATGCGGCACAAGTGTGGCCATACTGTGTGGCGGCTGCGACACTGTGGATATCGGGGGTAAGGTGTCCGGCCCGCAGGCCATGCCGCCGGACTCGCAACAGGTTGCCAGCACCCTGTGGTTCACCAGGTCTGCGTAACGGCGGATGGGGCTGGTAAAGTGGGTGTACAGGGGCAGTTTCAACCCGTCATGAAAAGCCGGTGTGGCGCTGTAGCGTGCCATGGGGCGGGGCAGTGCCGGTGTTGGGACAGGGTGAATCCTGTAAAGCCCGCCAGCCCCCAGCCGGGCCAGCATGGTCGCGGCCAGAGTGTTGGCTGCAATCATGCAGGCAGCCACCAGAGTATGGGCAGGCAGGCGCACGCGGGGCGTGAAGGAGACAGGCTGGCCTGTGGCATCCAGTCCAATCCGCCATGCCTCTTCATCACGCGTGCAGGCGCCACGGGCATGGGCGGCTTTGTCCAGCAGCGTGGAGATATGGTGCAGGGTAGGCAGCAGGGCAGGGGGTAGGGCGTGGATGGGGTGGCAGGCAGGCAGGGGCTGCCCCTCCAGCGCCGCCTGTGTGTCCTCATAGGTCAGGCGGGCGGCACTGCGGATGAGACCGCGCCCGATCCTGCCAGAAGCAAGGGTGCCCTGGGGGGTAAAGCGCATGTCCATATACAGGCAGGCGCGGTCCAGACCGGGGCGGAGGGAGCATGCATCGTCCGACAGGGCCGGGGGCAGCATGGGCACGACCTGCCCGGGCAGATACAGCGATGTGCCGCGCAGGTGTGCCTGCATATCCAGCGCTGACCCGGCGGGTACAAAATGGCTGACATCGGCAATGGCGACAATCAGCCGCAGGCCCTGCTCGTCCTGCTCTGCCCACAGGGCATCATCAAAATCATGGGCATCGGCCTCATCAATTGTGATGAACGGGAGCGCGCGCAGGTCATCCCGGCCAGAATCGGGGGGCTGGTCCTGCATGGCCTGTGCCATGCGCTGCCCATCAAGGCTCTGGGCCATAGCATCGGCAGGAAAGTCCACCGGGGCATGGTGGGTCAGCAGGCTCAGTTGCGCGCTCATGCCGGGGGCATCTGCGCGGCCTAGCGTGCTGTCGATGGCCGCGCAGGCACTGTTGCTGCCTGTCTGGTGCAGTGCAGCAAGAGCTATGGTGCCAGGGTTGGGCAGGGTGCCGGGTGCCTGATCGGGGTATACAGGCAGGGTGGCCTGCATCCGAGGGTGGCAGACCACAAGCGCGGTGGTTTGCTCCTGCGCAGACTCGGCCCCGGTGACGGCGATGGGGGAGCTCGCACGGGCCAGTAAGCGCAGTGGCTTGGCTTCACGCCGGTGGCCTGACCCACTGGGGCGCAGGCGGGCGAGGAGCAGGTCATCAGGCAGCAGAATCGGGGTATCGGCAGGCGGGGAGGCCAGTGCGACAGGGGGCAAGGCGTCCATGTCGGCCAGTACGCCGCGCGCCGTGCCATCGGCATACACTGTTGTCACCCGGACTCGGCGGATGTCTGGCAGGCCGAGCGAGGTTTTAAGCCGCTGTGCGGGCAGGTCCAGCAAGGCACCAGACAGGGCCATGCCGTGCAGCAGGGTACGCAACTCCGCCTTGCGGCTGGTAGGCAGGTTCAGGGCGCGCAGAATATCGGCCAGCCCCAGTGGGGTCTGACCGATAGACAGCAGGGCGTGTACGGCAGCCGCAAGGGGCGGTGCCGTGGGGGCGGCGCCGCCGGGCATGGGCCCTAGTCGGCTTTCTTTTTACGGGGGGCAGCAGCCTTGCGGGGCTTTGCCGCAGGTTTGGCAGCCGGTTCAGCCCCGGCTGCGTCGTCTGCTACTGCCTTGCTTTTTGTGGTGGCCTTCTTGGTCGTGGTTTTGGCCGCTGTTTTGCGCGGGGCGGCCTTGGTGGTCGTTTTTTTCTTGGCTCCGGCCTTGGCTTTGAGGGGTTTGCCCTTTTCCGCCAGCAGGGCTACGGCCTCGTCCAGTGTGACCACATCCATGTCCGTGCCGCGCGGCAGGGTGGCTACCATGGACCCATGCTGCACATACGGGCCAAAGCGGCCCTTGCGGACCAGAACCGGCTCGGCATCGGTCGGGTGGTTACCCAGTGTGCGGATGGAGGCCAGCTTTTTGGCCAGCGCATCCACCGCTCTGTTCAGCCCGACTGTCAGGACATCATCATCCTTGTCGAGTGAGCCATAGACAGCGCCCATTTTTACATACGGGCCAAAGCGGCCCAGACCGGCCTCGATCACCTCGCCCGTTTCCGGGTGATGGCCCACAAGCCGGGGCAGGGACAGCAGTCCCACAGCCTGTTCGAGCGTAATGCGCTCACCATCCATGCCTTTGGGCAGGGACGCCCGCCGGGGTTTGGCCTTCTTGTCAGCCGGGTCCGGTTCGCCCTGCTGGGCGTACAGGCCCCATGGCCCCTGGCGGATTGTAATATCCTCTCCCGTCTGGGGGTGCTGGCCCAGCAGGCGCATGCCGTCCTTGAGAGCACTTTCCCCATCGCCATCCTCGGCACTGTCGGAGGTCAGGCGGCGGGTGTACTGGCACTCGGGGTAGTTGGAGCAGCCGATGAAAGCACCATACCGCCCCAGCTTGAGCCCAAGCCGCCCCGACCCGCATGACGTGCAGTGTCTGGGGTCGGACCCATCCGGACGCGGTGGGAAGAAGAAGGGCCCGAGGTCCTTGTCCAGCGCATTGAGGACATCGGTAATCGTCAGTTCCTTGGTGCCTGCGACCGCCTTGGAGAAGTCCTGCCAGAAGGAGGCCAGAACCTCCTTCCACTGTGCCCGCCCGCCGGAAATATCGTCCAGCAGTGCCTCAAGGTTGGCGGTAAACCCGGTATCCACATAGCGTTCGAAGAAGGACACCAGAAATGCCGTGACCAGTCGCCCGCGCGCTTCGGGGATGAAGCGTCGGCTTTCCAGCCGCACATAGCTGCGGTCTTGCAGCACGGTCAGAATGGACGCGTAGGTGGACGGACGGCCGATCCCTAGTTCTTCCATCTTTTTGACCAGTGAGGCCTCGGAAAAACGCGGTGGCGGCTGTGTGAAGTGCTGGTCGGCCTGCACCTCCTCACGGTTCAGCAGGTCCTGCTCGCGCATGGGGGGGAGCATGCGCGATTCGTCATCTGCCGTCTTTTCCGTGTCGTCCTGTCCCTCACGGTAAAGGCGCAGGAAGCCGTCGAAGGTGATGATGGAGCCATTGGCCCGCAGCACGGTCTGGTTGGACGGGCCGCTGATATCGACCGCTACCTGATCGAGCGATGCCGACTCCATCTGGCTGGCCACGGCGCGCTTCCATACCAGTTCGTACAGGCGCTTCTGATCGTGGTTCAGGTAACGGGCGACGGATTCGGGCGTGCGGGAAATATCGGTCGGGCGCACAGCCTCATGCGCTTCCTGAGCATTCTTAGCCTTGGAGGTATAGATGCGCGGCTTGTCGGGCACATATTCGTTGCCGATTCGGGCCCCGATATGCTGGCGGATGGCCTGCACGGCCTCCATGGCCATAGTGACACCATCGGTTCGCATATAGGTGATCAGACCGACGGTTTCCCCGTCCAGTTCGATTCCCTCATACAACTGCTGGGCGGTGCGCATGGTGTTCTGAGCACTCATGCCCAGCTTGCGCGAGGCCTCCTGCTGCAAGGTGGAGGTGGTAAAGGGCGGCTGCGGGTTGCGGCGCACCTTGCGGCGCTCGATTGTCCGCACGGACAGCGGCTCGGCTTCCACAGCCTTGCGCGCGGCTTCGGCCTGCTCGGCGTTGGACAGGTCGAACTGGTCCAGCTTGGTGCCGTTCAGATGGGTCAGGCGGGCGGTAAAGGGTGCTCCGGCCGGGGTGACCAGGGCTGCGGTAACGCTCCAGTATTCCCGTGGCTTGAAGACCTCGATCTCGGCTTCGCGCTCACAGATCAGGCGCAGGGCAACCGACTGCACGCGCCCGGCACTGCGCGACCCCGGCAGCTTGCGCCACAGCACAGGGGACAGTGTAAAGCCCACCAGATAGTCCAGTGCCCGGCGGGCCAGATAGGCCTCAATCAGCGGGACATCCAGTTGACGCGGATGCTCCATGGCATGGCGGATGGCGCTTTTGGTAATTTCGTTAAACGTCACGCGCTGGACATCAATCCCTTTCAGGGCATTGCGTTCTTCCAGCATGGCGCGGACGTGCCACGAAATGGCCTCCCCCTCGCGGTCAGGGTCAGTGGCGAGAAAGAGGCGTGTGGCCCCCTTAAGGGCCTTGGCAATGGCTGCAACCTGTTTGCTGCCGCGTTCGTCCGACTGCCAGGACATGGCAAAGCCGTCCTCTGGCAGGACCGACCCGTCCTTGGGGGGCAGGTCACGGACATGGCCGAAGGATGCCAGCACCGTGTAACTGTCACCCAGATATTTGTTGATCGTTTTCGCCTTTGCGGGCGACTCGACCACGACAACGTTACTCATACTCTCTCCGACCCTGCCTGCAGCAGTACTTATCGACGTCTTCCCACCTCTTTCCCCGTCAGGCTCACGCGGCCATCTAGGCCGGAAGTGACGCGGCCTGAAAGCTCCAGTTCGGTCAGGGCTATCAGAACGGCAGACGCCGAGAACTGGCAGCGCCGTATCAGAACGTCAACTGCTATGGGTGTAAAGGACAGAAGATCAAGTATTCTGGCATGCAGGTTTTCACCCGGCTGGGGGCTGGGCGGGCTTTCCTGCATGGCTGGGGGGCTATGGGGGGCAAACAGGTCGGGTGTTTGTGGCGGAGGGGCCGCTGCTGTGGCCAGGTTGAGTGTGCTGCCCAGAATATAGGGCAGGATATCGGCCGCAGTCTCGGTCAGGATCGCGCCTTTGCGGATCAGGTTGTTGCTGCCCCGGCAACGCGGGTCCAGCGGGGAGCCGGGCACGGCAAAAAGATCCCGCCCGTAATCAACCGCCATCCGTGCTGTCAGCAGCGTGCCTGAATGGGGGGCGGCTTCCACCACGACACAGCCCAGAGAAAGCCCGGCAATAATCCTGTTACGGCGCGGGAAACTACGGGCCTGCGGGGTTGTGCCCAAGGGGGCTTCCGTCAGGACCAGCCCGTTTGCTGCAATCCGGGCCTGGAGTTGGGTGTTTTCTGGCGGGTATGGCCGGTCCAGCCCTCCGGCTATGGCGGCGGCTGTCAGCCCCTGCCTGTGCAGCGCCCCGCAATGGGCGGCAGAATCGATACCCCGCGCAAGGCCGGAGACGACAAGCACCCCCTGTTCGGCCAGTTCCGTGGCAAGGCTTTCAGCCAGTCTCAGCCCATGGGCCGAGGCATTGCGGGCACCGACAATGCTGATGGCTGGCCGTTGCAGGCAGGTGATGTCGCCCAGCACGCTTAAAACCGGGGGCGTGTCGGGCAGGGCACGCAACAGGGCGGGGTAGGCTGGGTCCAGCAGGGTCAGAAATGTGCCGCCCAGTGCGTATGTAGCGTCAATTTCGCGCTGGATAACGTCAGAGGGTGGTGGAGCCAGTGGAGCTTTGCCGTGTCGGGCCAGACCAGGTAGAGCGTCCAGCGCCGCGGCGGGCTGCCGTAAGTATCCACCAGCCGCCGCCAACTGCGGGGGCCAACCTGTTCCGTCCGGGCCAGACGCAGGCAGGCGGCCAGCGTGGTCATGCCTGGCCAGTACCAGCCACAGGGGGCAGCTTAACGCTTGCCGTCCCCAATGCGTGGCTCCTTGCCAGACAGAATGCGGGCAATGTTTTCATGGTGCCGGGCAATGACCAGAACACTCACCAGCAACGCCGCCATGGGGGTGGGAGAATGCTGGAAGGAAAACCCATGCAGCGCCAGGGCAGCCAGCGGCATGATGACAAAAGCGGACAGCGCCCCAACGGAGGAAATACGGCTCAACCGGGCCATGCCCAGCCATGCCGCACAACCCAGCAACCCGGTAAGGGGGGAGAGCGCCAGCATGGCCCCAAGCCCGGTGGCAACGCCTTTGCCACCCCGAAAGCCCAGAAAAACCGGGTAACAATGCCCCACCACAGCGGCAAAAGCGGCGATGGCGGCCGCATGGGCTGAAAAATCGGGCGGGGTCATTACCCAGGCAATCACAACCGCCAGAAGCCCTTTGGCAGCATCCAGCCCCAGTGTCGCCGCAGCAAGGTCCTTGCGGCCTGTGCGCAACACGTTGGTGGCCCCGATGTTGCCCGACCCAATCTGGCGGAGGTCACCCGCCCCGGCAAGGTTGGTCAGGAGTAACCCGAAGGGCACACTGCCCAGCACATAGGCCAGAAAGGTCGTGGCGGCGATCAGCCAGAGTGCATAGGAAGGAAGGGCCCCTGTCATGCCGGAGCATCCAACTGGTAGACTTGGCGGCCTGCTTTCCATGTGCCCAGTACCCGGCCTTCCAGCGGGCGGCGGTCAAATGGGGTGTTTTGCGCACGGCCTGGCAGGTTCCCGGCCCGGACCAGCCAGCTCTGCTCGGGGGCAAACAGGCACAGGTCGGCAGCATCGCCCGTGACCAGAGCACCCGCGCGTACACCCAGCAGGGCGGCAGGGCGGTGGGTCAGCAGGGCTATGGCCTGCGGCAGGGTCAGCGTGCCGTCATGCACCCGTGCCAGTGTCACACCCAGCAGCGTGACCATGCCTGTGCCACCAGTGGCGGCCTGGGCAAAGGGCAGACGCTTGTCGTCCGCATCACGCGGGAGGTGGTCGGAGGCAATGGCGTCGATTGTACCATCAGCCAGCGCGGCGCAGACTGCCAGCCGGTCTTCCTCACTCCGCAGAGGGGGCGAGAACTTGGCGTAGGTGCGGAAGTCCCCGATCGTATTTTCATTCAGGTCAAAATACGGGGGGGCGGTGTCGCAGGTGACAGCCAGACCACGGGCCTTGGCGTCACGGATGAGGTTGATCCCTTCACCCGTTGAGACATGGCCAAAGTGCAGTCTGCCGCCTGTCAGCTCTGCCAGCCGGATATCACGCGCGATCATGATGGCTTCTGCCGCAGCGGGAATACCAGGCAGACCAAGCCGGGTAGCCAATGCGCTGGACGTGGCACAGCCGCTGCCTGCGAGCGAGGGTTCCTCCGGGTGCTGGATGACCATGGCCCCAAAACCACTGGCGTAGGACAGGGCCAGACGCATCAGGCGGGCGGGGTCAATGGCGCGGGCCCCATCGGTAAAGGCGACGGCTCCGGCTTCATGCAGCAGGCCGATTTCGGCCAGTTCCTTGCCTTCGCAGCCTTTGGTCAGCGCGCCGTAAGGCAGGATGGTGACAGCCTCTGTCTCCTCCCCTCTGGCACGGAGCATGCGCACAAGGGCGGGATTGTCGATGGCAGGTTTGCAGGTGGGCAGCACGGCAATGGTGGTAATGCCCCCGGCAGAGGCCGCGCGTGCGGCAGAGGCAATGGTCTCGCGGTATTCGTAGCCCGGCTCACCAATTTCAACACGCATGTCCACAAGGCCGGGGCAGAGGACTGCGCCGTTGCCGTTCACAACCGTTGCCCCTTCGGGCACGCTTTCACCTGCGGGTGTGTCTATGCCTGCAATGCGGCCTTCGCGCACCAGCAGCCGCCCCGGCTGGTCCAGGCCGGAAAGGGGGTCCACAAGGCGGACGTTGTCAAAAAGGAGAGTGGTCATGCCGTGTGCCTGCTGCGGGTAAGGCGGTCCAGCACGGCCATGCGTACGGCCACGCCCATTTCAACCTGTTCCTGGATAACGCTCTGGTCAGAGTCGGCAATGCTGCTTTCAATTTCCACGCCCCGGTTCATGGGGCCGGGGTGCATGACCAGCGCGTTCTTGCGGGCCAGTTCCAGCCGCCGCCGATCTAGGCCGAAAAAGCGGAAATATTCACGCGCACTGGGCACAAGGCCGGAGGACATGCGCTCGCGCTGCAGGCGCAGCATCATGACCACGTCGGCGTCTTTCAGCCCGTCTTCCATCCGGTGGTGGATGTCCACGCCCAGCTCTCCCAGCCCGCTGGGGACCAGTGTCGGGGGGCCGACCAGACGCACGCTGCTGCCCATGGTGGTCAGCAGGTGGATGTTGGAGCGCGCCACGCGGGAATGTGCGACATCCCCGCAGATTGCCACCGTCAGCCCGCCCAGCGTGCCCAGGTGGCGGCGGATGGTCAGCGCGTCCAGCAGGGCCTGGGTCGGGTGTTCGTGCAGGCCGTCCCCGGCGTTGACGACCGAGGCCTCGACCTTGCGGGCCAGCAGGGCTGGCGCACCGGACTGGGCATGGCGGACAACCAGCAGGTCGGTCCGCATGGCGTTGAGGGTCGCGGCCGTGTCCAGCAGGGTTTCCCCCTTGTTGACCGAGGATTGGGCGACCGACATGTTGATCACATCCGCCCCCAGCCGCTTGCCTGCCAGTTCGAAGGACGTGCGCGTGCGTGTGCTGTCCTCAAAGAAGAGGTTGATCAGCGTGCGCCCGCGCAGCACGTCGCGCGGGACCTTGCGCGATCGGTTGAGCAACGCATAGCTTTCGGCCAGATCGAGCAGGGGCTCAATCTGGTCCGGGGTCATGCCCTCCAGCCCCAGCAGGTGCCGGAAGGGGCGGCCGGGCTGGCTAGCCATGCAGGGCAGCCCCCAGGCGGGCCAGGGTTTCGTCCCGCCCCAGCGCGAACAGCGTGGCGTCGATGCCGGGGGAGGAGTTGGAGCCGGTAACCGCTGCACGGACAGGCTGTGCCACCTGGCCCAGCTTGTAGCCTCCGTTTTCGGCAAAGCGGCGCAGGGCTGCGTCGATGCTTTCCGGCGTGAAGGGGGAGATGGCTGCCAGATCACGCGCCAGTTCCACCAGCATGGCGCGGGCTTCGGGCGTGAGCAGTTTTTCGGCCTTCTGGTTCAGCGGCAGGGGCACGTTGCGGCCAAGGAAGGCGGCGTTTTCAGCCAGTTCCACCAAGGTGCGGGCACGGTCCTTCAGCCCAGGCATAAGGGCCAGCACGCGGGCACGGGTGGTCTCATCCACACGCACACCTTCGACACTTTTAAGCCGTTCCATCACGTCATCGGTCAGGCGTTCATCGTCTGCCTGACGCAACCATACGGCGTTGATGTGCTCAAGCTTGGCGTAATCCATGCGCGATGCCGCACGGCCCACCCCGTCGATGTCGAACAGCTTGATCTGCTCTTCCCGCGACAGGATTTCGGCATCCCCATGGCCCCAGCCAAGGCGCAGCAGGTAGTTGCACAGGGCCTCGGGCAGGTAGCCCATGTCGCGGAATTCCACCACGGACTGCGCGCCGTGGCGCTTGGACAGCTTGGCACCGTCGGGGCCGTGGATCAGGGGCAGGTGGCCAAAGCGGGGCAGGTCCCAGCCCATGGCCCGGTAGATCATGGCCTGGCGGAAGGTGTTGGTCAGGTGGTCGTCACCACGCAGGACGTGGGTGATGGCCATGTCGTGGTCGTCCACCACCACGGCGTGCTGGTAGGTGGGGGTGCCGTCCGAGCGCAGGATGATCATGTCATCCAGTTCGGCATTGGCCACGCGGACTTCGCCCTGCACCAGATCGGTAATGGTGGTTTCACCCTCACGCGGGGCTTTGATACGGACCGCATAGGGCGCGCCGGGCGGGGCTTCGGCCGGGTCGCGGTCGCGCCACAGGCCATTGTAACGCGGGGGCTTGCCGTTTTTAACGGCGTCCTCGCGCATCTCCTTGAGTTCCTCTGGCGTGCAGAAGCACTTGTAGGCCAGACCTTTTTCCAGCAGTTCAAGGGCGACTTCGCGGTGCCGCGCCTCGCGCGAGGACTGGAAGACCGGAGCTTCGTCGGGCGTGATGCCCATCCACTCCAACCCCGCGAAAATAACATCGACGGCCTGTTGGGTGGAGCGTTCGCGGTCGGTATCCTCGATGCGAAGGAGGAATTTGCCGCCATGGTGACGGGCAAAGAGGAAGTTGAACAGGGCTGCGCGGGCGTTGCCAATATGCAGCAGGCCTGTCGGACTCGGAGCAAAACGTGTGCGGATGGTCATGGGGTCTCTCCTTATCACGCGCGGGCGCGTGGAACCATATGCGCGGGATGATCCATGCTGTCGAGCATCAGCTCCTGTTACGGCAGCGGCGGCTTGTCGTGTGGGTGCCTGTTGGCGTGGCACTGGGGGCGGCCGCGTTTTTTGCCCTTCCGTGGGAGCCAGAATGGTGGACCTGCCTGGGCATGCTGCTGGGCAGCGCGTGCGCCGGGGTGGTGGTGCTGGCCATAGGCTGGGGCTGGTTGCTGGCCAGAGTGATCGGGGGCGGCTGTCTGGCGGTAGCACTGGGGGCCGCCTTGGCCTTTGCGGCCCTGCACAGGCAGCCACCCATGCCCGAACTGCCAGCCCGTGCTGTTGTGCTGTCGGGACTGGTGCGGAGCGTACTGCCCGCGCAGCCGGTGTCCGGCGGGCGTCTTCTCGCCCGCAGGGTGGAATTGGCCGATGTCAGATTTGAGGATTATCTGACAGACGACCTGCCACCCTTGCGCCGCCTGATTACGGTCAGGCTCCAGAGAGGAGACGAGGCACCCATTGCGGCGGGAGACCGGTTGAAAGTCCGGGCCATTCTGCGCCCCCCGCCATTTCCTGCACTGCCCGGTGGGCGGGACAGGCAGTTTGACGCCTGGTTTGATGGGCATGCGGGCACAGGGCAGGCGCTAGCGGCGGTACAGGTCAGGCCGGGGGGCATGCAGGGTCTGGCGAGCATGGCTGCATGGTTTACCAACCTGCGTGCGGGGGTGGATACCCAGGTGCAGGCAGCATTGCCCGGTCCGGTGGGTGCTGTGGCATCCATCCTGCTGGCAGGCCGGGGTGAAAGCCTGCCCGCCAGTGTGCGGGCGGACTTTGCTGCTTCTGGTCTGGCTCACCTGCTGGCTGTGGCGGGGTTGCACCTAGGGCTGGTTATGCTGGTTGTCATGGGGGTGGTGCGGCGGCTGTTGGTTGCATGGCCCTATGCAGCCCTTTACTGGCCCTGCAAGGTGCTGGCCGCGATTGTGGCTCTGGCTGCGGGTGGCTTTTATGTGCTGTTGACTGGTGCACATCTGCCCGCACAACGTGGCTGGCTGATGGCGGGCCTTGTGGTGCTGGCACTTGTTGCCGGGCGGCGTGGTGTCTCCATGCGGGGGCTGGCGCTGGCGGCCTGCGTGCTGCTGGTGCTGTCCCCTCAGGCTGTGGTGGGTGTTGCGTTTCAGATGTCCATGGCGGCGGTCATGGCGTTGGTGGCGGGGTATGACATCCTGCATCGGCCCTTGCTGGACTGGCGGGCACGCACGCCGGGGTTTGTAGGCTGGCTGGTGCAGCATGTAGCCGGGCTGGCGGGTGTCAGCCTGCTGGCCGGGTTGGCAACGCTGCCGGTTGGCATGGCGCATTTTGGTGTGATCGAGCCTTATTTCATTCTGGCCAATCTGATTGCGGTGCCGTTGATGGCCGTGCTGGTCATGCCTGCCGGGCTTGCCGCCCTGTGCCTTATGCCGTGGCATCTGGCCGGGGGCTGCCTGTTTGTCATGGGGCTTGGTATCCGCATCATCATTGTGTTGGCGCATGGGGTGGCCTGCTTGCCGGGGGCCATTGTGCCGGTGCCTGTTATGCCGGGCTGGGGCTTGGTGCTTTGCCTGCTCGGATTGTGCTGGCTGTGCCTGTGGTCGGGCCTGTGGCGGCTGATGGGGGTTGCTGCCATGGCTGTGGGGGTGTTGTCCCCCTGGTCTGTGGCGCGGCCTGATATTCTGCTGGGGCCGGACGGCGGGCTTGTAGGCGTGCGCGGTGCGCAGGCGCTCTATGTTATCGGGCAGGCGCGGGACAGTTTTCTGGTCGAGGCCGCATGGGCACAGGCGCTTGGCCTGCCCGTCAGGCGGGTGGACGCGACTCAGCCGTTTGAAACGCCTGAGGACGATATGACCTGTGCGGAAGATGGCCCCCCAGATGTGTGTCTGCTGTTCCGGCATGACAAAGCCATTGTGCTGATAGCCCGCACCGGAGGGGAGGGGGTGAGCGACCTCTGTGCCGGGGCGGATGGCGTTGTCGCAACCGTAGGGCTGGGGCCACTCTGCCGGAGGCTGCCCCTGCGCCTGGACCGGCACAGCGCCTGGTGGCATGGGGCCGAGGCGGTTTATCTGGGTGGGTCTGTGCCTGCTGTCCGTCAGGCGCGGCGGTCGCGTTTATGGGTGCTACGGCCCGGAGGCCACGCTACCCCGCTGCTACCTCTGGCGGCAGCGGAATAGTGCATGCATGGCGCGACCTGTCGGGGTGGTCAGTCCTGTGCGCTTTCAAAGGCTTCCATGACACGGCTGGAATAGACCAGAGCGGCCCCGGCATTGAGTGCTACGGCAACGCCCAGGGCTTCGGCAATTTCTTCCTTGTTGGCACCTGCCTGTTTGGCGGCGGCACTGTGCACGGCAATGCAGCCATCGCACCGGGTGGTGACAGCAACGGCAAGGGCAATCAGCTCGCGTGTTTTGTCATCCAGGTGCTTTTTCTCCGGCAGTGGCGTTTCCAGTGTTTGAAGGCCGGTCAGCGTGTTGGGAGAAAGGCTGACAAAGGTTTTCACGTTTTTTTGTAAATTGGCGCGATACGCATTCCAGTCGGTCATGATCTAGGCTTTCATTAAATGTGAAAGTAACAATACGAACAGCACCATGGATGTGGCGGCCTGTCACGACACGGTTAGGAGAGGTTACGATGCTTGCGAAAAGCAGTAGGCAGCCGGTATCGGGCAGATATGACATATACGGATAAAACCGGGCCACAGGCCGCAACACGGCAAGGCCCTCTGGCGGTTTACCAGCAGCGTATTGCAGCAGGTGACCTTAATGGTGATGCAGACCAGAAACGTGTGGTCGAGCGTCTGGACAAGCTGTGGCATGAACTGGCGGCCATGCCAGACCGGACACCCACCCCGGTCAAGGAGGCTGGCGGCCGAGGGCTGCTGTCCGGGCTGGTGCGCCGTCTGCGCCCCCAGACGACCGAAGCTTCGGTCCCTCGTCCGCGTGGGCTTTATATTGTCGGGCGTGTCGGGCGCGGCAAGACTATGGTCATGGACCTGTTTTATGGCTGTGCCCCGATCAGGCAGAAGGAGCGGCTGCACTTTTTGCACTTCATGCAGGACGTGCATCAGAAACTGCATGATCTCAAACGGGCTAACCCCGGCATGGCAGACCCGATCCCGCCACTGGCCGACGCCATAGCCGCCCGCGCTGTGCTGCTGTGTTTTGATGAGTTCCAGGTCAACGACATTGCCGACGCCATGATCCTGGGCCGCCTGTTTGAGGCGCTGTTCGCCCGCGGGGTGGTTATTGTGGCCACATCCAACACCGAACCGTCGCAACTGTTCCAGAACCGTCCGGGGGCGGATGCGTTCAAGCCCTTTATTGCCATTATCCGGCGGGAGCTTGATACGATCGAACTGGATTCGCCGCGTGACTACCGGCGTGGACGCCAGCAGGACAATGAAACATGGCTGGTGCCCGCTGACACCACAGCCCGCAGCAGGCTGGACGAAATCTTCGCCCGCTATGCCAATGGTGAAAAAGCAGCCCCCGTGGTGCTGGAGTTCAGCGGCCGCAGTCTGGAGGTGGATATGGCCGCAGGGCCGGTCTGCCGGTTTGATTTCAATTCTTTGTGTGGCAAGCCGCTTGGCCCTAACGACTATCTGGCTCTGGCACGGCGTTTTCCCGTGGTTCTGATTGAAGGAATCCCGTGCATGGGCCAGGACGAAGCCAATCTGGCCCGCCGCTTCATTACGATGATTGATGCGCTGTACGACAACGGAAATCTGCTGTTTGCCTCAGCCGAAGCCCCGCCTGACACGCTGTTTACACAGGGTGAAGGATCGGACGCTTTTGCCCGTACGGCCTCACGTCTCGCTGAGATGGGAAGTGAGAGCTGGCTCGAACACGGGGCGCAGGCAGCACAGGCGGCCCATAGCCTCTCTAGAGCGTGACATCGCCTGACCTTGTTCCCGCCACAGGGGCGGTCTAGCTCTTTGAAAGCAACAGCCGGGAGACCTGCTCCTGGCAACGGAATTCAGAGGGCACTGCGCGCTATGGCGCGCAGTGAAAGAAAGATGGATCGGCTTACGTCTGGGTATGTCACGCTGGTAGGCCAGCAGTGCATGCTGTCCCCACGGCAGGGAGGAATGTGAAATGGCGGTTTCGGATATGCTGGCTACCGCTCTGAACGGTGCCAATATTGCTTACCTTGCAGACCTGTATGCCCAGTGGGCGAAGGATCCGAAAAGCGTCGATCCGTCCTTCAACATTCTGTTCGAATCCCTGGGGGATGATGAAGCGGCAGTGCTGAAGGATGCGGTTGGGGCCTCATGGGCGCCCCGCCCGTCCAACATCACGGGGGAGGACGCTCCGCCTCCCGCCAAGGGTGGCCCCGCCGGTGGGCTTGCCGCGCAGGACAGCCTTGCAATTGCCCGGCTGATCCGCGCCTACCGTGAACATGGCCATCGTGAAGCCCAGCTTGATCCGCTGGGCCTGAAAGTGGCACCAGCTCTGCCCGAGCTTGACCCCGCGACCTATGGTTTTGACAAGAAGGGCCTTGAGCGCGAGGTTTTTGTCGGCACTCTGCTGGAACCACTGCTGAAAGGCCGCACAACAGCCCGCGTGGCAGAGGTGGTGCAGGCGCTGCGGTCCGTGTATTGCGCCAGCATTGGTGCAGAATACATGCACATGGCCACGCAGGAGGAGCGCGAATGGTTCCGCCAGCGGCTGGAAGGTGACAACTGGACACAGGCTGTCACAGTTGAAGAACGCAAAAGCATTCTGCGCAACCTGACGGAAGCTGAAGGGTTTGAGGCTTTCTGCCAAAAACGCTACGTGGGTGCCAAGCGCTTTGGGTTGGAAGGGGGCGAAATTTCCATTCCCTCCCTTCATGCCATTATTGATCAGGTGGCGGGGCAGGGCGTAACGTCTGTCGCCATTGGCATGGCCCACCGTGGCCGCCTGAACACGCTGGTCAACGTTGTCCGCAAGCCGTATGTCGCGATCTTTAATGAATTCGCAGGCGGTTCTTTCAAGCCGGATAATGTTGAAGGCTCGGGCGACGTTAAATATCACCTTGGCTCTTCCACCGATGTCGAGGTGGGCGGGCATGATGTGCATATCTCCCTCCAGCCCAACCCTTCGCATCTGGAAGCAGTGGACCCGGTGGTCTGCGGCAAGGTGCGCGCCATTCAGGACGACAGTGGCGATACGGACAGCCGCCGCTCCAGCATGGCCATTGTCATCCATGGTGATGCAGCCTTTGCCGGGCAGGGCGTGGTGTACGAAACACTGTCCATGTCCAGGCTGCCGGGCTACCGCACGGGTGGCTCCATTCACATGGTGGTCAACAATCAGGTTGGCTTTACCACCAACCCGGAATTTGGCCATTCCGGTGTCTATGGCACGGATATTGCCAAGTCGATCAACGCCCCCATCCTGCATGTGAACGGTGATGACGCTGAAGCCGTTGTCTATGTCTCCCGTCTGGCAGCGGATTACCGGCAGGCATTTGGCAACGACATCGTGCTCGATATCGTCTGCTACCGCCGCCATGGGCATAATGAGAGTGATGAGCCTGTGTTCACCCAGCCGGTGATGTACAAGGCCATTGCCAGCCACGAGACCCCCCACGCCCTGTATGCCAAGCGCATTGTACAGGTGGGTGCGGCTACTCAGGATGAGGTGCAGGCACTGTGGGATGCTTTCCAGAACCGTCTGGAAGACGACTACAAGGCAGCCCAGTCCTACAAGGTCAACAAGGCCGACTGGCTGGAAGGTGACTGGAAAGGCCTGCGGGCATCCGGCGGGACCAATGTGCAGGCCGTGCCGGAAACCGGTGTGGCGCTGGATGCACTGCGTAAAATTGGTGACGCCATCACCACTGTTCCCGAAGGCTTTAACCTCAACAGCAAAATTGCCCGCCAGCTCAAGGCAAAGGCCGCCATGTTTGAAACAGGCGAAGGCTTTGACTGGGCAACGGGTGAGGCACTGGGCTTTGGTGCACTGCTGCTTGATGGCCACCGGGTGCGCTTGTCGGGGGAAGACTGCCAGCGTGGCACCTTTAGCCAGCGGCATGCGGTCTGGACCGATCAGGTCAACCAGACCCAGTGCACACCGCTGAACCAGATCCAGGGTGAACAGGCAAAACTTGAAGTCTGGAACTCCCTGCTTTCTGAATACGGCGTGCTGGGGTTTGAATACGGTTACTCGGTCCGCAATCCGCAGACGCTGGTGCTGTGGGAAGCCCAGTTTGGTGACTTCGCAAACTGCGCACAGGTCATTATCGACCAGTTCATTGCCTCGGGTGAAACCAAGTGGCTGCGTATGTCCGGTCTGGTCATGCTGCTGCCCCATGGGTACGAAGGGCAGGGGCCGGAACATTCCTCCGCCCGGCTTGAGCGCTATTTGCAGCTCTGCGCAGAAAACAACATGTTTGTCTGCAACATCACCACACCGGCCAACTACTTCCATGCCCTGCGCCGTCAGCTCAAGCTGGACTATCGCAAGCCGCTGGTGCTGATGGAGCCCAAGTCCCTGCTGCGGCACAAGCTGGCAGTGTCCACACTGGCCGAGTTCGGACCCGGCACGCGTTTCAGCCCGGTTCTGCCGGAAGTTGACGCGCTGGATGCGGATGCCAAAATCCGCCGTGTCGTGCTGTGCTCGGGCAAAGTCTATTACGACCTGCTGGCCGAACGGCGGGAAAAAGACCTCAAGGACGTTGCCATCGTGCGTCTGGAGCAACTCTATCCTTTCCCGGAAGAGGCTCTCGCCACCGAGCTGGCGCGCTATCCTGCTGCCGAGATTATCTGGTGCCAGGAGGAAACGGAAAATGGCGGGGCGTGGCACTTTGTGGACCGCCGGATCGAGAATGCTCTGCTCAAGGCCGGGCACAAGGCCGGTCGCCCGCGCTATGTCGGGCGCGCTGCGGCGGCAAGCCCCGCCACTGGTCTGGCCCGCATCCATGCGGCCGAGCAGGCGGGTCTGGTGCAGGCAGCCCTTGGTCTGAAAAGCGCAAGCTGAACACTGTCGATATTTTAGAAAGCAGCCTACGGTACGTGGGCGAGAAAACCCGGAGCAGCATGGGTCAGGGCATGGTGCTCCGGGTGACTGAAAAGAAATGGGGAAGATGATGTCAGTCGAGATCAAGGTGCCGACACTGGGTGAAAGTGTGACAACTGCAACCATCGGCAAGTGGCTGAAGCAGCCTGGCGACGCGGTTAAGGAAGACGAACCGATTGTCGAACTTGAAACTGATAAAGTGAGTGTGGAAGTTCCTGCACCCAAGGCCGGCGTGCTTGGCCCGCAGGCTGTCAAGGAAGGGGACGAGGTTGAAGTTGGTGCCCTGCTGACCACGCTGGAAGCGGGCAAGGCCGGGGCTGCACCGGCTGCGGCCAAGGCGGCAGCGCCTGAAGCCAAAACGCAGGCTGCCCCTGCACAGGCTCCAGCCCCCAAGGCCGCCCCGGCTGCGGCTCCGGCGGTGGATGCCGCGGCTGCGCTGCCTGCTGCACGCAAGCTGATGGCAGAAAACGGTCTGGATGCCGGGCAGGTTGGTCAGGGTAGTGGCCTTGGCGGGCGTATTACCAAGGGTGACGTGCTGGGCTTTCTGTCCCAGCCGCAGGCAGCAGCCCCGGCGGCCGCCCCCAAGGCAGCACGCAATGACGACCCGCGTGAAGAACGCGTGAAGATGACCCGCCTGCGCCGCACCGTGGCCCGCCGCCTGAAAGAGGCACAGAACACGGCTGCAATGCTGACAACCTTTAATGAAATCGACATGTCGGGCGCGATGGCCCTGCGAGCCGAATTTCAGGACGGGTTTGTTAAAAAGCATGGTGTGAAGCTGGGCTTCATGTCCATTTTCTCCCGCGCGGTGATCGCCGCCCTGAAGGAATTTCCCGCCATCAATGCGGAAATCGACGGGGAAGATGTCATCTACCGTGACTTCGTAAACCTTGGCATTGCCGTGGGTGGCCCCAACGGTCTGGTCGTGCCGGTTATCCGCGATGCCGATACTCTGGGTTATGCCCAGATCGAAAAAACCATTGCCGGGTTTGGCAAGGCAGCGCGTGAAGGCACGCTGAAGCTGGAAAACCTGTCCGGCGGCACGTTCTCCATCACCAATGGCGGCATTTACGGGTCGCTGCTGTCCACACCGATCCTGAACGCCCCGCAGTCTGGTATTCTGGGCATGCACTCCATTCAGGAACGCCCGATTGCGGTCAATGGTCAGGTTGTCATCCGCCCGATGATGTATGTCGCCCTGTCCTATGACCACCGCATTGTGGACGGGAAAGAGGCTGTCAGCTTCCTTGTGCGTGTGAAGCAGAACGTTGAAGACCCGCGTCGCCTGCTGATTGACGTCTGAGGTCCGGTGGGGCTGACTGGCCTAACCGCTGGTCAGCCCACTGTTTGTGATCCCCAACGTGAACGAGAGAAAATTCATGCCGACTGAAATCAAAGTACCTGCCCTTGGTGAAAGCGTGACAACGGCCACGGTGGGGAAGTGGCTCAAGCAGCCCGGCGATGCGGTTAAGAAAGACGAAGCCCTTGTCGCGCTTGAAACCGACAAGGTCAGTGTTGAAGTGCCCGCCCCGGCCAGCGGCAGGCTGGAAAGCCATGCCGTGAAGGAAGGGGACGAGGTTGGTGTCGGCGCGGTGCTGGCCATTCTGGCCGAAGGTGCAGCAGGTGCTGCCCCGGCTGCCGCAGCAGCCCCCGCGAAGGAGGCCGCTCCCAAGGCGGCCCCGGCAGCACAGCCTGCGGCTGATGTTGACTACGATGTTGTGGTTATTGGCGCTGGTCCCGGCGGTTATGTCTGCGCCATTCGTGCCGCCCAGCTTGGCTTTAAGGTTGCCTGTGTTGAAAAACGCGCAACCCTTGGCGGCACCTGTCTGAATGTCGGGTGCATTCCCTCCAAGGCGCTGTTGCAGTCGTCCGAGAACTATCACGCGGCAGGGCATGATTTTGCAGCCCATGGCGTGGTCATCGACAGCGTCAAGCTCGATCTCGCCCGCATGCAGGCCCGCAAGGCCGAGATTGTCGGCGCGAATGTGAAGGGCGTTGAGTTCCTGTTCAAAAAGAACGGCATTACCTGGCTGAAAGGCCACGGCAAGGTCGAAGGCACAGGCCGCCTGAGCGTTGATGGCAAGCCGGTGACAGCCAAGCACATTATTATTGCCAGCGGCAGCGATAGTGCCAACCTGCCGGGGATCGAAGTGGACGAAAAGGTGATTGTCACCTCCACGGGTGCCCTGGAACTGTCCTCCGTGCCCAAGCGCCTTGTCGTTATCGGCGGTGGTGTGATCGGGCTGGAACTGGGTAGCGTGTGGCAGCGTCTGGGTGCCAGCGTCACGGTTGTGGAATTCCTCGACCGTCTGGTGCCGGGTACGGATACGGAAGTGGCAACCCAGTTCCAGCGTCTGCTGGTCAAGCAGGGTTTTGCCATGAAGCTGGGTCATAAGGTGACCAAGGCTGAAAAAACAGCCTCGGGCGTTGTGCTGACAATCGAACCCGCAGCAGGTGGCAAGGCCGAAACGCTGGAAGCCGATGTGGTTCTGGTTGCGGTGGGCCGCACGGCTGCCAGCAAAAACATGGGGCTGGAAGAAGCTGGTATTGCGCTGGACAAGCGTGGCCGTATTGAGGTCGATGCTCATTACGCAACCAGCGTGCCCGGTGTTTACGCCATTGGCGATGTGATTGCTGGCCCGATGCTGGCCCATAAGGCGGAAGAGGAAGGCGTTGCCCTGGCCGAACTGCTGGCGGGTCAGGCTGGGCATGTCAATTACGATGCAATCCCCGGTGTTATCTACACCTGGCCGGAAGTAGCATCTGTTGGCTTTACGGAAGACCAGCTGAAGGAAAAGGGCACGGCCTACAAGGTGGGCAAGTTCCCGTTCCTGGCCAATGGCCGCGCCCGTGCGCTGGGCATGACCGATGGTTTCGTCAAGGTGCTGGCCGACAAGCAGACAGACCGAGTGCTGGGTGTGCATATTCTTGGCCCGGCCGCTGGCGAACTGATTGCCGAGGCAACGATGGCAATCGAGTTCGGCGCTTCTGCTGAGGATATTGGCCGCGTCTGCCATGCCCACCCGACACTGAGCGAAGCCGTGAAGGAAGCCGCGCTGGGCGCTGACAACCGCGCGATTAATATCTGATCGTTTCCTTCTTTTTTAAAGAAATGCCATACTCTTTCCCATGTCATGAGCACGGGAGAGGGTATGGCATGTTTGCAGCAAGACATCTGACGGCATGGACTATGGCTGTCGGTCTTCTGGTCCCGTCAGCCGTGACAGCCGCTGCCGAACCGTCCGGGACCGACCAGTCTGATATTTCCGGCCTGCATGCCCATGATGGGCGTGAGAAACAGGCCGATGCCGCAACCCGTTCCTATTTCCCCGATGGTGATGTGGGGGAGGAATGGCCAGCAAGCCATGGCAATACACAGGGTAAAAGGCAGATTGCCTCAGCCACCGCAGGGCGGCCTGACGTCGCATTCCATGCCCCCGTAGCCCGACAGGCGGGGCTGGACAGGGTGCGCCAGCCTGCGGCAGCAGTGCCCGCGCCGCAGATGGTGGCCGCAGTGACTGCCCCGGTGCCTGTGCAGGCAACGGAACTGCCAGTTGTTGCTCCGCCTGCGCACTTACCTGCCGCTACTGCCCAGCATGCGCTGGCTACGGCTGACGTGCCGCCAGCAGCGCATACGGTTGCCGACCCAGCCGCAACCCAGGCAGCCGAATCGGATATGCCAGCGCCCCCCGTGCTGGATGAGGACGCTGCGCGTGAGGCCGCGCAGGAACTGACCCGTGCTTTCCGGCATGAAGTGCCACAGGCCCGTACTGTATCCGCCGCCTATAAAGCGGAATGGGTGGATCTGGCCCGCCAGCAGATTGAACAGGCCGGTTATACCATTGACCGACCGCAGGTGATTGTCGTGGTGGACCGTAATCCGACCGTCCAACGGCTCTGCCTGATTCTGGCCCTGCCCAATACGCAGGAGTGGCAGGTAATAGGCAGCACCAATATTTCAACGGGCCGCACCGGGCATAAGCATTATTACATTACGCCGACAGGGGTGTTTACCAATACAGCCGACCGGCTGGGCTACCGCGCCCTGGGCACCAAGAATGAAAACGGTATCATGGGCAATGGTACCAAAGGCATGCGGGTGTGGGATTTTGGGTGGCAGATAGCCGAAAAAGGTTGGCTCCCCAGCCGGGAGAAAGGCCCCATCCGGCTTGAAATGCACGCCACGGACCCTGTTTTTCTGGAACAGCGCCTGGGCCACATGGCATCTGCCGGGTGTATCCGTATTCCCGCAGCGCTGAATATTTTTATCGACCGGCATGGTCTGCTGGATGTGGAATACGAGCGCAAGGCGGCTGTGGACCGGCGCTTCAAAGCCTTGCTGCGGGCTGACCGGACACCATCGCCTATCTCCGGCTTGGCCGTGGTGGTGGTGGATACCGCAGGGCAGGTGCAGGAGGCGGGCAAGACAGCCGCACTCAAGGACCAGTCACCCCGGCATCAGCCCGCGACCAACGGGTAAGCACCCTCTGCCAGGCATGGGAGTACAGTCTGGCAGAGGGTAAATGGCTGCTTACAGCCCGGCAGGCACCTTGCCACCGTTTTCGGCCAGCTTCTGGCGGACCTGGCCGATCAGCCACACGTTCATCGCAGCGCTGTCGTCTGTGCTGCCGGTGTAGCCCAGTTCTGCTGCCAGCTTCTTGCGGGCATCGAGGGAACTGTCCAGCCCCAGCAGCTTGAGAAGATCCACAATGGACTGCTTCCAGTTCAGCGTCTGGCTGTTGTGGGCAGCCATATCGGTCAGGACAGAATCAATATCAATCGTGGCCGGTGTGGCTACGGGTGTTGCCGCAGGTACGGGGGCTGCCGGGTTGGTCTGGGCGTCTGGCGTCTGGGCAGCCGGTGTTGCGGCCTTGGCGTGATGGAAAATGGCGGAAAAAATGGAACCAAGAATGCTCATGGCAGTCGGCCTTTCATGTCTGAAAATACGTCACCCAAGGTTTGTACCCTCCTGTTCTGGCAGGAAAGTGGCATCCTGCCTATAGAAGGTGCCCGGTGGATTGTGTGCAGGGGGTCTTATGAGTGTTTCTCCAGCGATTGTCTGGTTTCGTGACGATTTCCGTCTGGCGGACAATGCCGCCCTGACAGCCGCCCAGCAGAGCGGTGCGCCCATGCTGTGCCTTTATATAAGGCAGCCGGTGCCGCAGGAGTTTTCTGCCGCTGACTGGTGGCGGGAAAAAAGTCTGTCGGTGTTCATGGATGAACTGGCCCGGCAGGGCGGCAGGCTGCATGTGTTTGAGGGCGACGCGGAACATCTTTTGCCAGAGATTGTGCGCCGCTCCGGGGCAACATCCGTGTTCTGGAACCGCCGCTACGACCCTGCGGGCAGGGCTACGGATACAGCGCTGAAAGCCAGGCTACGGCAGGATGGCACAGCAGTCAGCAGTTTTGCCGGTAACGTGCTGCATGAGCCATGGACAATCCGGACCCAAGCCAGGCAGGCGTTTCAGGTATGTGGCGCATATTGGCGTGCGGCCTGCCGGGTGGAGCCTTTGCCGCCTTTGCCTGCTGTGCAGGATGTAGCGTTTGCCACTGTGGAGGCAGAAAGCTGGCCCGGTTGGTCCGGGGTGGTGGCCCCGCAACTGGGGGCTGATGGCCCGCCGTGGTGTGCCATGCTGGACAGCCAACACCAGAAGGGTGAGGCCGCAGCTCACGCTGCTCTGGCCACGTTTTTGCAACAGGCTCTGCCAGAGTATGTGCAGGAGCGTGACTACCCCGCGCACGATGGCACGTCTGCCCTGTCGTGCTTTCTCCGCACCGGGCAGATTACGCCACGGCAGATCTGGCAGGCTGTGACGGACGCTGATTCCTCGCAGGCCAGTGTGAAATTTCTGGCGGAACTGGGCTGGCGCGAGTTTGCCTGGTCGCTGCTATGGGATCACCCTGATCTGGCCACACGCTGCCTGCGGCCCGAATTTGAGCACATGGCCTGGCGGGATGATCCCGCCGGACTGGAGGCCTGGAAACTGGGCCGCACAGGCTACCCGCTGGTGGATGCAGGAATGCGTCAGCTTTGGCAGACGGGCATCATGCATAACAGGGTGCGGATGGTTGTCGGGTCGTTTTTGGTCAAGCACCTGCTGATTGACTGGCGAGAAGGCGAGCGCTGGTTTGCCCATACGCTGACGGATTATGACCCCGCCAGCAATGCCATGAACTGGCAGTGGGTGGCCGGATGCGGGGTGGAGAGCGCACCGTTCTTCCGGATCATGAACCCGCGTTTGCAGCAGGAAAAGTTTGATGCCCAGGGCGACTACGTGCGCCATTGGGTGCCAGAGCTTGCCCGGGTCTCGCAAGCGGTCATGGCGGATATTCTCAAGGATGGCTGCGGTGGGCCGGGGGGGTATCCGCCCGCTCTTGTACCACATGCCATGGCGCGGGCGCGGGCTCTTGCGGCACTGGAGCAGGCGCGGCAGGCCGGAAAAAGTGCCTGAAAACACAAAGGCCGAGGCAGGATGGTACCATCCCGCCTCGGCCCTGTTCAGCATCCCCTGAGGGGGAGGTGCTTAGTAGCGGTATTCTTCGTGCTTGAACGGGCCGTTGACGGGCACGTCAATGTATTTGGCCTGCTCTTCGCTCAACTTGCTCAGCTGTGCGCCAACCTTGGCCAGATGCAGGGCGGCTACTTTTTCGTCCAGCTTCTTGGGCAGGGTGTACACCTTCACGTCGTACTTGCCTTCAGGCGCTGTCCACAGTTCGATCTGGGCCAGTGTCTGGTTGGTGAAGGAGGCTGACATCACAAAGGACGGGTGGCCCGTGGCATTGCCAAGGTTCACCAGGCGGCCTTCGGACAGCACGATCAGACGCTTGCCGTCGGGGAAGACAACTTCGTCCACCTGCGGTTTCACGTTGTCCCAGGTGAAGTTGCGCAGCCCATCGATCTGGATTTCAGAATCGAAGTGGCCGATGTTGCACACAATGGCGCGGTTTTTCATGGCGCGCATGTGCTCAACGGTGATGACACCGACATTGCCCGTTGCGGTCACAAAAATATCGCCACGCGGTGCAGCGTCAGCCATGGTGACGACTTCGTAGCCTTCCATGGCGGCCTGCAGGGCGCAGATCGGGTCGATTTCGGTCACCAGCACGCGGCAGCCTGCATTACGCAGCGATGCGGCGGAGCCTTTGCCGACATCACCATACCCGGCGACAACGGCAACCTTGCCGGCCATCATCACGTCGGTGCCACGGCGGATAGCGTCCACCAGGCTTTCGCGGCAGCCATACAGGTTGTCGAACTTCGACTTGGTCACACTGTCGTTCACGTTGATGGCGGGAACCTTCAGTGTGCCTTTCTTCTGCATTTCCCACAGACGGTGCACGCCTGTTGTGGTTTCCTCGGACAGGCCGCGGACGTTGGCCAGCAGTTCGGGGTATTTGTCGTGCATCAGCACGGTCAGATCACCGCCGTCATCGAGGATCATGTTCGGGGTCCAGCCATCGGGGCCCTGAATGGTCTGCTCGATGCACCACCAGAATTCGTCTTCCGCCAGGCCTTTCCAGGCAAACACGGGAATACCGGCAGCGGCGATGGCAGCAGCGGCGTGATCCTGTGTGGAGAAGATGTTGCACGAAGACCAGCGCACCGTGGCGCCAAGGGCCACCAGTGTTTCGATCAGCACTGCGGTCTGGATGGTCATGTGCAGGCAGCCCGCAATGCGTGCGCCTTTCAGGGGCTGGCTTGCGCCATATTCCTCACGCAGGGCCATCAGGCCGGGCATTTCGCCTTCTGCGATGGAAATTTCCTTACGGCCCCACTCGGCGAGCGAGAGATCCTTCACCTTATAGTCGGTCATGTTATCCTGTCTTCCTGTCCGGACTGTTGGTTTCTATACAGGCTGGCGGGCAGAGAGGCCAGATGAAAGCGGCATGGCAGGCAATTGGGCGGCCTGACCTTGCCATGGGGCTTTTTTTCTGGTGTGCAGCCCGGCATTGCTGGCTCTGGCTCTGGCTCTGGCTCTGGCTCTGGCTCTGGCTCTGGCTCTGGCTCTGATGGTTGCGGGTATGGTGGTCATGGTTGTTGTGCGTTCCATTGTGTTCAATGTGCTGGCGTTTGCGCTGACCCTGCTGATGGGGGTTGGGGCTTTTCCCGTGCGCTGGTTCCTGCACCAATGGGCGCTGCCCTACGCACGGCTGTGGTCGCGGCTTGTGTTGTGGCTGTTCGGGCGTATCTGCGGGGTGCGCTTGCAGGTCAGCGGGCTGGAAAACCTGCCAGCCTCTGGCCCGGCCCTGATTGCCTCTCAGCATCAATCCGCCTTTGACACGCTGGTCTGGATGCTGCTGCTGGCCCGGCCCTGTTACGTGATGAAAGGGGAACTCAAGCGTATCCCCCTTCTGGGGCCAATGCTGGTGCTGACAGGCATGATGCCGGTTGAGCGGGCTGCCGGGGCCAAGGCCCTGCGCCTGCTGCTGCAAGGCACCGACAAAGCCGTGCAGGACAGCAGGCAGATTATTATTTTCCCCGAAGGCACGCGCACCTTGCCGGGCGAGCATGTTGACCTCAAACCCGGGATCGCAGCCATGTCCAACCATACCGGGCTGCCTGTTATTCCGGTTGCGACCAATTCCGGCCTGTTCTGGGGGCGTAATGCTTTTGTCAAACGCCCTGGTGTGCTGCATGTGGCCATAGGGGCGGCCATAGAGCCAGCCAGGCGCGGGCAATTGTTGGCCGGGATCGAGCAAAGCTGGCGGCAGTTAGAGCAGGGCTGGGTCAGCCAGAGCGGACAATAAGGCTGCACCTTTGTCCGGACCTGTTTTTTCAGCATGGCTGAGGGTCCTATGAATGCAACAGCCGTATTCTGAACTTTCTGTAATATGATGGCGATGCATACGGCGCAGGGGCTACCGTATTGCTGCCTGAAAACTGTGCATGTTCGTTGTATTTTAAGCTTTTTCTGTCGTTCTTGCTGGGGAGTATCAGCCTTGGGGCTGAAATATCCAGGCGGGAGCCCTGCCGCTGGACAGGGGATGCTGCAAACAGTCACACGGCTGCGTCTGAGCTGCCGAAAAAACGGGAGAAGCCGTGAAGACACTCGGTCGTATCGGCATTGTTGCGGTTGCTCTGGGGGCAGGAGGTCTTGGCCTGCTGCGCTGGGCGGCTGCACGGCAGTTGGAGGGTGTTAGCAGCGGCAATTTTGGTGCGTGCCAGATGGTCAATGTCGGGCATGACGTGCCGCATGGGCTGCTTAATCTGACAGTGGTGCTCGATCACGTCAGCCTCCATTGCAATGGGGCCAGAGGCGGCGACTGGGCAGGGTGGAGCAGCCTGACCTATGCCTCCAGCCGTGTGGAACTGGGGGTGCGGGTGTGGTCACCCAGGGCTGTGTCCATCCGGCTGCATGGTCTGACAGCCTCCTCCGGTCAGGCCGCTGATAAGCATGAAGTGCTGCGGGTGGAGGGGGCTCCGATCGACTTCCGATTGGCCTGTTGCACGGCCGAGACAGGGCTTGTGCGCTTTCAGTCGCCTTTTGTTTCCCTCAAGCCGCTGGGCATTAGCATGGTGGATGCCCAGGGCCAGTTTTTGTGGAACACGCGGGCGTCTCAGCAGGCCAGTGCGGGTGGTCTGCTGGTTTATGCCCGGCAGATGGGTGTGCCTGCTCTGGGGCAGGGTTTTGAGCGCGTAAGGGCAGCATTTTCGGTGCCGGGGCCGTTTAGTGTCCTGCACACAGTCTCCTGGGGGGCAACGGGTCTGGCGGGCTGGCCGGATGTGCTGGTGCAGCGCTTTTCGGCTGACTGGAATGGGCTGGAAGTGGGTGTGTCTGGCCACCTCAATACTGGGGGAGAGGGGGCCGCGACAGGGGATTTCTGGCTGACCCTGCGGCAATGGAAACCCTTTGTGGAGCAGTTGCGCCAGCATGGGGTGTTGAGTGCAGCCCAGGTGGAAGCCATGGAAACCACATTCGACCGCCTAGCCAGCCGTGAGGGCATGAGCCAGGGCGCGCTTATTCTGCCCATTATGGTGCGGGACAGCAAAATGCAGGTTGGCACGCTGCCCGTTACCACCCTTCTGCCTGTGCTGCATGCCATGATGGCAGTGCCCGCTGGGGGCTTTCACTAGCTGGTTTTTGACCGGCCGGTTGGGTTTGAGTCGTTCAAAGCCAGTCTGGTCCGCGATGGCCCCCACAGTGTGGGGGCAGATGCGTTGTAGCGGGTCAGAAAGTATCTTTTTCTGCGCGGAGCAGGCCCAGGCTCTGGGCATCAGGCGCACGCAGGAACGGGTTTGTCGCCAGTTCCTGCCCCAGTGTTGACGGCACGGTGGGCAGCCCCTTGGCGCGCAACTGGCGGACTTCGGCCACCCGTTCGTGCAGGGCGGTATTGTCGGGTGTGGCGTGCAGGGCAAAAGCAGCGTTGGAGAGTGTATATTCATGCCCACAGCAGACCAATGTCTGGCTGGGGAGGGCAGCCAGCTTGTGCAAACTGTCAAAAAGCTGGCTGGGGGTGCCTTCAAACAGGCGGCCACACCCGAGGCTGAACAGGGTGTCTCCACAAAACAGGGCCGGTGGGTCAGAAAAATAGTAGCTGATATGCCCCAGCGTATGGCCCGGTACAGCCAGAACCCGCCCCTGGCTTTCCCCGACCTGCACGTGGTCTCCCTCCTGCACGGCAATATCCAGCGGGGGCAGACGGTGCTGGTCGGCCAGCGCGCCTACAATGCGGGCACCGTATTGCTGGCGCAGGGCTTCCGCCCCGCCAATATGGTCATTGTGGTGGTGGGTCAGCAGGATCAGGTCCAGCCTGTTGCCCTGTGCTTGCAGGTAGGCATGCACAGGTTCTGCCTCGCCGGGGTCGACTACGGCTACGGTGCCTGTGGCACTGTCGCGCAGCACCCAGGCGTAGTTGTCGGACAGAACAGGAAGGGCGTGGATACTCAGGGGCATAGTCGGGCCTTCGGCTGGCTTTGAGGGGGCAGGGTCATGGCGTCGGAGACAGCCCTTGTGATAGGCAGGGATCATGCAGGATTTTACGCCAGCGTGCGAAAATTTTTATACAACGCCCAAAGGGCAGGTCTGCACCACCCTGGTGGCCGAGCGTATGCGCTGGCTCTGGCCTGATCTGCGGGGGCAGGCTGTGCTGGGTGTTGGCATGGCAGCTCCCTATCTTGCCATGCTGGGTGATCCTCAGACCAACAAAGTGGCAGTCTGCCCCAAATCCCTCCTGCTGGCCGGGGCAGGGCAGGCCCTGTCTGGCGTGGTGACATGCCAGTCCAACCCGTGTGACCTGCCGTTTCAGGATGCGGTTTTTGACCGTGTGGTGCTGGTCCATGCCCTGCGGGGGGCAGAGAATTTTGTGCCCCAACTGCGCGAAGCCGCCCGTGTTTTGCAAGATGACGGCAGGTTGATGTTGCTGGTGCCCAACCGTTTGGCTGGTCCGTGGCGGTTGCGGGGGAGCCCTTTTGCAGCAGACCGCGCCTTTACACGTCGTGGGCTGCGGAGCCTGCTGGCCGCAGCCATGCTGCGGGCGGAACGGTGGGATGAGGCTCTTTTTCTACCTGTGGGGCCGTCCTGTCGTTCCGTTCAGGCTGGCAGGCGGGCGGATATTGCCGGCAAGGTGCTGTGCCCAGGGGGTGGTAGCCTGCTGTTGGTAGAGGCTGTGCGCGATATGTATTCTGTCCGGCCGGTTGGGCTGACTGCGCGGCGGCGTTGGCTCTCCCGGTTGGCCGTGCCGGTCGCAGGGGCTGCACGGTTGGTCAACCGGGGTGGGGCATCACGGCTGCGCCAACGCTGAACAGATTGTCACAAACCGGCGCGCATGGTGTTATCCGCCGGATTCCAGTAAGTCGGATTCACTCTCAGGACAGGGCCGGGTTCCATTTTTACGTCTCTTCTACTCTGTGCGCTGTTGCTTGTACTGTGCGCGCTGGGCCTGTTGTCCGTATTGGCGGGCAAACTGCCAGCCAGCGTTGCGTATTGGCGTACTGATATTCAGGGCGGGTTGTGGGGTATTCTGGCCCTGCTAGCCTTGGTGGGTGCTGTGTTCCGGCTGGAGGGGGAACTGGCGTGGCTGCCCATTTTCGGGGTTGATGGCCCCGCGTGGCCCATGGTGCTGGTGCTGGCCTTTGCAGGGGGCTGTGCGCGTTCTGACAGGGCGGTACTGGCCTGTGTGCTGTCAGGCTTTGGGTTTCTGGCGATTTCCCCCTTGGTCTTTGGTCTGCTGGCAGGCACGGCGCTGGCTTTGCTGGCGGGCCGGGGCTGGCGGGCCTTCTGCCTGCCGTTTGCAGTGCTGCCCGCCTGTATTCCGGCTGACAGCGCCCTGTCGGTTCCCCTTTTGTGCCTGACCATCGTGCAAACAGGCTGGGCGGTGTCAGTCCAGCGGGGGGCAGTCGCGGTTGTGCCCGCATGCACGGGGGTATTCCTGCTTGGGCGGATTCTGGCCGAGCGGGGGGACCTGCCATTGCTGGCACAGGCCGCATTGCTGGGGTGTGGGGCCTATGTAGCTTTGCGGGGGTGCGTGCAGGCATTTCGTGCAGACCGGGTGGAAGCCATGCTGGCCGGGGTGGCGGCTGCCTGGTACGGCGGGCTGGTTCTCAACCTTGTGCTCGCACTGGTCTCTGCGCTGGATGGGGCCGACACCTTTGGAGTGGCCTTCAGGCTGGGTATGGGGCCGTGCCTGTTGGGCCTGCTGGCTGTGCTGGGAGTAGGCGATGGGGCGCTGCCTGTTGTCCGGGGGCGTATCCTGGCCGGGTTGGGGGTTTTTCAGTTGTCCCTGTTGCCGCCATCTGGCGGGTTTGCCGTGCTGTGGAGCCAGCTTGTGGCGGCGGAGGATTCCATCACCGGTGCACGTCCTGCGGTCGCTTTGGTGGTTTTGCTACTGGTGGGTGTGCAGTGTGCTGTCATGGTGTGTGCAACGCTGGGGTTGATCCGTGCTGTTCTGCCCCGCGCCTGTGCTGGTGTGTCAGGCGGGGGCGAGCGTAGGTTTTGGCTGCCAGTATGGTGTTGCGCGGGGGCTGCGGGTATTTTCTCTCTCCTGCCGGGCCTGTGGCTGTTTGTGGCCAATGCCGTGGTGGCCGGGCCTGCGGCCTCGCCCCTGGGCTGGGGGAGCATTTTTGTCATCAGCGCACCGGATGGGGAAAGCAGCCTGACACCGTTGCTGGTTTTGTTCGCCGTTGCGGGTGCGTTCTGTGCGGTTGGGCTGCTGGTGCGGCTGTTTGGCTTTTTGCCTTTTGGGCAGGCTGTGCGTCAGGTCCCTGTATGGCGGCAGGGTATGCCGTTGATGGATGGACCAGCACCTGATCAATCAAGTGGAGCGTTCCTGCCCGTGACTGTGGCCTGGGCGCGTTTGTGGGGGCTGGCCCGTCCTGCTGTGGCAGGGCGGCGTGGGGCGCTGCCGCTGTGGCGCAGTCGGCGGAGTGCGGTTTTGCGGCGTTATGCGCGGCGTGGGGCGTTCCGTGTCGCTGTCTGGTGTGAAACACAGGGCATGATGCTGGTCCTGTTGCTGCTGGGGGTGGGGCTGCTCGTGGGGCTTTTTGCAGGCACATGACACAGGAAGTAATAGACGGACCTGCATGGGGCTGGTTGGCTGGCTGTGCGTTCATGCTGCTGGTGCAGGCAGCGCTTATGGTGCTGGTGGCGCCGCTGTTTACAGGCGTTACAGCCTGGGTGTCCGCCGTGCTGGAGGGGCAGTCGGGCCTGCCTGTCATGGGCCGCTGGCTGGATATTCAGCACCAGTTCCGCCGTCCCGGCCTGCGGAGCGAGGGGGAAGGGCTGAACGCGCTGTTTGGTTTTTCTGCCTTTGTGCTGGGCGTGCTGTGTTGTGCGCTGGTGCCGGTATTTACGCTGACCATTGCGGGTTTTCCGGCACCGGGGCTGTTGCTGGTGTGTGGGCTGCTGGTTGGGGCAAGTGTGCTGCTGTCCTTGCCGCAGGCTTTGCAGGGGCATTTTTCTGCCAGTCAGGCCTGTATTGCCTTGCTGGGTGATGGTTTGCTGCTGCCCGTGTTGGTGCCAATTCTGCTGCTGGCAGGCACGCATGATCTGGCAGCGTTTCTGGCCGGGCTGCATGCACTGTCCCCCCTGACTGATGGTGCTCCTTATGTGCTGGCCGGTGTGGCCCTGTTTGTCGTCGTGGCTCTTGGGCCTGATGGGCGAGAGACCGCAGGGGCCATGGCCCCCCTCGCAGGGCCGGACAGGGGGTTGTGGCTGCTGGCGGCTGATTGTGTGCGGCTATGCTGGGTTACTCTGGCGGCTGATATGGCCTGGGCCGCCAGCCTGAGCATGCCCGGTGGCATGCCTGCCGGGCAGTGGGTTTTCCAGTGTCTTGTGGGTGCGGTCCTGTGGGTGTGCAAGCTGGGGGTGGCCGCGCTGCTTCTGGCCGGGGCCCGGTTGCTTGTGCTGCCCGCAACGCGCCGTGTGCGTATCCGGCTGGGGGCTGTTTTTCTGCTGGGTCTGCTGGCCTGGCAGGTCACATGGGCGCATGCGCCACGGCAGGCGCAGAGCATGAACGACACACAACTGACCGACCCTTCCCCCGCCACAGACACCACAGGGCCGACATCATGACCCTTGCTGCTATCCTTGCTCCTTTGCTGGCATTGGCCATTGTGGCGCGTGGCATGGGTTTTCTGCCTCTGCTGGGGGTCGCTGCGGCGCTGGATATGCTGGTGGGCGGGCAGCAGGCCCTTAACCTTAGCGGTGCGGCGCTGGCACTTGTGTTTTCCATTCTGCCGCCGCTGTTTTTGCTGCGCTACCAGGTTGATACCCCGCAGGAACGGAGCCGGGTTACCGCGCCATTCCTGGCGTTGGGCCTGATGGTTCTGTTGTTGCTGACAAGTGCCCGCGCGGGAATGGTGGTTTTTCCCTCCGGGCTTTGTGTGATTGTGGCGGGCCTGGTGGCTGTTGTCTGCCGCCAGGGCATGATCTGGCAGTGGGCAGGTTTGCAGGCGTGTGTGCAGGGGGCGCTAATGGCAGGCGTGACGGCGCAGCGTGGTGTGTTGGTGGGTGTGGCGGGTGTTGCCGGGGCTGTGGTGCTGGTGCAGGGCGGGCTGTGTATCCACCGGGTGCTGCCGCGCCTGTCGGCCTTGCGGGCTACAGGCGTGCGGCGTGCCCGCAGGCCAGAGCATGACGCACCAAAGGGAGACAGTGCATGAGCCTTGGCGCCGAACTGACGGTTGTGCTGGCGGCGCTGGCGTTTGTGTGGCCCTTTGTCGGGGCGGTGCTTGTGGCGGCACTCGCGGCCCCCCGCAGTCGGGAGTACGCAATATGGGTTGCGGGCATTGGGTGTGCGCTGGCGCTGGCGGTATTCCTTTTCCCTGTTTCCGAAGCCGCAGCAGCAGGGTGGGATGATGACCCGGTGCAGCGGGCAGGGCGGGTGATGCTGGCATTCGGCCTGCTGTTGATGGTGCTGGAAAGCCCGGTTCTGCCCGACCGGCTGTTGCGCAGCCTGCCCCATGTTTCCACGGCTCTGGCCGGATTGGCCTGCGTCGCCCCCGACCCGGCGGTGGGGCTGGGCATACTGGTGATTGAACTGGGCTGGGGGGTCTTTGTGTTTACCCGGCCAGCGGGTCAGGCCATGACAGGCTGGAGTTTGATCCGCACCGGGGCTGTCGGAGTGTTTCTGGTCCTGTGTGGGCTGACATTGCCGCAGGATACTCTGGTCGCAGGGCTGACAATGGCGTGCGGCCTTGTGGTGCTGACGGGGCTTGCCCCGTTTGGGCAGTTCGGCCGGGAAGACAATGATGTTTTCCTGCTGCTGCCTCTGGCTGCGACAACCCTGCTGCTGGCCATGCGCCTGCGTGTGCATGGGGGGGGAGCTTTTGCCATGGCGCTGGTTGCGGCAGGGCTGCTGTCTGTCTGGCTGACGGGGTGCGTGGGGCGTTTGTCCGGGCGGCGTATGTTTCGCACTTTTCCGCTGGCACTGGGCTTTATGGCCGTGGGTATTCAGGCCGATGTGGCGGCCCTGCTGTTTTTGTGTGGGTGGTGCCTGGCCGGTGGCGGACGGTTGGAGCGTGGCTGGGCAGTGCGGGCACTGGCGTGTTTTCCCCCCGGTGCGCCGTTTGTGGGGTGCCTGCTGTTGCTGTCCATGTTGCCCGACTGGTCATGGAGTATTGCCGTACTGACCGTAGCGGGCCTGCTTTTGGTGGTTGTGCGCGGCCTGCCAGAGCGTGTGCCGCTGCATTTGGTGTGGCCTGATGAAGCTGCGGGCCA
This sequence comes from Acetobacter vaccinii, assembly GCF_008365315.1. NCBI lineage: Bacteria > Pseudomonadati > Pseudomonadota > Alphaproteobacteria > Acetobacterales > Acetobacteraceae > Acetobacter > Acetobacter vaccinii. The sequence goes on along the minus strand of NZ_CP043506.1, from coordinate 284,786 downwards.
ACTGGCCTGTGTGGTGCTGGCCGGGATGGGCTTTCTTGTGCCGTTGGCCATGATGCTGGGGGCGTTCTGATGCAGGCTGCATCCCTCATCCGCGCGGCGGAGCAGACACAGACCCCATGGCGCTATCGGTTGGATGAGCTGGCATGGCGCGACCTCGTGCAGGCCTTGGCCCATGATCGCCTGCCTTTTGCTGGCCTGTGGTGTGATGGACAGGATATGCATGCCCTGTTCCTGCCAGACGGCCAGCCCCTTGCGGCCACTGTGGCGTTGGAAGATGGGCGTTACCCCGCCCTGTCCCCAGTCAGGCCGGTTTCCAGCCTGTATGAGCGCGCAGCGTACGATTTGTATGGTGCGGAGGCCATGTGGGCGGTCGATGTGCGGCCATTGTTGGACCATGATGTCTGGCAGGCCTCTACCCCATTAGCGCAGGCACCCGGCTTGGCTGGTGGCCATAAGGGGCTGGTGCGCTTTCAGCCGTCCGAGCAGTTCTTGCATGGTGCGGGTGATGTGGATGGCTGGGGGCCTGCAACCGGTGGCATGGCTCCCCCTTTGCACGTCAGACTGGCTTTGCAGGGTGGGCGCATACTGCGGGCAGAAAGCCAGACAGGTTATGCCCACCGTGGGCTGGCGTTGCGCTGGCGGAATACGAGGCTGGATGAAGCCTGTCGGTTGAGTAGCAGGGTCAGCGCCGGTGTCTCGGTCGCGCATCAGGTTGCGTTTTGCATGGCGGTAGAAAATGCCTGCGGTGTTTTGGCTGCGGCGGAAACAGGGCTGCTCCGGGTTGCCTTGTTGGAAATGGAGCGTGTCAGCCATCATTTGTACACTTTGGCCAAGCTTGCCCGGCTGGCTGGGGCCGATGTGCTGGCCAGCCGCAGCATGGGCCTGCGCGAGACCCTGCTGGCAGCAATAGCCCCTGTGACCGGGTCGCGGTTGTTGATGGATGTCTGCCAGCCCGGTGGGGTGCGTCTGGCTGAAACCATGCGGATGGGTGAATTATGCGGTCAGGTCTGTGACCTGGCCCAGGGGCGTATTCCGGCGCTGGCCAGTGCATGGCGGGACTATCCAGGGCTTGGTGCGCGGCTTGCCAGCCTGGGAGCCATTACACGTGATGATGTCGGCCAGCTTGGGTTGGAAGGGCTTGTAGCCCGTGCCAGCGGCGGGGACTGTGACCACCGCCGCGCCATGCCCAGCTACGCCGGGCTATGGCGCTATACTTCCGCCAAGCGACATGGAACGGCTGAGGACAGGGCTTTTCTGTTGTTGGATGAAGTTGTTGAAAGCCTGCGTATGTTAGGCATTGCGGCAGACCAGCTTGGCCTTGCCGCCGCAGGCTATGTGGACTGTCAGGCAGACAGTGCAGAAGGGGCCGCCATGGTGGAAGGGCCATGGGGGCCTGTGCTCTATTGGGTGCGCCTGTCGCAGGGGCGTGTGGCCCATGTGTTTCAGCACGGGCCAGAGCAGGCAGCCCTGCTGTTGTTTGAAAATGCCCTGAGCGGCCACAGTGTCGAGGACTTGCCTCTTCTGGCGTGTTCACTTGGGGTCAATGCCGCAGCGCTGGACGCCTAGAGCTGTGGGGATGGACAGGAAAGGCAACATCCCATGGGGCTGATTCACGCCGTGTTTGATGGCATGTTCCGGCAGGCAAGGCAGGCCGCAAAACCACCGGGCGAACGCTGGCCTGTGTGGCTGTTTCATGTTGATACGGGCGGGTGTGGGGGCTGTGGCATGGAGCTACAGGCTCTGGCCCATTTGCCGTATGACCTGCGCGGGGCGGGATTTGGCTTTGTTGAAACACCGCGCGCGGCAGATGTTCTGCTGGTAACAGGGGCAGTCACCTGGGCCATGGCCCCCGTGTTGCAAGCCGCGTGGGATGCCATGCCAACCCCCAAAGGGCTGATCACGGTGGGGGCCTGTGCCCAGAATGGCGGGCCGTTTTTTGCTGAAAACTATGCCGTCATGGGTGGTCTGGAACGGAAGGTCAGCGTTGATTTTTCCATTCCCGGCTGCCCACCTACCCCGGCAGATGTGCTGGCCGGGTTAAGTGCGCTGTTTGGCGGCAGGGTTGGGGCGGCGGCTGCGCCAGCACGGTAGGGTGGAGTTTATTCCTGCAAGGCTTCTGCCGCGCGTTTGAGTTTGAGAAAACTCCGGCGGCTGAGCGGCAGCAGCCCCATATAAATAACCCCAGCGGCGGCGAGTGCGGCCCATGGGTCAGCGATCAGCACAACCGCATAGATGCCGGTGCCCAGCATAAGTGGCAGCACATACTGGGCGGGCACTTTGAAGTTCTTGAACGACCACACAGGCAGGGTGGAAACCAGCAACAGGGCTGTACCGGTCAGGCTCAGCCATGGCAGCCATGGCTGACGTGTGAAGTCATACAGCCAGTCAATATGCAGCTTTTGCGCTTCCAGCCCCAGGAAAAGGGGAAACAGCGCGAGTCCGGCTCCTGCCGGGGCAGGCACGCCTGTAAAAAAGTTGCTGGCGTATTTGGGCTTATGTTCCTCACCATCAAGGTTGGCGTTAAAGCGGGCCAGCCGCAACGCCATACAGACGGTAAAGAGCATGCAGGGCAGGAAAGCGTAGCGGTTGCTGTCGCGTAGTGCCCAGAAATACAGCAGAAAAGACGGTGCAACCCCAAAGCACAGAAAGTCCGACAGGCTGTCAAACTCCGCGCCAAAGCGGGTGGAGCCACGCAGCAGGCGGGCAATGCGGCCATCCAGCCCATCGATGAAAGCAGCAATCAGCAACGCGGCAGCCGCAGCCTGAAAGCGGCCATCAATGGCAAAACGCATGCCATTCAGCCCCGCGCACAGCCCCAGCATGGTCAGGATGTTGGGGACAAGCCGGTTAAACGACGGCCCCCGGATCTTGTTGCGGACCCTCCGGCGCAGGCGGCGGCGGGGCGGGGGTTCCTGCCCGGAAAGGGCAGGGAGAGGAGCGGGAACTGTCACGGCGGTTTTCAGAGGCGCGCCATAATGGTTTCACCGCCAACCATGGTCTGGCCAACGGCCACCAGCGGCTCAACACCCGGCGGAAGGTACAGGTCGGTGCGGGAGCCAAAGCGGATCAGGCCAAAGCGTTCCCCTGCTTCCACCTGCATGCCTTCGGTGACGGAGCAGACAATGCGGCGTGCCACCAGCCCGGCAATCTGGACAACAGCCAGCATCCGGCCATCGGGCAGGGTCAGGCTGAGGGCATTGCGTTCATTCTGCTCGGATGCCTTGTCCAGACTGGCGTTGAGGAACAGGCCGGGGTGGTACGCAATGCGTGTCACGGTGCCAGCGGCGGGCATACGGTTGACGTGGACATCCAGCACCGAAAGGAAGGTGGCAATGCGCCAGACAGGGGCTGTGCCCATGTCGAGTTCCTTGGGTGGGGCGATTTTTTCAATCGAGACAATATGCCCGTCAGCAGGGGCTACGGCCAGATCAGCCTGAGGCGGGGTTACGCGCTCGGGGTCGCGGAAGAAATACAGGCAGAACGCAAAAAAGCCGGTGCTGGCATGGCCTGCACGCCGCAGCATGGGGCAGTTCAGCTTGCGGCCAGCCCAGTAGGCCAGAAGGGACGTAGCGGCTGATGCCAGCAGGAACGGCCGCGCTTCCGGATGAGGGCGGGAGGCAACCAGCTTGATCGAAGATAACAGGGACATGAGATAATCCTTACGCGAGGACGCCAGCCGTCACAAGAAAAGCACGAAAATGCGCGGGGCAAGGCACCCCGCGCACCCTGTGGGTCAGGCCAGTTCCTTCAGGGTCGCCCGTACGGCGTCAAAGGCGGCGTCGGCGGCACCGGCATCAGGCCCGCCAGCCTGCGCCATGTCGCGGCGGCCACCGCCACCCTTGCCACCCATGGCAGCACTGGCAGCGCGTACCAGGGCTACAGCGTCAGCTTTTTCAGCCCACTCCGGGGTAATGGCGGCAACAACGCTACCTTTGCCTTCTGCGGTGGAGATCAGGACCACAACATCGGCATTGCCCTGTTTGAGAATGGTCTCAGCCAGACCTTTCAGTTCCCGGGCCGGGGTTTCGGCCACATTGCGGGTGGCCAGACGGATAGCGCCAATGGTTTCCACACCGGCAGCAGTCGCGGTGCCCGCAGCAAGCTGGCGTTGCAGGTGGCTGATCTGGCGTTCCATCAGCTTGCGTTCTTCAAGCAGGGTTGCCAGACGCTCGGGGGCTTCCGCTGCGCCAACTTTCATCATCGCTGCCATCTGGGCCAGGCGCTGCTCGTTGGTGGCAGTCAGGCTTTCGGCTGCTCTGCCCGCAACGGCCTCAATCCGGCGCACCCCGGCAGACACACCGCTTTCGGAGACAATGCGAAACTGCCCGATATCCCCGGTGCGGGCCACATGCGTGCCGCCGCATAGTTCCATCGACCAGGCACCACGGGTGTCGTCCCCTGCACCCATGGACACAACGCGCACTTCATCACCGTATTTTTCCCCGAACAGGGCTGTGGCCCCTTCGTTCACGGCTTCTTCAGGCGTCATGGAGCGGGTGATGACAGCCGAGTTTTCACGGATGCGGCGGTTCACTTCGGCTTCGATGTCCAGCAGTTCCTCTGCCGTGACAGGGCGGGGCTGGCTGACGTCAAAGCGCAGGCGTTCGGGGCCGTTCAGACTGCCTTTCTGGGCAACATGCGCGCCAAGGTGGCGGCGCATGGCCTCATGCAGCAGGTGGGTAGCCGAGTGATGCGCCCGAATGGCCGAACGGCGGTCATGGTCGATCGTGGCGGTAACGGCAGCGCCAGTGCGCAGCGTACCCTCGGTCACGGTGCCGTAGTGGACGATCAGGTCCCCGGCCTTTTTCTGGGTGTCGCGGATGGCAACCTTGACGCCAGAAGCGGTCAGGAAGCCGGTGTCCCCCGCCTGACCGCCGCTTTCACCGTAAAAGGGTGTCTGGTTGAGCAGGATGGCCACTTCTGCCCCAACAGGGGCTTCAGCCACAAAGGCGTTGTCGTTGATAATAGCCTGGACCTCACCATCAGCCTGCTCTGTCGCATAGCCGAGGAACTCGGAGGCACCAAATTTGTCGCGGGCTTCAAACCACACGGTTTCAACCGCGCTGTCACCGGACCCGGCCCATGCCGCACGGGCACGCTGGCGCTGGACGGTCATGGCATCTTCAAAGCCTTTTACGTCCACATCATGGCCGCTGCCGCGCAGGGCGTCCTGTGTCAGGTCCAGCGGGAAGCCAAACGTGTCATACAGGCGGAAGGCGATATCACCGGGCAGGGGGGCACCAGACTGCAGGCGGCTCTTTTCGTCCTCCAGCAGGTGCAGGCCGCGATCCAGCATGGCTTTAAAGCGTTCTTCCTCACCACGCATGGTCTCGCGGATCAGGGCTTCCCCATGCACCAGTTCGGGATAGGCGCCGCCCATCTGCTGGATCAGGGCTGGCAGCAGCTTGTGGAACACGGGGTCGGTCGTGCCCATCATGTGCAGGTGGCGCATGGCGCGGCGCATGATGCGGCGCAGAACGTAGCCGCGCCCGTCCTTGGAGGGCAGCACACCGTCAGCAATCAGGAAGGCGGCGGAGCGCAGGTGGTCGGCCACAACCCGGTGGCTGGCCTTGAAAGCGCCATCCACAGACTGGTGGGTGATGTCGGCCGAGGCCTGTGTCAGCGCCACAAAGGTATCGGTATCGTAGTTGTCACGCTTGCCCTGCATGATGGCGGCAAAGCGTTCCAGCCCCATACCGGTGTCGATGGACGGGCGGGGCAGGGGAGTACGCACGCCCGGCGGGTCTTCGAAATACTGCATGAACACAAGGTTCCAGATTTCGACAAACCGATCCCCGTCTTCATCGGGGGAGCCGGGGGGGCCACCGGGAACATCGGGGCCATGGTCGTAAAAAATTTCCGAGCAGGGGCCGCAGGGGCCGGTGTCACCCATGCGCCAGAAATTATCCGATGTGGGAATACGGATAATGCGGCTGTCATCCAGCCCCGCAATTTTGCGCCACAGGCCCGCTGCGTCCTCATCTTCGGCAAAGACGGTGACCAGCAGCTTGTCCTTGGCCAGACCGAAGTTCTTTGTCACCAGCGTCCAGGCCAGTTCAATCGCTTCGGGCTTGAAGTAGTCGCCAAAGGAGAAGTTGCCCATCATTTCAAAGAATGTGTGATGGCGCGCCGTGTAGCCGACATTGTCCAGATCGTTGTGCTTGCCCCCGGCCCGAACGACTTTCTGCGCCGTGGTCGCGCGCGAATAGGGGCGCGTTTCCTGGCCGGTAAAGACGTTCTTGAACTGCACCATGCCTGCGTTGGTAAACAACAGCGTTGGGTCATTGCGCGGTACAAGGGAGGAGGACTGTACGATCTGGTGGCCCTTGCTGGCAAAATACTCCAGAAAAGCACTACGAATTTCGTTTGTTGTCAGCATGGCGAGGGGCAAAACGTCCTGAAACGGGTTGAGCGCGTGATGTATCCTCGAAGCGGGAAAGCTGTCCTCACGGGCCGTACGGAAGGTACTGTGTGGTCATGATCTGCGCCTAGATGTAGCGCAGGCCGGGTTTCTCCGAAAGAGGCTGTATTATGGCGTGGTCGAATGTGGCTTTTTGTCTGGCTGCGTGGGCGTAGTCTGGGGCGCACCGGGGTGGTTGCGAAAGACCATGGCCCGGCTGATGTTGAAATTGGCCAGCATGCCTGCTAGCGCGCCAGCAGCCAGTGCTAATGCCGGGTGGTGGACGCAGAGCGGCACAAAGAAAAACAGCGCATAGACCGTGCCACGGTTCAGGCAGAAGCCCAGACTGTTGGCCGAGAGAAAGCGCAGCCATTGCATGATCGGGTGGTGGTGCAGGCCCAAGCCGTGGAATGTCCAGAGTCGGTTCAACACCCAGTTGAATGTCGCTGCGATGAAATAGGCCGCAAGAGTTGCAAGGTCCAGCCCAAGCAGGGGGCGCAGCGCGTAGACCGAGGCAATGTCGCACACAAGTCCCAGACTGCCGACAACACCAAATTTAAGAAACTGCTCTAGCTGGCGCCATCTGGTGCCGGAAAGGGGAAGGGGCATGACCGGGCCATGGGATAGCTTTGGGGTAAAGGCAAAAAAAGAGGCGCCCGAGGGCGCCTCTCTTCTCCGAAGCAAATCGGAACCGAACCGGATTAGTGGAGGATGATTTCCACGCGACGGTTCTGGGGTTCACGGGTGTTCGGGCCGGTCGGGACCAGCGGGTGAGCTTCACCGTAGCCGTGGATGTCGATGGCAGCAGCCGGAACACCGTCACGGATCAGTTCAGCCTTCACGCTCTGAGCACGACGCACGGACAGGCCGAGGTTGTACTTCTGGCCAGCCGGGCCGGGGCGTGCAGCGGAGTTATCGGTGTAGCCGTTAACTTCGATGCGGGTCGTCTGGATGTGGGTGGAAGCCTGAGCAGCTTCAGCCACGATCTGACGAGCGCGAGCGGTCAGGTTGTACTTGTCCCAGTCGAAGAACACCAGGTAGGAGCGTGCGGGCAGCGGAGCCGGAGCAGCAACGACCGGAGCGGGCGGCGGCGGCGGGGGAGCCGTGTCGAACGCATAGCGCAGGCCCAGGATGAACTGGTGGTTGAAGCGCTGGTCGAAGTTGGCATGACCGTGGGTCGTGCGTGCACCAGTGGAGTTGAAGGAGCTGTAGTTGTAAGCGCCGTCAACGAAGGAGCCGGGCTGACCGATCATGCGGTATTCGGTCGTGACCTGGAAGCCGGGGATACCCGTGTCAAAGGCCGCACCAACGATACCCTGGTAGGCAAAGCCACCACGGGTGCCAGCAACGGTGGTGGACGCGCCGCCAACGAAGTTGGTGTGCATGTTGTTATAACGCTGCCACAGGTAGCCAGCACCAACACCGACGAACGGTGTGACAGGTGCGTCGATCCCGAACTGCTTCAGGTCGATGTCGTACAGCACGTTGACAAAGCCGCCGTAGGACTCGTCGCTGCTGTGCGTCTTGCCCAGAACATTGGTGCCGCCGCGGTGGTTGATGTAGGAGAAGTTGTAAACACCTTCAACTTCAGCGCGCAGGCCGTTGCCGAAGCCCCAGCCAAACGAACCAAAACCGGTGAAGCCGGTGTTGTGGCGAATCTGGGAGGAACCACCGCCAGGAATGGCTGCACCGGCAGGGTTGCCGAGGTGCATGTGCTGGTTCTGGACCAGGTTGTAACCACCGCCCACGTCAACATAAGGGCCTGTGATCGTGGTGGCAGATGCGGCCGCCGGAGCCGCTGCCATCAGTGTCGTTGCAAGTAACGCCGTGCGGAGACGCATTTTTTCGTCCTCAATGTCTCATCTGTTCGACTTCCCCGCCAACCGTCTCGGCGGGCAGGTCCAGCTAGATGCCTAAAGGTCGTATAAAACGATCGGTTCCCAAATAGAAACCCGTAGCTTCCTACTGTTCACCATTAGAAGTCATACGCGTGCTTTATTTGCAACAGTCCATTTCGGTGCTCGAATATGTGCCTGCTGCATGTGGCATGCCGCTGGATAATTCCTGTGTATCTAACGCATTGCAATAGCAAAGCTTGCTGCTTCTCTCCTGCGTGATTGGGGCAGAATTGAGGCAGGGCGACGTTTTTGCAACGCCGCACCGCTTTGGGCCGCGCACACCCTTATATTTTAAGGTGCGGCACCGTCCGCAACCAGTGCGTCACGCACTGTCTGGGCGGGTACATCGCGGGTTGTAAAGGCCTGTCCGATTCCATGTGCGAGCACAAAAGACAGCTTGCCATCCTGCATTTTTTTATCCTTGAGCATGTGGCTCATCAGGTCATCGACCTTGAAGGAATAAGGCAGGTCACGGATGTGGGCGGGCATGTTCAGCCCTTCCAGATGGCGGGTGACGCGCTCCAGATCGGCCTGCGGGCAGGCTCCAAGTCGGACAGACACGGCAAAAGCCAGAGTCAGCCCGATGGAAACAGCCTCACCATGCAGCAGGCGGCCGTCGTACCCCAGTTCGGCTTCCAGCGCATGGCCAAAGGTGTGACCCAGGTTCAGCAGTGCCCGGCCATCGGTTTTCTGCTCTTCACGCTCATCAGCAGCGACAACCCGGGCTTTGAAGGCGCAGGCCTGTCGTACGGCCTCGGCAAGGGTTTCGGGGTCCTGGTCCAGCAGGGCCGCGCCGTTCTTTTCGCACCAGGCAAACAGCTCGGGGTCACCGATCAGGCCAGCCTTCACAATTTCGGCATAACCGGCCATCAGCTCGCGCCTGGGCAGGGTGGCGAGGGCGGAAACATCGGCCAGAACGCACAGGGGCTGGTGGAATGCCCCGATCAGATTCTTGCCCCAGCGCGAGTTGATGCCCGTTTTGCCCCCGACGGAGGAATCGACCTGGGACAGCAGGGTGGTCGGTATTTGCACAAACGGCAGGCCACGCAGGGTGGTGGAGGCCACAAACCCTGCCAGGTCTCCGACAACACCGCCCCCCAGGGCGATGATGCTGGTGCGTCGTTCCACACCTTCTTTAAGGATGGAATCGACAAGCCCGGCATAGGTGTCGATATTCTTGCTGCGTTCACCCGGCGGCACGATCAGGCTGCGTGTGGCAATGCCGGTCTGGGCCAGTGCTTCTTCCAGGCGGTTCAGATACAGCGCCCCGACCGTTTCATCGGTAATGATGATGGCGGCCTTGCGCGGCAGCACGGGGGCCAGCAGGGCACCGGCCCGGCTGATCAGGTCACTGCCGATCACGACATCATAACGGGTGCTGGCAAGGCTGACAGGTAGCCGCAGGGGGCGGTTTGACAGGGCCAGCGCCTCCATGACGCGTGTTGTGGTATGCTCCACGTTGTTATCTCCACAATCAACGATAATGTCCGCCTCGGCATATACCGGGTGGCGGATGGTCATCAGCCGCTCCAGCACATCGCGGGGGGAGGCTGTGTTCAGCAACGGGCGGTGCGTGCGGCCGGAAACACGGCGCAGCAGCACCGGCAGGGGGCAGCGCAGCCACAGGGAAATGGCATGTTCGCGCACCATGGTGCGGGTGGCGGTGTCCATGAACGCGCCGCCGCCCGTGGCCAGCACCATGGGTGGGCCTTCAAGCAGGCGGCGGATCACGCGGCGTTCTCCGTCACGGAAGGCGGCTTCACCATACAGCCGGAAGACATCGGCTATGGAGCAGCCAGCCGCCCGTTCAATTTCAACATCCGCATCTACAAAAGGCAGGCCCAGTCGCCCGGCCAGGTGCCGGCCGATCGTTGTCTTGCCTGCCCCCATCAGGCCAACAAGCACAATGCTGCGCCCCGAAGGCAGAAAGCCATCGGTGGAGCAGCGGACAATCCGTTCCAGGTCAAGCGGAATGGGGGGCGGGTCTGTGGTTTCGGGCGGAGGTGTGGAGATACGTGATGACATGTCGTACAGCTTAACATAGAGCAGGAAGAACACACTTATTTATCACGTTATCCTTGGGAGCCAGCCTGTATGAGCCGTATGGTTCTGATTGTTGTTTCTATTGTGGCTATTGCGCTGCTTGGCGGGTTTGCCGCGCTGGGTCTTACGGCGCACCCACCTGTGCCACAGCCTGTCCACCGTGACCTGCCGTTGCCAGCACCCCCGGTCATTCAGGCCGCGCCGACACTGGCTGTGCCCGATGCGCCGGTTATTACCCCCGTGGTGCCTGCCGCTCCTGCGCAGCCGCCTGTCCAGCAGCAGGCTCCCGCCCACCCGTGACCCGGCGTGCCGACGGTGTTGACCTGTTTTTGGAAATGCTGGCGGCGGAGCGGGCTGCGGCCCCCAACACCCTTGCTGCGTACGAGGCTGACCTGCGCTCCTGCGCGGACAGCCTTGCACGCTGTGGGGAAACACTGGCTGATGCCACCACACAGGGGCTGAGGCACTGGCTGGCCGACCTCGCGCAGGATGGGCAGTCCCGCAGGACTGTGGCGCGCAGGCTGTCCTGTATCCGCCAGTTCTGCCTTTTCCAGCTGCGTGAGGGGCTGCGGGCTGACAACCCGGCTACCAGCCTGGATACCCCCAGGCCAGAACGGACATTGCCGCGCTTTTTGTCCGAATCGGAGGTGCTGGCCCTGCTGGAGGCCTGCCTGCCGCTCTCGGGCGCATCGTCTGCAAAATGGCGGCGCGGGCTGGTTGCGCGCGCGGCGCTGGAACTGCTGTATGCTTCGGGCCTGCGTATATCAGAACTGCTGGCTCTACCCCGGCAGGCGCTGGGGCGAGATGCCCGGATGATGATGGTGCGGGGCAAAGGCGGGCGGCAGCGGCTTGTGCCCCTGTCAGACAGTGCGCGGGAGGCCGCTCAGGCGCTGTTGCAGGCGGATGCCATGCTGCAAAGCCCGTATCTATTCCCCGGCCGTGTGCCCACCCGGGCGATGACCCGTCAGGCGTTTGACCGTATTTTGCATGATGTCGGGCTGCGTGCGGGGCTGGACCCAGCGCGCCTGTCCCCCCATGTCCTGCGGCATTCCTTTGCTACGCATCTGCTGGCCCATGGGGCGGATTTGCGGGCGTTGCAGGTGCTGTTGGGGCATGCGGACATTGCGACAACCCAGATTTACACCCATGTGCAGACCGAACGGTTGCGGCAGGTGGTGGCGGAACACCATCCGCTGGCTGCCGGAGCGGAGTCCGCCACGGACGCGGCGGAAGGCGGCACGGCCGCAAAAGGCTGAAAATGCCGTGTCGCAGGGTCGTGCGACCATGAAAAATGACCTGATGATACGTTTGGATGCAGGAAGTGACTTGGTTTTCAACGTCATTGTGCTATCGGCATTGCCATGCGTCAGTTCCTGGATTTCGAAAAGCCCGTCGCCGAACTTGAAAACAAGATCGACGAACTGCGGCAGATGACAGACCCCGAAGGGGTCAACATTGAAGAAGAAACGGCCCGCCTTTCTGAAAAGGCGGAAAAGCATCTGCGTACCATCTATGCCAAGCTTACGCCCTGGCAGAAGGTGCAGGTTGCCCGTCATGCCCAGCGTCCGCATGCGCAGGATTACATCAATGCGCTGGTGACAGACTACACCCCGCTGGCGGGGGACAGGCTGTTTGGGGATGACAAGGCCGTTGTTGGTGGCATGGGTCGTTTTGACGGTACCCCCGTCATGGTGATCGGCACCGAGCGCGGCTCGGACCTGGAAACGCGCCTCCAGCACAACTTTGGCATGGCCCGGCCCGAAGGCTATCGCAAAGCACAGCGGCTGATGACGCTGGCTGGCCAGTTTGGCCTGCCGATCCTGACGTTTATTGACACGGCAGGCGCATGGCCGGGTATCGATGCCGAGCAGCGTGGCCAGGCCGAGGCAATTGCCCGGTCTATTGCCACCTGTTTTGATGCCCCCGTGCCGCTGATCGCGACTGTGATCGGGGAAGGCGGTTCCGGTGGGGCTGTGGCTCTGGGTGCTGGCGATAAGGTGCTTATGCTTGAGCACGCCATCTACTCCGTCATCTCGCCCGAGGCCTGTGCCTCCATCCTGTGGCGTGATCCCAAACAGGCCAGCACAGCGGCAGAAACACTGCGGCTGACGGCGCAGGACCTCAAGCGCCTTGGGCTGATTGACCAGATTATTCCAGAACCCGTAGGTGGCGCGCAGCGTGACCCCGATGCGGCCCGCAAGGCTGTGGGCAAGGTGCTGTCCGAAACCCTCAAGGACCTTCTGCCGCTGGCTCCGGCCCGCCTGAAGGAATTGCGGCGCGAGAAGTTTCTGGCCATGGGGCGTGAAGCCCTGCACTAAGCCGCCAGCAAGAGTTCCATCTCAAGGGCGAGAGCAGGGCGGGGAATACCGCTGGCTCTCGCCCTTTGTGTTTTCAGGGCTGGGTGTTCAGCGGGCAGGTTCCCCGGCAATGGGGGTGCCGCCTTTTTCCACAATCAGGTCATGGATTTCCCGTGCGGCGGCCTGCACGGCGGCTTCATCCTGTCCTTTGGCAATCAGGGCGACACCATAGCTGCCGTCTTCACGGTGGAAGGGGTAGGAGCCAATATCCAGTTGTGGGTAATGGTCCTGCACGTCTTCCAGCCCCTGGGCCAGCGTTCCTTCATACAGTGACAGCGTATGCCATGTTGTGGAGGACACGGGCGGGCCTTTTTTCAGGCTCGGGGCCAGTTCCTCAAACATGGCGCGCATGATGCGGGGCACGCCCGCCATGACATGCACATTGCCAATGCTGAAGCCGGGCGCGAGTGAGACCGGGTTGGCAATGGGTGTTGCCCCACGGGGCAGGTGGGCCATGCGCTGGCGCGCGGTGTTGAACTCCGACTTATGAAAATAGTCTTCCAGCAGGGCGAAGGTCGGGGGGTCAATTTCCCACGGCACCCCAAAGGCCTCGGCCACGCAGGGGGCGGTAATGTCGTCATGGGTGGGGCCAATCCCCCCGGTGGTAAAAACCTCGTCAAAGGCCGCGCGCAGTTCGGTCACGGTGCGGACAATGGTTTCGCGCACATCGGGAATAACCCGGATTTCACGCAGGGGGATGCCAAGTTCCCCCAGTCTGCGGGCCAGGAACTGAATGTTCTCGTCCCGTGTGCGGCCGGAAAGGATCTCGTTGCCGATCAGGATAAGGGCGGATGTGCGGCGCATGGTCTGGCTTTGTCCTTGGGATACGTCGGGACGTCTGTCTGCACAGAGGATGAAGCCATGGACGGGCGGGGTCAATGGCAGGAAAAAATGGCGGCTGGCATGCGCGGCACGCGTTTTTGGATTGACCAGGAGCAGAGCAGTTCATAGCTTCCGCCCATGTCCGAAAGCCAAACACCTCCTGTAGCTGATATTCCGCGCGCCTGGCCTTTTGAGGAGGCGCGCCGACTGGCCGACCATGTAGCCACCCGTGAGGGCGGTGATGACGTGCGCCCGGCCTTGCTGGAAACCGGCTATGGCCCGTCGGGCCTGCCGCATATTGGTACTTTTGGCGAGGTGGCGCGTACCTCCTGGGTACGTCAGGCCTATACGGCGCTGACTGGCCGTCCGTCCCGCCTACTGGCTTTTTCGGACGACATGGACGCCCTGCGCAAGGTGCCCGAAAATGTGCCCCAGCGCGACATGCTGCAAGGGTTTATCGGCCAGCCGCTCTCGCGCGTGCCCGACCCGTTTGGCACGCACGAATCGTTTGCGGCCCATAACAACGCTCGCCTGCGGTCATTTCTTGACGGCTTTGGCTTTGAGTACGAATTTGCGTCCTCCACCGCCTACTACACCTCTGGCCGGTTTGACGCCGCGCTGAAGCGGGTGCTGGAAGTGCATGAGGAAATTCTGGGCGTCATCCTGCCCACCCTGGGGCCGGACCGTCGGGCGACCTATTCCCCCGTTCTGCCGCTGCACCCGCGTACGGGTGAAGTCATGCAGGTCAAGATGGACGCCATCGACCCTGCTGCCGGGACAGTGCGTTGGACCGACCCTGCAACGGGTGAAGTGTTTGAAACGCCCGTAACCGGCGGTCACGCCAAAATGCAGTGGAAGGCCGACTGGGCCATGCGCTGGTATGCGCTGGGCGTTGATTACGAAATGTCAGGCAAGGACCTGATCGACAGCGTACGCCTGTCGGGCAAGATCTGCCGTATTCTGGGGGGCACGGCCCCGGCAGGCCTGACGTATGAACTGTTTCTGGACGAGCAGGGCGGCAAGATCTCCAAATCCAAGGGCAACGGCCTGTCGGTAGAGGAATGGCTGCGCTACGCCCCGCCGGAAAGTCTGGGCCAGTTTATGTTCAACCAGCCCCAGCGCGCCAAGCGGCTGTATTTTGATGTCATTCCCAAAACGGCGGATGACTATCTGACCCATGTTGACAAAGCCCGCGCCCAGCAGGCCGAAAACCCCACAGGTAATGACCTGCGGGCCAACCCGGCGTGGTTTATCCTCAAAGGTCAGGTGGCGGAGGATGCTGGTAGCCCGGTCTCGTTCAGCATGCTGCTTAATCTGGCCAGTGTTGCCAATGCGGAAACGCCCGAAGTGCTGTGGGGCTTTATCCGCCGGTATGACCCAGATGTGTCGGCAGAGAGCCACCCGATGCTGGCCTGCCTGGTTAGCCATGCCATTGCGTATTACGCTGATTTTGTGCGCCCGGCCAAAACCTTCCGTGCGCCGACCGAGCATGAGCGCGGGGCACTGGTTGATCTGGCAGAAGTGCTGCGTGGTTTTGAGGGCGAGGCAGCAGATGCCGCAACCTTGCAGAACCTTGTGTTCGAAGTTGGCAAGCGCCATGGGTTTGAGCCGCTGCGAAGCTGGTTTGGCTGCCTGTATGAGGTTCTGCTGGGCCAGAAGGAAGGGCCGCGCTTTGGCGGTTTTGTTGCCCTGTATGGTGTGGAAGAGACAGTCGCCCTGATTGATGCGGCCCTTCTGCGCGACCGACAGGGCTGAGCAGGGGCCACCGCAGTCATGAAGCGGAACGGCGCACCACAGGACACACCCTCCCCCTTGCAGGCGGCGGAGGCATGTGGCTGGCGCAGATGGTGTAGGCACCTTCCCCATGTGCTGGGGCTGGTGCTGATGGCCGCCGCCATTTTTGTGGTGCAGCACGAACTGCGCCACCTGCGGCTGGCCGATATCAAACAGGCTATGGCGGCAACGCCGGTGTCAGGCATGCTGGCAGCCGCTTTCTGCACCGTGCTGTCCTATTTCATCCTGTCCTTTTACGACAGGCTGGCGGCCATACAGGTGGGGTACAGGCAACTGCCGTTCCGCCGGGCGGCGTTTGCGGCGTTCTGCTCCTACGTGCTGTCGCATAACCTTGGGTTTTCTGCTGTTTCGGGCGCGGCAGTGCGGTACAGGCTGTACCGGAACTGGGGGGTGGACTCCTTTGCCATAACCCAGATTATTGCGTTCTGCTCCGCTACGTATCTGCTGGGTGCCTCCGTGCTGATCGGCGCCGTGCTGATCTGGGAGCCGGGTGTGCTACCGGGGCTTGGCACCCACGTACCCCAGTGGGTGCTGGCGGTTGTGGGGGGGCTGCTCTGGCTGGCGGTTATTGCCTATATCGGGCTGGCCTTCCGGGTGCGGGAGTTCCGCTTCCGCAAATGGGTTGTCGCCCTGCCGTCCCCCGCCATGGCGATCATGCAGACAGGGGTGGCCACGGCGGAGGTGGCGGCAACAGCCAGTATTGCCTTTGTGCTGCTGCCTGCGGGTACAGGGATCGATTTCGGGTCCTTTCTGGCCATTTATCTGGCGTCTTACACAGCCGGGCTGGTGGCCAGCGTTCCGGGTGGGCTGGGTGTGTTTGACGGTGCCATGCTGCTGGCTCTGGGGCCGTATATGCCCGCGCCGCAGATTTTGGGCATGATCCTGATTTTCCGGCTGTTCTACTACATCATCCCGCTATTTTTGGCCGGGATCATGTTTGCCGGGCATGAACTGTTTTTGCGTGGTGATGCCGCGCTGGCCAAGAAAAAAGCCAATGCCGAGGGAACCCAGACTGTTGCGGTGCGCCGCAGGCCCAGCCTTGTGGTGCGTGAGAGTGAAGCTGCATTTTCCGTAGCCGTTGCAACCGGCACAGTGGCCTTGTGTGGCCTGCTGCTGACCTGCCTGACCCTGCTGGCCCCGGCCCCGGTATCCGACGACCTGCCCGGTAGCCTTGCGGCCCTGGCCAGGGTTGGGGGCAACTACCTGCTGTCGCTGATGGGGGTGGTGCTGGTCGGGTTGGCGATCGGGCTGTCACAACGGGTTACGCTGGCATGGCGGGGGGCTTTGTGGTTGCTGCTGGTGGCCTCGGTGCTGACCTTCCTGCGTGGCAATACGCTTGTGGTGCCTGCGGTGCTGGGCCTGTCCACACTGTTCATTGCCCCGTATCGCCATTGTTATTATCGCCGCGCCCGGTTGTTGAGCGAACCCCTGACCCCGAGCACCCTGCTGTGCCTGCTCCTGCTTTTCGGGTGTGTGATTGTGCTGGCCTTGCGCCAGAGCCTGCATGAAAGCTGGTGGCAGATTGTGCTGGCCGGGCAGGTCAAAGGGGCCGTCCGCTGGACTGTGGCTTTGTCGGTCGTGCTGGCCTTGGTGGTGGTGGTGCGGCTGCTGCTGCCTGGCCGCATTGCCGTCCTGCCCTGGACAGAGAAAGCCCATGCCCGTTACCGGGGGCTGGCCCATGCCATGCCTGAGACACCCGATTTTAAACCCGATGGTTTTGTCAGCGGTGATGCGGACGAGGCCATGCTGCCCCTGTTTGTCCGGCAAGGGTGCCTGATCGGTCTGGGTGACCCCGCGGGTGAGGAAGACGACTGCATTTCCGCCATCTGGCGCCTGCGTGATCTGGCTTTGCAGGAAGGTCTAAAGCCTGTTTTCTGGAACGTGGGCGAGCCATTTTTGCGCATTTATGACGACATAGGCCTGAGCGCATGGGCGCTGGAGGATGGCAGCGGCCGACATTTCTGCTACCCTTCAACTGATATGGCTTTTGCCGCGCAATTTGCATTCCAGTGCGCTCATGCAATGGATACAATGACGCAACACGGCACTCAGCCACCTGCTGCTGGCTAGGTGGTTGGCACAATCCGCGACGGGGCATGATGGGGCATTTTCTTCATCTTGATTTGATGAATATAGCAGCGGCCAAATCGACTTTGGCCGCTTTTCTGCTTGCTTTCCCAGCACTGTTTTCCATCGTTAATCCGTTTGGTGCGGCGCTTATTTTCGCACAGGCCACGGCTGGTCGGTCCCAGACCGAAATCATGGGCCTGTCGCGGCTGGTGTCGTTCTATTCCTTCATGCTGCTTATGGTGTCGCTCTGGTTTGGCAGCATGGTGCTGTCGCTGTTCGGCATTACCGTCAACGCCCTGCGTGTGGCGGGTGGGCTTGTCGTGGCCGTAAGAGCATGGGACTTGCTGAACAGCCCGGAAAATGTGGAAGCCCAGAAGGAAAAGCAGGCCTTGCAGGATGGTCGCACCGTCATGGCGGCCAATTGGGCGGATTCTGCGTTTTTTCCTCTGGCTATGCCGTTTACCGTGGGGCCAGGCACCATTGCGGTGGCCATTGCCCTGGGGTCAGGGGCACCGCATGACCAGTCGTTTATAGCCTATGGCATTGGCATCAGCCTGGCCGCTATAGGCGTTGTGGCGCTGATCTGGGCCGCTTATTCCAGCTCGGAAAAAATGGTTTCCATGCTGGGTGTGACTGGCACGCGGATTGTCAGCAGGCTGGCAGCGCTGGTGCTGCTGTGTATCGGGGTGCAAATTCTGGCGGCTGGTGCCCAGGGCTTTATTACCGATATCTGGGCCAACCTGAACCATCCCTCCAGCCCACGCGCGGGCTGAAGGGGCGATGGAGGTTTAGGGCCTATTCCGGCACAAGGGTGCTGACGGTGGCATCATGCGCCGCAAGCACGGTTTTCAGGCGGTCCAGCAGCCGTGTTGCGTTTTCGGCAAAGCCGTAGGGCGGGCGTACAACCAGCAGGCCGGACCCGTTCAACTGGTCTGGATCATGCGGTGGGCGCATCAGCAATTCTGCGGTCAGGACATCCCGCACGCCCGAATCAGCAATCGCAGTCTGAAATGCCCTGACCGGAGTGCGGTGCTTGATGGGGTACCAGATGGCAACGACCGCTGTGGCAAACCGGGTGCGTATGGTCTGGAGCGCTTGCGTCAGACGTTCGAACTCCCCGGCCTCCTCAAAAGGCGGGTCCATCAGGATCAGGCCGCGTTTGATGTCCTTGGGGGGGAGCAGAGCGCGCAGGGCTTCGTAGGCGTCGCGTTCATGCACGGTGGTGTTGGGGGTGCGTGCAAACAGGCGGTAGAGGTCACGCTTGTCCTGCGGGTGCTTTTCGCAACAGATCAGCCTGTCCTGTGGCCGCAGCATCAGCGATGCCAGCAGGGGGGAGCCCGGGTAATACCGTGGGCCACCGGCCTGACGGACCAGATCCAGCCAGGGGGCGAGGGGGCTGTTGGGGGCTTCGTGCGCCAGTCGGCCAATGCCGCTGTGCCATTCGCCTGTTTTTTCCGCTTCAGTGCCTTCAAGGTCATAGCGGCCTGTACCAGCGTGGGTGTCCAGCACTATAAACGGGGCAGGCTTGTGCAGGTAGGACCCAAGCAGGCTGACAAGCAGGGCGTGTTTCATGCAGTCGGCAAAGTTGCCGGCATGGTAGGCGTGTCGGTAATTCATGCTGCGGTTTTTATGGCGGCAATACGCTCGGCCATCTCTTCCAGGGGCCAGCGCGGGCGGGGGCGCATGGCGGTGTCAGTAAAGGGGGTTTTGTGCTGGCGGCTGGCCTCGGCCCAGGTTTCCAGCGCGGCCCATGCGACCATGACGGCATTGTCGGTGCAGAGTCGGAGCGGCGGGGCCGCAAAGCGCAGGCCGCGTTGTGCGGCTGTGGTTTCCAGCGTTGTGCGTAGCAGCGTATTGGCAGCAACACCGCCTGCGGCCACCAGCAGGCCAGCCTGTGGCATCATATCCAGCGCGTGGTTGATGCGGTCTGCCATGACATCGGCCACAGCCTGTTGGAAGGACGCGGCCAGATCGGCAGCAAACTGGCGGGGCAGAGGGGTCTGGCCATAAGGTGCCAGCTTCTGGGCGATGGCGGTCTTCAGACCGGAGAAGGAAAAATCACACCCAGCGCGCCGTAGGAGCGGGCGGGGCAGGGCAATGGCGCTGGGGTTGCCCTCGCGCGCCAGTTTTTCCAGCATGGGGCCGCCGGGCCACCCAAGGCCGAGCATCTTGGCAACCTTGTCAAAGGCCTCACCTGCGGCATCATCAATCGTGCCGCCCAGTTTGCGGTAACGGCCCACGCCTTCAACGGCTATGCACTGGCAGTGCCCGCCTGAGACAAGAACAAGCAGGTGGGGAAAGGGCGCCCCACCGGGTACAAGGCCGGGCAGCCGTGCGGTGAGGGCATGGGCCTCCACATGGTTGACCGCGATAAAGGGGATATCGAGCGCCAGCGCCAGCCCCTTGGCAAAGCCGCTGCCCACGATCAGCCCACCAATAAGCCCCGGCCCCGTGCTGGCGGCGACAAGGGCAAGGGCGGAGGCCTCCAGCCCTGCGTCATTCAGGGTTGCTGCCACAAGGCCCGGCAGCAGCGCCAGATGGGCGCGGGCGGCAATTTCGGGCACGACACCACCAAAATCGGCATGTCCATCCTGCGAGACAACACGCTGGGCCAGAATCGTGCCATCGGGGGCCAGAATGGCGCAGGCGGTTTCGTCACAGGAGGACTCGATGGCCAGCACCGGCCCGGCAGGGGCAGCCCCGTTTGCAGCGTGGTTCATGGACGCATGGCCCAAAAAACTGTATCCATGCCAGCACACAAAAGGTGGACAGGGGCGGAACGCTTTTCCGGTCGCGCAAGTTTTTCAGACCAGCCGGGCTTCATCACATCTTGTCCTTTCTCTCTACCCCGGTAATAGACACATCTTATGGATTCAGCCTACCCTTCCTCCTCCGTCCTTTCGCCAGCCTTGCAGGAAGTTGCCGCGGAAGCGGCAGCCCGCCAGAAGAAACCGAGCGAGCATTCAGGGCGTCATTCCCTGCCATTGCGTGTGGGTACGCGCGGGTCTCCGCTTGCGCTGGTGCAGACGCGCGCGTTCCTGACAACGCTGACCAGGTTCTGCCCGATCCTGCGCGACATGGGGGCGTTCCAGGAGCACCAGATCAACACCACCGGTGACCAGGTGCAAAACCGGAGGTTGGCGGAGATTGGTGGCAAGGGTCTGTTTTCAAAAGAAATTCATGAGGCCCTGTCCGACGGGCGTATTGATTTTGCCGTCCACAGCCTGAAGGACCTGGAAACCACCCTGCCGCCCGGCTTGGTGCTGGCCTGCACACTGCGCCGGGAAGATGCGCGTGATGCGCTTATTCTGGGACCGGACCTAGTGCCGACTGACCCGGATGATCCGTATTCCGCCCTGCCGCAGGGGGCGCTGGTGGGCTGTGCCTCTGTGCGCCGGCAGGCGCAGATGCTCCATGCCCGCCCAGACCTCAGATTCGGCCTGCTGCGCGGCAATGTGCAGACCAGACTCGACAAGCTGGCAGCCCGTCAGTGTGGGGCCACCCTGCTTGCCCTCGCCGGGTTGAAGCGGCTGGGCATGGCTGAACGCGCAACCCTTGTGCTGGACCCGGCCGTGATGGTGCCTGCGGCTGGCCAGGGCATTGTCGGGGTGACAGTCCGTGAGGACGATGTGGAACTGCGCGAACTCCTGGCCGCAATCGAGGATTACGAAGCCCGCGCTGTTGCTACAGCCGAGCGGGCACTGCTGGCGGAGCTTGATGGCTCATGCCGCACCCCTATTGGTGGCTACGCCCAGTTGATCCCTGTTGTGGCGGGGGGCGAGCCGGAACTGCACCTGACAGGCCTTGTTGCGCGTGAGGATGGGTCTTTCCTGCTCCGCCGCACCATTAGCGGTGCGCCAGAAGATGCCGCACGCCTTGGCCGCGATCTTGGTGAAAGCCTGCGCCGGGACAGCCCGGCGGATATTTTCCTGGAAAGCTGAACAATGCCTGCGCGCGGGGTCATCGTCACCCGGCCCGAACCGGGCCTGAGTGAGACCCTTGCAGCAGTGCAGCAGGCAGGCTGGCTGGCTCATGCCTCCCCCTCGTTACGCATTGTGGCGCGGCAGATGCCTGCTGTGGCGCGGACTGTCTCTGCCGTGCTCGTGACCAGCGGGCAGGCGGTACCTGCGGTGCAGGGCGTTGTTCCGCCAGATATGCCCTTTTATGCTGTTGGTGCGCGCACAGCGGCCCGCCTGCGTCAGGTCGGGTTTGCAACTGTGCAAAGTGCCGATGGCAATGCCGAGGCTTTGGCCCATGTGCTGTGCCAGCACCGTACGCCCGCCCAAGGGGCGTTGATGGTACTGTCGGGCCGTGGGCAGGGGGGGGAGTTGGTGCATAGCCTGCGGGGGGCCGGTTTTCGGGTCATACGCAGGGTGGTGTATGACGCCCGGCCGGTTTCCTGCATTGCGCCTGTTGTCACAACTGCTCTGGAGGGCGGACAGGCGGCGGCTGTTCTGTTCTTCTCCGCCCGGAGTGCGGCAAGCTGGTTCGCGGCTTTGCCGGCCTCTGCACAAGTGGCGGCGCGGGCAGTGCGGGCCATCGTTATTTCCCCGGTGGTGGCGCAGGCCGTGCAGGCGCTTGGCTGGCACGGCGTGGTGTCCGTTGCGGCATCCCCCGATGCCGCGGGTATGATGGCGGCGCTGGGGGTGTATTCTGGCCGTGGTGGTGCGGAGCAGGCATAAAAAAAACCCTCCACCCATAGGGCGGAGGGCTGGTTTGCCCGGTTGGACAAAACCGATATCAGGCGTGACCGGCAGCCTGGGGGAAGTCAGCGCGGCGGGCCTGCCACAGAGCCACAAAATCAATGGGCTGCAGCACGATGGGGGGGAAGCCACCATCACGTGTGACATCGCTGATGATGTTGCGGGCGTAGGGGAAGATCAGACGCGGTACTTCCACCAGCAGGATCGGCTCCAGCAGGTCCTGCGGCGGGTTGGTCAGGGTTACAACAGCGGCGTACACCAGTTCGGTAATGAACACGACGCGCCCAGCCTGGCCACCTTCGGTCTCCGGGGCTTCCTTGGCTTCTGCCTTGATGGACAGAACAACCTCGTAAATCATCTGGTCGTCCTGCAGGCGGTTGGCCTGGACGTCGATGTTGACGCCAATCTGAGGCTGGCTGCGGAGCGTTGCAAAAATTTCAGCACCCGCCGGAACCTCAAAGGACAGGTCGCGTGTGTACTGCAGGTTGATGGACAGCGGCAACGCGGGCGGGGTGGGCTGGACAGTTTCAGACATGGATGACCGTTTTCCTACTCTGGGCGTTCTTCAACCCTTCTGCGGTAGCATGCTCCCGGGGCTTAGCCAACACAGTCCTGCCCTGTTGGCGTCAGGGGTGCTGGTGCCGCCATTCCCCATTTTCCAGACTGCGGTCGCTCAGCGCCAGCAGAAACCACCAGTGGGAGACCACAAGCGTCTGCCCCTGCGGGTGGGGGTGGGTTTTGAGTGTGGTGCGGAAGTCCTGTGCACGCTGGTTCAGCGCATGGTCTGGCTCGGGCGGGGGCGACCACCAGTGTTCTGCCAGGTGGCTGAAGTCCAGCGCAGGCCAATCGCCCGCCAGAGTGGAGGCGGGGGTGCCCTCATCGCAGGAAAATAACCCTCTTTCGCGGATCAGTGGAGTAATTTCTGGCACAATTCCCAAGGCGGTGGCCAGCGGGCGGGCAGTTTGCAGAGCCCGCGTAAAGGGCGAGACGAGAATACGCGTAATACCCAGGCCCGTAAGCTGGGGCACCAGTTCCTGCGCGTGGGCCAGACCCCGGGCTGACAGGCCGGGATCGGGCAGGTTGGGGTCACGCCCATGCAGGGTATAGAGGCGGTTGAATTCACTTTCGCAGTGACGCAGGATGATCATGCAGGGTCCGGAGGGTTCTGGGCAGGATAATCCACCCCATGGGGAGGGAACGGCATTGTATCGGCCTGTACACATGACTATGTGGTAAGGTGCACAAAAGGGAAAGCGGGATTCCCCGTGGTATTGGGCCTGTGGCACCCGGCAGGCAGGGTAGATAGGTGGACGTAAGACAGATGGATTTTTCTCTCGGCCATTTCCCGGTCGATCTGGTTCTGCTGGCTCTGGTGGCGGTGTTTCTTGTACTGCGGCTGCGTAGCGTGCTGGGCAAGCGGGTGGGCATCCAGCCGCCTGTGCTGCCAGTGGCACCCCGGCCAGCCATAGCCCCCCATGTGCCCGAAGCGCAGGCGGAACAGGCTGAAACGGTTGCGGTCGAGTACGATATTCCTTCACCAGGCACACGGGTGGGGCAGGTTTTGCAGGCTGTCAGGCAGCAGGACACAACCTTTGCTCCCCAGCAGTTTCTCAACGGTGCGCAGGTGGCCTTTACCCAGGTGGTCAAAGCCTATGCCGATGGCAACCGGGACACGCTCAGGGCGGCACTGGTACCCTCCGTTTACGCCACGTTCGAGGCCGCGATAGCCGCGCGTGAAGCTGCGGGTGAGACCCAGAAGACAGACATCCGGGCTGTGCGTTCCCTCGCTATCGAGGACGCCCGTATTACCCCGCAGGAGGCTGGTACGGTTGTGGCTATTGATGTGCGGATTGTGTCCGATCAGGTCAGTCTGGTGCTGAACAGCGCTGGCCAGCCGGTGACCGGGACAGATGCCGTGACCGAGTTTTCCGACCTGTGGACTTTCGAGCGCATGCCCGGTGTCAGCGGTGGTGCGTGGCGGCTTGCGTCGGCGCGTAGTGCGTGACAGAGGCCGACTCGGCCCGGGCTCCGCGCCTGAGGCGGTACAGAATTGGATTGCAGGAAATAGTGCGTGGTGACTGCCTGCGTGTGCTCAAGCGCATGCAGGAGCACAGCGTTGATGTAGTGGTGACATCACCACCCTATAATATCGGCCTGTCCTACCGGAGCTACCCCGACCGCAGGGCAGAGGAAGACTATCTGGACTGGATGGTGGCCATTGGCACGCAGTTGCGGCGTGTGCTCAAGCCCGATGGGTCGTTTTTTCTCAACATTTCGGGTTCGTCCGCCCAGCCATGGCTGCCGTTTGAACTGGCCGTGCGCCTGCGTGCGCTGTTTGTGCTGCAAAACCATATTTCATGGGTCAAATCCATTTCCGTGGGTGTGGACAGCTTTGGTCATTTCAAACCCATGAATAGCCAGCGCTACCTGCACCGCGGGCATGAGCATGTGTTCCACTTTACATGCGATGGCACGGTCCAGCTCGACCGGCTGGGGGCGGGGGTGCCCTACAAGGACAAATCCAACATTGCCCGGCGCGGTCATTCGCAGGACAGGCGCTGCCGGGGGGATGCCTGGTTTATCCCCTACCAGACCGTGCGGGGGCGGGCTGAAAAGTTCGATCATCCGGGCACATTTCCCGTGGCTCTGCCTGAGCAGTGCATTCTTTTGCATGGGCGCGAGCAGGCCCATGTGCTGGACCCTTTCATGGGTACGGGCACAACGTTGCTGGCGGCCCAGAACCTGGGCTGCACCGGGGTCGGGATTGATATTGATGCCGACTACGTGGCGGTTGCGCGTGCGCGCCTGCGGGATGCCATGGCGGGGCGTAGCGAATGATTATCGATTGAATAAATCATTTTTGTAAAAATAATCGTTTTGACATTTCATCCTGCGACCCACACAAGGGGGCAGTCCGCATAACGGCGGTCTGACACACAGCAGGAGGTCGAGTGGTGAAACGGATACTGGTGGCTCTGGCCGGTGCGGGTATTGTGGCGTATGGCGGCACTGTTGCGTTTTTGCAGCATTTCGACCACGAGACTGCGCCAGTGCTTTCCGCGGCATCCCCCACGCGGCATAACCCGGTGGCTCTGGCCGCCTTTGATGTGCTGAGCAACGCACGCTGTGATTACTGCCACGCCCAGGGCCGTGATCTGCCGTTCTATTTCAAGCTGCCCCTGGCCCATACGCTGATGGAGCGTGATCTGACACAGGGGCTGCGGCACTTCCGTATTGAGCCGGTGCTGGAAGCCTTCGAGCAGGGGAAACCGCCGTCGGAAGAGCAGCTGTCGCGGATTGAGGAAGTCATTCTGCAAAACCGTATGCCGCCCGCACAGTATCTGCTGCTGCACTGGCATGCCTATCTGACAGCCGCCGACCGTCAGGCCGTGCTGACATGGGTGGCTGACACACGGCGGCACTATTATGCAAACACCGGCGCGGCAGCAGCCTTTACAGCCGAGCCTGTACGCCCTGTGCCCGCCAGCGTGCCGGTCAATCAGGCGCAGGTTGTGCTGGGGCAGAAGCTGTTTTTTGACAAAGGTCTGTCGGGCGACGGCACTTTAAGCTGTGCAAGCTGCCACGGGCTGGAAACGGGCGGCGTGGATAATCTGGTCACCGCGACCGGTATTGGCGGGCAGAAAGGGCCAATCAATGTCCCGTCTGTCTATAATGCCTATTTCAAGATCGCGCAGTTCTGGAACGGGCGTGCAGCCGATCTGGCCGAGCAGGCCGCAGGTCCGGTGATGAACCCGCTGGAAATGGGCTCGCACGACTGGACGCAGGTTGCTGACAAGCTGGATGCCGACAAAGCCTATACGCCCCTGTTCCAGGCGGCTTTTGGGCCTGATGCCAAGATTGACAAACAGACCATTACGACCGCGATTGCCGAGTTTGAAAAAACCCTGATCACCCCGGACAGCCCCTTTGATGAGTATCTGAAAGGGCAGAAGAACGCGATCAGCCCGGAGGCCCAGCGGGGGTATGAGCGCTTCAAGGCCATAGGCTGCGCGGGCTGCCATAGCGGTATTGCTCTGGGTGGTGGCGCTTATGAGGTCATGGGGCTGGAGGGTGACTACTTCAAGGATCGTGGTGGCCCGCTGACAGATGCTGACAAAGGCCGCTACACAGTCACCAACAAGGCCGAGGATCAGTCGCGTTTTGTGGTGCCGACCCTGCGGAACATCGCCCTGACGGCTCCGTATTTCCACGACGGCAGTGCCAAGACGTTGGAACAGGCGGTGCGTGAGATGGCGCGTTACCAGACCCCCGACCATACACCGTCGGAGCAGGACGTGACCGATATTGTCGCGTTCCTCAAAACTTTGACAGGGCGTTATCAGGGGCACTCTCTGGACGACATGCACCACTAAAAAGCAGGTGCGGCAGCCCGTTATGTTTCCATGCTGGTCAAAACCCGGCATGGGGGCACAAAAAGCCCCAAGGGTGGCAACGTAACGCCCACTTGCGGCGTTGTGGCTTGAAAAACGGTCCGGCAGTAGGCGATAACCCTACTGACCGGGCTGTTTTGTTATGGGGTGGCCCACAGGCCATATTACCAGCCAGAGGTTGGTGAATGGAGCGTAGGGTGAGCAGACGCAGCAGACAGTTGGGGGAAGAGGAAAAGGCACTCTGGGCGCTGGTGGTGCGGGATGTCGCACCCTTGCGGGTGATTATGCCCCCCTCTTTACCCCCGGTGGAGGTCACAGCGCCCGTAGCGGGTGCCGTGCCGCCTGCGGGGAGCCCGGTACGCTTTGCGCGTCATTTTTCTCCTGCAATTCCACCACCATCCTTGCCTACGGAGCCTGCGGTTAGGCTGCTGCTGGCTACAAAACTGGCGGACAGTATAGGGCAGCGCCAGCCAGGGATGGATGATTATAGCTGGCGTCGGTTTTCGCAGGGGGGCATGCGGGTGGATAGCCGTCTGGACCTGCACGGTATGGTGGCGCAGGACGCTTTTCGCAGGCTTATGGAGTTCATGGATGTCGCATGGCGGCGCGGGGCCCGCTGTGTCGAGATCATTACCGGACTAGGCTCGGGCGAGGAGGGCGGTATTCTACGCAGGGAGTTGCCCGTCTGGTTGGAAAGGCCAGAAATCCGCCACCGCATTCTGGGCACGACTTATCCTCATGCGGGTAATCGGGGGTCGGTGCGGGTACTGCTTAAGCGGCGTAAAAGCAAATAAGTGATCGCTGGTGGCTTAGGTCTTGCCCCGCAGCGCCATGTCCCGCCATTGCGGCAGGTTACTTGCCAGCCAGCGGCGCAGGGCCATGATAACCGTGGTGTCAGGCATGAGCTGGCTATACAGGGCCATGCAGTCCGCGCCCGTCAGCAGGGTTTGCCTGTCCGCACTGGCAGCCTGACGGACTTGTGGCATGGCCGCGCAAATTTCTGCGGCATTACGCCACCGGGCGACGGTTGCGGGCTGGCTGAGCAGGGGCAGTAGCAGAACAGCCTTGGTATTGGCGGCAGCAGTAGCGGCCAGCCAGGCCTGAGCCAGCGGTGTTAGCGCAGCTTTTGGTCTTTCCTGTTGCAGGATGCTCATAAAATCAGGGGGCAGGCCGGTCATGTCGGTCTGAGTGCCCGTGTGGGTCGTGTTTAAAAACAGCGGTCCAAACCCCTGCTGCGCCAGTGCGGCCGCGCGTTCAGGAAACTGGGGGTCCAGCGGGAGTTGAATGGCATCTACCGTGCCTGCGGTCAGCGCCGCCATGGCGGCCTCTGGCGTTGCCTGGCCTGTTATGGGCTGGGGGCGCAGGCCCAGCAGCTCAAAGGCCAGCAGCATGGGCAGTTCCAGCCCGGTGGGGCTGGACACGGCAACCCGTGTGCGGTGGTTGCCCAGCATGGTGCCAAGTGAGCGGTGCAGCGCCACACGGCCGATTGTTACCGTGGGTTGGCAGACGCTCAATATAGCCAGCCAGCGTTGGTAGTCATAATGCACACGGCTGTCGCCCACCATGGCCGCCAGCATGGCGGAGCCGGGGGCGATCAGGGCCAGGGGGGAGGTGGCACTTTGCTGGCGGGTTTCAAACAGGTTGGCACCTGTCACACCGTCCCAGCCAGTGGTGGGTTGAAGCTGGAAGCTGTCGTTATGGTGCAGTGCCTGCGCCATAAGGGGGGTCATCAGGCTTGCCCAGCGCCCGCACAGGGTTTCTGCCGTGCCTGCAATAATAATCCGCCCTTCCGCTGTGCCTGGTGGCGTATTGGGCAGAGGGGAATCGGCCAGCACTTCCTGCCCATGCGCCGATGACACCGCCAAGGCACTGCCCGCCAGACCACCCATGAAAAGGCGGCGCGACAGCACGGGCAGGCGTGGTGTGGAGGTCTTGGTATGAGTGTGGGCGGTGTCAGGCGCGGGCAAGCATTATGGTCCTGTTTCTGTTCAGCGGGGCATCCTACGCCAGATTGTTGGCAGAATCACGGCACTTTGTATTACGGCCATTTTACTTCGGGCGGCATGCTCATCAGAATCGCTTCTGTATTGCCGCCGGTTTTCAGGCCAAAAAGTGTGCCCCGGTCGTGCAGCAGGTTAAATTCCACATACCGGCCACGGCGGATCAACTGGGCATCGCGCTCGGCGGGGGTCCAGGGTTGCATCATGCGGCTACGGATGATGTCGGGGTAGGATGACAGGAAAGCCAGCCCCACATCGCGCGTGAAGGCAAAGTCCATCTCCGGTTTGCCGCTATCCAGCTTGTCGTAGAAAATACCCCCCAGACCACGCGGTTCATTGCGGTGTGGCAGGTGGAAGTATTTGTCACACCAGGCTTTGAAGCGCGGGTAATACTCCGGGTCATGCGTGGCGCAGGCCTGAGCGAAGGAGGCATGGAAGCGCTCTGCATCCTCCAGCGCCTGTGCGCTTTCTGGGAACATGGGGGTAATATCCCCCCCACCGCCAAACCAGCCCTGTGTTGTAATGATCAGCCGTGTATTGAAATGCGCTGCAGGGACGAGCGGATTGCACAGATGCGCCACAAGGCTGATGCCGGTGGCAAAAAAATGAGGGTTTTCAGAAGCACCAGGAATGGTGGTGGCAAAGTCGGGCGGGAAGGTGCCTTCCACGGTGGAGACATTCACGCCCACTTTTTCAAACACCCGGCCGCGCATCAGGCTCATGACCCCGCCACCGCCGGGGGTGCCGTCCTCATTCTGGCGCTGCCAGGCTTTGCGCTCAAAGCGGCCAGCCTGCACACGGTCTGCCAGAACGGGGCTGTTGCCTTCCACGGCTTCGGTTTCCAGTTGCTCAAACGCCGCGCAAATCCGGTCGCGCAGGGTCTCAAACCAGTGGCGGGCGCTGTCGCGCAGGGTGTCGTGGGTGGGAACGGTGGCAGGCGTGCTGGGGGTCATGGGTGGGTGGCTCTTCTGTTCTTGTCCTGTGTGTCAGCCAGGGCGCAGACTCGCCCAGGCAGGCAGGGCTCTAGGGGTGCGCTCCTCTGGCGGTCATTGCAAGACGTGCCCGTTCCCCGGTAAACCGGTGCCGCGCCTGATGGGGCGTGGCTGAGGCAGGGGACAGGGCACCATGGCTGGCGGAAAACCACCAGAACATACGGCGCACGACAGCGCGCAACCACTGGCACAACAGGGGGCGGCGTGGCTACGGGGTTACGCGGGCCTGCCATTGCCCCGGGACCTTAACTGGGCCTGGACTCTGGGGGCCATGCTGGTTGCCGTGCTGGTGCTTATGCTGATGACCGGGCTGGTGCTGACCCTGGGCTATACGCCAGATGCGGGGCTGGCATTTGGCAGTGTCGAGGCTCTGGAGCGGCGCTTTCCCTATGGCTGGTTAATGCGCGGGCTGCATATGACCGGGGCGTCCTTCTGCATGCTGGTGCTGTACGGGCATATCCTGCGGGGGCTTTATTATCGTTGCTACCTGGCCACACACCAGCGGGTGTGGCTGGGGGGCTGTGGTCTTATGGCGCTGCTGATGGTGACAGCCTTTGCTGGTTATGTGCTGCCATGGGGGCAAATGTCCTATTGGGGGGCAGATGTGGCCAGCAAGGCGGTTGGGGCCATACCAGTGCTGGGGCCGGAGCTGGAAGGGATTTTTCTGGGCGGCTCAAGCCCGGGCACACCGACCCTGCACCGTATGTTTACCCTGCATTTTCTGCTGGCCTTCGTGATTGTGGGTGGTGTTGTGCTGCATGTGGCCATGGTGCATGGGCGTGGCAGCTCCAGCCCCTCCGGGCGGACGATGCGTGATGTCGGTAGCCTGCCGTTCCACCCTTATTTTACAGTGCGCGACATGCTGGCGGTGGTCGTGCTGGCATTGGCTTTTGTGCTGGTGCTGTGTTTCTGGCCGGGCCTGATTATCGAGCCCGCCAATTATCGCCCGGCAAACCCGCTGCATACGCCTGCTGATATTGAGCCCGCATGGTACTTCCTGCCTTTTTACGGCATGATGCAGGTTATTCCGTCGCGTCTGTTTGGCATGGTGCTGTCAGGTGGGGCAGTCGCGATTTTGTTTGCGGTGCCCTGGCTGGACAAGGGCCGGGCCGGGCAGGGGGCGACTGGTGTGGGGCGGGTAGCGGCTTTTGTTGCACTGGCCTGTCTTGTCGGGGGGGCTGTGCTTGTGGCGGCTGCCGGGCGGCACCATGTGGCTGGGGGGTGGCTTCTGGCCGGGCGTTTGGGTTGTGCGCTGTATTACGCCTATTTTTTACTTTTTCTGCCTCTGCGTAGCCGCATGGCGGGGGAGGGAGCGTGATGGTGCTATCCCGACACGCAGGTATGGGGCCTGTAGTCTCCCGTTTTGCAGCCATCATGGTGGCATGTGCTGCCCCGGTCTGGGCCAATGCGGCGGAAGGGCCAAAGCCCGCCCCCCCGCAGGCATGGTCGTTCAAGGGGCCGCTGGGGCATTTTGACCTGGCCGCCGTCCAGCGTGGCTACGGCGTTTATGCCGCTGTCTGTGCCACCTGCCATGGTCTGGCACAGGTGCATTTTTCTGACCTTGCCGATATGGGGCTGGATTCCGAGCAGGTTCTGGCACTGGCCGCAAGCTGGCGCGTGCCTGACGGGTTGGACGCCCATAACCACCTGCAATATCGGAAAGGGCGACCGGATGATGCCTTCCCGATGCCCTTTGGCAGTCCGGCGGCAGCCAAGGCCGCTAATGGCGGGATTGTTCCCCCTGATCTTTCCCGCATGGTCTCGGTTTATCCTGGCGGGGCCGACCGTGTGTATGCGTTGCTAACCGGCTTTGCCCCCGATGCCCGACATGTTGAGGGTAAGGGTTTTGCAAACCCCTATGCCATTGGGCATTTTACGGCCATGCCACCGCCCTGGCATGAGGGCGCGCTCCACTATGCGGATGGCACGGAGCCGACCGTGCAGCAGCAGGCTCGGGATGTCACAACATTTCTTGCATGGGTTTCCGCGCCACATCAGGACACCAGGCATCGGCTGGGGGTAGGTGCGGGGCTGTATCTGTGCTTTCTTGCGCTTCTGTTTGTGCTTTTGAACCGGAGAGTCTGGTCTGATGTCAGAAAATGAAACACTGGAACCCGTAATCGGCCTGATCGGTGGGTCGGGCCTGTACGATATTGACGGCCTGGAAGACAAGGAATGGCGCACGGTTGAAACCCCCTGGGGCAGCCCGTCCGACCAGTTGCTGTTTGGCCGTCTGGATGGTGTGCGCTGCGTGTTTCTGCCCCGTCATGGCCGGGGGCACCCCATTCCGCCCTCACGCCTGAACTACCGGGCCAACATTGCCGCACTGAAAATGTCTGGTGTGACGGATATCGTCTCGCTCTCCGCCGTGGGGTCGTTGAAGGAAGAACTGCCGCCTGGCCGTTTTGTCATTATCGACCAGTTTATTGACCGCACCATCGCGCGTGAAAAAAGCTTTTTTGACACTGGCTGCGTAGCCCATGTGTCCATGGCGGACCCGCTGTGCTCCCGCGTGGGCGATGTGCTGGAGGCCGAAGCCCGCAAGCAGGGGATGGATGTTACCCGTGGCGGCACCTATCTGGTTATGGAAGGCCCGCAGTTTTCCACCCGTGCGGAAAGCGAACTGTACCGCACATGGGGTTGCTCGGTCATTGGCATGACCAACATGCCTGAAGCCAGCCTGGCCCGGGAAGCTGAGATCTGCTACGCGACCGTCGCCATGGTGACGGATTATGACTGCTGGCATACCGAGCATGACAATGTGAGCGTGGATAGCGTGGTCAAGATCATGCAGGCCAACTCCGCCAAAGCAAAAGCACTGGTCAAGGCAGTTATCCCGGCTCTTGGGGGTAAGGCCCGCCATACGTGCCAGGCCGGGTGTGACCGTTCCCTGGAATACGCGCTGATTACCGCGCCCGATGCGCGCGACCCAGAACTGATCAGCAAGCTCAAGACAGTGGCCGGGCGCGTTCTGTAAAAGACGTCTCAAGCCGGTCTGCACGAAACGCCTGCCAGTCCCATGGCAGGCGTTTTTGTATGGGCACACAGCAGGGGGAATGGTGAGGCATGCACAGAACTGAGTTCTATATTTTTGTTGGTTTGACGGCCGTGCTGGGCGGCGCACTGTTTTACGCACATGCGTCATTCACGCATATGCATAGCGGGTGCGTGCTGGGGATGTGTTTCTAGCACTTACGTGGTGGCCGTGCTCAGGCGCAGTGCGCCAGCCGTGTCCGTGGGGAGGTTGGACCGCGTTTTGAACGCAGGCTGCTGCATGGTGGGCTATCACTGTGCCGACATCAGCAAGGTGATGTGTATGCAGTTATTCCTGCAAAACAGCAGAACCACACTTTTTAAATTGTATTGGAAAACATGGTGGAGGGGGTTGGATTCGAACCAACGTAGGCGTACGCCAGCGGATTTACAGTCCGCCCCCTTTAGCCACTCGGGCACCCCTCCATCGTGTTGGCAATCACCTACCCGTCTGCGTGAGTCCTGTCAATGCTTGGAATGATTTTTCTTTTACGCACAGGCTGTTCAGGGCAGGGGCGTTCAAATCGGGGTTTCTTTGCCGCTCCGGGGTGGACAGCTTCCAGCTTAGGGAGAATGGTGCTGCCATCTGTCCTGAGCATCTAAAAACGGGAAAAAGACGAGTGAGCATTCATAGCACGGTCCGACGGCACACCCCACGGTCTCTGGCCGCGCTGGATGCGCCTATTGTGGCGCTGACGGCCTACACCACACCCATGGCCCGCCTGCTTGACCCCCATTGCGACCTGCTGCTGGTTGGGGATTCTCTGGGCATGGTCGTGTACGGTATGGAGTCCACTCTGGCGGTCACGCCGGATATGATGGTGGCGCACGCTCAGGCCGTGGTGCGTGGGAGCCAGCGGGCCTGTGTGGCGGTCGATCTGCCTTTTGGCAGCTATCAGGAAAGCCCCCAGCAGGCCTTCCGTGTTGCGGCGGATATCATGGCCAGAAGTGGCGCAGGCTGCGTCAAGCTGGAAGGGGGCTTGGAAATGGCAGAGACAATCCATTTCCTCGTCACACGGGGTATTCCGGTTATTGGCCATATCGGCCTCAAACCACAGGCTGTGCATACGCATGGTGGCTTCCGCACCGTCGGGCGTGGGGACGAGGCAGAACAGATTATGGAAGATGCGGTAGCTGTGGCGCAGGCAGGCGCTGCCCTTATAGTGATTGAAAGCACGTACGAGCCACTGTCCCGTAAGATCGCCCAAAAGTTGTCAGTGCCGACAATCGGTATCGGGGCTTCCCCGGCCTGTGGCGGGCAGGTGCTGGTTGCCGAGGATATGCTGGGCCTGTTCGGGACCTTCACCCCCCGTTTTGTCCGGCGCTTTGCCGAACTGGGGCGTGAGGTGGATAGCGCGGTAGCAGCCTATGCGCAGGCTGTGCGTGAACGCAGCTTTCCGGGGCCTGCGGAATGTGTGGGCATGCCCGTAGAGGATTGAAAATCTGCCCCAAGCCAAATCTGGGGCTGAGATAAAAGCTTTTGGGTGTCGCCTTTTTTCAAAAAGGCGACGTTACCCTGACGGCTCACGAAACCAGCCATCCCAGAAATGTGGGAGAATAGGCTGAGTATCGCGTTGGCGGGGCAGTGCACACGCTAGCGCGCCAAGCAGATGGTGCCCCTTGCCCAGGCCGTGTGCGGCAAGTGCAAGAGGCCAGCCGCCTTACTGGTAGCGGGCCAGCCACCACCCGTAGGAAGGCGGCAGTACCTTGGCGGCATTGGGGGCATGCAGGACACGAGCGGCTTCCTGCGGCCAGTGCGGGTTGGCCAGCAGCGGGCGACCCAGGGTAACCAGATCGAGCACATCGTTGCGCACCAGGGCATCAGCCTGACGACCTTCGCTGATATACCAGGACGTAGTGGCGGCAATACCGGCTTCCTTGCGGACGCGGGCGGCAATCGGCGCCATGAAGGCTGGCCCCCAGGGGATTTTGGCTTCGGGGGTGGAAAAGCCGATGCTGACATCGATGAAATCAAGCCCAAGGGCTTTCATTTTCCGCACAAGGTCGATCGATTCCGCAAGGGTTTCCTCGTCCTTGCCATCAAACTCGATCACGCCAAAACGCGCGCTCAGCGGCAGGTTTTCAGGCCACACAGCGCGTACGGCTTCCAGTGTTTCCAGCAGGAAACGGCCCCGGTTTTCCGCGCTGCCACCATAGGAGTCGGTGCGCTGGTTGGAATGGGTGGACCAGAAGCTCTGTGCCAGATAGCCATGGGCAAAATGCAGCATCAGGGACTGGAACCCGGCATCACGCGCGCGTTCGGCTGCCCGCACAAAGTCGGCTTTCACGCGGGCAATGTCGTCCAGTGTCATGGCCTGTGGGACGCGGGGCAGGTTCTGGCCAAAAGCAACGGCGGAGGGGGCAATGGGCTGCCAGCTACGCGGGTCGGAAGCGGGAATATGGTCGTCCCCTTCCCACGGCACATTGGCGCTGGCTTTGCGGCCTGCATGGGCAAGCTGAATACCGGCAATGGCACCGGCCTTGCGAATGCTTGCAGCAATGGGGGCAAAAGCTTCGGCCTGAGTGTCGTTCCACAAACCAGGGCAGTGGGGGGAAATGCGGCCCTCGGGCGAGACTGCGGTGGCCTCGATCGTGACCAGACCCGCCCCACCCCGTGCGAGGGAGGTATAATGCACACTGTGCCAGTCGTTGGGTACACCGTCCTGTGCCATATACTGGCACATGGGACCAACGGCGATACGGTTGCGGAGAATGACATCCTTGAGGGTATAAGGATCGAAAAGAGCAGGCATATCCTGTATGTCCCTTTTGAGAGCGGGCGTAAGGCCTCAATAGTTCGACTTTAATGGAACTATTGGGCAAAGCAAGGGAAAAAGCTATAGGCTGTGGCTATGAGACAGTACCAGCACCCCGATATTGCGGATATCCAACTCCTTCAGGTGCTGCATGCGCTTGCCGATCCGTTCCGCCTTGGCATTGTGTACAAGCTGGCGATTACACAGCCCCAAAGCTGTGCCGCGCTGGATGATGGACGGCCCAAGTCCTCGGTGTCGCACCATTTTGCGGTGTTGCGCCGCGCTGGGGTTTTGCGCACCGAGGTTGTGGGCGTGACCCATATGAACAGTCTGCGGGAGCAGGAACTGGAGGTGCGCTTTCCGGGCCTGCTGGCTTCTGTTCTGGCCAGCCTGCTCCGTGATGGCGGGACGTGCGCCGAAGAGTGATGCTGTAAGCTGGTGCCGTGGGCTGTTGTCTTTGAAGCTTTTTGCAAAAAGCGTTCTCAGAAACCTTTGAGAATTTATGGTTTTTTTGATCGTGTCTAAAACCTTCGCCTAGGGCACAAGCACGGCGGCCCCTTCAAAACGGCCATGCCGCAGGTCATCCAGCGCTGTGTTGGCGTCTTGCAGGGCGTAGCGCGTTGTTGTGGTGCGAATATCCATGCGCGCTGCCAGGCCAAGAAAATCCAGACCGTCCTGGCGGGTTAGATTGGCGACGGACACCAATTCCCGTTCCTCCCACAGCAGGTCGTAGGAAAACGCGGGGATTGTGCTCATGTGTATGCCCGCACACACAACTCGCCCGCCCTTACGCACGGCCCGCAATGCGGCGGGTACTAAAGTGCCATCAGGGGCAAAAATAATGGCGGCGTCCAGCGCGTCTGGCGGTAGGGACTCCGAGCCCCCTGCCCAGCAGGCCCCCAGGCTTCTGGCAAACTCCTGCGTGCGTGTATCGGCCGGGCGGGTAAAGGCGTAGGCCTGCCTGCCCTGATGGGCCAGCACCTGTGTGAGGATATGGGCGGCGGACCCAAAGCCGTAGAGCCCGATTCTCTGGGCATCCTGTGCTTTGCCCAAGGCCCGCCAGCCAATTAGCCCGGCGCAGAGGAGGGGGGCAAGGGCCACATCGTCTCCCTTTTCACCCAGTGGGAAGGTAAAACGGGCATCGGCCACGGCCAGTGTGGCGTATCCACCGTCGCGCGTGTAGCCGGTAAATTGCGGGTGGTCGCACAGGTTTTCGTGCTGGCTGGTGCAGTAGGGGCAGTGGCCGCAGGTATGCCCCAGCCACGGTATGCCCACGCGCTGCCCAACAGAAAGGGAACTGACCGCGGCCCCCAGGCGGTCAATTCGCCCGATAATCTGATGGCCGGGAATAATCGGCACTGTCGGGTGGGGGAGTTCCCCATCCACCACATGCAGGTCGGTGCGGCAGACCCCGCAGGCCAGTACCTTGACGCGTATTTCCCCCGGTCCGGGGGTGGGGTCTGGTACGTTTTCCCAGCGCAGGGGCGTACCCGGCGCGTGCAGGCGCATGGCAAACATGGTCAACAGCCCTCCCGTTTTCATGGCCCGGTAGATGATGAGCCACGCGCAGGCTACCACGCTTTGTAGGGAGGGTGTCCTTGATCTGGCTCAGTCGAGACAGGCTGACAGAAAAGCCACTTACCTGCGGTCAGGGCTGGGAATGGGCCAGTGGGCGTTATGTCCGGCGTGTCGCAACCCAGCACAGCACAGACCCACCACAGACCATGCCTGCCCCCAGCCAGAAGGTGACCGTTAGGTGGGTCTGTAGCAGGAACGCAGCAAAAGCCGCCGAAAGAACAGGGATGAAGTAGGATGCCCCGGCAAGGAGTGTCCGGTTGCCATGTAAAATACCCGTATTCCAGGCAGCGTATCCGGCTGCCATTGCGGCGGCTCCGCCCAGCAGGTGTACGATAGCGGTGCCATTGGGCATGACCATGCTGTCACTGCTGAGCAGAAATTTACCCCACAGGATCGTCGCCACAACGACAAAGAAAAGAGGCACGTAATTTTTGCCGCCCGACATTCTGGCGGCAAGCGTGCAGTACAGCGTCCATAAAATGGCAGAAGACAATGCCAGACCATAACTCAGCGGATTGGAGGCGATGTCTCTGTAGATTGCCGCAAATTCAATACCATGCCCTTCTGCTAGCACCCGGAAGACACCGGCAGCCGACATAAGCACACCGGGGATAATCAGCAGTGTCGGCCGCCGCCCGTTGAGCAGTATGAACGCGATCATGGTAAAGGTCGGCCACAGGTAATTGATCATACTGACTTCAATGGCCTGATGGTTATTGACCGCATAACCAATCGATAATGAAAATGTCAGCTCCGTGCCGGTAAATAATACGCCCCCCAACAGTAGATACCGATAAGAGATCGTTTTGAAATCGACCCGGCCCGGCAGCAGGAACAGCAGAGCAGAGGCAACAGTATACATCAGCGCCATGCCACCAACCGGGCCATAGTCATTGCTGATACTGCGTACCCACCCGACAGCCAGACTCCATGACATAATGGCCGTCAGCCCGATCAGGGTGGCGCGGTGTTCTTTGGTGAGGGCACTGGAGCGAGAGTTTTGAATGGTGGGCATAGGTCACAGACCCTGATGGACCTGCCTCAGGAGAGGAGGTCGGGCGGTTTGTTGGTTCTTCCCGCGCATATAGCGTCGGTGGAGAGTCCGCTAGTCTGAAAGACGTAGGCGCTCTCTATTCTTTCCAGAGCGGGCAAAAAGCCGACAGTGGTGTGGTAGGTTGCGCGTTGAGTAGCCTTGAGGTGTCTGGCCAGAGCTTTCGCTCATCAAGTCTTACAAGGCTGCTTCGCTCCCGCATGTT
Organism: Acetobacter vaccinii; assembly: GCF_008365315.1. Lineage (NCBI taxonomy): Bacteria > Pseudomonadati > Pseudomonadota > Alphaproteobacteria > Acetobacterales > Acetobacteraceae > Acetobacter > Acetobacter vaccinii. The sequence goes on along the minus strand of NZ_CP043506.1, from coordinate 246,693 downwards.
GCCATCATCTGATCGGGCGCGGCTGTGGGCGCGGTCGCACAGTCTGTGCAGGTTATCCTATTATTTCAAGAAAACCGTATCAGTCCCCGTAGCCCTGTGGGTGGGCCTTGCGCCAGAGGAAGGCGGTTTCGACAATAGCGTCGATGGAGGTGAAAGCAGGGGTCCAGCCAGTTGCCGCGTGCAGGCGGGCGGGGCTTGCAACCAGCCGGGCCGGGTCGCCCAGTCTGCGTGGACCAGCAACCCAGGGTACATCCAGACCGCTGGCGCGCTGGACTGCGGTGATGATCTCCCGGTTGGAATTACCCAGCCCGGTGCCGATGTTGAACACAACACTCCGCTCATTCAACAGGGGCAGCACAGCCAGATGCGCCCGTGCCAGGTCCGAGACATGCACGTAGTCGCGGACACAGGTACCGTCGGGGGTTGGGTAATCATCCCCAAACAGGGTCAGGGCCGGGCGACGGCCCAGAGCCGCATCAATAACCAGTGGGATCAGATGGGTCTCGGGCCTGTGGTCTTCCCCCGCGCGGCCCGCCGGGTCGGCTCCTGCGGCGTTGAAGTAGCGCAGGCAGGCGCTTTTGAGGCCATGGATTCTGTCCGCCCAGTACAGGGCGCGCTCCACCATCAACTTGCTTTCCCCATAAGGGGAGCCGGGGGACAGGGGGGTGTCCTCGTCAATCAATGCCGTGGGGGCCGCATCGAACAGGTTGGCGGTGGAGGAAAAAACAAAGCGCTGCACCCCATGGCGGATACAGGCATCAATCAGCCCGTACCCATATCCGGCATTGACCTGCATGTACTGCATGGGGTGCAGCATGCTTTCCCCCACAAGGGACAGGGCCGCAAAATGCAGCACGCCGTCCCATGGGCCACGGGACAGAACACGGTCGAGGCAGGCAGAGTCGCCTATGTCCCCCAGAATAAAGGTGGCGGCAGGTGGCACAGCGGCCCGGTGGCCGGTGCGCAGGTTATCAAGCACCACCACATCGTGCCCGTCGTCCAGAAGGGCCAGGACAACATGGCTGCCGATATATCCGGCGCCTCCGGTAACAAGAAAGCGGGCCATGAGTCTGCTGGATAGTCCTTTGTGATGGAAAGACGGCGGCGTCAGAAAGGTTTGAGCAGGCGGTCCAGATACTCCAGCTCCTGCTGGGGCCGGGTGCGGTCAGAATCGCGGCGGCGGAGTTCCTGCTCGATCTCGCGCGCCTTCTGCCGGGCGACAGTATCGGGAATATGCGTGCTGTCGTCTTCGGTCTGATCTTGGCCTTCACCCAGTTTGCGGCCTAGCGGGTCGCGCTTGTCTGCACTGCGGCCTTGTTCCTGCGCCCCGTCATCCGCACTGTCCTGCGGGCTGCCTGCACCACCCTGGCCGCTGTCATCCCCTTCGGAGGGGCTGCCAAAGGCAGGCAAGAAGCTGGGGGGGCTGTTTTTGCCGTTATTCTGCATGATGTCGCGCATCTGCTGGCGGCTTTTGTTCAGGGCTTCCAGTGCCTTGGTCTGGGCCTGGGCGGCGCTGGCGTCGTTACCGTCAGCCAGAGCCTTGCGGGCGGCATGCATGCTGTCGTGCGCGGTGGGAAAGGCATCGGGGGTTTTGCCGGTCAGGGCATGGAACTCGTTCTGGAGTTCATCCAGCGCCTGTTCCAGCGCATGCTGTGTGGCGCGCTCTGTCCTGCGGGCGGCGGCCTGCTGCTCGGCTTTGGCAGGGTCTGGCAGAGAGGGCTGCGTCTGCTGGTCCTGAGGGGCCGGTGCTGGCGCACTACCTGCTGTGTTGCCAATGCCAAGCCGCTGGAGCAGTTCCGCCATGGGGATACCGGCGTGTTCAGCGGCTTCACCATCACCGTCGTCTGCCAGATCGGACAGTTTTTTGTCACGGGCGCGCTGGTTTTCATCAAGTCGGGACTGGGCGTGGTCCAGCAGGGACATCTGCTTTTTGGACAGGTCGTTCAGGGCGGCCATCTGCTCCTGCGCTTTCTGGCGCGCCAGCATCTGGCGGGCTAGATCGGCCATGTCCTGCGGGGTGGCGTTGCGCATGCGCTCGGTCGCACTCTCCATGTCCTGCAGGCGTTTGAGGGCATCTTCCGCCCGCCCGTTCATGGCATCAGAGCGCAGTTGTTTCATCAGGCGGGAAAACGCCTTGTTGCCCGCGTCTGACAGGCCCGACAGATCGGGTATGGCAGTGTTGTTACGCAGCGCTGCCTGCGCCATGGCCTGCATCTTGCGGCTTATGGCTTCCTTGAGGGTTTGCAGCCGTGTTTCCAGTTCCGCCTGAGCGTTCTGGTCCTGCTTGCCGGTTTCATGGAGACGCGCCAACTGCTGCGCCACGGCTGCCTGTGCCGCGCGGATGTCGATCGAGGCCTGAGCGCTGGCATCATCCCCCGTGCGGCGGTCTTCTATATCCAGTGCCAGATCCCAGAGCAGGTTGGTGGTGCTGGTGCGTGCAGTCTGGGTATCAACCGCATTGTCTTCCAGAATGGCGATGACAGCAGCCAGATTGAGGAACATGCCGGTATGTTCACGCAGGGGGCCAGGGGTCGTGCCCAGTGTTTCCAGGTCTGTGGCGGTGTCGGCGCGATTTTCCTGCCCCAGCGCAAAGCGCCTGCGAACGTCCAGAATGGCGCGGGCCAGTGGCGCATGGAACACGCGGGCACCAAGGCGGAAGGTGGCAGGAGCACTTTTGCCCTCACGACCGCTGACAGAATGCGCGACAATGTTGCCGGTAACTTCCAGCCCGGCCCACGGGTCTTCCGACAGGTCGGGGGCAATCTCGCCCTTGGTGGAGCGGGGGTGGCCTGTCAGCGGGATGGGCACAGTCAGCCTGCGGGCAGTGTCCGCCCCACGGCCGGGGTGCGTGGCTTGCAGCGATACTTCAAGCGATGACAGGCCATAGGCATGGCTGGCGGCATAAGGCAGGTAGGTGCGCCATTCCCCCTTGCGGGCTCCAGGGTTTGGCCCCCATTGGGCTTGGGGTGCGGCATCGGGCAGCACGGTCACGGGCCACTGGGCCAGCATACGCCCCCGCGCGCGCAGGCGTAACGTGCCCCCATGGGTCAGGGTGGCAGTCAGTTTCCAGCTATGCGCATCAAGCTGCTGGCGGGTCTCGTTGCGCAATACCAGCCCGTTGGCGGTGCGTAATTGAGGGGGGGAGGCTACGCCTGAGACAATGGCTGTCAGCCGCGCGCCTTCGGCAACCTGTGGCGTGGTCTGGGCACCAGCACCAAGGAAAATCGGGGCTTCCGGCGCGTAGGCCGGGGCGGTAATCCAGGCTTCCAGATGGGGCAGAGGCACATCGGGGTCATCCGTGCCGGGCAGAAAGGCAGCCAGCACCCGACCGGGGGCGGAGGGGCCGACAAGTAGGGCTGTCGCACCAAGGGTGACAGGCAGCAAGACCAGCGCGGCCCTGCCCGGTAGTGTGCGGGGTAGCAGATGCGGCCAGCCTGCGCGCAGTGTGCTAAGGGAGGCCAGAACCCGCTGCTGGTGCGCCTCCCACAAAACAGAGGTTGCTTGTGCCACCGCCCGCACAGGCATGTCTGTCAGGGTGGCGAGGGGGCGGTTCCGCAGGTGGGATGCCTGCTCGATCCTGCGGTCGATACTGGCGGGTGAGGGCGCGGTGAGTGCCCGCAGTCTGCGCCAGGCCCACCAGCCACAGAGCCCCATAACAACAAGCAGCAGCACAAGGCGCAGCCCATCAGGCAGGCTCTGGGGCAGGCGCAGCAGCCCGGCAAGAGTATAAAGCCCCAGCAGACCTGCGGGGGGCAACAGCGCGGGCCACAGGCGCTCGGCCCACAGCACATAGGCAGCACGGCTGCGAGTGCTGGCCAGCCGCGCCGCCAGTGCGCCTCCTTCCGCCGTTGAGGCGGTCAGATCAGTTTTCGGGCCACCAGCGCTCATGCGTGTCCGGCAAGGTGGGAAGGCATTGTTTCATCCTGCCACAGTTCCTCCACTGTCTGTCTGTGGCGTATCACCTTCCAGCGTCCGTCTTCAACCAGAACCTGCGCGGCCAGAGGGCGACTGTTGTAGGTCGAACTCATGACAGACCCGTAGGCACCGGTGTCCAGTATGGCCACCCGGGCACCACGTTCCAGTCGGGGCAGCAGGCGGTCACGCGCAAAGGTGTCCCCACTTTCACACACGGGGCCGACAACATGGGCCAGTTCCGTTGGCTGGCTGAACGCCTGCGGAGCCAGGGGGAGAATACCGTGCCAGGCATCATACATGCTGGGGCGCAGCAGTTCGTTCATGGCGCTGTCCAGCACCAGGAATGGGGCGGCCATGCCCTGCTCCTTGCGCAGGATGACGCTGCTCAGCAGCACTCCCGCAGGTCCGGCCAGCCAGCGGCCGGGTTCGATCGCCAGACGCACGCCAAGGTCGCCAAGTTCCGCACGGATGGCACCTGCCAGAGCTTCGGGCTGGCCTTCGGCCTCGGTGCGGTAGGAAATGCCAAGCCCACCGCCACAGTCTACGACTTCGACGCTCAGGCCGCTGTCGCGCACGCTGCGTACCAGCGTGGCAACACGGGCGTATGCGGCGCGGTAAGGGGCTGCAGTCAGGATCTGGCTGCCAATATGGGTGGCAAAGCCGACAGGCTGAACGCCCGGCAGGCTGGCGGCATGAGCGTACAGGGCTGCGGCATCGGCAAAGGGAATGCCAAATTTGTTGGCAGCCAGTCCGGTTGTAATCTTGGCGTGGGTCTTGGCGTCCACATCGGGGTTGACCCGGAGTGCGACCTTGGCTGTCCGCCCCAGGCGTGAAGCAATGGCGGAAATGATTGCCAGCTCTTCAGCACTTTCCACGTTGATCTGCCCAACGCCAAGGCTGATGGCCTGCTCAAGCTCGGCATCGGTCTTGCCAACGCCGGAAAAGACAACACGCCCGGCTGCAATACCGGCTCTTTGAGTCCGGGCCAACTCACCCCCGCTGACAATATCCGCCCCGTGCCCTTCTTCCCCGATCAGGGACAGCACGGCAGTGTGGTCGTTGGCTTTGACGGCGTAATGGATGCCCACATTCAGCCCCGCGGCCTGCATGGCGGCCTGCATCCGGCGCAGCCGGTGCCGCAGGGTGCCAGCCCCCATAACCCAGCAGGGGGTGCCTACGGCATCGGCAATGGCATTAAGGGCAACCCCTTCAAACACCAGCCCACAGGTAGGGTCGGTCTGGAGGTGGGGGTGGGTGGCCAGCAGTTCTGCCAGTGTGGGATCGGCGTCGGTAGGGGGGGCAGTGTCAGCCATTGGGTGAGCAGGACCTGAAATAAAGCGGGCAGGGAGGGAAAAGCGTGGGGCTTATCGTGGTGGCAGAGGTGGGAGCCTGCCCGGATCAATCATCCGGCGGGTAGGTCCGTGGGTAGGTAATCTGGCTGGATGGGCCGGGCGGGTGTGGCGGGCTTTTTTTGCCGCAGGCTGCCAGGGGCAGCAGCAGCAGGGTGGCCAGACCAAGCCCGCAGAGCAGGCGCGGGGTCATGCCTGCGTATCCGCAAGCGTGGCCAGCCAGCGTTGTGCCTGCGCCCGCACATTGTCCGCTGCCGTGCCACCCAGGCTGGTGCGCGAGGCAATGGAGGCATCAACCGTCAGGACTGAGTAGATGTCTGGCGTAATGCCGGGCTCTTCAGCCTGCATGTCTTCCAGTGTCAGCTCGGCCAGGCCGATGTTCTTTTCTTCAGCCTTGGCGACAAGGCGGCCGGTCACGTGGTGGGCCGTGCGGAACGGCACCTTGAGAACACGTACCAGCCAGTCCGCAATATCGGTCGCGGTGGAATAGCCAGACCCGGCCAGGGCGCGCATCTGCGCTGTGTTGGCCTGCATGTCGCGCACCATGCCGTCCATGGCCGCAAGGCTGAGGGCAGCGGCGTCGGTTGCGGCAAAAACGGGTTCTTTGTCTTCCTGCATGTCCTTGGCATAGGCCAGGGGCAGCCCTTTCATGACTGTCAGCAGCCCGACCAGACTGCCGGTAATACGGCCTGTCTTGGCGCGGATCAGCTCCGCCGCATCGGGGTTGCGCTTTTGCGGCATGATGGAGGAACCCGTTGTAAACGCGTCCGACAGCCGTATGAAAGAGAAGGGGGAAGAACACCAGATAACGATTTCTTCCGCCAGCCGCGACAGGTGCATGGCCATAATGGACAGGGCAGACAGGTATTCAAGCGCGAAATCGCGGTCGGATACGGCGTCGAGCGAGTTGGCGGTCGGCCGGTCAAACCCCAGGGTCTGGGCAGTCATGGCCCGGTCGATGGGGAAGGAGGTGCCCGCCAGGGCGGCTGACCCCAGAGGGCATTCGTTCAGGCGGCGGCGGGTGTCCGCCAGGCGGCCACGGTCACGGGCCAGCATTTCAACATAAGCCATCAGGTGGTGGCCAAAGGTGACGGGCTGGGCTGTCTGCAGGTGGGTAAAGCCGGGCATGGGGTCTGCCGCATGCTCCTGAGCCCGCAGGGCCAGAGCGCGCATGAGCGATGCAGCCTGCTGGTCCAGTCCGTCAATGGCGTCACGCACCCACAGGCGGAAGTCGGTTGCAACCTGGTCATTGCGGGAACGACCGGTGTGCAGGCGCTTACCTGCCTCGCCAATCCGTTCGGACAGGCGGGCTTCGATATTCATGTGAATATCTTCCAGCGCCTCGGAAAAGGTAAAGGTGCCAGCCTCGATCTCGGCCCCGATGCCGGTCAGCCCGTCACGGATGGCGGTTTCGTCACTGCTGGAGATGATGCCAACATGCGCCAGCATGGCCGCGTGTGCCAAAGACCCGCGAATATCCTGCCGCCACAGCGCCTTGTCAAAGCTGATGGAGGCATTGATGGCCTGCATGATCTCCGACGGCCCACCGGCGAAGCGCCCACCCCACTGGGCGTTGGCGTTGTCCGTGCTGGCTTTTTCCGTGGTGTTCTGGCTGTTCGGAGACATCACTCTGCGCCTGGTCCGTTCTTTGCTGCGTGGTGGTGGCATGGCATCATGCCCTGATGTGCGCCGGATTTATACTGTCACGGCGCGGGTGCAAAGTCCGCACCCTACCGGGGCTGCGCGCCACGTGCAAACCCCAAACCCGTGCCGGGTGGGCCGCGCCTGCGGGCAACCCACGGCCTCGTGGTCGGGTGGGCGCTGGCCCAGCGGGCGTTTCTCTGCTTAAAAGTCGGTGTGTAATTCGGGGAGTTCATGAACCATGACAACACCACACGACCTTAAGACCTTTGGTGTGATTGATCCGGGCGCCAATGTGCTGCTGGAAGTGATCCGGGCGGAAAGCCCCGTGGTCGCTGTCCGCCGCATGGAAGAAAAAATGCGTGGGCCGGAATACGTGGCCGCCCGCCGTTACGATATTGGCGGGGAGGAAGCTCTGGACGGTGCCGACACCGCCTATCTGGTTTACGGGCTGGATGGCAGCGGGCTGGACGCCGAAGGGCTTGGCGGTGACGATGCTGGCCGAGTGCGCGCCGAAGCCGGTGTGGCAACGGTTATTGTGTCTGCCCTCGCCTGATATCAGGCAGGCGGCACGGGGTAGGGAAGGGAGAGGATATGGCGGACAGCTTTGTCGTGCATGGCAGGGACGGGGGTGGCCCCTTTCTGCTGGTCAGTGACCATGCGGGGCAGGCCATACCGCCTGATCTGGCAGGGCTGGGGCTGAGCGAGGCCGAACGGGCGCGCCATATCGGCTGGGACATTGGGATCGATGGCATGGGGCGGGCACTGGCGGAGCTGTTGCCCGCCGTGCTGATAGAACAGATCTATTCCCGCCTTGTCATTGACTGCAACCGTGCCCCCGGCCACCCGACCTCGATCGTGCGGGTGAGTGATGAAACACCGGTGCCCGGCAACCACGACCTGTCCGACCAGCAGGTGGCCTGGCGGCAGCAGGTTATCCTGCACCCGTATCATGCCCGTATTGCCCGAGCGCTGGACGAGCGGCAGGCTCAGAACAGGCCAACGGTGCTTGTGGCGCTGCACAGCTTTACGCCCTCCATGCGTGGTAAGGCACGACCATGGCAGGCGGGTATTTTGCACAATCGCGATTCCCGGCTGGCGCAGATCATGCTCGACCTGCTGCGTGCCGAGGGGCTGACGGTGGGCGATAATGAACCCTACGCCCTGACCGATACATCCGACTACACGGTGCCGCTCCATGCCGAAAAGCGAGGCTTACCGTATCTGGAAATTGAAATCCGCCAGGACCTGATAGCCACCCCGGCAGGGCAGGCAGAATGGGCGCAACGTCTGGCCCGACTGCTGCCTGCCGCCTGGCAGCAGTTCTGCCACGTGTATGGAGAACAGCCATGAAAGCCCCGGCACTGACCCAGGCAGAGCAGCGTATTACGGGCCGCGCACGGCTTGCGGGGGTGCTGGGCTGGCCGGTTGGCCACTCCCGCTCACCCCTGCTGCATAATTACTGGCTGCGGCGTTATGGGGTGGATGGCGCCTATGTGCCGCTGCCCGTCAAACCGGAGGACTTTGCTACCGCCGTACAGGGGCTGAAAGCGGCTGGTTTCCGGGGGGCTAATGTGACCATCCCGCATAAGGAGGCAGCCTATCGGATTGCCGATGTGCTGGACGAATCCGCGCGTCGTGCAGGCGCGGTCAACACGCTGGTGTTTGAGGCAGATGGGAGCATCCGTGGTCTCTCAACCGATGGCGATGGTTTTGTCGCCAGCCTGAAGGCGGAAGGTCTCAAGCTGGCGCGTCTGGACAGGCACGGTGGTCTGGCGCAGCCGCATGCCCTGCTGCTGGGGGCTGGGGGGGCTGCGCGTTCCATCGCGGCTGCCCTGCAGGCGACTGGCATGCGTGTGAGTGTGACCAACCGCACGCGCGACAGGGCCGATGCGCTTGTCGAGGCCCTGCCGGGGCTTGGGGTTTGCCCGTGGGAGGATTGGGAGAAAGCTCTTGGGGCTTACGACCTGCTGGTCAACACGACATCACTGGGTATGGAGGGCGGGCCTGATCCGGCGTTCTGCCCGTCTCTTAAGGCCGCAGGGCGCGGGCTTGTGGTCGCTGACATTGTCTACGTGCCGCGCAAAACGCCGTTGCTGGCTGAGGCCGAACGGCAGGGGCTGCAAACGCTGGGCGGCCTTGGCATGCTGTTGCATCAGGCACGGCTTGGGTTTTTGGAATGGTTTGGTGTCAACCCCGAGGTGGATGACGCCACGCGTGACTACGTGCTGCGTGGTGGCCGCAGTTAAGTCCGGCCTGCTTTGCCGGAGACCCGCATGAAGGTGCTGGGCCTGACAGGCGGCATGGGCATGGGTAAAAGCACGGTCGCGGCATTGTTCCGCCGTGCTGGCCTGCCTGTGTTTGATGCGGATGCCGAAGTGCTGCGGCTACAGTCCAGCCCTGGCCCGGTACTGTCGGCCATGGAGCGGCTTGTGCCAGGCGTGGTGCGTGATGGCAGTCTGGACCGTGCTGTCTTGCGGCAGGCCGTAACAGCAAATCCAGCCCTTTTGCGTAAGCTGGAAGCTATCATCCATCCGCAGGTTCGGGCTGCCCGCGCGCGTTTTCTGTCCCGGCAGCGGCGGGCGGGCACGCGGTGGGTCGTGCTGGATATTCCTCTGCTGTTTGAAACCGGGGGGCAGAAGCTGTGCGACCGTGTGCTGGTCGTGTCGGCCCCGCGCTGGGTACAGGCCCGCCGGGTGGCAGCCCGGCGGGGCATGCCAGCACCCGAGGCCCGCAGGCTGATAGCCCGCCAGATGCCCGATGCCCGGCGCAGGCTCAGGGCTGATCGTGTATTGCAAACGGGCGGGTCTTTGTATGAAACACGGCGGCAGGCGCGCCAGGTGTTAAGGAGTTTGCAGGCATGAAACGCTCAGTCCTGTTTGATACGGAAACCACAGGGCTGGACCCCGCGACAGGTGACCGCGTGATCGAAATTGCGGCGCTGGAACTGGTGGGTGACCTGCCAACAGGCAATAAGTTCCATGTCGTGCTGGACCCGGAGCGGGATGTGCCTGAGGAGGCCACACGCGTCCATGGCTTCACGCAGGCTGATTTGCAGGGTAAGCCCAAGTTTGCGGATGAGGTGGAGCGCTTTCTGGCCTTTATCGGGGATGACCAACTCATTGCCCATAATGCCCGCTTTGACTTTGGCTTTCTCAATGCCGAACTGCGCCGGGCAGGCTACAAGCCGCTGGATATGGGCCGCATGGTGGACACGCTGGACATGGCGCGCACGCGCTTTCCCGGCATGCCCAACAGTCTGGATGCTTTGTGCCGCCGCTTTGGCATAGATCTGTCCGCCCGTACCACCCACAACGCCCTGTTGGACTGCACCCTGCTGGCCGAGGTGTATGTTGAGCTGATGGGCGGCCGCCAGCATGGCTTGGGTCTGGTTGCCGATGGTGGCCCGGCCCAGATTGTAACCTACGATGCCCCGGTCACACGCACGGTTGTGCGCGTGACACCCACTGCCGAGGAACTGGCCCGCCACGCCGAATTTGTCGGGAAATTGAAAGAACCACTCTGGCTGGGGTAACGCGTCTTGTGTCAGTCCCCTTTCAGGAAAGGGCTTTGCAGAGGGTGGCGCGTATGCCATCCTTGGGCCGATAACAACAAAATGGCATCTGTCTTGTCAGGTTGGCGGTTTTCTTCCGGCCTGTGCAGTCAGCTTCGTTTTTGCCTGCTGTTACAGGGAGCGTACCTGATGCGTTCAGCATCCTGCCGTTTTGCCGTGACCATGACCTTGTGTGGGGTATGGTCCATGCCTGCATGGGCCGAGCCCGTGCTTGGCCCTGTGACGGCGGAGGTCACATTTGTATCAAGCTCTGCCAGTCTGGGGCTTGGCTACACATGGGGCCATGGGGTGCTGACCTACGGCGGTCGCCAGTATCCTTTTGAAGTGGCGGGGGCTTCGGCCGCTGCTGTTGGTTTTTCGTCCGGCAAGAGTATCGGCAAGGTCTACAATCTCCAGAGGATTGAGGACTTTCCCGGCACCTACTGGGCCTTGTCGGGCGAGGCCACGATAGGCCGGGGTGTTTCCGGCTCGCTGATGGAAAATGATGATGGCGTGCGTATCCGTCTGGATGAAAGCCGCACCGGTGGCCGTCTTGCGGCCTCACCATCGCGGCTGACCATCCGCCTGCTCAAGCCTGTGGAGGCTCCCGCTACCCCCGCAGCACCTGCGGCTACGGGCACCCCCTGACGCAACACGGCTTGCCAGTCAGCCCCGGCGTTCGAGCAGGGTGACGACTGTGTTCAGGATCTGATTTTCCTCAAAGAGAGCAAGGGCGCGTGTGCGCCCTCTGTCTCCCATCTGCCGTGCGGATGGCAGGTCGTGGACAAGCCTGCTCAGGGCTTGCGCCAGAGGCTTGGGAGCGCCCGGAGGCACAACAAGCCCGGTCTGCCCCGGCACAACTTGCTCACGCGGCCCACGGATATCGGTGCTGACCACTGGGAGCCCGCAGAGCATGGCCTCGATAACCGACATGGGCAGGCCTTCAAAATGGCTGGGCAGTGTAAAAATATCCGCAGCGGCCAGCAGGGCGGGAATGTCGGTGCGATAGCCCAGACATTTCAGCCGTGTACCCATATCCGCCTGCGCCTTGCTGAGTGCCGGTGCCAGGTCTAGCCCATGGTCGGAGGGCAGGCGCTGCCCCACAATCCAGAGTTCAGCCGCTGTAACGTGGGTCATGGCCTCCAGTAGTTCCAGATACCCTTTGTGATGCACCAGGCGTGAGACAATGATGATGACAGGCGTTGTCTCTGCCGTGCCAAGCTCCTGCCGTATCCGTAGGCGGGCGGTGGCATCGGGTTTGAAAACACGGCTGTCCCGCCCGTTGCCAATGGCTATGGGGGCTGGGTGAATATGCAGGCGGCGGGCATCCTGTGCTTCTTCGCGTGATACCGTCATGTAAACATGGGTCATGCGGCCGCAGATCAGTTCCAGCACCAAAGCCAGAAGGCGGCGGGGCAGTGGTGTTGCAGGCTGATTGAACAAAAACCCGTGGCAGGTATAGGCAATGCAGGGCACGTTGCAGATCCGGGCCGCAATCCGGGCGAGAATACCGCTGATAGGCATGTGGGCATGCAGCAGGTCGGGTTTCTCCCGCCGGATCAGCCTGACCAGCGCAATTAGGGCACGCACTTGGACGGTGGGCGACCAGTTGCGGGCGAGTGGGGGTGTTTCTACCCGAAAGCCTTCCCCGCGGGCCTGTGCCAGCAAGGGGCCATCTGCACAGACCCCAACCACATCATGCCCGTTTGCCTTGAGTGCGCGCATCAGCGGGAGCACAAAATGCGCCAGTGCGAAGTCGGTGTTGGTGACTTCGAGAATTTTCACACAGGTTCAGCCCGCACTAGTCATTGACGAGTGACAGCGCCCAGTGGATGGGCCGCAGGCCTGCGGGAACAAGCGGGGGCGGTATGGCCTCGATGGCGGGTGGCAGTGGTTCCGCCAGTGGGAGAGGGAGGTCTGCTGGCGGCGCGGTGGTGATATCGTCATCACGCGTCTGTTCGGCATCATGCTCGACTGGGGCACCGTCCTCCTGCTCCTGCTCGGGGGCCGGGTCTTCAAGAGGTTCGGAGAGCGGCTGGGGAGCGGGGCTCGCCGGGGTAGGGGGTGTCAGGACCAGTTGCAGCGTTGGGGTGGGTGTGCCCTTGCCCAGATAAACGCTTTCTTCCACGCTGATGGTGGCATCGGACTGAAACAGCCAGCTTTCGTCCTCGGCATGCAGCAGATAGCCGTTTTCGGTTGTTTCAACCATGATGTCAGGATGTAGATGGAAGCGGATGCAAAGCGACAGGGGCGAGTGCGCACCGCGTACCTGTTCCTCCCCCCGCAGGCTCCGGCCATCACGGCTCAGGTAAAGCTGACGGTAATACAGGCCAGCGCCCTGATGTTCGTAGCCGTTATGTGTCATCTCCAGCCAATGTGCGCCGTCGCGCGTGACATGGGTGCGGGTGACCTGCGGCGGCCTGACAACGGTGCCATCCGGGTTGAAGTCCAGCGGTGACAGGCCTGTCATTTCCAGAACGGAATGCGCGGCGGGGTAGCGCAGCGCCCCTGCCCAACCGGGGTGCATGCTGGACCCGCAGTTGACGATCAGCCGCTGTCGGGCGGATGAAAATTCAAACGATAGCATGCCCGCATGGGCGTTCTGGTCAAAGCCGGGTGGGGCAGGGGCTGCGGCGTCGGCCAGCACCAGGGCATGGCCGCTGCTCATGCGTACAAAGCCTGTATCAGGCAGGCCCGCCGCCACAACCCTGCTGCGTGATGCCCGGTTGAGGACATGCTCGATCAGTTGGCTGTCCTGTTCCGCACTGCCATTGAACAGCGCCAACCCTCCATCACCATGGCGCATTGCGCGCAGGGCCGGGGCTGCCCGGTTGGCGGCTTCCAGCAGGCCTGTGGGCAGCGGCAGGCGGGCTGCCTGAAGGGTGTAGAGCATTTCCGCCAGTTCCCGCACGGCCAGAAACTGGTCCTGCGGGTTGCGGGAATAATGTCCGCCATCAGGGTGGAACTGGTCTGCCAGCACCGGGTCTATCAGGCGCAGGTAACGGGTCAGGAATTCGGGCTGGTCGGGCAGGGAGACCGCCGTGGCCAGGAGCCCTTTCAGGGCAGTCAGCGTCCCGCAGCCCTGCGTGGCCTCGGGCAGCAGGGTCATGATCGAGCGGGCCTCCATGATCAGCGAGGCCATCAGGTTCTGGCGGAATGTGTCGTCCGCTGAAGCCGCAAAGAAATCATAACAGCCCAACCAGGCGGCAAGGCGCGCGCCGGTAATGGACGGGTCTGCCACGGGGCGCTCCGAAGGGGGCAGGCGCATCCATTGGGCAACAAGGGTACGGGCCTTGATGCGGGCGGATTCCGCCCCAAGCTCGCGCAGGTCCCGCAGCCACGTAAAGCCTTGTAGCCAGCGTCGGTAGGACTGAGGCCACGCGCTGTCATCCCACTGTCCGGCATGCAGGCTACGGGTGACACCGTCGTACTGGGTCTGATTGCGGACAAGCCGTTCGCCAATGGCGGCATTGCCGGGCCACAGGTCGCGCAGAGTGATGCTGGGGGCCGCAGGCACGCGGGTAAAACCGCCAAGCGGATTGCGCATGGCGTAAATCAGGCGGGCTCCACGGGTCCATCGGCGCAGGGGCATCGTCGGCAAGAACTCCATGGCTGGGGTGGGGTAAGGCAGCGTGGACTTACAGGAGTAAAAAACCTTTTTGGCCAGAGCGTGGCTTTGGCAGGGCTAATGTGCCCGCAATGCGTTTATTGCTGCGGCGTAATCAGCTTTGCCGTAAACTGCGCTGCCTGCAATCAGCACATCCGCTCCGGCCTTGGTTGCCAGTGGGGCTGTTGTGGTATCAATCCCCCCATCCACAGCCAGTCGAATGTCACGGCCGGTCTGGGCAATCATGTCCCGCAGGCGGCTGATCTTGGCCAGTTGGCTGTGCAGAAACTTCTGGCCACCAAAGCCTGGGTTAACGGTCATGACCAGGATGACATCGACCATGTCCATCACTTCTGCGATGGCTTCGGGCGGTGTGGCGGGGCACAGCACGATGCCGGGCTTGGCGCCCAGGCTGCGAATCCGTTCAAGGGAGCGATGGGTGTGTGGCCCGGCTTCGATATGGATCAGAATCTGGTCCGCCCCAGCCTGGGCAAAAGCTTCCAGATAGGGGTCCACCGGGGCGATCATCAGGTGCACGTCAAACGGCAGGGAGGTCCGGGGCCGCAGGGCTTTGACCACGGACGGGCCGAAGGAAATATTGGGCACAAAATGCCCATCCATAATGTCCAGATGCAGCCAGTCCGCCCCGGCGTTTGCTATGGCCTCAACCTCTTCCCCAAGACGGGTGAAGTCGGCTGCAAGCAGGCTGGGGGCAATCAGGGGGCAGGAGGCTGGGCGCATATGTTTCTTATCCGAAATTCCGCGATGCGGTGCAACCATGGGGTGTGGCCAGTGTACCGCCTAGCCTTTGCGTGTGAAACGGGCGGCAAAAAACCCGTCCATACCGCCTTTGTCCGCCCACAGGCCGGGGTGGGTGCGTAGCCAGCCTTCCCGTGTGCGGGCTTCTGGCAGAAAGGCCAGTTCCTCTTCCGTAAAGGGCATGGGTTCCAGCCCCATGGCTTCGGCGGCGCGGGCGCGGGCTGGGCCTTCCTCTTCCTGCAAGGAGCATACGGCATAGACCAACCGCCCGCCGGGGCGCAGCATGTCACGCGCGGCAGCAAGCAGGCGGTCCTGGGTGGCGGCAAGCCCGGCAAGGTCGCGCGGGCGTTTGACCCACAGCACATCGGGGTGGCGGCGGGCCGTGCCTGTGGCGGAGCAGGGGGCATCCAGCAGGACTGCGTCCAGCGGTGCCGGGGGTTGCCAGCTTGTGGCATCAGCCTGAATGGCCTGGGCTGTCAGGCCAAGGCGGCTGATGTTTTCCAACAGGCGGGGCATACGGGCCGGATTGTTTTCAACCGCCGTGACGGTGGCTCCTGTCAGGGCCAACTGGGCGGTTTTGCCGCCGGGGGCTGCACACAGGTCGGCCACATGCTCGCCCTCACGCGCGCCAAGCAGGCGGGCTGGCAAGGTGGCTGCGGCGTCCTGTACCCAGAAATCACCCTGCTCATAGCCCGGCAACTCGGTTACGCGGGTACCAGCGGGGAAACGGACAGACCCGTTAGGCAGCAGCACACCGCCTTCTGGCACGGCAACGCCTGGGCGCAGGGTAATGTCCAGCGGGGCTTCGTGGCTGAGCCCTGTGGCAATGGCGCGGGGAACCTTTGGCCCCATGGTGGCCCAGGAACTCCACAGCCACTGGGGAATATCCAGCCGGGGCTGGTCCAGCCCTTCAAGCAGGGCCCCCATTTCTGTCGCGACCTTGCGCAGCACGGCATTGGCCAGCCCTGCGAACGGGGCCAGCCCGCGGCGGCGCAGGAGCGAGACGGTTGTGCCCACGGCAGCGTGGGGCGGTGTTTCCAGATAGAGCAGCTGGGCGCAGCCCATCATCAAGGCCACGCGTACGGGTTCGGGTGGTTCCTTGCGCAGGAATGGCTCCAGCACGGCGCGCAGGGTGCCCAGGTGGCGCAGTGTGGCGGCGGCCAGCCGATGGGCCGCTGCGCGGTCTCTGGGGTCTGCCTTATGGGTTTCTGTCGCCCGTGACAGGCTGGTGTCCAGCATGCGGCGGTGTTCCACCACACCACACAGGATATCGAAGGCGATGTCACGCGTGGGGTCGGGCTGTGGGCGGGGTTGGCCCCGCCGTCCGGGGCGGGCTGGGCGCGGGGAAGATGTCATGGGATCGGGGAACAACCGTGTTGTGGCAGCAGGATGGAATGAAAAATGGCCGTAATCAGGCCACCAGCAGGGCCGAGGCTGTGCTGGCTGATGCAGGCTGTCGGGTCAGAAAATGCCGCAGCGCGCGGGGGTATAGCAGGTGTTCCTGCTCCAGCACACGGGCGGACAGCAGGTCGGCTGTATCATCAGCAAGAACAGGCACGGCGGCCTGGCCCAGAATGGGGCCTTCATCCATCCCTTCGGTCACAAGGTGGACGGTGCAGCCATGCACGCGCACCCCTGCATCCAGCGCGCGCTCATGCGTGTGCAGGCCGGGGAATGAGGGCAGGAGGCTTGGGTGGATGTTCAGCATCCGTCCTGCCCATGCCTGTGTCAGGAACGGGGTCAGCAGGCGCATATAGCCTGCCAGGCAGACGGCCTGCGCCCCGGCTTCGGTCAGGGCAGCATGCAACGCCTGTTCATGCGCGGCCCTGTCCTTGCCAAAGGGGCGGTGGTCGATGGCCAGCGTGGGCAGACCTGCCGCCCGCGCCATCTCCAGACCGGGAGCCTGCGGATTATTGCTGAGCACAAGGCAGATCCGGGCGGGAAAAGCCGGGTCCGCCGCCGCGCGGACAAGGGCAGTCGCGTTGCTGCCCCGCCCGCTTATCATCAAGGCGACGGGTGTCTTGTCCGTGGTCATACTGCGCGGAAATCCGGTGTGGCCTGCATGGTCAGCCCCGGCTTGGCGCTGGCATCTGCTGCGCGGGCAACATGGCCGATCACGGTTGCGGCTTCGCCCATGCTGGCCAGCATCTCCATCACCTTCTCAGGCTCCGGCGTAATCAGCACCATGCCAATGCCGCAGTTGAACACGCGCAGCATTTCTTCGTTTTCCACATTGCCGGTGCGGGCCAGCCAGCCAAAAACAGGCGGCACGGGCCATGCACCATCAATAACGGCATCCAGCCCGTCAGGCAGCACGCGGGGCAGGTTGCCGGGCAGGCCACCGCCCGTAATATGGGCCGCACCATGCAGCAGCCCGGCCTTGTGCAGCGCCAGAACGGAGCGGACATACAGGCGGGTCGGTGTCAGAAAGGCCTCACCCAGGTTCTGGCCGGGGGCAAAGGCTGCCGGGTCGGTCCAGGTCAGGTGAGCGTCTGCCACGATACGGCGCACGAGGGAGAAGCCGTTGGAATGCACACCGGAGGACGGCAGGGCAATCAGCGTGTCCCCTGCGGCAATGCCTGCGGGCAGCAGCGCGCCGCGTTCGGCTGCGCCAACGGAAAAACCAGCCAGATCATAATGGCCATTGGCGTACATGCCCGGCATTTCGGCTGTTTCGCCCCCGACCAGCGCACAGCCGGACTGCTCGCAGCCTGCGGCAATGCCGCGCACTACTTTGGCAGCACTGGCAACGGACAGGCGGCCAGTCGCAAAATAGTCGAGGAAGAAAAGCGGCTCGGCCCCCTGCACGATCAGATCGTTCACGCACATGGCGACAAGGTCGATTCCCACCGTTTCATGCAGGTCGGTATCGATGGCAAGGTTCAGCTTGGTGCCCACGCCGTCGGTGCAGGACACAAGGACCGGGTCTGTAAAGCCTGCGGCCTTCAGATCGAAGAGAGCGCCAAAACCCCCCAGCCCCCCCATGGTGCCGGGCCGGTCTGTGGCTTTGGCAGCAGGGCGGATGGCGTCAACAAGGGCTTCGCCTGCTTCAATGTCCACGCCGGAATCACGGTAGGTGAGGCCGGAGGAAGGGGTGCGAGGAGAAGACGTCATACGGGCGCTCTTGATCTGAATGAGAATAAAGGTCGATGCGGGGAACGGCGTGAGTTAGGATTCCCGGAACAGTCTTTAGGGCAGGAGAAGCGGCACGCAAAGCGGTATGACACGGATTGGTGAAACAAAGCATATCTGCCTGCCTCTGGCAGGGGCTCCAAAACGGGGGTGGCGCGGTGCGTGGGAATGATACGGGAGGGGCAGGGCAGTTCACTCTGCCTTTTGTCTACAGGCCCCGATTCGGGCGGTCTGACTTCGTCGCGGCCCCTTCCAACGCAGCGGCGCGCACCTGGGTGCTGGACGCCGAAGCCCCAAGCCGCTGGCCCGAAGGGCGCATGGCACTGTGGGGGGAGAGCGGGACGGGCAAGACCCATCTTCTGTCCATCTGGGCGGGGCGGCATGGCGCGCCGGTCATGGAGGGGAGCCTCCTGAACGAGCGGGATGTGGCTGCCCTGTTTGATGCCGGGGGCTTTCGCGCCGTGGCTTTGGACAATGCCGATCGTGTACCTTCGGAGCAGGACCTGCTGCACCTCATCAACCTTGTGCGTGAGCGGCGGGTGTCGCTGCTGATGGCTGCGCGGCTTGCCCCGGCCCGCTGGCCGGTTGGCCTGCCGGACCTGCTCAGCCGCCTGCGGGCGACCACCAGCGTGCCCGTTGGCCCGGCGGAGGAATATCTGCTGCACAGGTTGCTGTTGCGCCTGCTGGCCGAGCGGCAGGTCGTGGTTGCCCCGCAGGTCACGCGCTGGCTGCTGCCCCGCCTGCCACGGCGTGCCAGCGCCGTGCGTGACTGCGTGGCCATGCTGGATCAGGCGGCCCTGGCCGAAGGCGGGCCTGTCACACGCGCTCTGGCTGCCCGTGTGCTGGATATTCTGGCCGCGCGTGAGGGTGATAGTCTGTAAATACAGCGTGATCAGGCGCATGCCCCGCGGGGTAGGCTCGGGGGTGTGCTGTTGAGCCGTTGATCTGGCTTGCTTCTGGCAAAGTCTTGATTACCATGCCGCGGTATTGAGGTTGTGGCATGGAGAGGAAGCGAATGACGGACAAGGATGGGAAGAATACGCGTGGTGCGGGCGTTCGGCCATCTGCCGGAAAAACGCGGACCCGCCCCGCGTCGGGTAGCCGAAGCCGCAAGGCAGTCGCCCACCCCATTACAGCAACCTCTCCCGAACGCTTTATAAACCGGGAACTGTCCTGGCTGGACTTTAACCAGCGCGTGGTGGACGAGGCCGACAACCCCCGCAACCCGTTGCTCGAACGGCTGCGCTTTCTGTCCATCAGCGCCAGTAATCTGGACGAGTTTTATTCAGTCCGGGTGGCGGGTCTGGTGGGGCAGCAGCGGGAGGGACTGGCAACTCTTTCCCCCGACGGGCGCACCCCTACCCAGCAGCTTGACGCCGTGCGCGAACGCAGTGGCCGCCTGCTGCGGGAGCAGCAGCGGATATGGACCGAACTGCGCGGCCTGCTGGCCAAGGCGGATGTGACAGTCTGCGAAACAGCAGATCTGGATGATGCAGACCGGGACTGGCTGGAAAAATGTTTTACCGACCGGATTTTCCCTGTCCTGACACCGCTGGCGGTTGACCCTGCCCACCCGCTGCCTTTCATTCCCAACATGGGGCTGGCCCTTGGGCTGCGCTTGCTTGATGAGGATACAGGGCTGTTTGCCATGAATGCCCTGATCCTGCTGCCGGGGCAGATCGAGCGCTTTATCCGCCTGCCGTCTCCAGCCCCCAAGGACGCAGCCACCCCGGCGCAGATCCGCTTTATCCGGCTGGAAGACCTGATAACCCTGTTCATAGACCGGCTATTCGCCGGGTTGACGGTGGGTGAAAGCGGCGTCCTGCGGGTCATCCGTGATACCGATGTTGAGTTTGAGGATGAGGCCGAAGACCTGGTGCGGTCTTACGAGACCGCACTCAAGCGCCGCCGCCGTGGTGTTGTCATCCATCTGGACATGGAAAAGCGTGTACCAGCGGAACTGGCCAACGCCATTGCCTCCGACCTGGACCTGCCGGAGGATGAAATTGCCGTCCATTCCGGCATGATCGGGGTGGTGGACCTTAAACAGATTATTGTGGACGACAGGCCCGACCTGCTGTTTGCCCCATACACGCCGCGCTTTCCTGAGCGGATTATGGATTTCCACGGTGATTGCTTTGCCGCAATCCGTGCCAAAGACCTGCTGGTGCACCACCCGTTTGAGAGTTTTGATGTGGTGGTCCAGTTCCTGCGTCAGGCCGCGCAGGACCCCAACGTGATTGCGATCAAGCAGACGCTCTATCGCACGTCGCGGGATTCTCCGATCGTGAAGGCGCTGATTGAGGCGGCGGAGGCCGGAAAGTCGGTCACCGCCATGGTGGAACTACGCGCCCGCTTTGATGAGGAAGCCAATATCCGCCTGTCCCGCGCGCTGGAGGCAGCGGGCGTGCAGGTTGTCTTTGGGTTTTCCGACCTTAAGACCCATGCCAAGCTCAGCCTTGTTGTGCGGCGTGAGGGCGCACAGGTGCGCTCCTACGCCCATTTTGGCACGGGCAATTACCACCCCATTACTGCCCGTATTTACACCGACCTATCATTTTTTACCTGCAATCCGGCGCTGGCGCGGGATTCTGCCCGCCTGTTCAATTACGTGACAGGCTACGCCATGCCCTCCAAAATGGAGGAGCTGGCCTTTTCCCCCATTACCATCCGCCGCACTCTGGTGCAGTTGATTGAAGATGAAATGGAGCAGGTCAAACGGGGCAAGCCGGGCACCATCTGGCTGAAAATGAATGCTCTGGTGGACCCGACCCTGATCGACCACCTGTACCGTGCGTCCTGCGCGGGGGTTAAGATTGTGGGCGTTGTGCGCGGTATCTGCTGCCTGCGGCCCGGCGTGCCGGGACTGTCCGAGAACATCCGCATCAAGTCGGTTGTTGGCCGGTTTTTGGAACATTCGCGTATTTTCGTATTTGGCAATGGCTACCGCCTGCCATCACGCCATGCCCGTGTTTTCATTTCCTCGGCGGACTGGATGACCCGCAACATGGACTGGCGGGTGGAAAGCATGGTGCCCATTACCAACCCGACCGTTCATGCCCAGGTGCTCGACCAGATCATGGTGTCCAGCATCCGTGACAACCTTCAGTCGTGGATACTGGAGCAGACAGGGGTCTGGCGGCGGTTGCCTGCGGGTAACAAGCCGTTTTCCAGCCATGACTGGTTTATGACCCATCCTTCCCTGTCGGGGCGTGGCTCTGCCGCGCATGAGACCAACCTGCGGCCGTCGGGGGCCTTACCGTCGGGGCAGAACCTGCTGCTTGATGTTTGAAATCAGGGCACAGCACCCGGCCAGGTAACGATTTTCGGCCAGGGTGCATCTTGCCGGGCAGTCTCTTTTTCTGTCATGGCGGTCGTGCTGAGAAGGAGGAAAGACATGCAGCGTCGGTCAGCGGTGGTGGATCTTGGGTCCAACTCGGTTCGTCTTGTGGTGTTTGAAGGGGTTTCTCGCAACCCTGTACCCATTTTCAACGAAAAGGCAGTGCTGCGCCTTGGGCGCGGCCTGACAAGCACCGGCCGCCTGAACGAGGAAGGTGTTGCCATGGCGGTGGAGGTGCTTGAGCGCTTTCACGCCATTGCCAGGGCCATGAATGCCGAACCGTTTGAAATCCTGGCGACCGCCGCCGTGCGGGACGCAACAAACGGCCCGGCATTTGTGGAAATGCTGCAACAGACCATGCCGGGTGTTGTCATTCGCATTCTGTCCGGCAAGGAGGAGGCTGACCACTCCGCCATCGGGGTCATGTGCGGTATCCCCAACGCAAACGGGCTTGTGGCTGATGTTGGCGGGGGGTCGCTGGAACTCATCCACCTCACCGAGCAGGGGCGGCATGACGCCACGACCCTGCCACTGGGGATGATCCGCCTGTCTGATCGGGCCGAAGGGGATATTGAAAAAGCCCGCCAGCTTGCTGATCAGGATATTGATGGTGTGGACTGGCTGCCCCGCGTGCGCGGCAACACGCTGTATCTGGTCGGTGGTGCCTTCCGCGCGCTGGCACGCCTACAGATTGCCCGCACCAATTACCCGCTGAACATTGTCCATTACTACACGCTGTCCTTGCAGGAAGCGCGGGAGATGACAGACTGGGTACGCAGCACATCACGCAGGGGCATGGAGCGCCTGCCCGGTGTGCCCCGCAAGCGGGTGGAGGATATTCCGTTTGCGGCGACGGTGCTGTGGCGGTTGATGCGCAAGGTGCAGCCGGAGCGGATAGTGTTCTGCGTCGATGGTCTGCGCGAGGGCTGGTATATGCTCAATGTCGCCCCTGACTGTCTGGCGCAGGACCCGATGGAAGCCGTGGCGCAGGATATGTGCATCCGGCTGGGCCGTAGCCCGACATTGCCCGCCATTCTGTCAGAATGGACCAGCCTGCTGGTCCGGCAGGAAAGTGCCGCACAGACCCATCTGCGCCATCTGGCCTGCACCCTGTCCGATATTGGCAGTCACGAACACCCTGAGTATCGCGCCGAGCAGACATACTGGCGTGTGCTGCGCCTGCAGGGGGCGGGGTTTGACCATCAGGCCCGTAGCTGGCTGGCACTGGTGCTGGCGGTGCGTTACGCGGTGGAACTGGATGCACCTTTCCTGACAACCTCGCGCCTGCTGCTGACGGACGATCAGTGGCGCAGTGCCGTGGCACTAGGGCTTACGCTGCGGCTGGCCTATTCGCTGTCCGGTGGGTCCGGCCTGCTGCTGGAGGGGACATCCCTGCTGTGGGAAGGGGAGGAACTGGTGCTGACCCTGACCTCTGGCCGGGTGGCCGTTAAGGGCGAGAGCGTGCGGCGCGGGCTGGAGCGGCTTGGGCAGGCGCTGGGTGTGGCAACGCGCTTTGCCGCAGAACTGGTGGACTGAAAAAGCACAGAACGCGCGCCAGACAGGTAGACAAAGAGCATTGCCTGCGGGCAGGCTGTCACCTATGCATGTCCGGTCTGGCGGGCTGACCTGTTGCTCCCGCTTCTTATGGCGCAGGCGCCTGTGTCCGGGGCATGACCGGCAGACGATGGAACATGTTACGTGTCTTCTGAAGAGATCATCGACCCCACCGCCATGACCGAGACTGTCAGCAAGCGTACGCTGCTGCACCTTGTCGTGCCCCTGATTCTGACAGTGCTGACTGTGGGAGCCATTGCGTGGGTGGGTATCAGTTCCTACCGTACCACCAGTGATGGCGTGCTGAAGCTGACGCATGAGCTGATGGAGGCCGTGCAGCATTATATCGGGCAGGAAGTGGCCGATTATATCATGCCTGCCTCCGCCGGAGACCTGGTGGCCAGCGGCATGATCGAGCAAGCGCCACCGCAACTGCGGGACAAGGTCTTCTATTCCTACAGCACCACCATGCTGCGTAAAATACCGCAGTTGCAGTCCTTTTATCTGGCTGATGACGAGGGCAACTTCATGCTGGTGGCCCGCACCAAGCAGAAGGATGTGCTGGACTGTATCCGCCTTGTTACCAAGGGCGGGCACGAGTTTTTTGAGCACACGCAGTATAATGCCCAGGGCGTTAAGGTCGGGACATACGACAAGGATGCAGGCGTTTACGACCCACGCACCCGGCCATGGTATAAAAACACCCAGGGCACCAGCGACATAAAGTGGACGGAGCCGTATTTCTTCCCCACGGATGGGCAACTGGTCATGACCAGCTCACTCCGTTTTCAGGCGGGCGATGGGCATACGCTGGTTTTTGCAACCAATATTTCGCTGAATGAACTCAGCAGCTACCTCAAAAGTATCCAGATCGGGCGTAACGGCAGCGCCATTATTGTCGATAGCGACGGCAAAATTATCGCCGCGCGCGATATGGCCACAATTTCGCAGGGGCAGCCCTGGACCCCGCAGAGCCGGGTGCTCAGCCCCAGCAATTACCCCGTTTTCTCGCTAGGGTACGACCATTACCGCGTGCGCGGGTTTGGTGCCAAACATGTGGAGTGGGACGGCAAACCCTACATCACCATGGCCTCCGAACTGCCGCATTATTCGGCGGGTTGGATCTTGCTTATTGCCGTGCCGGAAAAGGATTTTGCCAGTTTTGCCCGTCAGAGCAGTTGGCAGAGCCTGAAGTTTGCCGGGATTATTATTGTATTTTCCGGGTTTCTGGGCGGGCTGTTCATCCGTCAGGTCCGGCGTACGGACCGTGGCACACGGGCGTTGGCCGCACAGAAATTGCAGATCATACATGAGAGTGCTGCCGTGCAGCAGGTGGCCGTCGCCCCCAGCCTGTTTGAACCCACGGTGGAACCGCTGGTGCTGACTGAGCAACTGGCCCGTGTGACGCAGGCGCGCAGGGCAAGCCTGTGGCGCTTCCTCCATGATGGCGCGGGCATGATCTGTGAGGATTCCTATGACAGCACCCAGAATGCCCATACGGGTGGGTTTGAGGTTGGCCGGACCGAGCTGGAGCAGTTCTTTGCTGTGGTGGAAGAAGGCAGCGTGCTGGAAGTGCCCAATGCGGCGGTGGATGAGCGTACGACCCGCTTTGAACGCCTGGTCATGCGTGAAATCGGCACCCGCATGCTGGCGGTTTACCCCATAACCAGTGCCCGTGGGGTCGAGGGCATGCTGGCGTTGGAAGATGCCAGAACACAACCCTATCAGCAGTATTTCATGTCCCTGATGGCAGCGGTTGCGGGCATACGGTTTTCTGCACAGGCAAAGGTGGAAGCCCAGTTTGAACCGCAGGAGGCTGCCAGTGGAGCCACTGACGGTGCGGTGGCTCCACTGCTGTCCGACAATCTGCTGATGCAGGCACCAGAGCTGGATGCCTTGCGGGGGGCAGGGGTTTATCCTTCGGTCGCGGTGCTGGTGATCACCTTCTCCGACCCGGTGGTGGACAGCGCGCAGGATGTGACAGACCTGCTGGCGCTGATCAACCAGATGGCCATTGAGGTCAAAACCATTGCCGAGGAAAAACAGCTTTTTGCTGTGGAACTGGCAGGCCATAGAATGATCTGCATGGCGGGCTGCACCGCCAAGCCTGACCCGGAAGCCCTGACCCGTCTGGCCGATGCGGCCCTGAAAATGCGTGAAGCCTTTATCGGGGCACTGGCTGCGGCTGATCTGGAGCCGGTGTTTACCATGGGGATCGATTACGGCCCTGCGTTTGGCGGGGCTTTGGGGACTGAAGGCCATGTCTTCAACCTCTGGGGGCAGACAGTCTCGCTGGCGGAACTGATGGCCGAAGGCGCGTCTGACCCCGGCATTATTCAGGTGACGGAGCGTGTGTACGCAACCCTGCGGGACCGCTACCTGTTCCGCAGCCGTGGTACATTTTTTGCCCCCCATCTGGGTGTGGGCCGCGCCTATACACTGGCGGCCCGCCGATGACAGGAGCCCCCGCCCCGCAGGACCATGACGACCTGCCTGACGAGGCCGAAACCCATGTGCATGGCCTGCATGAGCGTGAGCCATGGTCTGTCCAGAGGGTGCTGCGCTGGGCACGGCGCAGGCTGGCATGGATGGGGCACCTGGCCCGCAGGCAGGCGCGCTTTCTGCTGATCATGCTTGGCGCATGCTGGGGTGTGCTGTTTGAAAGCCTGCGCGTGTATTCGTGGCGCAGGACAGTCCGGTACGAATTTGTCAGCACCATGAACAGCATTATCCGTGGCGGCCTGTTTGCCACCATGTTCGCGGGTATTCTGACGGGTGTGGCGGCTGTGTCGCAGGTCATTTACTGGCTGGGTCTGACGGGCCTGGCCACCATGACCGGCTCTATCCTTATTAACGTGGTGGTGCGTGAAATTGCCCCCATTCTGGTCGGTATTCTGCTGCTGGGTCGTAACGGCATGCTGTCCACGACAGAGCTGGGGCTGCTGACACTGGGGGGGGAAATCCGCTCCATGCAGGCCGTGGGGGTGGACCCCTTCCTGCTGCTGGTCATGCCCCGGACGCTGGCCTTTACCGTGGGCGGGTTTACGCTGGGTATTCTGTTCTCCTGCGCGTCGCTCGTGACCGGGTATATTATGAGCCGCCTTTCCGGGGTGATTACCGACCCTGTGTGGACATTCTTCAGCAACGTGGCAGCAGCTATGTCGCGGGCGGATTATGTGATTATCCCCCTCAAGTTCATTACCGTTGGGTTTGTTGTAGGGCTTGGGGGCTGCCTGACGGGGCTGACTGCCACAAATAGCGACACATTGCGTTCCCTGCTGCCGCGCGGCTTCTCCCGCGGGATGCTGATTGTGATGGTGGTCAGCGTTCTGTTCAGTCTGGAGCTGTAGGCATGAGCGCTTATGTTGCAGGGCCACTGCTTGAGCTGAACAAGGCTGTCCCGTCGTTTGAGGAAAGCGGCCTGCCGCCAGTCCCGTTCAGCATGCGGCTTATGCCGGGGGACTGCGTGTTTGTGGATGTGCATGACCTGGAACGCGCCACCATGTTTGCCGATGTCTGTAGCGGGCTGGTGCCGCTGGAATCCGGCAGTGTGCAGTTTATGGGGCTGGACTGGACGAGCCTGAAGGACCGGGAGCTTAACGCCCTGCGTGGGCGTATTGGCCGCATTACAAAGCGGCGGAGCTGGCCTGAATTTGTGCCCATGCACATTGCGATCATGTTGCAGCAGTTGCACCATACCACCCGCCCGCAGGACGAAGTGCTGCTGGAGGCCGCAAACCTTGCCGAGCGTTTTGGTCTGCCTGGCCTGCCCATGCTCAGCCCCAGCCTGATGTCCGAGGCGGATCTGTGCCGCGCGGGCTGTGTACGGGCTTTTCTGGGTAAGCCGCAACTGCTGTTGCTGGAAGACCCGCTGGAAGGGGCACCGCAGGAATTGCTCAACGCTTTTCTGGGGGCAGTCACACAGGCGCGCGACCATGGGGCTGGTGTCATCTGGCTGGCGCGTGGCAATACCATAGGGCGGTATTATCGGCAGGGTATCACCTCAACCTTGCGGCTTACCGATAACGGACTTGTAGCAGTACGGATGGGTTGATGTTCCAGCTCCGCTTGAAACAGAAGGTTAAACCCCTCATTTCCCTGCGCTATGCAGATGAATGGGTGGGTTTTCTGGTCCTTCTCAGCATAGGCATTTTCGTAGGTTCGGTTGTGGAGGCCGGTGTCCTGCGCGACTGGCTGACACCCCCCGCCCGCCTGCGCGTTGTGCTGCCACCCTCTGGCGTTGGCGGGCTGACAGTGGGGGGGGATGTGCAGTTGATGGGGGCGCATGCGGGCAGCATTAGCTCCATCAAGCTCAACCCCTCTGGCAAGATGTACGCCATGGTGGACCTGGACCCACAGGCCAAGCCCTTTATCCGGCGTGACAGCACAGCCCTGATCCGGCGGCAGTTGATTGTGACCGGTGCTGCGTATCTTGACCTCAGCCGTGGGCATGGGGAGGCTATGGACTGGAGCTATGCGGTTATTCCCGCAACACCGGCCCCCAACCCTGCGGACCAGATTACCGCAACGCTGAATAGTATTCAGGCCGAGATCATGCCTGCACTGGCTAGTGCACGGCATATGATGGCCGAGCTGGACAGCACCATTACCGACATGCATGCAGGCAAGGGCAGTGTGGGCCAGCTTATGACCAACGACCAGTTGATCAAGCAGGCGGAGACGGTCATGGCCTCCCTCGACGCCGTGATTACGCGCCTCAAACCCATCGAAGGGCAGGTTGCGGGTATTCTCAAGAAAACTGATGCCACGATGGGCAATCTCAAGTCTGTCTCGGGTGATCTTAAAGGCAGCACGCCCCATCTGCCTGCTATTGCCAGCAATGTGGAGGCCAGCACGGCAGACCTGCCAGCCCTGCTCGCGCAGGCGCAGACAACACTCTATGGGCTGGAAAAACTGACCGACCAGTTGCGGGGCATGTGGCTGCTGGGTGGGCAGAAGGTCACACGGCACCATCGCCTGGCCCCGTCCGAGGTGCGGCCATGACCCGCCTTGTACGTCTGGCCCCTCTGGCCGTGCTGTTCGCACTTGCGGGCTGCGGTGGCGCAAAGGAAGAACCCGCTGCGTTTGAAGATTCCCAGTGGGACCAGTTGATGACAGCGGGCCGGGATTCCTTCGAACTGGGGCGTTACACCGTTGCCCAGACCCAATACCGCAAGGCCGCCAACCTTGCGCTGTTGCATGACAGTAGCGCTGACCTGGCGGAAGCCGGGTATGATCTGGCAGTCTCCCAGTTGGCAGGCAATCTGCCCCAGCAGGCGCTGGACACGGCACAGGCAACCCGCAAGGCAGTGCAACTGCGGGGCAGCACCCCATTGCCGTATCTGACATTGGTTGAGGCCGCAGCTCTGTACCGGCTAGGGCAGTATGACAAGGCCCAGACCCTGGGCGCCGGACTGTTGAACGGGCCGGACACAGAGATGACAGCCCGCGCTGCATTGGTCGTGGGCATTGCGGCGGACCAACGGGGTGATCGGGCCGGGCTGCAAACTGCAACAGCAGTGTTGGACGGGTTGAAAAAACCATTGTCGCCCCTGCATCAGGCCGACTGGGACGAGCTGCATGCCCGGCTGATCCGCAGGGCTGATCCGGCCCAGGCCGCCCCGCTTGCAGCCCAAGCGGCTCGGTTGCGCCAACGGACTGGTGCCTACCATGACATGGTGCGGGCTTTGGTGCTGGAGGCTGAAATTGCCCAAAGTCTGGGCCAGTCGGAAAAGGCCCGGGCCTTGTGGGCGCAGGCTGCGCAGAGTGCGGCCGCCCAGTCTGGCAAGTTGAACACCATGGATGCGGCCACGTTGGCCCATGGTGATATTGTCAAAGGGGATGCCGTGCCCCCGGCGGATGATGCCGCAGTCTGGGCAGCAAAGGCCGGGTCTATCACGCTCTTCCCCTTTGCAGAGCCTAAAGAGAGCGTACCATAAGCAACACGCTTCCGTTGCGGCGTGAGGCTCAAGACAAGATGTTTTCAGTCCCTGTGGGATGAAAAGGGGCTGACGTGAAACTGTCTGACCAGATGGAAAAGGACCGGCAGACCAGCAAGCCTGCGGTGCAAGGCAAGGCAGGTCCCCCCGACACCTCTGACTCGGATGATGCCTGGGCACGACTGGACCTGAGTGCGGGGGAAATTACCCGCCGCTTTCATGCCCGCGCCATGATGGAGCGGCGGGATGCGGGTGACTTTGTCCGTATCGGCCTGAAAGACAAGGTCTGGGGCGACCTGTACCACCATGCGGTGACTGCTCGCTGGTCGGTTTTTGCTCTGTCAGTTATTCTGACGTACCTGACCATCAATGTGGTTTTTGCGCTGCTTTATGCTGCCGGGCCTGCCCATTTTACGGGGCTGGGGTCTAACCGGCTGCTGTCCCTTTTCTTCTTCAGCGTGCAGACCCTGTCCACCGTCGGGTATGGCGGCATGATGCCATCTGGCGTTTACGCCAACAGCATTGTCTCGCTGGAAGTGTTTTTTGGCATGATGCTGACAGCCTTGGTGACGGGGGTTGTGTTTGCCCGTTTTGCCCGTCCGCGCGCGCAGCTCGAGTTCAGCAGGAATGTACTGGTGACAACGGAGGGGGCTGTGTCTTCCCTCTGTGTGCGTGTTGTCAATATGCGGCTTAATGTCATTCTGGCGATGGATGTTGAGGTCGCGCTCTCCCGGCTGGTTGTCAGCGAGGACGGCCACCTTGTCCGGCGGTTTGACCAGCTTGGTCTTGTGCAGTCGCATGTGCCGGAACTGCGTTTTGGGTTTATTCTCGAACACATCATCAAGCCCGACAGCCTCTTGCACGATGTTGCCCTGTCGGAGCTGGAACGCAAGGATGCGGAACTGATTGTGACTGTCACCGGGGTGGACAAGGCGCTGGGGCAGACAGTCTTTGCCAGTGAGACCTACAGGTTTGACCAGGTGCGGCGTAACTGCCGGTTTGTGGATATGATGTCCTCTCGCCCGGATGGCCGCATTACGGTCGATTATAGCCGCCTGCATGATGTGGAGAATGTCGCATCATAGCCTGCATGGGCCAGTTCCGCAGTGAGTAGGAGAGTAGCAAGGCAGCCCGTATTCCCGATCAGGAATACGGGTTTTTATTGTGGTGTCAGGTCGCCTTGAAGGGTTTGGAGGCGTCAAGGAACACCGCATTGGCATCCAGTTCGTGAGACACCACAATCAGGTAGGTAATGGCACGGGTGAGCTCAATACGCGTGGCTATGTTGGGCTCGCTGGCTTCCTGACGGCGCAGGATTGACGTGGCGACCCGTGCGGCATGGGCGGTGTGGCCATAGCGGCCGGTAAAGTGGCTCATGCGTGTCATGACAATTTCCAGCGCTCTGCGTGAGCCGGGCGGGATCTGGTTGCGCTGTAACAGCGTGCGGAGCCGGATAACGTTCAGGCCAATGGTCATGGCGGCCAACGTGCCCTGCAGGCAGCCTTCGATCGTGGGTGAGGGCGTGGGGCCAGCATGGCGGATCAGGCGCGAGAAGCGGTCGATATTGCGGGCAATCCAGTCCTGTGTCAGCGGCACGGGGTCGGCCGAGGCCAGCGTGCGCAGGTCACGCAGGATAGCCCGGCGCATGCGCCAGCGCTCTGCCCCACTGCTAAAGGGCAGCACGGCGCGGAAGATCAGAACAGCAAAAAAGACACCCAGCAGGATGGCAATGGTTGAATTGAACCATGCCACCTCGTTCACGCGCCCCTGATTGAGCGGATGTACAAAGTTGGGCAGCAGCAGCGTATAGGCAGCGGAATGCAGGGCCGTGCCTGCGTTCCGCGCGGCAAGCCCTCCTGCAATCATGGGCAGGGCAAGGGTGGCGACAAGGATTTCGTAATCCGCCTGTGTTGGCAGGATCAGGAAGACCAGCACGAAGGCAACGACAGCCGCCCACAACCCGCCGACCATGAACTGTGTCGTGGCCACAACCGGGTTTTCACGCGTGGCAAACAGCCCGCACACCATGGCCACAAAGGTAATGAACGGCAGGCCGTCGGACCAGGCCGTGCACTCCCATATCAACCCGCTGGCAGTAATGGCCACCATGGCCCGCACGCCATTGTAGCAGGCTTCGCGCTGGTCGGTGTGGGATTGCAGGCGGAAGCGGAAGTGGTCACCCCGGATAAAATGCTGGCTGGCATCATATTCCCGGATGGCCTGTTCCAGCTCACCCAGCAGTTCATCCAGCGCATTGTGCAGGATACGACCGTCCAGCATGGCGGGGATCTGGTCGTGGTCGGCGGTAATGTCAAAAGCGTTGCCGATTTCCTGCGTCAGCGCATCCACAATCTTCTGGTGGCATTCAGCGCGTAGCAGTTGCAGGCCGCGTAACAGCTCATGCACATGGATGTCGGAGTTCAGGCTCTTGGGCAGGGAGGTGAGGAATTCACTGACCTTGGCCGCAGTCTCGCGAAAGACCGGCTGGTCAGTCTGGACATAATGCAGCCGCACCGCCATGCCCAACCCACGTGACAGCAGCACCGACACGGCCGCCAGTGCGGCACGGGCATGGTCGCCTTCGTGCCCATGGGGGCCCATTTCCACTTCAGAAAATTCGATCTGGTCGTTAATGGACAACAGCGGCGCAAACATCGCGCGGGAGCGCACAAGGGCTTCATTATCGCCCGACAGCAGGCTGGCTACACTTTCGGACACCCCGCTAAGTGCCGTCCGCAGCTTGTCGCGCATGTTACGGCGGGCCGTTGCCGCCAGATTGGGGGCAAACAGCCCTGCCACGGTGCTTTCGCACACAATGCCCAGCACAATATAGGTCGCGCGGGACATGGCGATCATGAAGATGTTTTCAGGGTGGGGGATGGCTGCGGTCGCGATAATGGCAGTCGTATAGCCAGCCAGAACCAGCGAATAGGAGCGGAAGTTACGCACCAGCGTGGCCAGCATGCAGCAGCCGCCCATCCACAGCGCCAGAGCCG
Source organism: Acetobacter vaccinii (assembly GCF_008365315.1). NCBI lineage: Bacteria > Pseudomonadati > Pseudomonadota > Alphaproteobacteria > Acetobacterales > Acetobacteraceae > Acetobacter > Acetobacter vaccinii. Next base: position 214,908 of record NZ_CP043506.1, on the reverse strand, counting down.
GAAAGAAAAGCCAGGGTTGTTGGTTAAAGGCTGAAATGACGGTAATGGACATGACCACCCCGCCCATGGTGCCCACCAGACGCCAGCGCGCTTTGGACAGGCTCTCCCCGCGGGAGCCCTGGGCCACGATCCAGACAGTCATGGGGGCCCATTGCGGGTCGTCCAGTTCCATCCACATGGCGATAACGAGCGAGAGCAGTGCGGCAATGGTGCTGCACACGGCAAAGCGCAGGGCGGAAGGCGAGGGCGACAGCAGCCAGGCGAGCGGCAGCACCCGCTGGCTACCGGGTCGGTCCAGCGGCCGGAAATTACGGAATAAGCCGATCCGGGCAAGCAATGAAAACGGGAGGGCAGACACGGCGGCTACTTCAGGTTGCGGCTGACGGGAGAAGGGGAAAATTCATCCCCACCGTAGCGTGATCGTGTGGTTTTTCCTTATGGGTTCCACTGCATATCAGCTATCCTGTTGCAGGAGAATGCAGGCCATGCAGGCGGAGGGAAAATTTATAAACCCCCATGCACCGCGCCTGTAGCCCGCAATGGTCACCCCGATGCACGGATATGTGCAAGCAAGAGAAGGCTGATATGTCGGAATTTTTGAACGGTCTGATGGGCAAGGTAGGCAGCCTGCTGGGTGTGGATGTGCAGGCCCTGCTGCAACAGCAGGCACAGACCCTGCTTCAGCCGCAGAATATTCAGTCCATGCTGGAAAAAGCCGATCAGGCCGGGCTGGGCGACAAGGTGCGGTCCTGGGTTGGCCACAGCGACAACCTGCCCGCCACACCTGATGAAATCCGCTCCATACTGGGCAGCGATGTCGTGCATGATCTGGTGTCCCGCACCGGCCTGCCCGCCGACAGCGTGCTGACTGCGCTGGCCCATTTCCTGCCCGAAGCCGTCAACGACAAAACCCCGCAGGGCGTTGTCCCCACGGACGAGGCCCATACGGGCTGATCCCCCAGTGCAGGCTGGGTGCAGGAACACGTTTTTTTTCATCCAGCCTTGCAGCGCGGTGACGTGCACGTCAGGGGATAATCCGCTACAAGTTACAGCATGACAGTGGGACAATACATTACACGGGCCGATAACTGGCTGCTGGATGAACTCTGCCAGCCCTTGGCTGACAGGCTGCCTGAGCGGTTTTCTGCGTTTGAGGCAGGGATGAGCTGTCAGCTTGGATCTGTCCTGCTGTCGGCAGTGTCGATCATTGCCGTCTTTGTCATGACCGGCATGCGCGACTTTGGCGATATGATTTTTAACGTGCTGGTGTGGTGCCTGTGCGTGACGTTTTTTATCGGGCTGGGGCGGCTGCGGGTGCTGGTCAAGCCGGGTAAGCCCAACCCGCTGCGGCTCATGCTATTTAGCGTGCGGGTGCTGTCCATTCCGTTTACGCTGTATGTGCTCTATCAGGCCCTGACATCGCCCCCCAGTTTTGGCATGGCCATCTGGTTTAATGCGTTTTCCAACGTTGTTTTTGCTGTGGGTCTGTATCTTATTTCTTGCCATCCCCGGCCACCGTACAGGCGCGCGCAGGACGATGTCTGGAGCCGTACAACAGCCCGGCAGGGAAGCGGCTTTTAAGCGAGGCTTGAGGCTGTGCTGCTTGCGGACTGCTAAGGCAAGGCCCCGCAAAAGTCCCACAGCTGTATGGGGCTGCTGTTGGGGATAGCGTGTCCGGTCTTACGGATGCATCCCGGATGCACGGCCGGGGTTCCGGCAAGCGTTATCGCTCCCGGTGAAACCGCTACGGAATAAGCCCTTTAGAGTTTAGTCATTTGCAAGAAATACAAGCGCCAAACCGTGCCTGCCTGAAGGGGCAGGCACGGTTCAGACGCAAGCAAAGGGATCAGGGGTTATCCTGATCGTGCTCGCCCTGAGCAATGCGGGCCTGTGCCGCATCGCGCCATGGTACGGTCTTTGGGGCGGTATCCAGCGCCTTACGGAACAGGGCCAGAGCTTCGGGCGTTACGCGGTGGCTGGCCCGTGTCATGGCTTCTGCCGTGCGGGCAGCCAGTTCCGGTTCAAACCCAAGAGCCAGCGCATGGCCCCAGGCCTGTGCGGCTTCCTCGTAATGATCACGCGCGGCTTCTGCCTGCCCTAAAAGCAGATACCCCTGCCTGCGGTTGGGGTCGGTGTCTGGTAGGGTGGTTAGAGCCTGTCTGAGCTGTGCGACAATGGCATCTTCCCGGCCAGCCTGCGCCTGTTGTGCGGCAAGGCGCGGGGCAAGGGGCTGGGCAGGCAGGGTGGGGTAGCCATTGGTCAGGTACAGCAGGGTTGCTGCAATGGGTGTCAGGGTCAGACCCAGCCACGCCAGACGGGTTGAACTGGCCGTGCTGCCGCCTGTGGGGGCCATGTCGGCGGCCAGAATACGGCGCTGGATTTCCAGCCGGGCCACGGCGTGTTCCTCGGGGGCAATCAGGCCGATTGTCAGGTCACGCTCGACCTCGCCCAACTGGGCTTCGTGCAGGGTCAGCGCGGCTGTGCGTTCGTCATGCAGGACATGCTGGCGACGAAGGAGCGCCCATATGGCTGGTGCCAGCGCCAGAAGGCTGAGTGCGGCGATGGAAAGCCAGATCATGCGGGTCCGTCCTTTGTCAGCGAGGCCAGGCGGGCTTTTTCATCCTCGGTCAGTGGCGGGGGTGGTGGGGCTGTGGCCCGGCGGCGATAAAACACAAAGGCCGCAGCACACCCGATCAACAAGGCCAGAGCGGGCATGCTCCACAACAGCAGCGTGCCTAGGGAAAAAGCAGGGCGTAGCCGGATGAAGGCACCATACCGGCTGACCATCCAGTCCATGATCTGCTGGTTGCTTTCACCTTTGGCGACATGCTCGCGCACAACGCGGCGCAGGTCACGCGCTAGTCCTGCACTGCTGTCCTCAATGGATTCGTTCTGGCAGACCAGACAGCGTAGCTGTGCGCCTATGGCCTCGGCCCGGCTTTCCGCCTGTGGGTCGGGTAGCATTTCCGCCGGGTCATCCACCGCCAGACCAAAGCTTGGGGTCAGGACCAGGACCATGGCTGCCAGCAGGGCTGTTAGTGTGCGGCGTGGTGTCATGGTGTCCGCAGCTTCTGGGCCAGAGGCAGGATGGTGCTGGTTATGGTGTCTTCCGTCAGGGGGGCGGCACTATGCCAGCGGATAATGCCACCGGGGCCGACCAGAAAGGACTCTGGCACGCCAGAAATACCCCAGTCTATGCCCACGCGGCCTGCACTATCCTGTCCGAGCCGGGTAAAGGGGTTGCCCGAATGTCGCAGGAAGCCAGCCGCGTTATCCGGCTTGTCCTTATAGGCAATGCCCCACAGGGGGAGCCTGTCTTTAAGGGTCATCAGCGTGGGCATTTCCGCAAGGCAGGGGATGCACCAAGATGCAAAAAAATTGACCAGCACGGGCGCAGTTAGAGCCCGCAGCTCTGCCGTGCCAAAGCCGTCCTGCGGGGGCAGGCCGGGCAGGGTACAGTCGGGCACAGGGCGGTCCAGCACGGGGGCGTTAATGTCGTGCGGGTTAAAGGCACCGTTTTGCATGCCCGAGAGCATTTTCCAAAACCCAACGCCTACGGCTCCCACCCCGACCAGAGGCAGGGCCATGAGCAGGCGGCGGCGTGTCGGGGGGCTGGGGGGTGTTGTCATGCCGCACCTGTCTTTGTGGAGGAAAGCCGAGCCCGTTGCGGAGCACCTATACGGACACGCCTGTCGGAAAGGGAGAGTGCGCCCCCAAATGCCATCACCAACGCCCCCAGCCACATCCATGGGGCCAGCGGGTTGTAATGCAGCCGCAGTACGTAGGTTGGGTTGGCATCTGTTCCGTGCTTGTCACCCAGCACACCATAAAGGTCAGCCAGCAGATTGGTGTGGATAGCAACGTCGGTGGTGGTCTGGTTCTGGCTGTTGAAGCTGCGTTTGGAGGGGCGGAGCAGCGCGATGACAGCCCCCCCACGGCGGACTTCCAGCGTGGCAGTCAGGGCAGTGTAGTTGGGGCCGGGTTCTTCCCGCACATCTGTCAGGGTCCAGTCATACCCGGCCAGATGTTCGGTGGTGCCAACCGGCACTTCGACAATCAGGTGCTGTGCCTGCGACATGGCGGCAAGCCCCAGCACTGTAATGCCAACTCCGGCATGGGCTATGGCTGCGCCAATAATGGAGCGGGGCAGGGCGCGGGCGCGGGCAAGGCTTGTCAGCAGGGGGGCACGCAACAGGGCAATCCGCCCTGCAATATCGGACACACTTGCTGCGATAATCCACACAGCCGCTGCTGCACACAGTACCGGCAGCGCGCCAGACAGGTTCCGTGCGGCAATCAGGGCGGCAACACCTGTCAGCCCGGTGGCCAGCCAGAGCTTGTTCAGCACCGGCCACAGGTGCGCCCGCTTCCACGGCAGCATCGGGCCAAACCCCATGAAAATGAATAGCGGCAGCGCCAGCGGGATGGTCGTGGCGTCAAAGAAAGGTTTGCCCACGGACAGCGTGCGTCCCGCCAGCAGCGCCATGAACGGCGGGTACATCGTGCCAGTCAGCACCACAGCGCAGAGAGAGCAGAGCAGGATGTTGTTGAGCACCAGAGCCCCCTCGCGCGAGACGGGGGCAAACAGACCACCCGCCGTCAGCGACGGTGCGCGGTAGGCAAACAGCAGGAACGACCCACCGATAACCAGTCCCAGCAGGCCCAGAATGAACACACCCCGCGCGGGGTCATTGGCAAAGGCATGCACGGAGTTGAGGATGCCTGAGCGGACCAGAAACGTACCAGAGAGCGAAAAGGAGAATGTGCCAATGGCCAGCAGCACGGTCCAGATTTTCAGTGCCTCGCGTTTTTCCACAACAATGGCGGAATGGATCAGTGCCGTGCCTGTCAGCCATGGGATGAGGGAGGCATTTTCCACCGGGTCCCAGAACCAGTAACCGCCCCAGCCCAGCACGTAGTAAGACCACCATGATCCCATGGCGATACCGCATGTCAGAAAGCACCAGGCAGCCACGGCCCAGGGGCGTACCCAGCGGCCCCAGGCGGCATCCACACGCCCTTCCATCAGGGCTGCGATGGCAAAGGCAAACGGCACGGCAAAGCCGACATAGCCGGTGTAGAGAATAGGCGGGTGGAAGGCCAGACCGGGGTCTTGCAACAGGGGGTTCATGCCCTGGCCATCCAGCGGGGCGGGCCAGACGCGGGCAAAGGGGTCTGATGTTGTCAGGCAGAACAGCTCAAACCCCGTGGCCACCAGCCCTAGTACGGCAATCACCCGCGCCCGCAGGGCAGATGGCAGGGACCGCCCAAAAGCCGCCACAGCCGCACCGCACAGGCCAAGAATAAGCGCCCAGAGCAGAATGGAGCCTTCGTGGTTGCCCCACACGCCGGTAATTTTATACAGCAGCGGCTTGGAGACAGCACTGTTGGCCGCCACGTTCTGGACCGAAAAATCGTCCGTGACAGCCGCATGGATCAGGCAGGCAAAGGAGGCCACAAGGGCAATAAACTGCCCACAGGCCAGGCCAGGGGCCAGCCCCATCAGCCGCACATCGCGCCGGTGCGCACCAATAAGGGGGAGGATACCCTGCACGGCAGCCAGCACGCAGGCCAGGGCAAGGGCGTAGTGTCCGAGTTCAGGGCTCAGCATTGTGTGGCGCTTGGCATGTCAGAAAACAAAATTCTCGCGGTTCTGGTCTGTATCAGGGGGTAGCCGGGGGGGCGGCAATGTTTTTGCGCGCGTCCTGCACGGTCATGGTGTTCCAGCTTTCGGCACTGGGGGGGGCGCCAAAGCGGGGGTCCCATTTGCCTGCTTTTTTCAGGGCTTCTGCCACTTCCTTGGGCATGTAGGTCTCGTCATGCTTGGCAAGTACTTCGGAGGCCGTGAAGTCATGCCCCGACGTGGCCGTGCCAATGGCAACAACACTCTGCCCTTCGCGGAACAGGTCGGGCAGGATCCCTTCGTAATGCACGGTTACGGCAGCCTGTCCGTCTGTGACATCAAAGGTGGCGACTGGGGTTTCACCTTTACGCTCGCGGTGGACAGAGCCTGCGACAACCATACCCCCCAGCTTGACAGCACGGTCAGCTGGCGGCGGGGCAGCGGCAACCTGCGATGGCGTGACAAAAAACACGATATCGGAGGAAAAAGCCCGCAGGATAAGCCCTGCCGCAGTACCAAGGCAGGCGACACAGGCGATAACAAGCCAGAGGCGACGGGTCTTGCGGGTCATGATGCGGGGGTAGCCTGTACGGGGCGTGGGGTTGCTGTCTGCTCAAGGGCTGCCAGCCGGGCGCGGGCGCGGCGCAGGCGGAGAGCCGCCCCAAGGGAGAGCACAATAGCCATGGCAGCAGCCAGCCCGTAGCTGGCCAGAATATAGGGAAGATGGGTCATTGGGCCTGTCCCTTGCGGCGGGGGGAGGACAGCAGCGCCCGAATACGGCTTTCCATGACGGCGGCGCGCGTGCGGGCCACGACAATGGCTGCAAAACCGAGTGAGAACCCAAGTGTGGACAGAGCCAGCGGCCACAGCATGGAGCTGGACATGGTGGGGGCCCCGGTCAGGGTAATGCTGTCGGGCTGATGCAGGGTGTTCCACCACTGCACGCTGAATTTGATGATCGGCAGGTCCACTGCGCCCGCCAGGGCCAGAATGGCAGCAGCCCGGTAGCCGCGTTGCGGGTCATCAAACGCGCGGATCAGGGCGATATGGCCCAGATAGAGGAAGAACAGTACCAGCACGGATGTCAGCCGGGCGTCCCAGACCCACCACGTGCCCCACATCGGTTTGCCCCAGAGCGACCCGGTGGCCAGGCACAGCGCGGTTATGCAGGCTCCGACCGGCCCGATCTCGACCGCAGCAAGGTCAGCCAGCGGGTGGCGCCACACCAGGGACAGCAGGCCGCATAGCGCCAGCCCGGCATATCCGGCCGAGGCCAGCATGGCGGCAGGCACATGCACATACATGATGCGCACGGAATCGCCCTGCTGCCAGTCCGCGGGGGAGAAAAACAGCCCCCAGCCAAGCCCCCCCAGTGTCAGCAGCAGTGCTGGCCAGGTCAGCCATGGTTGAAGATGTGCGCCCAGTTTCAGAAACCGGCCGGGATTGGCGTAGCGGTGAAAAAAACCGCCAGTCCGCGCGACAAGGGACGGTGAGGCGCTCAAAAGGGGGTCCGCTCCATCTGGTTGGTCATGTTCGGCAGTTCTCCTTTCCATATTCATGCGCGCGATGGAAGGGGATTGCCCGCGCCTTCCTTACAAGACGAACTGGCTCTTGACACGGCGTAGTTCTTCATGGGCGTTCTGCCATGACGACACAAGCGGAAGGAAAAATACGGTGCTGTTTGCCATTATCTGCACAGATCGCCCTGGTGCGCTGGAACTGCGTAAAGCCACCCGCGCGCAACATCTGGCGTTTCTGGAAAGCCACAAGGCGTCCATTCAGTTCGCGGGCCCGCAGCTGGATGCTCAGGGCAACCCGTCCGGCAGCCTGATTGTGCTGGATGTTCCAGACCGCGAAAGTGCTGAAGGGTTTGCCGCGGCTGACCCCTACGCCGGGGTCAACCTGTTTGAAAGCGTTGTGGTGCGCCCCCTGCGTGCGGTCTTCCGCGACGGGCAGATGGTGGCGTAGCCATGGCCTACTGGCTTGTTAAAAGTGAGCCTGACGCCTTTAGCTGGGCGGAACAGGTGGCCAATGGCGTGGAGCCATGGACAGGGGTGCGCAACCATCAGGCCAAGAAAAACCTTGCCGCCATGAAGGTAGGTGACCGCGCATTTTTTTATCACTCCAACGTCCAGCGGGCGATTGTCGGTGTGGTGGACATTGTGCGTGATGCCTATCCCGACCCAACGGCCGAGAGCGGGAACTGGGTGTGTGTGGATGTCCGGGCTGTCGGCCCCATGCCCTACCCGGTGACCCTGGCCCGGATCAAGGAAGAGCCCGCATTGGCGGAGCTGGCGCTTGTCAGGCAGTCCCGGCTTTCTGTCTGTCCGGTTTCGGACGAGCACTGGGCACGATTGTGTGACATGGGCGGGTGGCAGGAACCTGCCTGAAACTACCGCAGTCCACGCCTGTCAGGCGGGATTATTTCCGTCTGACAGGATTATCAAAAAAACGTGAACTCACCCCCCATACCCCTGCGGACAGGATGTGTGGGGGCTGATGTTATTTCTGGGTCGCCAGAGTCCATGCCTGGGACGAGCGATTGCCCGTGCGGCAATAGGCAAAGATGGGGCCGGGCAGGGTGTTGATGGCTTCCTGCGTTTCAATCACGACATCGGATGACGGCGGGTGCCCGGCCTGGATGGGCAGCGCCAGAAAGACAAGCCCGACATCCTGCGCGGCCTTGGCGATCGTGGCGGTGTCGGGCTGGTTCTTTTCCTCACCATCGGGGCGGTTGCAGATCACGGTCTTGAACCCTGCTGCGCGGATGGTGGGAATGTCACTGACAGAAATCTGCGGGGAAACAGCAAAATCCGGGCTGAGATGATGGCAATGCATGGTGGCGTTTAATCCTGTGCGGTGTGGCCGGGGTGGGCAGCATGCGCTTCTGGCCCGGCCCCGCAAAGGGGGTGCCAGGGCATTCTGCCGGGCGGTGGGTCAGCGGTGGATGAAATACATGTCGGAATAGAGGTTCTGCAACGCGGCATGGTCGGCCAGGCAGCGGCGCACAAGCAGGGCGCGCAGGCTGACTGCGGCCTGCTGCACAATGGGGTCCGTGCTGTCGGGGTGCAGGGCTGGGTAGTGTTCCATGCAGGCTTTAAGGGTGGGGTTGTTCATGTCCACGCCTTTGCTGATCTTTTCCTTCAGCGCGTCATAATAGTGCGAAATTGTGGCGTCTGAATCCCAACGTGCGAGGGAGGAATCCACCTGCCCCCCATGCATGAAGTAGGCAACGGTCAGGAACCCGGTTTCGGGCGGGTTGGTACCGTCTTTGACCGTCATGCGGCATTCCCGCTGGGAATAGGGCGGGAAGTTGACGTCCGGTAGGGTGGAAACGTTAGAAATTTCCAGCTTGGGTGCGGGGGCATCGGGCAGGCTGGAGGTGTCGCGCACATCGGCAGACCCGTTTTCATGAGCTTTCAGGTAAGCTTCCGCCACCAGCGGGGCATAGATGTCCGGCACACACAGGCTGGGCGCCGTGCGCGCTTTGGCCAAAGCTGCCTCATAGGCTTCCTGCTGGGGTGTTATGGCGCAAGCGCTCAGCATCAGCCCGCCCAGCAGGGTCAGACCGGCCGCCACACGGCGGCGGGCAACGGCCCCCAACGTGCTGGAGAAGGAAGGGTTTGGAAGACCAGCCATGGTGGCAACTCCTTGCAAGGCAGGGCGCGTGCGCCAGATTCTCATCCCTGTTGTGTAAGGGCTTCATGCAGGTGAGACAACGCTGTTTGCTTCCTGGTGGGGGGCTGAGGTACTGGCTGCGCTGTTTTTCGTGGGGCGTGCCTGTTATGGTTGCGGCCAGACAAAAGGACATGCAACGTTGCTGCGGCGGCGTTCCCACCCTGTGGCACCTGTGCGCGGCGGGGTGATAGCAGGCAGGAAAGAAGACGGATGACCACGAAGGAAACAGCAGGCAGCGCGCTGAAACCGCTCGCACTCAGCATTCACGACCTTGGCGAACTGGAAAACGCCTTGGCCGCAGTGGAGTCCGGGCGTGGTGTTCTGGTCCGCCTGGCCGACCTTATGGGGGGTGCTGTAGGCCACGCCGCACGCATTGGCATGCGTGGCCTTGGCATGGCGCCGGGGATTGAGGAAAAACTGCGCAACCTGGCCGAAACCGCCATTACCCGCGCGTTTGACGTAGCAGTGCTGGGCATGAATGGCCCTGCCACCACTGTGCCCGAAGCCCGCTGGCGCTCGCGCGCTACCCATGCCGCCGTGGCGGTGTCTGGCGCTGTGGGCGGGTTTGGTGGTCTGGCCGGGCTGGGGCCGGATGTCGGCTTTACGACCCTGACCATCATGCGTGAAATTGCCCGCATCGCGCGGGAGGAAGGCGAGGACCTGAGCACCCCGGACGCCCGACAGGCCTGTCTGGAAGTATTTGCCCTGCGTGCCTTTCCCAACCGCCGGAATGGGGAGGAAAGCGAACTGGGTTATTTCTCCGCCCGCGCGGTGTTGCGTGGTCGCCCGGTGGTGATGCTGATTGCCGAAGTGGCCTCCCATTACGGCTTGGCACTGGGGCAGAAGCTGTCCCTGCAACTTATGCCCGTAGCGGGGGCTCTGTGTGGGGCATCGCTGAATGCGGCGTTTTTTGCCCATTACCGCGCCTTGGCCCGAGCCCACTTTACCATCCGGCGGCTGGAGCGCGAGCACGGCCCGGTCGTGCGCGATACTGCTCTGGCCATGCGCGACAACCTGTCCGCCCAGGGGGGTGAGGACAGCACATTCCGCGAATAACGGGTGTGACAGGCGGGGCTATTCCCGCCTGTCACACCCGGCCTTTCCCTGCTTGCGTGCAGGAGGTGGCTGGGCTTTTTAGCCTGACGTCAGTCCTGCTTGAGTGTCGTAGCCTGTGCGGGTGCAACAGCCTCATGCGTGCGGTAGCCCAGCAAGGTGGCAAGGGTGGCAAACCCCAGAAAGCTGTAGCCGACAACCCTTGCGGCCCCCAGATAATGCGGGGCCAGCCACGACACCAGCAGGCAGACCAGAATACCCAGCAGACAGAACAGGCGGAAGTTCACGGTCGTGGCTCCTTACGCGGTTACGGCGGAGGGCAGGGGCTTGCCCGCAGCCAGTGCGGCAACATTATCCAGAGCCAGCATCCCCATGGCTGTGCGGGTTTCCACCGTAGCACTGCCAGCATGAGGGGTCAGGAACACGTTGGGCAGAGCCGTCAGTTCCGGGTTGGGGTTGGGTTCCTTGCTGTAAACATCCAGCCCGGCCCCTGCCAGGTGGCCGGAGCGCAGGGCGTCGATCAGGGCGTTTTCATCCACAAGGGAGCCGCGCGCGGCATTGACCAGCACGCTCCCGCGCGGCAGCAGGGCCAGCGTGTCGGCGTTGATGATGGGGGCCGCCCCGGCCGAGCCGGGCATATGGAGGGAGAGAATGTCACACTGGGGCAGCATATCTTCCAGTCGGTCGTAATAGGTGGCCCCGGCTTCCTCCTCCGGGGTCAGGCGGCGGCGGTTGTGATAGAGCACCTCCATCTCAAACCCGCGGGCCCGGTGTGCCACAGCCTGTCCGATCCGGCCCATGCCAACAATGCCCAGCCGCTTGCCTGTAACACGGCGGCCCAGCATTTCATCCATGCCTAACGGGCGTGTCCAGTTGCCGCTTTTGACCAGTGTGAAATATTCCGCAGCACGGCGGCTGGCTGCCAGAATATGCAGCATGGCCATGTCGGCATTGCAGTCGGTCAGCACGTCCGGCGTATTGGACACGGCAAGCCCCCGCGCCAGCAGGGCGGGAACATCCAGATGGTCCAGCCCGACACTGACGGTGGCCACCAGTCGCACGCTGTCAGGCAGGCGGGCAATGTCTGCCTGCCGCAGCGGGGCTGTGTGGGTCAGTATAATGGCGGTCGGGGCGTAGCTATGCGCTAATTCCAGCAGGCTTTGGGTGTTCAGCGGGTTTTCTGGCGGGGGTGGGGCGGTAAAATCCGAGCGAATACGGGCCTCCACAGCGTCCGGCAGGCGGACGGAGCGGATCAGGCGGGGGGCAGCGTCGGTCATGGCGGGCTCCATGGCTGTTGGTGTGGCCGGGGGCTGGCAGAGTGCTTGCCCATGTCAGGACTGGGCGCAGCCTAGCAAGCGTGTGCTTGCGCCGCCATAGCCGAAAGGGGTACCTGCAAGGGCTCTGGTGGCACACGGAAAAAAGGGAGCACCATGCAGGACGGGCTGACACCGGAATTGATGCTGGGCGCATACGCGGCAGGGTATTTCCCCATGGCGGAAGACGCGCAGGGGCAGGAACTGTCGTGGTACGACCCCGATCCACGCGGTATTCTGCCGCTTGACGGGTTCCATTTACCCCGCCGCCTGCGCCGGACTGTTCTTTCCGGGCAGTTTGATGTCAGCACCGATCAGGACTTTCGTGCCGTCATGCTGGCATGTGCAGAGTCAGCCCCAGGGCGGGAGACAACATGGATCAACACACGCATTCTTGAGCTATTTTGCGCCCTGCATGACATGGGTTTCGGCCACAGTGTGGAATGTCGGGTTGCGGGTGAACTCGTCGGGGGGCTGTATGGTGTGGCCATGGGCGGCGTGTTTTTTGGTGAAAGCATGTTCAGCCGTGTGACAGATGCCTCCAAAGTAGCTCTGGTGCATCTGGTCGCCCGCCTGCGTCTTGGGGGTTTTATCCTGCTGGACACCCAGTTCGGCACGGAGCATCTGGCCCGTTTTGGCGGGGTGGAAATTCCGGTGCAGGACTACAAGGCCCAACTGGCGCGGGCCGTTGCCATGCGCCCCTGCTGGCGGGACAGTTTTGACCCCGCCTTGCTGGAGGCTGAAATCCGCGCTCTTTAAAATGTCTGATACTGGCCAGCTTGGGGCGGTTGGTGGCACAAGCTGCGGCACGCCATTAACCCTGTGACAGGTCAGAACAGTGGAGAAATACCCAAGGTGACACTCTCTCTTCCTCTCAATGCCCGTATGGCGCGGTTTGTTTGTGGTGGCGTGCTGGTCATGGGCCTGTTTGCAGGCCCGGCCCTTGCAGCCTCGCAGGAGGACCACCCCCCGCTGGCCCCGGCGCGTGATGCCGTTATTGTGTACACCTTTCAGCCCCGTCCGACCGAACGTGACCTGAAGGAAGGGGCAAAGCCCGACACGCCGGTCCAGACCCGGTATGTGCAGGTGTTATATTCGGGCGATGGCGGGCTTTTGCGGGTGAATTACCTGGCTGACCCACAAGGTAGTGCCACCCGGGGGGCGGTCATTATCAACCGCGCCGCGCAGGAAGTGCTGGTGTTGCTGAATACCCGGCATGTTTACACGCGCCTTGTCCAGCAGGACGGTGTGCGTAATCCTTTCCTACTGGACCTGTCGATGCATTTTACCCGCAAGGGGACGGATACAGTGGCCGGTCAGCCCTGCACGGTATGGCAGGCCTATTCGGCTCTGGGGGCCGCTCAGGCCTGTGTCACAGCGGATGGGTTTGTGCTTGAGCAGGACGGTGTGGATGTGGATGGGCTGAACGGGCAACTCAAGGCTGTTTCGGTATCTTACGAGGCTGTGCCTGCCAGTGCCTTCCAGCCGCCAGAAGGGTTCATGGAGGTCAAGCCTCATGCGCCTCTGCCAGCAGGGCAGGAAGAGAAAAAACCGCAATGAGGAATTACGGAATGCTGGGGCTGCGGATAATTGCACGGGGGCGCTGGGTGGCGCTGGGTGTTCTGGGCCTGCTTGGTGGGCAGGGGGTGGCTCAGGCGGAGGACACCGCCCAGATGACAGCCCCTTACGTCACGCCTTCCACCGATGTGGATATCCATTACGAACTGTCATCCCCTGCGGGTGATGCCACAGCCCACCAGCGCATGCGCTGGCAGGTGGCCACGCTGCGGCAGAGGCTGGACCCTGAAAATTCACCCGTATTTATGCTGACCTCATGGAAAGACAGAACCCTGACCGTGGTGGATGAGGCACGCCATCGGGAAAGTGTCATGCCCGTGCCCGGTGGGCGGGAACTGACACTGCCCGGCCAGCACCCCGGCACAGGGTCCTATACCCGGCTTGGCGCATCGACTGTAGCGGGGCAGGCTTGCACCATCTGGCGCACCTCCGATACGGAAGGCAGACCCAGTGATGCCTGCTATACCGATGACGGCCTGCTGCTGCAGGTTGCCCAGCAGGGACAGGTGACGGTGCGTGCCCTGTCAGTCCAGCGCACACCGCAGCCGGATAGTATTTTTGCCGTGCCTGAAGGTCTGCGGCAGGAAAACCCGGCACACCCATAACCTATGCTGTGCGGCGGACAGGGGCGGAAGGGACACTGACCCGATATGAAGAGACGGATGCCCACACGCCAGAACATTGGAACCCTCTGTGCCGTGCTGGGTATGGTGCTGTCCTGCCCCGTGACCGGGTGGGCGCAGACCCCTGCGCGGGCTATGGTTTGTATGTCTGTGGCGGGGCAAGCGGCACATACCCTGCTGGTCGTGCCCTCCGGCACGGTCTTTGCGCTGCCTGCTCCCAGACATGGGCGGCATGCCCCTGCTGTGGCCGGGCAGGCACTTGTCACGACCGAGACAGTTACACTGACAACCGACCAGCCCTGTATGGAGGCCGATGCCTCAAGCGTGCTGTCGCATACGCGGAATTGGCTGGTCGTGCCGGTCAAGCCGGTGCAGGGGAGTATTTTCCACGCCGTAGGCCGCGTGAGTGGCAATGGGCTGGATACAGCCTTGCGTGATGAAGACGATGATTTCCGCGCCCAGATGCGCGCAGGCAAGCTGTCTGCCAGCCCGCGTGGTGTGCTGGATGATGTGATTGCCTTGCAGGAAACCGATGCCGACCTGCCGCAGTCTGATGATACGGCAACGGGCAATACAAGTCAGATCGAACGTGAACTGACAAGCGATCTGCCCCATGCCTCCCGGCCGTAAAGGCGGCCCTGTAGCTGGGCCGCCCGGATTTTAGTTGCTCAGGGATTGCCCTTTTTTGACCAGATCGCTGCAGAGCTTGACGCGCGCGGATTGGCCCAGACTGGCGATGTCAAAAGGCTTGGATGTGGCATTCTGCAAAAGACCCTGCCCACCGAGCGAGTAATTTTCATCATGTTTCACATCAGCCCGCTCGGCCAGTGTGCGGGCAACGCTGCGGGCTGTTGTGCCCGACACATAATCCTTGCGGACACAGTAGGACAGTAGCCCTGCGACATTACCCGGACTGGCCTGGGCGATGGAGGGCAGTCCAGCCTCTGCCAGCGCCCCGGGTGTGGCCGCTGTGGTTGCCCCTGTTACGCCTGTCACAAGCTGCGCCCCTTTGGTGGGGGCCGATGCCGCATTGGCAGGGTTGGTCACCGGGATTGCGCCTGATGGGGCGCTCGGTAATGTTGTGCCTACAGGAACCTGCACAGTCTGTGTCTGCGCCTGTGCCATGGCGGTAGAAATATACAGCGCTGTTGTCAGGCATGCAGCTGTAGTGGTGACACGCTGTAAGAAACGCATGAAAAATATCCTTTCTGGTCAGGTGTTTTTCATTCATGTCCTGGCGGTAGCCAATGGGGCCAGCCTATGATTTCCAGCCCCTGCCTATTGTTAACGCACGGAAAAGGCTGGGGGTTTCCTGTGGGTTTTTTATCTAGCTCTGAAAATCATCAATAAAATGTTAGATGTTTCTTTTTTCTTTTAAATTTTCGTAGGATTTTTCTGATTTATATTTTGAGAAAATATATAAAAACTCCTTAATTAGAAATGAATTATTAAAATCCAATCTTTCGTCAAAACATCCGTCGCAACATGCCCGGCAGCAGGATGGAGTAGGGGTTGATATGCAAGGTCGGGTCTTCCAGTTTGCCACTAATTCCAAAGGTTAAGGCCAGAAGCCCACCATCTGTCTCAGGGCTGAACAGACGGCCAATGCCCGGCAGTTTTCCAGGTAGTTTGTTGATGGCAAACAGCGGCACAACAGTTCCCTGCAGGTCAATGCTGTTGCGCTCAAGGTTGACGGCACCCTCCAGCGTGGCCCCCAGAGCCGTATTGCCTGTTCTGGCATCGTGAATGTTCAAGGTGCCATCTTCAAACGTGACAGGCATGGTCAGGTGCGTGATCTCAAAGGTGGATGTATCCTGCGATGCCAGCCAGCCATAAAAGGAGATATTGCGGGCCACACGCAGCGCCGTGGGGGCTTTGGTCAGCACAAAGGGTGAGACGCTCAACTGACCGCTGAAAGGGGCAGACGCCTGTGAATCATCAAATGTCCCGACCAGACTTGCCCGCCCACCGCGCACATCGGGCAGGATGTTAAAAGCGGCCAGAAAAGCCCCCATGTCGGGGATGGTGGCGTTGAGGGCCCGCTTTTGCCCCTTGGGGGCCAGTGTCATGCTGACAGGTGTTGGCGCTCGCATGGAAAAACGCATTCTTTCCAGACGCAGGCCATTGTCTTCAAAATAGGCGCTAATACCGCGGAGCGGGGGTTTGTTCTGCGCGTACCACAGGTTTTTGGCTGTGACATCAATAGCCCAGGCCAGTCCGGGTGGCCCATGCAGCTTGCCTGTTGCCGCTTCTGGCACATGGTAGCCGGGGGAAGGCTTGGTCTTTTTTTCAGGCTTCGGGTTTGTCAGGTCCCCGCTGACAAAGGGGGACAGGTCAAGGCTTTCCGCCTGCACACCCACATGGATCATGCCATGGGGCTGGGCAGGGAGCACAAGGCGTGCTCGCCCGACGGAGCGTGCGACCCGAAAGGACGAAATAATAAGTTCAGGTGGCTGCTTGGGCCGCATCTGTGCCTGACCCTGAATAGACAGGTCTGGGCCGGAGGCGTTGATATTTTCGACCGAAGCAATATGCCCATGGTCCAGCCCCAGTGTGGCCGAGGCTTTTGCAGGCCTGCCCGCAGCCTTGTGCCAGAGTGGAATACGGATAAGAGCCGGTGCCAGATCGAGCCCAATCTTGACCGTGCCGTGGTGGTCACCGGTCTGGAGGTAGGCCACATCCAGATTGGCGCTGCCATCAAAATGATCGCCGGTGTCAAACCCTGCGGCAGCAACCGTTGCAGGTGTCAGCCGGGATGTCAGATGCGCCTGCTCCAGTGTCTCCTGCGGGCCGACATGGCGGAAATCCGTGCTGTAGGACAGGGTGGATGGCAGGCCGCTGACTGTCCCTGTGCCGGAGAGGGAAAGCCCGTCCGTGCTGGTGTCCAGTGTAAAGCGGCCGTTGGTTATGCCCCGCCCAGCCACAACATTACCGAGTGCCGCATTGGTAATGTCGGCATGGGCGTTGATGGTCATATCATCAATTTTGACCCGGCTGATCAGGGGCAGGGTCAGCTTGAGGGTAATGGCGGCCTTGCCACGCGGGTTGGTAACGTCAAGCGGATGGCGCGACAGCAGGTGCAGCCGGGGTTCGGCCAGCAACGCCAGAATGGTGTCCAGCCTGCCCGCCAGCGCGGAGGTAATTGTGCCAGTCTGGTCTTTTTCGCTCAGGCCGCTAATGGTCATGCGGCCTGGGCCTGCGGCAATACGCCCATGGGTGCCAACCTGCTGGTAACCATCCTGAAAATCGATGGTCAACGTATCCAGGTCATGGATTTCCAGCCGGGCGTTCATACCCTGTAGTGGGGTAATGGGGCGCAGCCAGTACACTGTCAGCCCTTTACCCTCCAGGCTGCCATCCAGCCCCGCTATTTTCAGGGCGTTCCAGCCATGGGTACTGGCAAGCCGAACTTGCGTATGCAGGCCTGAGGCCATGCCTGCGGTAATATTTTCGTTCACCCAGGCCTTGCCACCTTTGGCAGCGTGGCTTGGCCAGTACTGGTCCAGGTCGGTAAAGGCCACCTGGGGGATGTCGGTATCCAGCGCGCCGGTCACATGGGTTGGGTGCAGCAGGTCGGAGGCATCAAGCCATCCGCCAAGGCGCACTGTCAGTTCATGGTCGGGGTCTGTTGGGTGCAGCGGGTGGCGCAGCACCAGTTCCGTATCCAGCAGCCGGGCCCGCATGGGTACGGTTTTGGCCGCGCTGTGGTCCAGCACCATGCGGATACCCAGTGTGCCGTGGTCAGTCTGGTAGGTGCTCCCGCCCGCGGCCAGGTGCCCGGCACCAATTTTTGCCCGCACTGTCAGGCTGCCCGGTAACAGCCAGGGTGTTGCAGGGGCGGCAACAAGCTGTGCTTCGGCCGACAGGCTGAAGGGGACATCCATGGTGGCCAGGGCCGGCTGGATGTTGGCAAATGTTGTCAGTGTCAGCGGGCTGGTCGTCAGCCGCCAGACAATGCCCTTGTCCGTGGGTGTGCCCGAGGCCGTAAGACGCATGGTGCGGTCGGGCTGGTTGTCGGGGGTAATGGCCATGGCGGCGGTGCCAACAACCCCTTGGTGCCCGCCAGCCGTGTGCAGGTGCAGGTCTGCGGTCATGGGGGCCGCAGTCCAGTGTGTGCCGGTCAACTGGTCGTTCATGGTCACAGTGGTGTCGTCCACACAGGCGTGTTCAAGCGCGCTGAGTGTCAGAGGGGTGTTGTCACCCTGTGGCAGCGTGTCGGGGGCGGGGTCGAAATCCAGCCCTATGGTGCCGTCATGTCCCCGGCGCAGTGCCAGGTGGGCGTTGTGTATATTCAGCACACGGGGGGCAAAAACACCTTGTAGGAGAGCATGTGGCTCCAGCGTGATCTCAAGCAGGCCAATGGTGCTGGTCTGGCCTGTGGCGCCAGCAATCCTGAGCTTGCCGAGCGACAGGGCAACAGGTGCGTCCAGCCCATCACGCAGGATATTCCAGCGCAAGGTGGCACGGCCTAGCCACAGGCGGGCATGGGGCGGGCGGCCCGGTTCGGCTGGGATGACGGTCAGGGGTAGAAAGGGGCGCACAAACGGGGTTATGGGCACAGGCCCAAACACCATGCCCACCATGACCGATGCAGCGCCAACCATGGGTACACCCACGAGCGCACAGGCGCAGCCAAGCATGATGCGGCGGATTTTTGCGCCTGTAGAGGCAGGCGTGTCTTGACCGTTGGAAGTCAACGCAGCAAGCCTTTATGGATTACAGGATAGGCGTTTTCATGACACAGGCTGAGCATTTTCTTTTCCGTGATGTCCGGCAGACACGCCAGCATGGCCTGCGTGCATGGCCCGATGCTGACTGGCCGCAGCCTGCGGATGCAGCCGCGGCGGCCCATTTCAGGGCGGATATGCAGGCACTTGCGGACGAGGTCGGGCTTGCGCCAGAGGTGCTGGGCCAGCCCGGAGCCGAGGCACTGATGGCCTGCCTGGGGGGGAATAGCCCTTATCTGTCCGATCTTGCGCGGGGTGATATTGCGGGCTTTGCAGCCCTGCTGGAATCCGGGCCGGAGCACTGCGCGCGGGATGCGTTTGCGGCATGTGCTGAATTTGATGCCAAATCTGGGCGAGAGTATGTCGCGGCATTTCTCCGCCACATCAAAAAACGGGTCGCTTTTTTGTGTGCGGTAGCGGATCTGGGCGGATTCTGGACGCTGGAGGAGGTAACAGGCACCCTCAGCCGTCTGGCTGAGGCGGCGCTGGATCTGGCGATCAGGCATTTGCTGTGGGGTGCTTTTCAGGCCGGTCAGCTTGATCTGCCCAGCCCGGAGCGGCCTGCACAGGGGTGCGGGCTGACGGTACTGGCCATGGGCAAGCTGGGTTCGCGGGAGTTGAATTTCTCATCCGATATCGACCTGGTGATCCTGTATGACCCTTCCGTGTACCACCAGCCTGATGCGGTGCGGCGCGTCTTTGTTCGTATGACTAGCGACCTTGTCAGCCTGATGGAAGCGCGCGATGCGAATGGCTACGTTTTCCGTACCGACTTGCGGCTGCGGCCCGACCCGTCTTCCACGCCTCCGGCGGTAACGGTTCAGGCGGCGTTATTGTACTACGAAAGCCTGGGCCAGACGTGGGAGCGGGCCGCCATGATCAAGGCGCGGCCTGTGGCGGGGGACCTGACAGCGGGGCGGCGGTTTCTGACAGCCATCCGCTCATTTGTCTGGCGTCGGCACCTGGATTTCACCCTGATTGACGACCTGCACGACATGAAGGCCCGGATCGACCGCTATCGTAAGGCTGGTCGTACCGACCTTGCCCATTTGCCCGATGCCGTGCTGGCCGACCCGCTGGCCAGCCGTGCGTGGCTTTTGGGGCATAATCTCAAACTGGGGCAGGGCGGTATCCGCGAGATCGAGTTTATCGCGCAGGCCAAGCAACTCGTCTGGGGTGGGCGTGAGCCCGCCCTGCGCGAAAAAACCACCTGTGGGGCGCTGAAAAAACTGGCAAGCACCGGCCATCTACCGCGTGAGGAGGCCGAGGTGCTGGCCCGTACCTACCGCCTGCTGCGCGATGCGGAGCACCGGTTGCAGATGCGTGCTGACCACCAGACCCACAGCCTGCCTGATGGTGAAGCTGCGTTTGATGCCTTTGCCGTGTTCATGAATTACGCTGACGGAGAGGCGCTGGCGCTGGATATTCTGCCCCGTATGCGTGAGGCCCGGCGGATTTTTGAGCGGCATTTTGTCATCCAGCCGCTGAGTGCCACGGCAGAAGGCAGCGTGCTGGTGCCGGGGCCGGAGGAAGGGCAGACAGCCGATCTGCTGCTCAAGCATGGTTTTCCAGTCGAACAGGTGGCCGAGGCCGCGCAGGTTCTGGCCCGCTGGCGGGGCAATGGCCTGCGCGCCCTGCGGTCCGAGCGGGCGCATGCGCTGTTGCGGTCTTTGTTACCGTTGTTTCTGGCCAGTTTTGGGCAGCGTAACAGCCCGCTGGCCTGCCTGAGGCGTTTTGATGCCCTGCTGGCCCGCCAGCATGCCGGGGTCCAGCTTTTGACCCTGTTTGAGCGAAACCCGCAGTTGATCGACCGGATTGCGAGTATATTCGATGCCTCAGCCTTTCTGGCTGACCATCTGGCGGATCGGCCCTCGGCGCTGGAAGGGTTGCTGGAGGCTGAGCCAGACAAGGTGCGCACCGTTGTCACCCGCCTGCATCAGGTTGCGGAGGACATTGAGGATGTGGAAGGGCTTGTTACAACCCTGCGCCCGCTGCTGAGGGGGGAGGAATTCAGACTCTCCGTAGCCATGCTGGAAAATCGCATCAGCGAGGAACGGGCCGAGCGGGAGCGCACGGCCTTGGCTGAAGCGGTGATGACAGTGCTGTGGAAAGCGGTCGAGCGTGAGCATATCGCCCGCTATGGCCGGGTGCCCGGTGGTGGCATGGCGGTGATTGCACTGGGTAAAGCCGGGTCGCGGGAGATGATGCCCGGCTCCGATCTGGATTTGCTGATGGTGTTTGACCACCCCGAGGCAGAGCAGGCCAGCGTTATCCGTGCAGGTGAGGCCGGACGTTCGCTGGCGGTCGGGGCGTATTACACCCGGCAGGCCCATGCCTTTATTGCGGCCCTGACAGCGCCGGGGTTGGAAGGGCCACTCTATGCGGTGGATATGCGGCTGCGGCCTTCGGGGGCGGCGGGGCCGGTTGCTGTCTCCCGCGCAGCTTTCCTGCGCTACCATACGGATTCCGCCTGGACGTGGGAGTGCATGGCCCTCACCAGAGCGCGTGTTGTTGTGGCCCCGGCCACGCTACGCACAACCTTGCAGCAGGATCTGGCGCGTATTCTGGAAGGGCGTATCCGGGCCACCCCTCCGTCCTGCGACACATTGCTGGACGATGCCCGGCGTATGCGGGCCCGCTTGGCGCGGGACCTGCCGCCAACATCGATATGGGATATCAAGCGGCGCAGCGGTGGGTTGATGGAAGTTGAATTCATCGCCCAGATTTTCCAGCTTTGCGCCGCCAGTGTGGACGCGCGCAGCACAATGACACGCCAGGCCCTGCGTCGGCTGGCGGCAGCCGGTGTTCTGAGCCAATCAGATGCGACGGTGTTGCTGGAGGCTGAAACATTCTGGCGGCGTTTGCAGGCGCAGCTTCGGCTGCTGTGCGGTCCTGTACCGCCGGTGGAGCTGGAAAAAGATATGGCGCCGACAACACTGCGTGTGCTGCTCCGCAACATGCGCGTGCGGGATTTGCCAACCCTGATTGAACAGGCCGCACGACTGGGGCGTGATGTCAGGGCATGTTTTGAACGTCTGGTAGGCCCACTGAACAGCGATGATGGCAGCGGGCAGGCAGAACCGGACGGTAGTGTAGAACAGGGAGCGTGATGACAATGACAGCAACAGAACTGAGTGTGGGCGCACAGGCCCCGGACTTTACAATGGAGGCCAGTGGTGGCCGTACGGTTGCCTTGGCGGAGCTGAAAGGCGCACCGTTTGTGCTGTATTTTTATCCAAAGGCCGACACACCCGGCTGCACCAAGGAGGCCTGCGGCTTTGGTGAGGCGCTGAACGCGTTTGAAAAGGCCGGGGCGCGGGTTATTGGTGTCTCCCGCGATCCGGTCAAAAAGCTGGATGCTTTTGCGGGCAAATACGACCTGACGTTCCCTCTGGCCTCAGATGCAGAGGGCAGTGTGACCGAGGCTTATGGCGTATGGGTGGAAAAGACCCTTTACGGCAAAACTCATATGGGTATCGAGCGCGCGACTTTTCTCATCGATGCCCAAGGCAAAATCGCGCATATCTGGCGCAAGGTTAAAGTGCCAGGTCATGTTGAAGAAGTGCTGGGCGAAGTGGAAAAGCTGGCGACTGCTGACTGATCGGGGCTGCGCTGTAGCATTGCCAGTCAGCAAAACCGGCCGGGTGTTGGCCCGGCCGGGTTGGTTTGTCAGTATCCGCCGTAATAATAGCCGTTAGGGTAATACCCCGGTACAGGGACCACAGGTACGGCAGGCACCACATAAGCAGGCGGCGGCGGAGGGGGCGGCGGTGGCGGACGGTAAGGTACGGCTATACCCCCGCCCGACATGGCTGCACCTGCCAGCGCGCCTACGGCAAGACCGCCAATAATGGCACCAGCAATGGCACCACCATCACCATGGTGCCGGTGCCCGTAACCGGGGCCACCCCAACCGGGGCGACCACCCCAGCCCGGTCCGCCGCCGGGGCCACCCCAGCCCGGACCCGGCCCACCCCAGCGGGGCTGGGCGTGAGCACTGGGTAGTGTTGCCAGGCCCAGCCCGGCAATAACCGGCAGGGCCATCAAAATCTGTGTCATACGGCGCATCTGGCGTTTGTCTCCCTGATAAATAGTGGGTCGCCGTTTTGTCAGTTCTCTCTCAGGGTTCTTTGTATCACCGGTCGTATGGCAAATTGAAGGCGGGTCTGTGTCACGGTTGGGAGTGTCTAGAACGTGGTTGTGACATTCAGCCCAAGGATGGCGGCATTGGGAATACGGTGCCCTGTTTCACTGTCGGGCGAGCCGGAATTGATGTTCCAGAAATACTGAAAATCAGGCTGCACCATCATGTAAGGTGTGACAGGGGCCTGCCATGTCAGTTCCAGATGCTGCTCTGCCTGCGTGCGGCTATCAGCCTGCCCGGTGTAGCGTAGGGAATCCTGCTCCGCCATGCGGGCGCGGTGGCCATAAAAAGCGGTGCCCCACGCCAGACCCAGAACGTCATCCGGGCGGGCGGGAATAAGCCCGTGGAATGTCAGGCCAGCTTCAGTGCCCAGGGTCAGCGTATTGCGGATATCGTCATTACCGGTCACGCGGATGAAAAAGCTGGCAGCCTTGGGAGAGTCTTTCTCTAAACGCCAGAAGGTCTGATCAAAGACCCCATACAGCATCCAGTTGCCGGTATGGTACAGCGGGCTTGCCGAGGCACCGGGCGCTGTTAGTGGCAGGTGGTTACTGGCGTAACGCGGGTCGGGGAATGAGGCTGTGTCATAAAATCCACCGATTTTCCATGTTCCGGGTAGAGCGTGGTGCGAGTGGTTGAGCAGCATGCCTGCATCAACAAGCAGCTGTGTTTCAAAAATGATCAACGCCCCGTTGGAGGTGTTGAAATGTGTCCCTGACAGATCACCGGGGGGGCTGTCATCGGGTTTGAAAAATGGGCCGCCTGTGGGGTTGTCGTCACTGACTGCCGCCATGAAGGTAAGCGGGTAGATCGGGTTGTAGCGAAAGCGCACCCCAGGGGTCGAATAAGGCCAGGAAGGCCCGCCGGAATACAGGTTGCTGGAGGGGGCAATCGGCCACCCAAAGCTGCCGTTAAGAAAGAGCGATGCATTCTGGCTGACCAGAAATTCCGTATCCAGGTCCATCGCCCCGACCCGTACATCCAGCCGGTTGCCCAGAAAGCCCTGCCCGTACCACAACTCGAACAGGCGGGTTGTGCGGGGGGAATCATAACCGCTGACAGGGTTTATGGCCCCGATATTGTCGGTTGTGGCAGAGCGGCCACGCAGTTGCAGGGCGCTGATATTGAACAGGCCGTATTTCAGGCCGGTCAGCCGCGTTGGGTCAAATGTCAGGCTTATGGCCGTGGCCCCGTCGTAAGAGGCCCCCTGCTTGCGGCCGCCAGAGGCAACGCCCCAGAGTTCTTCCGCGTCCTGAATGTTCAGGCGCAGGCCATAATGGTTCATCCACTTACGCACACCCCAGACGTCACCCAACAGGGTGTCGCTCCAGTCCAGCGGTGGTGTTTCAACAGTGGCGGAGGGAAACTGGAGGGGCACGCCCGACGGCAGTACGTCCGTATCCAGCGGGTAGGTTGCGGCAAGGCTGTGGCCTGATACCACGCAGGATATCAGGCCAGCACCCAGAGCACGGTATGTGCAGCGCATGGAAGGCTTTTCCATGAGTAACCGTTTGCTCAAGCGTTATGGTCAGGTAGGGGTCAGAAAATCTGCCTGAACAGCACATACAGCACGCCGCTGATCAGCATGGCGGCAGGCAGGGTGACAATCCAGGCCATGGCCATGGCGCGTAGTGTCCGCCACTGCAGACCACCACCACCAGCAACCATGGTGCCAGCCACGCCGCTGGACAGGATGTGTGTGGTGGAAACGGGCATGCCATAACCTTCTGCCAGACCGATGGTGCCCATGGCCACGATTTCAGCCGAAGCACCCTGGGCGTATGTCAGATGGGTTTTGCCAATCTTTTCACCAACGGTGACGACGATACGCTTCCACCCTACCATCGTGCCAAGCCCAAGAGCCAGCGCGACAGAAATTTTCACCCAGGTGGGAATAAAGCGGGTGCCAGCATCAAGCTGCTTCTTGAACGTGGTCAGTGTCTTGGTTTCGGCCGCAGGAATGTGGCTGACCGAGCTCAGGGTGCGGATGGCGTCGGAAACAAGATACATGTCCGTACGGACGTTGGGGACTGCCGTGGCAGGGATGGCATGCAGGGAGTGATAGTCCTGCACTGCGCCACCAATGTCATGCGACAGAACAGCCAGAGCGCTGTAAACGGCGGGGGTATTGACCGCCTTCTGGCGCAGGGCGTCGGTTACGGTGTTACGGGCCTGCGCTGCGGTGATGGTGCTGCCGTCTGTTGAGCCATGCTGTGTGAAAACAGAGGCCGCTTCTTCCGCGGTCTGGATAAAGGCGGGCATAGCGTTTTCGGGCATGGCGCGGTTAAGCGCATAGGCTGTGGGGGCGGCACCGATCAGGATGAGCATGATCAGACCCATGCCTTTCTGACCGTCGTTGCTGCCGTGGAAGAAGGACACGCCGGTGCAGGTGCCAACCAAAAGGGTGCGGATCCACAGCGGGGGAGGGGCATCGCCTTCCGGTGCTTTGTAGAGCGTGGGGTTCTTGATCAGCAGCTTGAAGACCATCAGCAGCCCGGCAGCCAGCACAAAACCGCAGATAGGGCTGAACAGCAGGGACGAGAACACCTTGGTCACCTGGCCCCACTCAACCCCGTACAGCGGGTTACCAGCGGGGGCGAGGATCTGGTTGGCAAAACCAACGCCCAGGATGGAGCCGATCAGCGCGTGGGAGGAACTGTTGGGAATACCCAGCGCCCATGTTGCCAGGTTCCACACAATGGCGGAAATCAGCAGGGCGAAGATCATGGCATAGCCCGCGCCACTGCCCACCTGCAGGATCAGTTCGACCGGTAGCAGGGTGATGATGCTGTAGGCCACAGCGCCGGAGGACACCAGCACCCCAAACAGGTTCCACATGCCCGACCACACAACCGCAACCAGTGGCGGCAGGCTGTTGGTGTAGATCACCGTGGCAACAGCGTTTGCGGTGTCGTGGAAGCCGTTAACAAATTCAAAGCCCAGCGCGATCAGCAGCGCAAGGGCAAGCAGGACAAACGCACCAATGGCCAGCGTACTTTCGCCTGCCTGATGCAGATCTTTCACGACGCTGTAGCCGACAAACGCCAGCGCACCGAGAATGATGGAAAGGAAGAAGATACGAAAAGCCTGGTGCTCGCCACCGTTCATGTTCGGTCGGGCATAGGTTTTGGCGTTTAATGTCGTGCCAGACATGAAAATTCCTATCTGCATAGCCAAGGGGAGGACTGCAGGCTGGCTTATAAAGTTAGTTATCTCTTTTTAAGTGTGAAACTTTGATGAACATTCCCCATTTTTTATTGTCATTTCGTGTATAAATCGAGTTTTCTTGAACAAAATTGCTTTCATTTCAAATAATAAGAGTGTGTCATTTCTGTTTCGAAGCTGTTTGACTGCTTTGGGAATGCTTGGCCATCCTCGCCACTGGGCGCATTGTTTCTGCCTGCGTTGGGGTGAGTGCCCATGATTGACATTTCATGTCCTGAAGTTAAGACTTGATTCTCGTTTAAACGCTGACTCCCATGATGGAGTCAGGACTGTTGCAGGGCTTTCAATCCGTTCTGTTTTTTCGCGTCAGGATCAGGCAGCGCGCGTGCTGTGCTGCTGGTTCTGTCTCTGCGCGGGAGGGGCCTGCAAGATGCAGAGTGTCGCAAGCAGTCTTTATTGAATGCATGATCGTGCCGGTGTGATTAAAGGCGCTGCCTGCGTTTTTCATTAGGATCACGGTGCCGAGACAAGGGGTGTGGAATGCAGGTCATTGATGTGAAGGTGCTCATTTCCCGGCTGGCAGCGGGGTGTCGCAGCACGGTCGAGGCCGCCGCAGCCCATGCGCTGATGCTGACACAGTATAATGTCGAGGTTGAGCACGTTCTGTGGGCGGCCCTGCGGGATGATCGTTCCGACATAGTGCTGATCCTCAAGGCCCATAATCTTGATGCCGATGCCATGAAGGTGGCAGTCGATAGTGCTCTGGGGCGGTTGAAGTCGGGCAGTGCCCGCCCGCCGGGGCTCTCGCCCGAAATTCTGGCCTGGGTGCAGCAGGCGTGGCTTGTCGCCTCGCTGGATCAGGAGGGGGTGCGGCAGGTGCGTACGGGCCACCTGCTGGCGGCAGCCCTGGCGGATGATGCCCTGCGCCGCCGCATGCTGGACCTTTTTGCGCCCTTGTCCTCCCTGTCGGTTGAAGTCCTGCGCCGCAGCTTTGAAGCCATGACAGAAGGCGGGAGTGAGGAAGGGCAGGTAGAGGCTGATGCTCCGGGTACTGGGGCCGATGCCAGCGTCCTGCCTGCAACGGCAGGTGGGCAGGGGAGCATGCTGGCCCGCTTCTGCACCGATCTGACCGCCCGGGCCAGAGATGGCAAAATGGACCCCATTATCGGCCGGGCGCCCGATATTCGTAAAGTGGTCGATATTTTGTGCCGTCGGCGGCAGAACAACCCGGTGCTGGTGGGGGAGCCCGGCGTAGGCAAGACAGCCATTGCCGAAGGGCTGGCCCAGGCCATTGTTGCGGGTGATGTGCCGCAGATGCTGGAGCACGTGGCCCTCTGGTCGCTCGACCTTGGTCTGTTGCAGGCTGGTGCCGGGGTCAAGGGTGAGTTTGAAAACCGCCTGCGTGGGTTGGTTGAGGAAGTCAACGCCTCGGCCACACCCATTATTCTGTTCATTGATGAAGCGCATATGCTCATAGGCGCAGGTGGTCAGCAGGGGCAGAATGATGCCGCCAACCTGATCAAGCCCGCCCTGGCCCGTGGGGAATTGCGCTGCCTGGCGGCCACGACCTGGGGGGAATATAAAAAGTATTTTGAAAAAGACCCAGCCCTGACACGGCGTTTTCAACCTGTGCAAATTGACCCGCCGGATGAGGATGTCGCCCGCGGTATGCTGCGTGGGCTGTTGCCAATGCTGGAAAAGCACCACGGCGTGCATGTTGCGGAAGATGCCGTGCATGCGGCTGTAAGCCTGTCTGTGCGTTATATTCCCAGCCGTCAGTTGCCTGACAAGGCCGTCAGCCTGTTGGATACCGCATGTTCACGCGTGGCCATGAGCCGGGCGGCAAAGCCCGGTGTGCTGAGTGATGTGCAGCAACGGCTGGCGATGGTTGAGACGGAGTTGAAGGACGTTGCGGCGGACCAGAAGCTGGGCTTCGCTGTGCCGTCAGATTATGAGACTCTGGAGCAGAAACGGGCGGCCTTGCAGGCAGAGTGTGCGGCGCTGGAGGCACGTTGGCAGCACGAATGTGCTCTGGTTGAAAAAATCACGACCTTGCAGGACTGTGTCCGCGCGGGTGAGGGCGAGGATGTCGCGCCAGAACTGGCGCAGGCCCGGCAGGAGCTGACAGCCGTGCAGGGCGATCAGCCTTTGGTGCATGCGGTGGTGGATACATCCAGCGTTGCGGCTGTGGTGGAAAGCTGGACGGGTATTCCCGTCGGGCGGATGGTGGGGGGCGAAATCCAGCGCCTTCTGTCGCTGGAGGAAACACTGGGCCAGCGTGTGCTGGGGCAGACGCATGCGCTCAAGGCCATTGCCCAGGCCATGATTACCCAGCGCGCAGGGCTGACCGACCCCCGCAAGCCAGCCGGTGTGTTCCTTATGGTCGGCACATCCGGCGTTGGTAAGACAGAAACGGCTCTGGCGCTGGCTGAACAGTTGTACGGCGGGGAAGACAGCCTGACCGTCATCAACATGAGCGAGTTCAAGGAGGAGCATAAAGTCTCGCTGCTCATGGGCGCGCCTCCGGGTTATGTGGGGTATGGAGAAGGCGGCGTGCTGACAGAGGCCGTGCGCCGCAAGCCGTATTCCGTCGTCCTTCTGGACGAGATGGAAAAGGCCCATCCCGGTGTGCAGGATGTGTTTTATCAGGTTTTTGACAAAGGCCAGATGAAGGACGGGGAAGGGCGGGAAATTGACTTCCGCAATACCGTGATCATCATGACTTCCAATGCCGGTACGGACACAATCGCCAGTGTCTGTGCCGATCCTGACAATCTGCCTTCGCAGGAGCAGTTGGGTGAGCTGTTGCGGCCTGAACTGCTGCACTGGTTCCGCCCGGCATTTCTGGGGCGGTGCAATGTTGTCGCCTACTATCCGCTGTCGGATGCGCTGATCCGGCGCATTGTGGACCTTAACCTCAAACGCGTGGCCCAGCGCGTGGCCCAGAGCTGGGGGGCTGTGTTCGAGGCTTCGGCGGAGGTGACCGAGGCGTTGGCCGCCCGCTGCCACGAAACCGAAAGTGGTGCGCGCGTGGTCGAAACAATTCTGACCCGCACGGTCCTGCCCGAACTGTCAGCCAAAGCGCTTGCCTGCGTTATGGAAGGTGGCACCGTGCAGGAGATGCGTGTGAGTGTGGATGAGGCTGGAGCGTTTGAATATTCGATTTCCTGAGGGTATTCAGGTATTGAATCTTTCTTCCAAGCGCGTGAGGGACAGTAACGATGTTGCCTGAAGAGACCCCCTTGGGTGCTGTCCCGCAAGCCGAAGTGCCACAGGCTTCCCCTTTGTTGCTGCGTGTGCGTTCCGGTGCTGGGGTCGAGCGGGATTACCCGCTGGAAGGTGACGGCCCCATTGTGCTGGGGCGTGACCCGGACTGTGGGATCGTGCTGGATGACCCTTTGCGCTACATTTCTGCGCGCCATGCCACGCTTGTCCGGGGGGAGGCCGGGGTCCAGCTTGCTGACACCAGCCGCAATGGTACCCGGTTTGATGATGGTACCATTCTGCGCTCAGGGCAGGTGCGAACCCTTAAGCCGGGTGATGCGTTTGAGATCGGGTCCTATCGTCTGGTTCTGGGCAGGGACGGGCAGCCCGCGCAGGCACAGCCTATACCCGCGCCGACTGCGGAATTTGATTTGCCCAGCATGGGCGCCGGGCGCGGCTTTGCTCCAGCAAGCCTGAATACATCCAGCCCCCCGGTTTTCTCAGAAACTGCCCCCGATGCCGGGACTGATCTTGCAGCCCTGCTGGATGATCTGATTATCCCCAGAGGGCAAACCCCTTCGGCGTTTGAAGCCTCCCCTGCCTCGACCCCCTCCATGCCTGATATTCAGGATTTTGTGCCGCAGCAGGGCCCACTCCCTCCGTTTGTTCACGCCCCGTCGGCTCCACCACCGCATGAGAGCGGTGGGGTGGAGGATGCTGAGGGAGGCTTGCCACCCTTTCTGGCAGAAAAGCCTCCTGTGGAGGATGTGCTGCCCCCGCAGGAGGAAAGCCGCGCGCCGGTGGATGCGTTTGTGTTTCTGCCTGTTGCTGGCGATGCCCTGACAACTACGGACAGTGATCATGTCCGGTCCAGACCAGAGGATGATGCCCCTTTCCACCATGACAGTGAGGGAACGGGCAGTGGAGATTACGGAGCCGCTGTGCGGGAAAGCTGCCTGGGGCTGGTCACGCAGTTTGGGGAACTCGGGGTGGCGGGCAGCGGGCACCGCAGCCTTGGTATCCTGCGCGCCGTGCTGCGGGGGGACGATGTGGACAGCATTGTCCTGGCGGATGCCATGCGGAGCGCGTTTGAATATCTATCCCACGTCCGGACAGAGCATGAGGCAGCGGTAACAGGCGCTTTGCACGCGGCGCTGGAGGCAACATCCCCGCTGGCATTTGCCAAGCGCTGGGCGTCACATGTACGGCGGTCTTTATTCCGCTCACGCAATTCCTCGCTCTGGGCGCTTTACAGTAAAATGGAAGAGGAAACCTTTGCGCAGGCAGAGGTGGTTTTTCATAAACGTTTGTTGGACCGGCCTGTTGACCTGGTACCGCCGGAGCCTCAAGCGTCGGGCTCAGTGCCACCCAAGGGCAACAGGCGGGATCCCCGGCTGTTTTCTGCCATTCTGCTGGCTGGGCTGACAGTGTCGCTGACGGGGTGTGGTGGGCCTGATCCCACGCGGATCAAACTCTCCGTGACAACAACAGCGCAGATCAACCGGAATACGGAAGGTGTGCCGTCACCCGTTGTCATGCGGGTTTTTGACCTGCGCACGCGCGAGCCGTTCCAGACCTCCAGTTTTGACAGCCTGTATCATGACAGCCTCAAAACTCTTGGTGCGTCATCCCTTGGGTCGGATGAATACGAACTGCCCCCATCATGGCAGTGGTCGGCTGAACGTGTCTCCCCGCCGGAAACGCAATATCTGGGTGTAGTAGTGGCCTTTCGGGTGTTGCCTGGCGCAACATGGAGGCTGAGCGTGCCCATACGCCAGCACAGGACAAACAAGATCAAGCTTCTGATCGGGCCTAATTCTGTCAGCCAGTTCTCCCCTTCCTAATATCCAGGTGTCCCAGACCATCATGTCCTATACCACCCGTCCGCTTTGGTTCGAAGGTCAGCTTGTTTCTCCCCAGCATCTTCAGCAGCTTAACCGCTGGACGGAAGACGAGTTGATGCGTCGCCAGAACACAGTGGCCGAGTGTTCATGGGGGGTGCACAGCCTGCGGTTTGATGAAAGCCAGTTGGCTATTGGCAAGGTGGCCCCTGTGCAGGGGCGCATTATTTTCCCCGATGGTACGATTGTTGACTTTCCTGACCGGGACCAGACACCAGCCCCGTTGCAGATAGACCCCGACACAACGGATGCGCTGGTCTGGCTGACCCTGCCCCTGCGGAATGGGGACGGGCAGGAAGTGGGTGAAAAACAGCGGCTTTTTGCCGCCAGCGCCGACCTGCGCGACAGCACCGGGCAGGGGGGCGGCCAACGGCAGGTTGTCACGGCAGGTTATAATACAGCCCTGACCTGTAGCGCAGAACACGCCAGCGGCGTTGTGCGGGTGCCGCTATGCCGCATCCTGCGGGTGAATGCGACCGGGGCGGTGCAGCTCGACCGGCAGTTTGCACCACCATCCCTGCGGTCTGGGGCGCATCCGCTGTTTCAGGTCATGGCGCGGGAGGTGCAGGGCATTGTTGCCGGGCGTGCCATGATGCTGGCGCGCCGTGTTGACCCCGCACGGGGCGGCACCGACCTTGCCAGCATGCTCGACTTCATGCTGCTACAAACGCTGAATTCTGCCGGGCTGATCTTTGCCTGGCTCGGCGCGGATGAGGAGCGCAGACCCAGCGACTATTATGCCGAACTGCTGCGGCTGCTGGGGGCTGTCTCCACCTTCGGGCGGGAAACCCGCCTGCCTGAGACAGTGGAGCCCTGGCACCATGCTGATCCGGGCCGCAGCCTTGTCCGTCTGACAGACATGCTGCGGTTTATCCTGAGTGATCTTTCTGTCGATACCGCCATTGCCCTGCCGCTGGAAAACCGTGCCGTCGGGCTGTGGGTGTCGTTGATCAGTGACCGTGTGCTGCTGGAAAACGCACGCTTTGTGGTTATGGCCTCGGCCTCGCTTGAGTCCGAGCAGTTGCGCCGTATTCTGCCGGGCGTCACAAAAGTGGCAGCGGCCGAGACTGTGCAGGAAATTGTCAGCCTCCAGTTGCCGGGTATCCCTTTGCGGCCCCTGCCTGTTGCCCCGCGTGAACTGCCTTATCGCTCCGGCACGGTGTATTTTGAGCTCGATCGCACGTCGTCCCTGTGGCAGCAATTGCTCAATTCCAGTGCATTTGTCATTCATGTCGGCAATATCGTGCCGGATCTCAAACTTGAGTTCTGGGCCCTGAGGCAGCGGTAAAACCATGAGCGATTTCTCTTCCCTGCCCCGTTTTACCGAGACCGCCAAAAGACGCAGGGAAGTGCAGGACGACGCCACCGTGCTGGTCAGCACGACAGGGCGGGACGATGCCTCCGATGCGTGGGAGCATGTTCTGCCTTCCCGTCAGGAAGGGCCGTTGATGCATGCGGCCTGGCCGTCCCTGCTGATCCTGACCCATATCAAGGCAGGCTGGGTGCCAGATGATATTACGGCTTTCAAGAACCGGCTGACGGAAATTATCCGGGAGTTTTCACGCCAGGCCGATGCCACGGGCTGCCCGGCGGAAAGTATTGCCTGTGCCCGCTACCTGCTGTGCACGGCGCTGGATGAGGCTGTGGTGCTGACGGCATGGGGGCAGGGTGGGGTATGGAGCGAACGCAGCCTGCTCAGCCTTTTCCATAATCAGACATGGGGCGGGGACGCCAGCTTCCGCATTGTGGACTACGCGCAGGACAACAAGCTGCGGGATGTGTTGGCCATTGCGTTTGAAATTCTGGTTCTAGGCTTTCAGGGCCGCCTGAGGACCGAGAAAGACGGTACGGAAAAGGCAGACCTGTTGGCGGAAAAGCTGTTTCATGTCCTTTATGATGACAGGGGCGAAGGGGCTAGAAGCTTTGCTCCTAAGGCCCTGTCTGCGGGTAAACCGCAGCGCATGATGCGCCTGCCTGCGGTCAAAACCGTTGGTCTGATTTGTCTCGTGCTGCTTTTGGTCGCCATGGTCGGGCGGGGGCTGCAACTGGCCCAGCGGGATGCGCAAATGCGCGGGGACCTTGATAGCCTCAATCATGTCCTTCTGAACGAGGCGCAGCCATGATCTGGTTTCTGATAGCGCTGCGGCGCCCGCTCATGCTGCTGCTTCTGCTGCTGGTTATTGTGGCGTCCGGCTGTGTTGGGCTGCGGGGTATTCCCGGCTGGTTTAGCATGTTGCCCCATGCTTCGGTGCCGTTGCGGGTTGGCATTATTGTGGCGCTGTTTCTTGGCTGGTTGCTGATGGGTGTGCTGGTGCTTGTCTGGCCCCGGTTGAAGCGCCGCTTCACGCTGTTCCGCCTGCGCCGCATGACCCGCCTTGGTGGTCAGTCCGCTGAGGATGACATGCAGGATGAGGTTACATTTGCGCCGGGGCAGGTCGGCAGCCTGATTGATGGCCTGTTTGCAAACCTGCGTAAGCGCTCCAGCACCCAGCTTGTGCGGGATTATACCGACACATTGCCCTGGGTGCTGGTGATGGGACCGCCTGGCGTGGGCAAGAACCAGACGGTGCAGCGGGCAGGGCTGTCCCTGTCCCTGAGTGAAACGCTGGAGGATGAAGGGCTGCTTGGTGCGTCCTCCAATGCGTTGCGTATTTTGCTTGCGGACAATGGTGTGGTGCTGACCGTGCCGGGTGCGGCCCTGTCACGCGGGGCCAGTCAGGATACTGGGTGGTCGGACCTGCTGCGCTATCTGGCCCACCGGCGTTTGCGGCGGCCACTTGATGGCATTGTGCTAACACTTGATGCAGAACTGTTGATGACCCGCAGCGGGCTGGAACAGGCTGTGCAGCTACGCCTGCGCCTGCGTGAAGCCATGCAGAGGCTCAATTTCCGCCCTCAGGTTTATCTGCTTGTCAGTAAGCTTGATCTTGTTCCTGGCTTTGCCGCCTATTTTGCGCGGGCAGACCAGCGTGAACGGCAGGCTGCCATGGGCATAACCCTGAACTGGCCCTTGCCTGAACGGCCCGATGCGGTCGTGCAGCATGAGCTGATGCAGCTCTGCGGGCGCATTACCCGTGGTCTGCCCGCGCGCATGGTGGGTCTGCGTGACGTGCAGCAGCGTGCTGCCGCGCAGCTCTTCACACTCCGCTTTCAGGAACTGGCTGAGCGGGTCTCCCTCGTCTGTGCCGAGATCATGCGTTCGGGCAGGCGCGACAACGTCATTGCGCTGCGTGGTGTCTTCTTCTGCTCTGCCGGGGGGGACAGCAAGCAGGGGGCAGAGGCCATGGTGGATGGGTTCGCCCACGAGATAGGCATGAAACCCACTGCCGTTGTGCAGCCTGTTCCGGCTGGTTCCTTTTTCTGCAACGGCTTTTTTGAAAATTTTGTGTTTGGTGAAGCGGGGCTGAGTGGTCGTAACCGCAAGGCGGAATACCAGTTTGTCCTGCGGCACACAGCCGGGTATGCCGCCTGCCTGGCAGGCATGGCCGCAGGGCTGTCCATTCTTGTCAGCGACCGCAATGGCAATGCCATCAGGCTGCGCGACAATATCCACCAGCAGTTGACCCTGCTGGCCGCCCTGCCTGCCAACCCCGATTTTTCCGACCTTCTGCCCGACCTCAACCTTGGTGCGGCTGCGAGGGAAATCTGGCCAGACAGACCGGTGATCTGGCGCGAGGCTTATTTTGGCATGGTGCAGGGGCTGTATCATATTGGGGCCGCAGTCCGCACCGACTACCAGAACACCTTGATGACGCGGCTGATGCCTGTGCTGATGCGGGGGCTGGAAGCCGATTTGCGCAATGCCGTGCAGGAAGGGGTGGACCCTGATCGGGTACGCTCAGACCTCAAGGTCTATCTGGAACTGGGCAACCCGCAGTTTTTTAACCGTGATGATGTGCGGCGTTGGATGCATGGTCATGTGGACAGGCTGTTCCGTTTTCAGCCGGTCCAGCATGAGGATGCCATGCGCCATGTCAACGCGCTGGTGGCGCTCCTGCCTGTTGCCCAGCCGCTGAATGACGGGCTGGTGGCGGAAGCCCGCAGCATGTTGCGGGCCAATCTGACGGCAGGGCAGCTTTATGACCAGATCCGCCTGCTGGCGGTGCAAAGCCGCCTGACAGACCTGGATGTTATTAACGACATCGGCATGGAGGGTGCGCGTTTTCTGATGCTGCGTGCACAGGCGCATCTGTCCATGCAGATCCCGGCTCTTTACACGCGGCAGGGGTTTTACCGGGTCTTTCTGCACTATGCCCCGCAGCTTGTGAACGACCTTGGTGTGGACTCCTGGGTCATGGGCGAACAGACACAGGCGGATTCTGTTCAAAGCCGCGCGTTGCTGGAGCAGTTGATCGGGCTTTACAGCGCCGATTACATTCGTCAGTGGCGCATGGTGTTGGAACAGATCAGCCTGCGTGCGCTGCCAGACCTGCAAAATGCCTCCGATGCGTTGCAGATATTTGCAGGGGCAAACTCTCCCCTGACCCGTCTGGTGGCTCTGGTTGATACGCAGACAACCTTGCCCCCGCCTGATACCGCTGACCATGATACCGTGCAGGAGCATCTTGAAACACTGGGGCTGGACAAGACTGCTCTGCCACCCGGCGTTGAAAAGGCCGTCAAGATTGCAGTCAAAGCGCATCAGAAAAAGGAACAGACGCCTTTTGACAGCCTGACATGGCCGGGTGACACCATATCGGCAGCATTTGCCCCGCTGCATGGGCTTGCACCGGGCGGTACCAATGCCGGGCAGATGGCGCAGATGCAAAGCATGCTGACCAGCCTGTATGGCACTGTTTTTAGCATTGTATCAGCGGCTGACCCCTCGACCGAGGCGCTGCGTCTGGCGGGGCAGATTACATCGGGGCAGATGGCTGACCCGTTCCAGTCCCTCAGCCTGCAAAGTGTTTCCCTGCCGGTACCGCTGGATGGGGTGTTGCAGTCGCTCCGCACTGATCTGTACCAGGTGGTACAGACGCTGGCGTTGCAGCGTATGCGCGTGCTGTGGGCGCAGTCGGTGGAAGCGGAGTGCGAGCAGTCGGTGGCGCAGTATTACCCCTTTGTCCGGGGCGGGAGTGAAGGCCAGCAGGCTCCAGACATGACGCTGGACGACTTTACCTCCTTTTTCGGGCAGGGTGGCGTTATGGACCGCTTTGAAACCGGTCCACTGGCCCCGTTTGTAGAGGTTTCACCCGATGGTACTCTGGTGCCGCGTGTTTCGGCTATGGAGCCGCGGCTGTATCCTGCGGCTCTGGCGCAGGTTAACCGTGCGCGTAGCATCCGCAACATGTTCTTCTCGGCAAACGGGCCTGCCACACTGCGGTTTTCCGTACAGGCCAGTTATCTGGATGCCAAAGCCCTGTCAGCCACGCTGACGTTTGACTCCCGCTCACTGACGTATCGGCATGACCCTGTGCAGACCATGTCTTTCTCCTGGCCGTCCTCGGGTGGTGGGGGCGACATGGGGGGTATTGGCACCGCCGGTCTGTCTGTTGTCGGGCTGGACGGGCAGACATCTACCATGACGGCCAGTGGCCCGTGGGCGGCATTCCGCCTGTTTGACATGGCCCAGCAGCAGCTTCTGCCGCAGGGGCGCGGGGCTGTGTTTGCCTTTACCACAGGTGGTTTGCAGGCAAGCTGGCGG
The DNA here is from genome assembly GCF_008365315.1 of Acetobacter vaccinii. Classification (NCBI taxonomy): domain Bacteria; kingdom Pseudomonadati; phylum Pseudomonadota; class Alphaproteobacteria; order Acetobacterales; family Acetobacteraceae; genus Acetobacter; species Acetobacter vaccinii. The sequence continues at coordinate 178,255 of NZ_CP043506.1, read as the reverse complement.
ATATTGGCGGATCACTCCTTCAGCGCCTTTCTCAAGGGGTCTGACTTCAGGGAGTTCCGTTGTGTTCCCCAACTCTGACACGGCGGTTATTCCGTCACGCTATACGGTGTTGCAACGCTTGGGAGGGGGGGCGCAGGGCACTGTTTATCTGGTGCGCGATACACGGGGCGGGGTGGGAAATAGGCTGGCACTCAAGGTCTGTGCAGCAGACCCGGACACACAGGATGCGCTGCGGCACGAAGGGCAGGTGCTGACGGCGCTGGGCGGCCTCTGCGGGCCACGTCTGTACGAGAGCAGGCCACGGTCTCTGGTTATGGACTACATTCCCGGCCAGTCATGGGGCATGGCTCGTACGGGGGCAGGGCGTAAGCGCGCGCTGGGCTGGTTACGCCATGCTGCGCAGGAGGTAGCCCTGCTGCATGACGCAGGGTGGTGCCATGGGGACCTCAAGCCTGACAATATCCTGTGCCTGCCAGATGGGAGCGCGCGGATTATCGACTTTGGCGCGGCTCGCCGCCGTTTTGATGATGCCCAGGCGACAGAGCCATTTTGTGTAAATGACGGCCAGTACTGGACAACACCAGCCTATGCACCTCCCCCGCGTGAACGGGCGGATATTCGTGATGATGTGTACAGCATGGCGGTCATGTTGCATGATGTGCTGGTGGGCAAGCTGCCAGAGGGCAGTGGGGCCGCGTGCATTACACCACGCCCGGCAGGCGTGTCGGCTACGGGCTGGACAGTGCTGCGGCGTGCGCTTTCTCCTGACCGCACACAAAGACCATGGGATGTTATGGCCCTTGTCCGTGCGGTCATACCCTCTGGATTTACCTTCTGGCTGCGAAGGGCTGCGTGAGTATGACTGAAGATCCCCGGTTTGAGGCTCTTGTTTGCGCTCTGCCAGACGGCCACCCGGACCCTGCGGATGTGCGGGAGTCCGAGCTGTTTGATAGCCTTGATAACAGGCTGAAACAGGCAGAGCGTGAGGGGCCAAAAAGCGTGGACTGGCCAGGTGTGGTGCGCGATGCGTTCACGCTGCTGACCACCCAGTCCCACGACATGACGGTGGCGTGCTGGCTGGCCTGCGCCCTTGCGCGGGCCGAAGGCACGGCTGGTTTGGCTCTGGGGATCATGGCGGTCGGGCATATGGTCGAGCATGAGTGGGAGAGCGCATACCCTCCGCTTGCCCGTATCCGCCAGCGCCGGGGTATTCTTGGCTGGCTGGTTACTCAGTTATCCCGCGTGGTGCCAGAAGCCCCGATCCCTCCGGGTGATGAAGAGGCCGTCCTGCGTGCATATGACGCGCTTAACGCTTTGGACCGGCAGCTTGATCAGGTGCTGCCGGATGCGCCCTCCCTGCGTGATGTGCTGGGCCCACTCAAAATTCTGGCCCGCGATATTCGCGCTGATCGGGAGGCCGCAGCCGCAAGTGCTGTGAGCGAACCGGCCCCCGACGCCCTTCCTGCGGTGGAAGACAATGTGCCGGTAGAGGCACCGCCGCCGCCACCTCATTCAGAACCGGTTGCGGTGCCTCCGCCTGTGAGTGTGGCACCACAGGTGCCCACCCCGGCAGCCCCGCTTGCTCCTGTCCATGCCCCTGAGCCCGTGGTGTTGGATGAGAATGCAGAGGCAGCACTGCATGTGTTTCTGACGCAAAACCGTAGTTTTGCCCTGTCCCTGCTGGAGCGTGACCCGTTGAACTGGCAGGCATGGACTGTGTTGCTGGGGGGCGGGTGGGCGTCGTTGACATTTGTGCCGCCTGCAGATGCTGCGGGTGTTACCCAGATTATGCCACCTGCCACGACCCGGCTTGATGAGTTTCAGGCTCTGGAACAGGCGGGGCAATGGTCGGAACTGATCCAGCAACTGGCGTCTTTCTGTTCTGCCTCCGGTCTTTTCTGGCTTGATGGTCATTACAGAATGGCTCAGGCTCTCACCCGGTTGGATCAGGGGGGAGAACGAGGGCGCACGTGTGCCCAGAGTGTGCAGGGGGCGGCGCAGGCTGGCGTTGCGCGGCTGAGTGGGCTGGAGCAGTTGAGCTTTCAGAATGGCATGGTGTTTGCCAGCCCTGCAACACGCCAGTGGCTGCGCCCGGCAGTAACATCCGCACCAGCGGGGGCCGTACAGGGCGATGATCCGGTGAGTACGGCCTGGGCTGCGGCGGCAGAGTGCCTTCAGTCGGGCGATGTGGCAGCCGCCGTGGCCAGCCTGGGGCGCAGTATCGGTCAGGCAGGTAGTGCGCGGGACAGGTTTCGTTTACGGCTCCGGCTTGCGGGGCTTTTGCTGGATGCCAAGGCGGGTATTCTGGCCGAGGCTTTGCTGGATCATCTGGTTGACAACGCCCGGGGGCTGGGGCTTGTGGAATGGGAGCCCGCATTGAGTAGTGACCTGCAACTGTTGCGGCACCGTTGCGCGATGTCGGCAGAACCTGCCACCATGCCCGGCGAGAACGCCCGCCAGGCATTGGCGGAGCTGGTTTTGACCGATCCGGCAGCAGCCCTGGGTCTGTTGCAGGGAAGGAATGGGGCATGATCATCCGGAACCGTCACGGTCCTTGTCTGGGCGTGTGCCGGATTGCCCTGTTTTCCTTTTTGCCTGTTTTTGCTTAAATTCTGTGGAGATTTCATCATGGCTCAGTCATCGTCCATCGCTCCCAAAGAACGCGTTAATATCAAATACAGCCCTGCGACAGGTGCGGCCGCAGAAGAGGTGGAACTGCCCCACAAGCTGCTGATGATCGGGGACTATACCCAGCGTGCCGATGAAACCCCGCTGGAAGAGCGGGACCGGATGGAAGTCAACAAGGACAATTTCAAGGATGTCATGAGCAGCCAGAAGCTGCACCTGGACCTGAAAGTGCCCAACCGTCTGGATGATGCCCAGGAGCAGGGCGAACCTGCGGGGGAGATGACTGTCAGCCTGGATATTGCAACGCTCAAGGACATGGAACCCGCAGCCATTGTGGAAAAAGTGCCAGAGCTGCGCCAGTTGCTGGACCTGCGTCGGGCGCTGACAGCCCTGAAGGGGCCGCTGGGTAACATGCCCGCTTTTCGCAAGGCCATTGAGTCCATCCTGGCAGATGAAACACTGCGCGCACGCCTGATTGATGAAATCGGTGGGCAGGACAAAGCCTGAGAGATGATGCCCAACAGGGCTGAAGCAACACAGCAGGGCCAGTTAAAAAGGGAAGACCATTATGTCTGAATCAGTCTCGTCAGGGGCCGCCGCCACAGAAGAAACGCAGGAACTGTCCCTGCTGGAGCAGGTGCTGGCTGAAACCCGCCTGTCCCCGACAGAGGATGGGTATGAAGAGGCCCGCAAGGGCGTTGCCGCGTTCCTGGCTGAAATTGTCAAACCCTCCCATGCCGACCAGCGCGTGCAGGGTGCTGTGGTTGATCAGATGATTGCCATGATCGACGCCAAGCTGTCGGATCAGGTTAACGCCATTATGCACCACCCGGACTTTCAGTCCCTTGAGTCTGCATGGCGCGGGCTGAAGTTTGTGGTGGATCGGACAGACTTCCGCCAGAACATCAAGATCGAGGTACTCAACGTCTCGAAAAACGATCTGTTGCAGGATTTCGAAGATGCGCCGGAAGTGGTGCAGTCCGGCCTGTACAAACATGTTTATGTTGATGAATTTGGCCAGTTTGGTGGTAAGCCATTTGCGGCAATCATTGCCAACTATCAGTTTACGCCCGGCGGTCAGGACGTCAAACTGATGCAGTATAGCTCGGCTGTCGGGGCCATGGCGCACGCGCCGGTTATTGCATCGCCCGCGCCCGAGTTCTTTGGCGTTTCCAACTTTGAGGAAGTGTCCCGTCTGAAAGATCTTGAAGCAATCTTCGAAGGTCCGAAATACGCCAAATGGAACAGCTTCCGCGCCAGTGAGGACAGCCGCTATTTTGGCCTGACACTGCCGCGTTTTCTTGCGCGCCTGCCCTATGGCGCGGCGACCGTGCCTGTCGAAAACTTCAATTTTGAAGAAAAGACAGATGGCAAAACAGAAAATTACGTCTGGTGTAACGCCGCGTTTGCGTTTGCAACCCGCCTGAACGACAGCTTTGCCAATTATCGTTGGGCCCCCAACATCATTGGACCGCAAAGCGGTGGCGCGGTGGAAGACCTGCCCCTGCACACCTATGAGGTGATGGGCCAGTCAGAAACCAAGATACCGACAGAAGTACTGGTATCCGACCGGCGGGAATTTGAATTTGCTGAGCAGGGCTTTATTGCGCTGACCATGCGCAAGGGCAGCGATAATGCCGCCTTCTTCTCGGCCAATTCCGCCCAGAAGCCGAAATTTTTTGGCACGACGTCGGAGGGCAAGGAAGCAGAGCTGAACTATAAGCTGGGCACGCAGCTTCCGTATATGTTCATCATCAACCGTCTGGCGCACTACATCAAAGTTCTACAGCGTGAGAATATTGGTAGCTGGAAGAGTGCGGCCGAACTCCAGACCGAACTGGGCAACTGGCTGCGTCAGTATGTGTCGGACCAGGAAAATCCGTCATCCGAAGTGCGGAGCAGGCGTCCGCTGCGCCGTGCAGAAATCACGGTGTCGGATGTTGAGGGTGAACCCGGCTGGTACAGGGTGTCCATGGCCGTGCAGCCGCACTTCAAATACATGGGGTCGGATTTCACGCTCTCTCTGGTCGGCAAGCTCGACAAGTCGTAACGCGTTGGTGTTTCCCTCTTGCAGGCTGTTGTGGTCTGCAAGGGGGCATCTTGGGATAGTGACGGCTGTTGCCGGGCTGTCTGACTGCCTGGGTGGTGTTGCCTACTGCCAGCTTGGCGGGTGCAGGGGCATGGTGGCATAGGCGGAGAGAACCTGTTGCACGTAATGCCGGGTTTCAAGAATAGGCGGTATGCACAGGCATTTGTCCACAGGGGCCGGGCCTGCATTATAGGCCGCCAGCGCCAGCCCCGTAACATTGTTATAGCGGCGCAGCAGGCTGGCCAGGTAACGGGTGCCACCACGGATATTGTCGGCAATGTCAAAACGGTCCTGCGTGCCAACATCCTGCGCGGTGCCGGGCATCAGCTGCATCAGCCCCACAGCCCCGCGTTGCGAGACGGCCTTGGGCCGGAATGCACTTTCTACCTGAATGACAGCCCGCACCAGCCTGCTGTCCACGCCTTCCTGCTGTGCGGTCAGGCTGATCAGCCGGGGCAGGGTGGCCATGTCTTTCATCAGCGCGGTATCGTGGTCCAGCGGGCAGGCAGGCAGGCCAATATGTGCGCCCTGACTACGCCGCAACCACTGTGCCGCCAGGCCGGGCTGGTATTCCGGGCCGTTGGGGTCCAGCAACCAGGAGACTATCAGCCGGGTTGCCCGTCCGTCTCCTTCCCCCGCAGCATCGCACAGCAGGCGCATGACGTGGGTGGCATCGTCTGGTGTGGTGGCGTGCATTTCCAGCGTTATGGCCGCCTGGTAAAGGCGCGCACCCGCCTGCGGTGGGGCCAGCGCATGGGCCGGAGCATGATACGTCACAAACAGGGCCAGCAGCAGGGTAACGTAGTAGCGAAGGGGCAGTGTCATGTTTGAGCGTCGGTTGCTGTCGCGTATCAGCGATAGTGAAGAGGCCCGGCAGCGCCAGCCGGACCTGAACGATATTCTGGCGGATGTCCTCAGCCATCTTCGTGAACTTTTTAACATCCGCAAGGGTAGTGTTTCCATCCGCTCTGATTATGGCATGGTCGATCTGAACAGCGCGCTGGGCAGTTTTACGGATGCAATCCCGCTGCTGGAAGCAGAAATTGCCTCACAGATCACCAAATTCGAACCCCGGCTGAGCCATGTGAACGTCCGCTACATTCCTGACAGGGACAAACCCGGCACGATTGGCTTTGCCATTCATGTTGTGTTGGAAACGCCTGATGGTGGCAGAAAAATAAAGGTGGATACTCAGATAAGCCAGAACGGCCAGGTGCGTATCTCGCAATAGGAAGGGCAGCAGGGCATGGAGGAGAAAATTTCCAACAGGCGCTATTATGAAGATGAACTGGCGTATCTGAGAGAACTCGGGTCGGCATTCGGGCGGGCTAACCCCCAGATTGCGGGGCTTTTGTCCCAGCAGTCCCACGACCCGGATATCGAACGGCTGATGGAGGCTTTTGCCTTCCTGACCGCCAAGCTACGCCAGCGCCTGGAGGAAGGTCTGCCCGAACTGGCCCATGGCGTCATGGCGCTGCTGGCACCGTACTATCTGCGTCCGCTGCCTGCGATGTCCATTGTTGAATTGACCCCTGCAAAGGAGGGGCACGATACGGTGCTGCCCTCTGGCAGTGAGGTGCTGTCAGTGCCCGTTGAATCCTCGGTCTGTTCGTTCCAGACCTGCGGGGATGTCCCTTTGGTGCCTGCCGTGGTGTCGGGGGTCAGGCAGCAGGAAAATGCGGGTATAACGCGGCTGTATGTAACGCTTTCCATGCAACCGGGGGCGTCGACCCAGAAGCTGGCTAGCCAGAAGCTGCGTTTGTTTCTGGGGGGCGGCAGGGACCAGCGCTCGGGGCGGATACTGCTGCATATGCTGATGACCGGTCTGGCATCGGTTGAGGTCATGCTGGGGGACCGCCCGCATCATCTTGGCTCTGCGATCAGTCAGGCGGGTTTTGCCGAGAGTGAGGCCATGCTGCCATGGCCTGCCAATTGTGCCCCGGCCTACCGGATTTTGCTGGAATATCTGGCTTTCCCCGATCGTTTCCTGTTTGTTGACCTGCCTGCGATCCCGGCGGATGTGGCATTGCCCGCGGGCGAGGTCACCTTTGTCCTGACCTTTCGCAGCAGGCTGGAACTGCCGGTGGAACTGGGACCGGAAGACCTGCGCTTGAACTGCGTGCCGGTGGTCAATCTTTTCCGCTGTGATGGTCAGCCTATCCGCCCTGCACAGGACCGGGTGGAATATCTGCTGCTGCCCGCCCTGCCGTATGCTGCACAGGCGCAGATCTTCAATATCAGTGCCGTATGGGGTCGCAGACGGGGGTATAAGGGGGATATTCCCATCCAGAACTTCAACGCCTTTACCCAGGTGAACGCGGATGAAGCTGGCTACTGCTATTCCGCCCATATCCGGCAGGCTGTTATCGGGTATGGGAGTGAAACATGGCTGAGTTTCATGGATATGAAAGACCATACCGTGGTGCCGCAGATGGACGTTGTCAGCTCGTCCCTGCTGTGTACCAACGGGGCATTGGCCGCCAGAGTGCCGGTGGGGGGCATATGCCGCATGGGCGGCGGGGTTATGGGCATTACCCAGGTCCGTAATATTGTGCCGGTTTATGCGGGTGTGTCACCGCCCTTGCAGAGCAGTATTCTGTGGCGTCTGGTAAGCGGGCTGCTGCGGACCCTTCAGCCATTGGACAATGTGGATGCCCTGCGCCTGCTGATTGAAGCGCATGACTTCCGCGCCAAGGCAAATGAGCAGGCCCGACTGAAAAGTCAGAATATGCTGGCCTCGCTTGCTGCTGTTCGGACTGAGGCATTTGACCACATTCTGCGGGGCACCCCCGTGCGGGGGCGGCGCACCATTATAGAACTGCAACGGACGGGGTTTTCCAGCCTGGAGGAGCTTTATCTGTTTGCCACGGCTATGGACGCATTCCTGGGTGTTTATGCCTCGGTCAATTCCGTCTGGTGCCTGGAGGTGCATGATACCTACGGCAATATCCGCTTTGTTTTTCCTGTGCGGCAGGGGCGGACAAGCCTGTCATGACAGAGGATGATGACAACCCGCAGGCATTAGCGGCCGACACTCCAGAAGTGGAGGTGCTGCCCCAGTTGCCAGACCCCGGACAGCTTGCGTTTCCTAACCTGCTACGCTTTGCTCAGGCGTACGCCCGACGTGAAATGGAAAAGACCGGGCGCAAAACTCCTTTCCGGGATTCCATTCTGTTTCGTTCTTTCCCGTCCTTTGGCTTTCCTGGTGGTGAAGTCGCCAGCCTGAAGGCCTTGCCGGAGAGCGAAGATTGGCCGCTGGAAGCAGAAGTCACTTTCCTGGGGTTTTATGGCACGTCCTCACCGTTGCCGAATTTCTGGACAGAGCGGGTACTGGCTGGTGGTCAGGCGGCCGATAACATCCGCGACCTGCTTGATCTGTTCGGGAATCCGCTTGTCCATATTCTGGGGGATATCTGGCGGCATTGTCACCTGTACGCGCAGTTTCGCAATGCTGATGTCAAAGCCTTTGCCCAACCATTTCTGGCGCTGGGGGGGCTGGATAGCGCGGTTTTGTCGGATAAGGAATGTTTGCGGCTGCTGCCGCTGAGCGGGCTGCTGTCGCAGTACGAACGTTCGGCCCCTGTGCTGGAGCGTATTCTGTCCGCTTACATGGGCATGACCGTGAGGGTGGTAGAGGGTGTCCTCAGGCGGATTGTATTGCCGCGCGCTGCTCAGTTTCTGCCGGGTGCGGCGGGGGTGGCGTTGGGGCAGGGCCTCAGGCTGGGTGAAAGCTTTGAGGACACCAGCACGACGATTGCCATTACGATTACGGCGCAGGATTCTGAGGCTTTGCAGGCCCTTTTGCCGGGAGGGGAGCGGCACAGCGCACTGTGTGCCTTTACCCGCACGATCATGCGCGACCCTCTGGCCTGCCGCATTGACGTTGTGATTGAGCAGGCTGCAAACGCGGCTTTCCGGTTGGGGGAAAGTCATCTGGGCTGGACAAGTTGGCTAAGCCCGCAGGGAGAGCAGGCGATTGATGTTGGATTTGTATAAATCCGACGATAGGGCAGGATTTCCCTATGCAAGGACTGTAGGTGCTTTTGTAAATATGTCTCTGTAATGATGTGTCACGTTAGTTTCGAAATCGAATTAAACTAAAATGTTGCCCTTAGAAAAATACGGAAGGCTGTGTGATATTACAAAGTCTGTGTTGTGTTGATCGGACTAATAGTGTCCTGAATTTAACAATATTATTGCTTAGCATACAAAGTTTTTGGTTTATTTTAATATAATTCTTCATCTTTTTGGGTTGACAACGTAATCATGCTGGGTGGTTAATGGGGCGTTACCTAAGCGTTCCATTACATTGCAGCATAAGCGCGGCATGTAGAGCGGGAAGGCTGGAAGATAGTCTGTAATCGGGAGCTTTAAAGCCATGTCACAGCCTCTGTACGTCAAAATTTCGGGTTCTTCTCAGGGTGAAATCACAAAAGGTGCGTTCACTGCTGATAGCGTTGGCAATATCTATCAGGAAGGACATGAAGACGAAGCCTTCTGTCAGGCCATGACCTATAACGTGACCCTGCCGCGTGACCCGCAGAGCGGTCAGGTTACAGGCCAGCGCGTGCATCTGCCTGCATCCCTGACCAAATATGTCGATAAATCCTCCCCTCTGCTGCTGAACGCCATTGCATCGGGCGAAGTGCTGCAGATTGAGGCAACCTATTACCGCACCTCCAGCATGGGCCGGCAGGAAAAGTATTATACGGTCAAGTTTACGGATGCTATCGCGGTTGACTACAAGGCCTACACCCCGCTCGCTCTGGACCCGGACAACGCTGCCTTCCGTGATATGGATGAACTGCATTTTACGTATCGCAAGATCGAAGTGACACACGCAGTTGCTGGCACGTCTGGTGCTGACGACTGGCGTAAGCCCAAGTCCTGATCCGGGATACATTCTTATGGGTCCGGCAGCTTTTGCGGGCTGCCGGACTTTCTATTTTAAGGGTATGTGCCTGAGTAGTGCGTAAAGAAAAATAGCTGGAAGGGGCGGGGCATGTCGGTCGTATATGGCGGGGAAGAAAACAGCAGGGTGCGTGTTTTTGTCCAGCTTCCCTCCTGTGTCGGTGAATTTTCACTATTCCGGCTAGAAGTGACGCAGGCTATTTCCACCTGTTTTTCTGCCTGGGTTGATCTGTTCTGCTCAACGCGCATTGTTGCAAAAGAGACCCTGCGTGAAAGTGCTCTGGTTGGCTTTGGTGAAAACATCAACCAAAGACACACAACCCTTGCAGGAATGATCACTGATATTGAATTTGTAAGGGAGTTTCCCGCTGCCCGTGGGGTGGACGAGGGCTCCACACATCGTTTCTGGTATCGTGTGCGTGTTGCTTCAAAGCTGGAAGCGCTGGCGTATTTTCATCGTCGGACGCTGTGGCGTAATGAAAACTATGAAGCCCCACCCAATCAGTGGGAGCATGATCTGGAACGGCTGGTCAAGGCTGTCTGCACCTTGCCGCGTGAAGGCCTGCAAACGGCTGATCTGGATTTTAAATGTGAGCAGCTAAAAGGCACCGTCACATTCGAGCAAAATACAGCCGCGATGCTGAAATGCGATACGCCCATGATCGCATCTGTTTTGCAGTATGATGAAAATGATCTGGATTTTCTCACACGGGTGACAGCGCAGTACGGCGCATTCTGGTTCAGCAGTGCCGAGCGGCAGGCCGATGATGCCGATATGACAGAAAAACTGATCTTTGCAGTCAATAAAGACAGTTTTCCTCAGCACCCTCGGGTTTTTAGATTCAAGTCGGGTAGCTGCCCAGATGCGCCGACAACGGCAGATGAAGAAGCAGACTTTATTGTTTATCAGGTTGGGTGGTCGCAGGGTCTGGTGCAGGACAAGGTGTCCTTGCGGGACTGGAATTATTATACTCACGATGGAGAAGCCCAGACCTCTACCGCAGACTTGCAGGTCATTGGTAACAGTGCGTCCTTTGCCACTCTGGGGGAAACTATTGAGTATGATACTGGCGTATTTCAGGCCCAGTATTTCAGACCCAAAGGGGGGCAGGACCCTTCGGGGGCCAGAATTGCAAGCGATTATGCCAAATTATGGGGCAAGACAATTGCTGAAAGGCGTTTTCATGCTGGGCAGGCGCACAAGCGACGTGTGACAGGCGTTACCCCTGATCTGTCTTTGTGGGCTGGGATGAGCTTTAAGGTCGTGTGGGGTGTGGGGGACGAAAACATAACCGGCACCGCCGAACACGATGATGCACCAAGCTATATAGCCACAAAGACTGTCCATTCGTGCCAGTTTACACCGCCTGAACTGGCCCCCCTTATGGTGGGTGATCTGGCAGAGACCAGGTCCTTCTGCAAAGTGCATTTTGAGGCCATAGAAGCCAGCGCTCCTTATCACCCAGTGGTAGAGAAGGCGGAGCCCCGTATCAGTGGGTTCTTGCGTGGTGTTGTTGTGCCACCAGGGGACTTTGGGGCCAGTAAACGCCCGGATTCTGCTAAAAACCTGGATAAACCTGCACCTTCACCGTTAAGTCAGGAAGGGTTTTACAGCGTCAAGCTGCCGGGTGTTGCGATGGTTCTGTTTGGCGGCACTGGCCAGTCCACGCGAGAGCCCGATGCTGTGTTACTGCCCATGCCGCTTGCCACGCTTTATGGCGGCAAAAATGTTGGTGTGCACTTTCCACTTCTGGCGGATACAGCAGTGCTGGTGGCATTTAATAATGGGGACCCTAACAGGCCTTCCATTATCGGGGTGGCCCCTGATTATAACACGCAGACCAGCCTCGTCGGGCAGGAGACAGCCTCTGTTAACGAGATCAGGACCCGTTCTGGCCTGATCATGCGTTTCAAGGACTAAGGCCAGCACAGGGCTGTTTGGGAAGGGAGCGCAAGCATGACGGAAATTCTGACAAACGGCTGCCCGTTGCGATGCACGTTTGGCATGGCTCCCAGCGTGTTCCAGACACTCAACCTGCCGGGCAAGCCCGTCATCCTCAACGCTTTTTCCGCAGGTATCGCAACAGATATTGCCCCAGGGGCCAATATTCCGCCATTTGGCATGTGTCAGAGCCTGTCCAATCCGACAGTGGCCTCGGCAACGTCAGCCGCAATGGGGGTTTTGACCCCTATGCCCTGTGTGCCTGTTGTCGCCCAGCCCTGGGCTCCGACAGATCCGGTCATGACATGGAACGGGGTTGCCCTGGCTACGGTAAAAAGCAAATGCCTGTGTGCATGGGGTGGAGAGATTTCGGTGCAGGCCCCTATGGAAACGCTTGTCCAGAGTCAGTGAACTTCGTGGCATCTGCGTGGTGAAGGATATGACGTATGTCCGATACATCAGAAAAATCATCTGATACGGCAAGCATTTTAACGGCAGTCCCTGATTCTGGCGGGCAGAAGATCAATAGTCTGATCCGGCTTGGTGTGTTTGATGCCAGTGTTGAAAAAGACGTAGCCACTCCAATTGCTGATTACCCTTCTGGTCAGGGCAGCAAAGGGACGGCATTGTGGAATAATGGTATTCTGCTGTATTCAAACAGTGCGACGTCTCTTTACAGCGCGAAGTACACGCTTGTTACCGCAGAAAAACGGAGCGATGTTTTCGGTGCCAATGTAACGTTTAACTATACCAATAGTGGCGCTCTGAAAAATATTGCTTGGAGCGATAACGGCTACGGGTATGGCTACAACTTTGGTAAGGCAGACCAGTTTACTGTTGGCGCGACAAGTTCGACAGTCGTGGGGGGGACGTTTTCCCATAGTAATACTCTGAGTATGGCCAGTGTGGGCGGCATTTCCTACTCGCTCAAAAGCCAGTCAGCACTTGAAACTGCGATTAAAGCGGATTTTTTTCGTGTAGGGAAACTCTTCGCCCACTGTCAGTCCGCACAGACGATCGTCAAGGCTGAGAGTGTCAACATGCAGGCTGGCAATGAAATTACCATGGTGGTGAGAGAGCCCCCGCCAGCGAGCATACTCTCAACGTTGAAGACGGCGGACGAGCGCAGTGCACTCCTTCTCCAGAGTGCCAACCAGTTTTTGCAACTTGCAACAATTGCTTTGGCTGAAAGCATTACCCAGAGCCAGAAGACAAAGACGGTTAAGCCGCGTCTGGAGACTATTTTTGCTCTGACCCAGTCGCGTGACGCCATATTGCTGCTGTCACTCATTTTATCCATTGGATTGCGCTACAAAACCAAGGCGGCGGCCATAAAAGGGATCGTCGGGGTTGATGGTGTCGGTCTGGAAATGGATGCAGACAGTGTTCTGATTGCCTGCGGTGCTGCCCGGATCCAGTTGAGCAAAGATGGCAAGATCGCTTTTACAGGCACAGATATTACAATGAACGGGACGAGCTTTAATTTTGCTACGGACAGTGGCGCGACGATTGGCATGGCGCAAGGTGGTGGTGCCGCCGTGACGGTTACTGGCGAAGCAGTGGAAATGCTGGCGACAGAAGCAACTGTGGTGGCAACGGCTGCGGCTGCGAGTGTTGTGCAAAGTAACGTGGCGCAGGCTGCGGCTCAACGGGAGCTTGTACGGGCAGAGGGGGCTATGGACGATGCGACTGCTGCTGTACCGCCTTCGCTTTCACAAGCGCCAGATGCAGCACCTGCGCCCGTAGCAGCGGCAGAGAGTGCGTTGAGCGCGGAGCAGGCAGCAGAAAGCATGGCTGCTGTTGCGGTAAAAGAGGCGATTGAAACTGCTCTGATAGCCGCGCAGCAGGCAGTGACAGCTGCCGAAAGTACTGCCGCTGCCACGCGCGCAAGTGTGCTTGCTGTTGGCAAACAGGAAGGGGCTAATGTGCAGTTGGGGGCAGACAGTGCGACAGTGCATGCCCCTATGCAGGCCGAGTTGGCAACAAGTGCTACAAGTCTGAAAGTGACGCCCATGGCGGTCAAAGCCAGTTAGGGAGCGTGATGGTGCCTATAATAGCCCTTTGAGCAATGGATTGACGGTTATGCTGGTCGAAAACGATACCCCTCTGGTTTTGAAATCAGTTGACGGTGCATTGGGTGACAGAGAACAGGCCTGTAGCATTGTTGTTAAAGGGTGCTTCAGGCTGGTTCAGGCAGGAACGGCCGTTTTCCATTCCAGACCGCCGATGTTCATGGAAGATACGCCATTTCGTGATGATATTGGCCGTAGTCTGGCATGGCCGAGTGATCTGGAGTTATTCAAGCCTAATCTGGATTTTATTGTTCTGGGGTCTTTTTTCGCGCCCGATGGTCTGCCTGTTAGCCAGTCGATGGCGGGTTTTAAGTTCGGGCCGATGGAAAAAGCGGTGCGCATTGTCGGTGCCCGGCAGGCAGTCAGGGATGCAGGCGGCCACTGGCATGTGACCCGGCCTGAACCCCTGCAAAACCTGCCTCTGCGGTGGGAGTATAGCGCAGGCGGGTTGGATGACGCCCGTAATCCTTTCGGTCTTGGTCAAGATGTGGAGGGTGAAGAGGGAGCCCCCTCAGGTACTGGGGTTTATCACCTGCCGATGATTGAGGGCATGAATGATCCGGCCTGGACGCCGGATGCACGGCCCCAGCCTGTTAATCTGGCGCCGGTGCCCCCGATGTTTGAGCAGCGCCGCAGTAAGCTGGGTAAGCGTGATCGCCGCTGGGGGTTGTTTCGGGCTCCCTTGCCCCCCAAGGATTACGATCCAAGCTATACAAATGCCGCCCCCGACGGGCAGCAGGCGGAAGGCGAGCCAACAGGCAGCGAACTACTGAAGCTTTATAACATGCATCCACGTCACAAAGTGCTGGAATGTGGCCTGCCGGACTTTGTGCCTTACGCTGCTGTCGTGCTGCGGGGTGCCACCCGTGCACAGCCTTTGGCGCTACGGCTCGACACGTTGATTGTGCGGCCTGACCTTGAGGAAATGGTACTGCTCTGGCGCGCTGTGGTGCCTGGTGCAGCCAATGGTAATGAGATCGCGAAGGTTGTCTGCCGAGGCCGCAAACGCGCAGGCCCGGAAACGGCACAGGCACTGGCAGACGAGCTGACAGCACAGATGCTTAAGGCAGAAGCCGCTGCCAAGGCCAAGGCAAAATCGGACTTTGATAAGCTTCTGTCAGCCAAACTGGCCAAGGCAGAAAAGACAGCCGCCAGAAACGCCAAACTTCTGGCTGACGCACATACGGATGCAATGCAGGACATTCAGTCCCTTCTGGGGAATGAAAAAATGCCCGCAGATATCAGAAGCAAACTTACAAACCTGTCGTCTGTTGAAGAGATGGAAAAGGCGGCCATGGAGCATATGGAAGCTCTGCTGGCAAAAATGGAACAGGATTATCAGGGGCTGCTCAAATCTGTTGCTGAGAAGTCGGAGGGAGCCTGAGCGTTATTTGCAGGTAATGTTGTGGTGTGATTATTGTTCTTTTAAAGAAATAAATAAATTTTCCTGAAAGTGGAAAAACCCAAGGGCTGAACAGGCGTTATTTTTTGCGTGTTCAGTCGATTGTAATACGCCTTTATTTTTGGAATGGTTTTTGTATGTATGGTGCCCATATGGAGTATGCGGCATGATAGCGGGTAACCAGGACCAAAAGAACCAGAAAGACGCCCGCCTGCGGTCGCTGCATGGCGCATTGCTGGATGTGATGGGCATGCTGAACGGTGTCTTGCGGGAGGAAATGGTTATCCGCGAAGCGGGTATCCGGCTTGACCGTACTTTGTTTCCACTTCTGGCGCTGGTTGACCGTTGTGGCCCGGTTGGTGTGGTGGAGCTGGCTGAGCGTGTGGGGCGTGATTACACCACAGTCAGCCGCCAGCTTGCCAAGCTGGAAAGTCTGGCCCTGGTGGTACGGCGCTGTAGCACTGCTGATCGACGTAGTCGTCAGGCCGTTATAACGTCAGCGGGGCATGATATCGTGGCCCGGATTGATGCGGCGTGCGAGCAGGTCCTGGGCAATGCCCTACAAATGTGGACTGAGCAAGAAAAAGACAGCCTTGTGCAGTCTCTCCATAATTTAGCCAATAGTATTCGTCTTGGTGAGTAAGTTCAGGAACGAAACTTTCAATTCTATTTTTATTTTATTCATACTTTTATATTTTCCATAAAAGTATTAGTTTATTAATATGATCTTGTTTTAAATTTCAATATAATAGAGTGACTTTAACTCTACACTAAACAGATGATACAGTAGGTTAATCGCTCGGCGGTGCCGATGCTGTTGTTATGGCAAACAATTGTTTTTTTTGCACTATGGTTTATTGCAATAGTCAAGCCCAGAAATGCTATATTTGCATTAAGAAAAAAAAGCTTAACAACTTTCTAAAAGATGAATAGCGTGTGAAAAGCCGTAACGCTTGAGGTGAGCGGTCCTCTCCACCCGCCAGCCGCACATTATCAAAAATTTGAGCTGTCTCATCCTTAAGGTTGCATAATGTCTTTGCCCTCAGCGCCAGAAGTGGCAGTTTTGCACGATATCGCGCTCTATGCTGACATGCTTCAGCAGGCAGCGGATGGGGTTATTATTATAGATCACAACAATAGAGTTGTGTTTTTTAATGATGCAGCAGAGCGATTGTGGGGTGTGCCAGCTGCTGAGGTCGTGGGCCGCAACGTAAGTTGCCTTGTGCCCATGGAACATCAGGGTCGTCATGACGGCTATATTGATCAAAACCGCCAGACAGGCGTCAACCGCATTGTCGGCACATCGCGCGAGGTCACATTTACCCGTAGCACGGGTGATTATGTGGCCGCCGAAATGTCCATTTCAACAGCTCTGATCGGGCCGGAAAAGCATCGTTATTACATGGCTTTTGTTAAAGGTATGAGCGAGGAAAGCCACCGCCGTAAGTTGCTGGAGCTTCAGAGCCAGGTTTTTACCCAGCTTGCAGGTGATGCAACCGAGCAGGACATTGCCGACAGATTGTGTGCCGAGGCCGAAAAGCTGGTGCCCAATACTGTGGCAACCCTCTTGCAGGTGACAGAAGACCGCGGGCTGGAAATTCTGTCGGGTGAGGGCCTGCCAAGGCGCAAGGTCAGCATGCTTATGCGCCTGACCCTGACCGATGCGGATGTTGCCGCCCTGATCGCCCAGCCGGAGGAGGCCCGGGCCCTGGTCTGGCTAGGGGGCATGGATGACGGGCAGGAACTGGAACTGCTGGATTGCTGGGCTTCGGCTATTTGCAATCATGCGGGAGAACTGGTGGGGATTTTTGCCCTCTACTCCCGCAACCGCGACAAGCTGACCGACTGGCCCCAGAAAATTGTCTCAGGCTGCGTGCCGTCCTGTGCGGCGATTATTGAAAAAGGCAAAACACAGCAGCGCCTGCGTCGCCTGGGCCGTTATGACTCTCTGACTGGGTTGCTAAACCGTACGTCTTTGTCAGCCATACTCAAGCGGATGACGTCGCAGGAAACCCCCCAGCCATTTGCTTTGCTGGTGCTGGATCTGGACCTGTTTCAGGACATCAATAATTTCCTTGGGCATGACCAGGGCGATGCGGTGCTGCGCAATGTGGCCCAGCGCCTGTCCATGCAATGCCGGAGCAACTTCATTATCAGCCGTCTGGGTGGGGATGACTTTGTCATTGTCATTCCCGAAGGCAACCGTGACATTGCCAGCAGCTTTGCCGAGAGCCTGACAGTGGCCATGACAGAGCCGATTGAGGTCAACGGGCAGGAACTCGTATTGTCCTTCAGCATTGGGATCAGCCTTTACCCTGATGATGGCAGGGAAGTTGAGCAGATTTTCACCCATGCTGAAGTGGCCATGCGCGACGCCAAAAAGACCGCGCGTGGCAGTTTCCGCCTGCTCGATACGGTTGTGAATGATGAGGTTCGCTCACGTCTGATTATTGGTTCCGCATTGCGTCGGGCGATCCGCAATTCGGAACTCAAGCTGTTTTACCAACCCCAGATCTGCAACGGTTCGCGCACGTTATACGGGGTGGAGGCGTTGTCGCGCTGGCGGCATTCAACGCTTGGGGCCATCTCTCCGGCACGTTTTATCCCGATCGCGGAAGAGACCGGACAGATCGAAGCTCTGGGCCGCTGGTCGATGGAGGAAGCCTGCCGCCAGATGGTCGAATGGGATCAGGCGGGTATTGTGGTGCCTGTGGTCAGCGTCAATGTCTCGGCTGCGCAGTTTGCCGTGCCGGGGCTGGACCGGGATATCGCAGACCTGCTGAGCAAATACCAACTGGCCCCCGAACGCCTGACAATCGAGATTACAGAAGGTGCGATGATGCATCAGACAGCGCAGAGCAAAGCCATTCTCGCCGCTATTCGCGAGATAGGGGTTGGCCTGTCGCTGGATGACTTTGGGACAGGCTTTTCGTCCTTGTCCCGCTTGGCACAACTACCTCTGACCGAGATCAAGATTGACCGCAGCTTTGTCATGAACTTTGGGCAGGATGTCAGTTCCCTGATCGTGACTGAGGCCGCCATTACCATTGGTAAGCGCCTGGGCGTGCGGGTTGTGACGGAAGGTGTGGAAGACGCCACGCAGGAAGCCAAGCTGTCAGAAATCGGGTGCGATGTCATGCAGGGCTATCTGTTCGGCAGACCCATGCCCCCGGCAGATATAGGGCCGTGGATGAAGGCCTTTGCCAGCAAGGACTGAACGGTAAGGAGGTGGGTCTAGGCCAGCCTCCTTCTCCACGGTCTATTTTTACGGTTTGATAGGACGGGCTGAGTATTCCGTCTCAAGAAGCCACAGGCCCGTTAAGGCTCGGCTCCTGCATGTCTCCGCGCCCTTTGTGACAGCTGACAGGCAAGGCGATGGCCTTGCCTGCTCGGTAGTTTGTCAGGATTTTTGTTCTTCCGAAATCCGGTCAATGCGGGGCAGGGTCAGGACGGTTATCAGCGTTACCGCAGCACAGGCTGAAACATACCAGGCAAACCAGCTTTCATGCCCAATGTGTTTGAACCACAGGGCAATGTATTCTGTCGTTCCACCAAAGATCGAGACTGTCAGCGCATAGGGGAACGCAACCCCCAAGGCACGCACACGGGTTGGGAAAAGCTCGGCCTTAACAATGGCGTTGATCGAGGTGTAGCCCGAGGCCACAACCAGCGCAGCAACAATCAGCCCAAACGCCATCCAGGCGGAGGAGGCATGAGAGAGCAGGGCGAGCAGGGGGGCTGTGCACAGCGTTGCGCCAAAGCCAAAAAACAGCAGCAGAGGTTTACGGCCTATTTTGTCAGACACGGCACCAAAAACGGGCTGTATGGCGGCAAAGACCAGCAGGCTGAGGGCCGAGATCAGGGTCGCACTCTCACGCGAGAAGTGCAGGCTGTTGGCCAGGTATTTCTGCATGTAAATGGTGTAGGTGTAAAAGGCGACCGTGCCCCCCAGTGTCAGCCCGCAAACCCGCAGCACGGCAGGCCAGTATTGCAGCATAACGGCAAGGCCACCTGTATCATTCTTCTGGCGGGATTTTTCAAAGCTGTCGCTTTCCACCATGTTGCGGCGCAGCCAGAACACAAGCACAGCCCCGCACGCACCAATCAGGAAGGGAATGCGCCAGCCCCAGTCCTCAATCTGCTGCGGGGTCAGCAGCACATACTGCATGAACAGTAGCAGCAGCAGGGCCAGCAACTGCCCCATGACCAGCGTGACATACAGGAAGCCAGACCAGAAGCCCCGGTTCTGGGGTGTTGCTACCTCGGCCAGATAGGTGGCGGAGGCCCCGTATTCTCCCCCCAGGCTCAGGCCCTGTAATAGGCGTGCGCAGACAAGGATCACAGGCGACAGCAGGCCGATCTGGGCATAGGTGGGGCAAACCGCGATGGAGAGCGAGCCAAGGCACATTGCCAGCACGGAAAAGCTGAGCGCCTGCCGCCTGCCATATTTATCGGCCGCCATGCCCAGCAGCCAGCCACCGACCGGGCGCATGAGAAAGCCCACGGCAAAGACTGCGGCAGCGTTCAGCAGTTCGGCGGTCTGGTTGCCATGCGGGAAAAAGGCATGGGCAAAGTAGATTGTGAAGGAGGAGTAGACATACCAGTCAAAATACTCCAGCAGGTTGCCAGCCGAGCCAGCAAGCATGCCGCGGATGCGTTGCAGTGTGTTCAAATTCCGCTCCTCTGATGTTCAGCGTGTTGTTCTGTGTTCTGAACATGCCTGGTGTGAGGCTATGGCTTATCATTTTTTTTCGGCCATTGTCAGCAGGGGGCACGGGGTCGTGTGGGCATGTAAGCAAGACGTGTAAAGGATACTTGCCCTTGGCCTGGACATGAGACAAAACAGGCTATGAGTTCTTTAATTGTTCTTGTATGCGCACTGATTGGTGGGGTGGTTCTTGGCGTGTCCTTGGCCCTGCTGCTGGGGCGGAAGGAAAAAGGCAGCGCGGATTCAGACCTGCTGGCCCGCCTGTATGTCATGATCGAGCGGGAAACCGCCATCACCCGTTCGGAAACCGCCTCCCAACGTTCGGCTCTGGCTGAGATGGAGCGGGGCATGGGGGAGCGCACGGAAAGAATGCGCTCGGCTCTGGCTGAACAACTGGGCGCACTGGCCGGTGCCATGGGGCGGGAGCAGGCCGAGGCCCGCGCAGCACAGGCGCAGTCCTTGCAGGCTCTGGCGGAAACATCGGCCCGGCAGATCGAAACCATACGCACAGCGGTGACAGAGCAGTTGCATCAGGCGGTGGAGCGCCAGATGCAGACATCGTTCCAGCGTGTGCTGGAGCAGTTTTCGGCCATGCAGAAAGCCATGGGCGAAGTTCAGGCCATGACCGCGCAGATCAGCGACCTCAAGCGGCTGTTTGGCAACGTCAAGACGCGGGGTGGCTGGGGGGAGGCCCAGTTGCGCTCCATTCTTGACGATGTGCTGCCACCCGAGGCCTATGAAAGTAACGTGCGGCTGGGCACGGGCAACGAGGTGGTTGAATTTGCCATCCGTATGCCTGTGCGCTCCACAACACCACCGCTGATGCCACTGGACAGCAAATTCCCCACCGAAGCGTATGAGCGGTTGCTGAACGCAGCGGAGGAAGGCAATGCCGCGGCCGAAAAGGCCGCCCGCAAATCGCTGGAAAGCACAGTGCGGCTGGAAGCCCGCAAGATTGCGACAAAATACATCCACCCTCCGCAGACCGTGGAGTTTGCGGTGCTCTACCTGCCAACAGATGGGCTTTACACAGAGGTCGCACGTATTCCGGGGCTGATTGATGAAATCGGCCGCCAGTTCCGGATCATGATCATGGGGCCAGCACTCATGCCCGCCATGCTCAGAACCATCCATCTGGGGTATGTGACGCTGGCGCTGGAGGAAAGAACGGAAACCATTGCCCGTCTGCTGGGTTCAACACGGCAGGAAATGCTGCGTATGGACGCCGTTTTGGACAAGCTGGCCAAAAATGCCCAGGCCATGTCCTTTTCGATCGAGGAGGCCCGCAGGCGCACGCGTGTTGTCAGCCGCAGACTGAAAGATATGGATGAACCCACAGGCAGCACGCCTGAAGGGGATGACTCTGAAATCGAATTTACTGGCGCAGCGGGGGACATGGCGGCATCACAGTAAGGATGGAACAGGAAGGTGGATATGGCGAAAGAGGATACCGCATTCCAGGAACAGGAAGGCAGAACGGTTCTTCTGATCGAAGATGACAGCGCGATCGCGGAAGAAGTCATAGGCGAACTGAAGGCCCGCGGTTTTTTTGTGCGCCACGCAGCGCGGGGTGACACAGGGCTGGAAACCGCCTTGCTGGGCGAAGCCGATGTCATGGTTGTGGACCGTCTTCTGCCCGGTATGGATGGGTTGAGCGTGATCGAGAACATGCGCCAGCAGGGTGTGCGCACCCCGGTGCTGGTGCTTTCGGCCCTGTCGGCTGTTGATGACCGCGTGAGCGGGCTGAAGGCGGGCGGGGATGATTACCTGACAAAACCCTTTGCAGCCGAGGAACTGATCGCCCGGTTGGAAGCTCTGCTCCGCCGCCCGGATGACACGCGCGTGACCAAGCTGCGCGCAGGCCCGCTGGAAATGGACCTGATCGAGCGGCGTGTCTGGCGTGACGGGCGTGAGATTGACCTGCTGCCAAGGGAGTTCCGGCTGCTGGAATACCTCATGCGCAGGCCCGGACAGGTGCTGACCCGCTCCATGCTGCTGGAGGATGTCTGGCAGTATCGTTTCATCCCTCGCACCAACCTGGTGGACGTGCATATCGGCAAGCTGCGCCGCAAGATCGATGTGCCGGGGGAGGAACCCCTGATCCAGAGTATCCGGGGGGCAGGGTTCCAGTTGCGTGTTTCTGACTGAACTTTTCCGCACCGCAACTTTTCGCATCACGCTCATGGCGCTGGCCGCCATGGCTGGTGTCATGATCATGCAGTTCGGTCTGGTCTATGCCCAGATGGAAGCTGTGGAATCCCGCCGCTCCACCGAAATTCTGGAAGGCGAGGCCGAACTTTTGTCCCAGATGTCGCCCGAACATCTGGAATATGTCATCCGCAGGCGTGCAACGGGCGACCTGCGGCTGCTTATCAGCAGTGTGGGTCTGTTTGACCCAGGGCATGCGTTGATAGCGGGCGACATGCACACATGGCCGCATGGCCTCAAGCCCGATGGCAAGCCGCATAACGTCAGGATTTATCCGGAGGAGGGTGACCCTTACCCCCTGCGCCTTCTGGCTGTTACGCTGTCCAACGGCACGGTGCTGGTGCTTGGCCGCAGCTTCCACCTTCTGGCGGAACAGAAGCTGATGCTGCGGCACACAATGCTGGTGGCTGCGGCCCCGACATTCATGTTCGCGTTGTTTCTGGGCATTGTGCTCAGCCACCGTGCCTTGTCCCGCGTCAAGGATATGCACGAGGCGATAGACCGCATCATGGCGGGTGATATCCACGAGCGCCTGCCCGCCGCCAAAGAGCGGGATGATGTGGAACGACTGGCCGGGAGCGTGAACCGCATGCTCGACAGGCTGGAACATCTGATGGACGGCATGCGTGAAGTGGGCAACGACATTGCCCACGACCTGCGCACCCCCCTGTCCCGGGTGCGGGCGCGGCTGGAACGCGCTGTGGCTGCGGGGGATGGGGTGGAAGGGCAGAAAGCGGCCATGAGCCGTGCTGTGGATGATCTGGACCAGTGTCTGGGCATTATCACCGCCCTGTTGCGGATTGCCGAACTGGAGAACAGCCGCCGCACGGAGGGCTTTGCCGAGGTCTCCCTAGGGGAACTGGTGGAGGATGTTTTCGACCTGTACGAACCCATTGCGGAAATGGAGGGTAAGCGGCTGTTAAAGCACCCTCAGTCCACGGTTGTGCAGGTTTGGGGTGACAGGCACCTGCTGATAGAAATGCTGGCCAATCTGGTGGACAATGCCATCAAGTTCACCCCTGAAGGCGGCAGCATTACCCTTGATTTCGGCAGTGCGCCGGGCTGTGCCATGCTGATGGTGACAGATACCGGAGTAGGCATAGCCCCGGAAGAACGGCAGGTTGTTCTGTCGCGTTTTTACCGTTCTGACAAAAGCAGGCATGTGCCGGGCAGCGGGCTTGGCCTGAGCCTGGTCAGCGCCATTGCCCACCTGCATGAAGCCTCTGTCAGTATCGAGACCGGAACGCACGGTGTGGGCACCTGTTTCCGGATTGTTTTCCCAACGTAGGGTGGCCGCTGTGCGCAGGGGTTCATCCAATTTTCACTGGTCGGGCGGGAGTTTATGTGCATTGCTGGGGTTTATGGGTATTAATATAGCGCTGCTTCCTATTCCCGTTTCGTTGCGGGGTTTCCTCCTATGAACGGGATTGTCATTACAGCCCTTAAAAGGCCCTATACCTTTGTGGTGCTGGCGATCCTGATCGTCGTATTCGGTCTCAGGTCCGTTTTCAGCACACCGACCGATGTCTTTCCCAACATCCGCGTGCCGGTGGTGGCTGTTGTCTGGCAGTATTCCGGCCTGATGCCCGAGGATATGTCGGGCCGCGTCATTTATTATTATGAACGCGCGCTGACAGCCACGGTCAACAATATCGAGCATATTGAAAGCCAGTCCTATTACGGGCGCGGGATCGTCAAGATCTTCTTCCAGCCGGGCACCGATACATCGGTGGCGCAGACCCAGATCACCTCCGTCTCGCAAACGGTGATCAAGCAGATGCCAACCGGGTCTACTCCACCGTTGATCCTGGCGTATAATGCATCGTCGGTGCCAGTTATGACGTTGCAGGTCTCATCGACCTCCATGACCGCGTCCGAAATCTACGACATGGCGTCCAACCTCATCCGTCCGGCGCTGGTGTCCGTGCCGGGGTCGGCCATTCCCAACCCGTACGGCGGGCAGCCGGGGAATGTGATGGTTGATCTGGACCCCATCAAACTGCTGGCGCACAGCCTGTCCCCGGTTGATGTCTCCCGCGCATTGAATAGTCAGAACATTGTGCTTCCCGCCGGTGACCAGCGCATAGGCCCGTTTGACTGGATGGTGCAGACCAATGCCTCCCCCCGCGCGATGGAGGATCTGAATGATGTGCCCATCAAGCAGATGGGCAATTCTGTCGTCCGATTGCGTGATGTAGCCTGGGTGCACCGAGGCGGACCACCACAGACCAACCTGGTGCTGGTCAAAGGGCAGCAGGGCGTTCTGATTGTCGTCATGAAAAGTGGTGATGCCTCGACCCTGGATGTGGCGGCGGGCATTAAATCGGCACTGCCGGGCATTGTGCGGACCCTGCCGCCGGGGGTCAGTATCCGGGTGCTGAATGACGCCTCGATCTTTGTTAAGGAATCAGTCCACGACGTGCTGCGGGAAATGCTGACCGCCGCGTGTCTGACCGGGCTTGTGGTGTTGCTGTTCCTTGGTTCGTGGCGTTCCACGGTTATTATTGCCACCTCCATCCCGCTGGCCATGCTGTGCTCCATTATTGCGCTGGGCTGGGCGGGGCAGACCATCAACGTCATGACACTGGGGGGGCTGGCGCTTGCCGTCGGTATCCTTGTGGATGATGCGACGGTGATGATCGAGAATATTGATGCCCATCTGGAAATGGGGAAAGACCTCGAAAACGCTATTATCGACGCCGCTAATCAGATCGTTATTCCCACCTTTGTCTCGACCTTGTGCATCTGCATTGTCTGGATGCCACTGTTCCAACTGACAGGGGTTGCGGGCTGGCTGTTTATGCCCATGGCGGAAGCCATTATTTTTGCCATGCTGGCCTCGTTCATCCTATCGCGTACTCTGGTGCCGACCATGGCCAAATACATGCTGGCGGCTCAGGTCGCGGCCCATGCCCATGGGGGCGGCGAGCCCAAAAGCGTGTTTGGCCGTTTCCAGCGCGGCTTTCAGAACGGGTTTGAGCGCTTTCGGGTGCAGTACCGCGAACTGCTGTTGCACCTGCTGACAGTGCGCAAGCGGTTTGTGCCGATCTTTGTCCTGTGCAGTGTCGGGTCTCTGGGGCTGCTATATTTTGTCGGGCGGGACTTTTTCCCCGAGGTGGATTCCGACGTTATTGCCATGCACATGCGCGCGCCCATTGGCACGCGGCTCGAAGAGTCCGGCAGAATATCCCAACTGGTCAATCAGGAGATCATGCGCACTCTGCCGGGGCAGGTGGAAAGCCTGGTGGACAATTGCGGCCTGCCATTCAGCGCGCTTAATCAGGCCTATCTGCCCACACCATCGGTCGGCACGCAGGACTGCGACATTACGATCGCGCTTAAAAGTGCAGAAGCGCCGGTGGCGGAATACCGACAGCGCCTGCGGCACAGTCTGGCAGAGGCTTTTCCCGGCACGCAGTTTTCCTTCCAGCCGGGTGACCTGACCGCCAAGATCCTGAACTTCGGCCTGCCAGCCCCGCTGGATGTGCAGGTGATGGGGCGCGATCTTGCAGGTAATTTTGCGTTTGCCAACAAGCTGGCAGCAAGGCTGCGCCGTGTGCCGGGGCTGGTTGACGTGTTTGTCCAGCAGCCCATGACAACCCCGACCCTGCGGGTGAATGTGCGGCGTATTTACGCTCTGGGCACCGGTATTACCGAGGCAGATGTTGCCAACAATGCACTGGTGTCCCTGTCGGGCAGTTCGCAGGTCGGGCAGGTGTACTGGCTGGATACAACGACCGGCGTCTCCCATCTGATTGATATTCAGACGCCTGCGCCCTTCCTGCAAAGCCTGAATGATCTGGAACTGACCCCCATAGACAAGGGGGATGGCAATCCTGATGGCAAGACACCGCAGATACTGGGCGGGCTGAGCAAGATCGAGCAGGTCGGCACTCCCGCAGAGGTCGCGCACTACAACATCATGCCGGTGTTCGACATCTACGCCAGCAATGTGGGGCTTGATCTGGGTGAGGTCTCGCATGAGGTGAATGACATTGTCGCCCAGTCCCAGGCTGACCTGCCGCAGGGGTCAACTCTGGTCGTGCGGGGGCAGGCTGTGACGATGAACAGCGCCTATACCCAGCTTGTGGGGGGGCTCGGCCTGTCCATCCTGCTGGTTTACCTGCTGATTGTTGTCAATTTTCAGTCCTGGCTGGACCCGTTCATTATCATCACGGCGTTGCCGGGAGCACTTGCCGGTATCGCATGGAGCCTGTTCCTGACCCACACACCGCTGTCGGTGCCTGCGCTGACGGGGGCTATCATGTGCATGGGCACGGCCACGGCCAATGCCATTCTGGTGGTGTCCTTCGCGCGGGAAAGGCTGGCCGAACATGGCGATGCCTTTCTGGCGGCGCTGGAAGCCGGGTTTGAGCGGATACGGCCTGTTTTGATGACGGCCTCGGCCATGATTATCGGCATGCTGCCCATGTCGCTGAGCAATTCCCAGAATGCGCCGCTGGGCAGGGCGGTCATGGGGGGGCTGATTGTGGCCACCCTGGCAACGCTACTTTTTGTGCCGTGTGTGTTCACCATGGTGCACGGCAGGAAACATCGGGCCACGACAGCCCAAGAGGAGGGTAGGGTATGAGCCCGGATCAGAACGACAGCACCGGGCAGGCCCCCGCATCGCAGGCAGCCCGGCGGAGAAAGGCAGGCTATCTGGCCGTTGCCGGGGTGGCAGCTCTTCTGGCTGTGGTGGGCATAGCCCAGCGGCACACGGCTTTTGTGCAGCTTGCGGGTGAGGCAGAGCAGAACGCCATCCCCACAGTGCAGGTCATTACCCCCCAGCCGGGGCCAACCGAGCGCACCCTGTCGTTGCCTGCCAATATTGCGGCTTGGTACCAGGCCCCCATTTACGCCCAGGTCTCGGGCTATGTGAAAATGTGGTACAAGGACTTTGGCGCACGGGTAAAGGCGGGCGACGTGCTGGCCGAAATTGATACACCCGGCCTGGATGCGGAATATGCGGCGGCCAAGGCCAATTACAATGTGGCGGCGGCACGCTATCGTCTGGCCCAGATAACAGCCAAACGCTGGAAAGCCCTGCAAGGCACACAGGCTGTGTCACAGCAGGAAGTGGACGTGCAGGCTGCCAATGCTGAAGCTCAGCAGGCACAAATGGAAGCCGCGCAGCACGATGTTGAGCGGTATGCGGCGCTGGAAGGGTTCAAGAAAATTGTTGCCCCGTTTGACGGCATCGTCACAACCCGCCTTGCGGACGTGGGGGACTATGTCAACGCCGGGCGGGGTGATGTCACAGCCCGTGGGCAGGCGACAGAACTGTTCAGCGTGGCCGATGTGCATGCCATGCGTGTTTTTGTGGCCGTGCCGCAGGATTACTCGGACATTATCACGCCCCGTCTGGAGGCGGAGCTGAATGTGCCGCAATATCCCGAACGCACATTCCATGCCCGTTTCCTGGCCAATGCCACGGCCTTTAACCCGGCCACCCGCACGGTGACGACGGAACTCCTGCTGGACAACAAGGATGGGGAACTCTGGCCCAACGCCTATGCGACCGCCACATTCCACGCCCCCGGTGACCCCAATGAACTGACACTGCCTCTGGGTGCCATCCTGTTCCGTGCCGATGGTGCGGAGGTGGCGCTGGTGGATGATTCAGGCCGCGTGCGTCTGGTGCCGGTAACGGTAGGCACCAACTACGGCAAGACAATCCAGATCCGCAAAGGGTTGAAGAAGACCGACCGGGTCATCAACAACCCGGATGCCGGTATTCTGGATGGGCAGAAAGTCCGCCTTGTCCCCGGCGCACTGGGGTATGGCTCACGCGCAGATGAGTCGGTCGATGAGGCTGCGCACGACACCAAGCCGCCAGCGGAGCACAAGCCATGAGGGTGCATGGTCCGCGCCGTGGTCTTGGGTTTGTGGCGCGCGGTATCCTGCTGGGGTGTGCGGGTAGCCTGCTTGTTGGTTGCGACCTTGCGCCACGGTACAAGCCTGAAAAATTTGTGCTGCCAGACAATTGGGAGGGCACGGGTATTTTCAAACCCGCCCACCCGGATGATGCCGCCTTGCGGCATGACTGGTGGAGCATGCTGGGTGACGCCCAACTGAATGCGCTGGAAGATCAGGCGATGCGCCTTAATCCGGACATTCAGGCGCAGGCGGAAATTTTCCTTCAGGCGCGTGATCTGGCCATGGAGGCGCGGTCGCACCTGTACCCCCAGCTTAATGGCATGGCGAGCGGCCAGAAATACAAGGGGTCGGCCCATAGGCTCTGGCGTGGTGCCGGGGCCACCGGGCCTATGTATATGTCGTCGGAGCAGTATTCGGCCACGGCAAGCTGGGAGCCGGATTTCTGGTCCGCTATCCGCAACCGCACCCGTATGGCTGAACAGGGTGTGCAGGAGCAGGCCGCCCAGTTTGCCCTCTCGCGGTTGAGTATTCAGGCGGAACTGGCCAGTGACTACGTGCTGCTGCGGGGGCTGGATGCTCAGGCAGCTGTCTACCGCAGCGCCATACGCTATTATCAGGCGGCGGTGGAGGTGACCAAGCTGCGTCTGTCAGGGGCCATTGCCCCAGGTATGGATGTCTCGCGGGCCGAAGCGCAGCTTTATGCCACACAGGCGCAGGAAACTGACATCAAGTCGCAGCGCGATGTCATGGAGCATACCATAGCGGTGCTGGTTAATCAGGCGCCCGCCAGCTTCCACATCGCTCCGGTTGACAGTCTGCCCTTTCAGGTAAGCACACCGCCTCTGGTGCTGCCCTCCACCTTGCTGGAGCGTAGGCCCGATATTGCCATGGCAGAAAGGCGCATGGCCCAGGCCAATCGGGCCATCGGGGTGTCGCGTGCGGCGTTTTATCCGCATGTGACATTCAATGCCATGACAGGCTTCATGGATAACGGGTTTGACCTCGCCTCGCTTTACAATGCCATGTACCAGTTTGGTGCCAGTGCGGTTGTGCCCCTGTTTCAGGGTGGGTTGCGGCGGGCTGACCTTCAGCGGAGCTGGTCTCAGTACCGGCAGGCGGAAGATATTTATCGCGGCACCGTGCTGGATGCCTTCCGGGAGGTGGAAGATAATCTGACCCGTTCTGGACGCCTGAAAACACAGGTCGAGCAGGAAAAAAGTGCGGTGGATGCCGCCGTACGCACGCAGGGTATGACTATGGCCCTCTATACCGGCGGGCTGACCAATTATCTTGATGTCGTTGTCGCGCAGGTTGCAGCCCTGAATGCCCGGATCTCCCTCGTGCAGGCTCAGACACGTGAGGTGGACGCCCATGTGCAGCTTGTGCGCGCACTTGGGGGTGGCTGGTCACGTGCAAGCCTGCCCGATGGGGCGCGGGCGATCATGCCGTTCGGGCCGCTGGATTACAGTCACCTGCGGCATGCCCCTGCCGCCGGGGGGATCAGCACCGAGCGCGACCCGGCGTCCGCCAATCTGATGAGGCAGGGGGCGTCAGGGCTTGACAGCACGCCCAAGGCCCGGTAAGCGCGCCTTTCCTGTTTCGGAACGCGGGAGGTTGCAGCCAGAGCAATACGCACTGGCTGGAATCGCACGAACCGCGGTCCGGGTTCAATTATAAGGAGTCCCGGATATGGCCAAAAAAGTTGTTGGCTACATCAAGCTTCAGATTCCCGCGGGTAAAGCCAACCCGTCACCGCCGGTTGGTCCGGCGCTGGGTCAGCGCGGTCTGAATATCATGGAATTCTGCAAGGCCTTTAATGCCAAGACCCAGGGTCTTGAGCCGGGCATGCCGATTCCTGTCGTCATTACCGCTTATGCTGACCGTACGTTCAGCTTCATCACCAAAACCCCGCCCAACACCTACTTCCTGCTCAAGGCCGCCAAGGTCTCCAAGGGCAGCCAGACGGTTGGCAAGGGTGCGGCTGTTGGTAAGGTGACGATCGCTCAGATCCGTGAGATCGCCGAGCAGAAGCAGCAGGACATGAACGCCAACGACCTCGATGGCGCCGTGCGTATGCTGGTGGGCTCTGCCCGCTCCATGGGTCTTGAAGTGGTGGAAGGCTGAGCATCATGGCAAAGAACAAACGTCTGGCCGCTGCTCGGGCCAAAGTTGTCGCCACTCAGGCTTACGGGCTTGATGACGCCGTTGCTCTGGTAAAGGGCAATGCGACTGCCAAGTTCGATGAAACCATCGAAATCGCACTGAACCTGGGCATTGACCCGCGTCATGCTGACCAGATGGTGCGCGGTTTTGTCTCCCTGCCCAACGGCACGGGCAAGACCCTGCGTATTGGCGTGTTCGCACGTGGCCCCAAGGCTGAAGAAGCCAAGGCAGCCGGTGCCGATATCGTCGGTGCGGAAGACCTGATGGAAAAGGTGCAGGCTGGTGAAATCGGTTTCGACCGCTGCATCGCCACACCGGACATGATGGCTCTGGTTGGTCGTCTGGGCAAGATCCTCGGCCCGCGTGGCCTGATGCCCAACCCCAAGCTGGGCACCGTGACCATGGACGTCAAGGGTGCGGTTGAAGCTGCGAAGTCTGGCCAGGTTGAATACCGCGCCGAAAAGACCGGCATCATCCACGCTGGCGTTGGCAAGGCCTCTTTCGGTTCCGACAAGCTGGCGGAAAACATCCGCGCGTTTGTTGATGCCGTGCAGCGCGCCCGTCCGACCGGTGCGAAGGGGACCTACCTGAAAAAGGCAGCTCTGTCCTCCACCATGGGGCCTGGTGTGTCTGTTGACGTTTCGGCCTTCGCTGGCTGAAGCAAGAATGTCATGGCCCCGCCGTGAGGTGGGGCTGTGCATGAAGATGTTGTAATGGCGTCTTCTTATACCTGTCCGAAACCTCACGCGGCCTTGGGTCTTAATCGGTGGTAACGCCGGCGGGAGGTATGACGGGGATGCTGATCGCAGGCTGAACATTTCAGCCAGCCTCAGATATTCCGTTTCAAGGACAGGCGAGCGGACCTTGCTGGTCATGCCGGTGGGGTCCAAAGGGCAACCCGTTTCGCCTGGCGTCAGCCAAGTGGAACAAGACGGAGACGGGATTTGGACCGTACGGAAAAGAAGGCTTTAGTAGCCTCTCTGTCCAGCGTTTTCGCCCAGACGTCCATGGTTGTGGTCACCCAGAATGCTGGTCTGACCGTGGCACATGTGACGGATCTGCGGCGCAAGGTGCGTGCAGCGGGTGCGAACTATAAAGTCGCTAAAAACCGGCTGGCAACTCTCGCCCTGGATGGGACCCAGTTCAGCGGCATCGTGCCGATGCTCAAGGGACCGACCGCGCTTGCGTGGGCGGACGACCCTGTGGCAGTGGCGAAGGTGATCGTTGAGTTCGCCAAAACCAATGACAAGCTTGTGGTGCTTGGTGGTTCTCTTGGTTCGCAGGTGCTTGATGTATCTGGGATCAAGGCTCTGGCCGAGCTGCCGTCGCTTGACGTTCTGCGTGCGCAGCTTGTGGGGCTCATCTCCACGCCGGCTACACGTATCGCAGCCGTTACGCAGGCACCTGCCGCGCAGCTTGCTCGTGTTTTTGGGGCCTATGCCAAAACGGGTGAGGCTGCCTGACGCAATCCCTTCCTCGGAAGGGATTGACAGGATACCCGCGTGACTCCCGACAGGGGGTTGCGTTCTCTCAATCAGTATTTATATTAGGAAGACTAACCATGGCTGATCTCGCAAAGCTCGTTGACGAACTGTCCGCTCTGACCGTTCTGGAAGCCGCTGAACTCTCCAAGCTGCTCGAAGAAAAGTGGGGCGTGTCCGCTGCTGCTCCGGTTGCAGTTGCTGCTGCTCCGGCTGGCGCTGCTGCTCCGGCTGCTGAAGAGCAGACCGAATTCACGGTCGTTCTGGCATCCGCTGGCGAAAAGAAGATCAACGTGATCAAGGAAATCCGTGGCATCACCGGCCTGGGCCTGAAGGAAGCTAAGGACCTGGTCGAAGGTGCACCGAAGGTCGTGAAGGAAGGCGTCAACAAGGAAGAAGCTGGCAAGATCAAGAAGCTTCTTGAAGACAACGGCGCGACCGTCGAAGTGAAGTAAGTTTCCATTATCCCGCCACTCTGGCGGGGTTATGGATGCAGGGTTTTCGGGTGGGGGTGTATACCTCTGCCCGTTTACCTGTTTCGGGCTGGTCCGGAACGGGTCTGGTCAGGGTGGCACCTGGTCGGTGATCGAAAGCCGTAACAGTTCGGACCATCAGGCTTGCGGCGGGCCGCAGGCATGATGGTCCGAAATAAGGGCGGGGCAGGAGCAACGATGAACGCAATCACTAAATCGTTCACAGGACGGAAGCGGATTCGCAAAAGTTTCGGGCGGATCCCCGAAATCGCTCCGATGCCGAACCTGATTGACGTGCAGCGTGCGTCTTACGAGACATTTCTTCAGGCCAATGTGTCGCCTGATGCACGCGTGCCGACGGGTTTGCAGGAAGTTTTCCGGTCTGTTTTCCCGATTAACGATTTTGCCGGGCGTGGCCGCCTGGAGTTCGTCAGCTACGAATTTGAAGAGCCCAAATACGACGTCGAAGAGTGCATTCAGCGCGGCCTGACATTTGCAGCGCCCCTGAAGGTTATCCTGCGTCTGATCGTGTGGGATGTGGACGAGGACACGGGCTCCCGCTCCATCCGCGACATCAAGGAACAGCCGGTCTATATGGGCGACATGCCGCTCATGACCGACAACGGTACCTTTATTGTCAACGGCACAGAGCGCGTCATTGTCAGTCAGATGCACCGCTCTCCGGGCGTGTTCTTTGACCACGATAAGGGCAAGACACACTCGTCTGGCAAGTATCTGTTTGCCGCGCGTGTCATCCCCTACCGTGGCTCCTGGCTCGACTTCGAGTTTGATGCCAAGGACCTGCTTTATGTCCGTATCGACCGCAAGCGTAAGCTGCCGGTCACGACCCTGCTTTACGCGCTGGAAGGTGAGGCCTCTGCTGCTGCCCGTGCCGCCAAGCGTGCAGAAGGGGGTGATGTTGACGCCATGGACATCCATGGCATGGACGCCAACGAAATCCTGGGTCGTTTCTACGACACGGTTAACTTCACCAAGACTGCCAAAGGCTGGGCCCGTCCGTTTGATGCGGATTCCTTCCGTGGCATGAAGCTGCTGGCCCCGCTGGTGGACGCTGAAACCGGTGAAGTTGTTGCCGAGGCTGAAACCAAGCTGACGGCCCGTCTGGTGCGCCAGATTGCGGAAAAAACCCGCGAAGTGCTGGTGGGTGATGTTGACCTGATCGGGCGTTTCATCGCGCACGACATTGTGAACATGAACACCGGTGAGATCTATGGCGAAGCGGGCGAGGAAATCACCGAAGCACGCCTGGCATCCCTGGAAGAAGCTGGCGTTACCGAACTGCCGGTTCTGGCCATCGACGGCGCCAAGGGTCCCTGGATCCGCAACACGCTGACGGTTGATAAGAACACCAGCCGTGATGAGGCGCTGATCGATATCTACCGTGTCATGCGTCCGGGTGAACCCCCGACGGCTGAAACGGCAGAAGCGATGCTTCAGGGCCTGTTCTTCGACCCCGATCGTTACGACCTGTCCGCTGTTGGTCGTGTAAAGATGAACATGCGCCTTGACATGGATGTGCCCGATACGGTGCGTGTCCTTCGCAAGGACGACATCCTGCGTACCATCAAGGTTCTGTGTGACCTTAAGGATGGTCGCGGTCAGATTGATGACATCGACAACCTCGGCAACCGTCGCGTGCGGTCCGTGGGCGAGTTGATGGAAAACCAGTATCGTATTGGCCTGCTGCGCATGGAACGCGCCATCCGTGAACGGATGGGCTCTGTCGATATTGATACGGTCATGCCGCATGACCTCATCAACGCCAAACCGGCTGCGGCTGCTGTGCGCGAGTTCTTCGGCTCGTCCCAGCTCAGCCAGTTCATGGACCAGACCAATCCGCTGTCGGAAGTTACGCATAAGCGTCGCCTTTCGGCGCTTGGTCCGGGCGGTCTGACCCGTGAACGCGCAGGCTTTGAAGTCCGTGACGTTCATCCCACGCATTACGGCCGTATCTGCCCGATTGAAACGCCTGAAGGCCCGAACATCGGTCTGATCAACTCACTGGCCACCTATGCCAAAGTCAATAAATACGGCTTTATTGAAACGCCGTATCGCCTGGTGAAGGACGGCATACTGCAGGATGGCTGGAAGTATCTTTCCGCTATGGAAGAAGAGCGGCTGGTTGTTGCCCAGGCTGATGCCAAGGTTGACGAACAGACCGGCGCGCTGACCAGCGACTTGATTTCCGTGCGTCGTAACGGTGACTTCCGCCTCGTTCCGCCGACCGAAGTGACTGCCTGCGACGTGTCGCCCAAGCAGCTTGTATCGGTTGCAGCTGCTCTGATCCCGTTCCTTGAAAACGATGACGCGAACCGCGCCCTCATGGGCTCGAACATGCAGCGTCAGGCTGTGCCGCTGGTTCGTTCCGACGCACCGCTGGTTGGTACGGGTATGGAAGCCGCTGTGGCGCGTGATTCCGGTGCGACAATCGTTGCCAAGCGCGATGGTATTGTCGACCAGATCGACGGTGCGCGTATTGTTGTGCGTGCAACGGACAGCACGGGGTCTACCCAGGGCGTTGATATCTACCGTCTGCGTAAATACTCGCGCTCCAACCAGTCCACCTGCATCAACCAGCGTCCGCTGGTCTTTGTCGGGGACCAGGTGAAGGCTGGCGATATTATTGCCGATGGCCCTTCTACCGAGCTTGGGGAACTGGCACTGGGCCGTAACGTGCTGGTCGCGTTCATGCCCTGGAATGGTTACAACTTCGAAGACTCCATCCTTATTTCCGAACGGATTGCCAAGGATGACGTTTTCACCTCGATCCACATCGAGGAGTTCGAAGTCATGGCCCGCGATACCAAGCTGGGTCAGGAAGAAATCACCCGCGATATTCCCAACGTCGGTGAGGAAGCTCTGCGCAACCTCGACGAAGCCGGGATTGTCTATGTCGGTGCGGAAGTTAATCCGGGCGACATTCTGATCGGGAAGGTGACACCCAAGGGCGAAAGCCCGATGACGCCGGAAGAAAAACTTCTGCGTGCCATCTTCGGTGAAAAAGCTTCCGACGTGCGCGATACCTCCCTGCGTCTGCCGCCGGGGACAACAGGCACCATCGTGGATGTGCGCGTGTTCTCCCGCCGTGGCGTGGACAAGGACGAGCGCGCCATGGCGATCGAGCGTTCCGAGATCGAACGTCTGGCCAAGGACCGCGATGACGAACGTGGTATTCAGGAGCGTTCCTTCCACAGCCGTCTGCGTGAAAAGCTGCTCGATCAGACCGCAGGTGCGGGCTACAAGGGCATCCGTTCTGGCACCGTGATCACCAACGAGGTGCTTGATGAGCACCCGCGTGCAACGTGGCGCCACATTGTCGTAACCTCTGACAGTGTCATGGCCGAGTTGGAAACCCTGCGTCGGGAATATGATGCGGCTATTGCCCGTATTCAGGCCCGTTTTGAAAGCAAGGTTGAAAAGTTGCAGCGCGGTGATGAACTGCCGCCGGGCGTCATGAAGATGGTCAAGGTCTTTGTGGCTGTGAAGCGTAAGCTGCAGCCTGGTGACAAAATGGCCGGTCGTCATGGTAACAAGGGTGTTGTCTCCCGCGTTGTGCCTGTTGAAGACATGCCGTTCCTGGAAGATGGAACACCGGTTGACCTGGTTCTGAACCCGCTGGGTGTGCCGTCACGTATGAACGTGGGGCAGATTCTGGAAACCCACCTGGGTTGGGCCTGTGCCAACATCGGTCGTGGTATCGGTGATCTGGTCGATGACTACCAGCGCACGGGTGAAAAGCGTCAGGAACTGCTCGATCGTCTGAAGGACGTGTATGGCGAGGCCGTGTTTGACGAAGCCATTGCCAACATGAACAACAATGAGCTGGTAGAACTGGCCGGTAACCTGCGCAAAGGCGTGCCGATCGCAACGCCGGTGTTTGACGGTGCGTCCATTCCCGATATTGAGGCCATGCTGGAAAAGGCTGGTGTCAACCGCAGCGGGCAGTCCCAGCTGATCGACGGGCGCACGGGTGAGCAGTTCGAGCGTAAGACGACAGTCGGTTACATCTACATGCTCAAGCTGCATCACCTTGTTGACGACAAGATCCATGCACGCTCCATCGGGCCGTACTCGCTGGTTACCCAGCAGCCGCTGGGTGGTAAGGCTCAGTTTGGTGGTCAGCGCTTTGGTGAAATGGAAGTCTGGGCGCTGGAAGCTTACGGTGCGGCTTACACGCTGCAGGAAATGCTGACAGTCAAGTCGGACGACGTCTCGGGTCGTACAAAGGTGTATGAAGCCATTGTGCGCGAGCAGGATGACTTTGAAGCCGGTATTCCCGAAAGCTTCAACGTTCTGATCAAGGAACTCAAGTCCCTGGGTCTGAACGTGGAGCTCGAGCAGGGGGCCGAATAACGGTGCGCGTCCCAGCCACGATCCATTCTTATTTCAAGGGAGAGGCCAGCCACGTTGTGCTGGCCCTCCGTTTCCCTTTGGGGGCTTCGGCACATGAATGAACTCATGAAAATTCTTGGCCAGACTGGCCAGGCGATGACCTTCGACCAGATCAAGATCCAGCTTGCATCGCCCGAGCAGATCCGTTCCTGGTCTTATGGTGAAATCAAGAAGCCCGAGACCATCAACTACCGTACGTTCAAGCCGGAGCGTGACGGGCTGTTCTGCGCGCGCATTTTTGGCCCGATCAAGGACTACGAATGTCTGTGCGGCAAATACAAGCGGATGAAGTTCCGCGGTATTATCTGCGAAAAATGCGGCGTTGAAGTCACGCTGGCCAAGGTCCGCCGTGAGCGCATGGGCCATATCCAGCTTGCCAGCCCGGTTGCCCATATCTGGTTCCTGAAGTCGCTGCCAAGCCGTATCGGCCTGATGGTCGATCTGACGCTCAAGGATCTGGAAAAGGTTCTCTACTTCGAAAGCTATCTGGTTCTCGAGCCCGGCACGTCGCCGCTGAAGCAGTATTCCCTGCTGACCGAGGAACAGTATCTCGACGCCATGGACGAATATGGTGACGAAGGTGTTGAAGTCGGGATTGGCGCGGAAGCCATCAAGAAGGTTCTGGAGCGCATTGATTGCGACGCCGAAAAGGTGGAACTGCGCCAGGAACTGAAGGAAACCACGTCCGAAGCCCGCCGCAAGAAGCTCGTCAAGCGCCTGAAGCTGATTGAAGCGTTTGCAGAAAGCGGCTGCCGCCCGGAATGGATGATTCTGGACATGGTGCCGGTCATTCCGCCGGAACTGCGTCCGCTGGTGCCGCTGGACGGTGGCCGTTTTGCTACGTCCGACCTGAACGACCTTTACCGTCGTGTTATCAACCGTAACAACCGTCTGAAGCGGCTGATCGAACTGCGTGCGCCCGATATTATCGTGCGTAACGAAAAGCGCATGCTGCAGGAAGCCGTTGACGCATTGTTCGACAACGGTCGCCGCGGTCGTGCCATTACGGGTGCCAACAAGCGTCCGCTGAAGTCCCTGTCCGACATGCTCAAGGGCAAGCAGGGTCGCTTCCGTCAGAACCTGCTTGGTAAGCGCGTTGACTATTCCGGCCGTTCTGTGATCGTCGTCGGGCCTGAGCTGAAACTGCACCAGTGCGGCCTGCCCAAGAAGATGGCGCTGGAACTGTTCAAGCCCTTCATCTACGCCAAGTTGGAAAAATACGGCCACGCCACCACCATTAAAGCTGCCAAGCGGATGGTGGAAAAGGAACGTCCCGAAGTGTGGGATATCCTCGAAGAGGTTATCCGCGAGCATCCGGTTCTGCTGAACCGCGCTCCTACACTGCACCGTCTGGGTATTCAGGCCTTTGAACCCGTGCTGGTTGAAGGCAAGGCCATTCAGCTTCACCCGCTCGTCTGCACCGCCTTCAACGCGGACTTCGACGGTGACCAGATGGCCGTGCACGTGCCGCTGAGCCTTGAGGCCCAGCTTGAAGCACGCGTGCTGATGATGTCGACCAACAACATCCTCAGCCCTGCAAACGGCAAGCCGATTATTGTGCCGTCTCAGGATATCGTGCTCGGGCTGTATTACCTCAGCCTCGAAACGCCTGAGTTCAAGGTCACGCCGGACAAGAGCGAATACGATGCCCAGACCGGCGCGCTGCTGCGCGAAGGGGCGACGGCATTCGGTTCGATCAACGAAGTCGAATACGCGCTCAGCGCTGGTGGCCTGAAGCTGCATGACAAAATCCGTGCCCGCTTCGAGCATGTTGCAGCTGATGGCTCACGTGTGTTCGAAACCACGGTGACCACGCCCGGCCGCGTTCTGATTGCTCAGATTCTTCCCAAGCATCAGGCTGTGCCGTTCTCGCTCATTAACCGCCAGCTGACTAAAAAAGCTGTGTCGGACGTGATCGACACGGTCTACCGCCACTGCGGTCAGAAAGAAGCGGTCATTTTCTGTGACCGTCTGATGGCTCTGGGTTTCCGCCACGCGGCCAAGGCAGGCATTTCCTTCGGCAAGGATGACATGATCATCCCGGCAGAAAAGAAGGAACTGGTTGATCGCACCGCGACCGAGGTAAAGGAATTCGAACAGCAGTATCAGGATGGTCTGATCACGGCTGGTGAACGCTACAACAAGGTGGTTGATGCCTGGTCGCGCTGCACGGACGAAGTCCAGGCCGCGATGACCAAGGAAATTTCCCGTCAGGAAATTGGCAAGCCCATCAACTCCGTGTGGATGATGAGCCACTCTGGGGCCCGTGGGTCGCCGGCACAGATGAAGCAGCTTGCCGGTATGCGCGGTCTTATGGCCAAGCCGTCGGGTGAAATTATTGAGCAGCCGATTATCGCCAACTTTAAAGAAGGCCTGTCGGTTCTCGACTACTTCACCTCCACCCACGGTGCGCGTAAGGGGCTGGCGGATACCGCGCTGAAGACAGCGAACTCCGGTTATCTGACACGCCGTCTGGTGGACGTGGCGCAGGACAGCATCATCATCGAAGAAGACTGCGGTAGCGAACGCGGTCTGACAGTTCGCGCCGTCATGGATGGTGGTGAGGTTGTTGCGTCTCTGTCCGAGCGGATTCTGGGCCGTACGGCGGCCACGGACATTGTCGATCCGGCAACGGGTACAGTGCTGGTGGCGCGTAACTCCCTCATTGAGGAAGCAGACGCCGAACGCATTGAGAAGTCGGGCGTTGAAACCGTTCACATCCGTTCGGTTCTGACCTGCGATAGCCGGGTTGGTGTCTGCGGGAGCTGCTACGGGCGTGACCTGGCGCGCGGCACCCCGGTCAACATTGGTGAGGCTGTGGGCGTTATTGCTGCTCAGTCCATTGGTGAGCCGGGCACACAGCTGACCATGCGTACCTTCCATATCGGTGGTGCGGCCCAGCGTGGTGCCGAGCAGTCGATGATCGAAGCCTCGCGCGATGGCAAGGTGGTTATCCGCAACCGCAACGTTGTGCAGAACAGCCAGAACGTCCTGATCGTCATGGCCCGTAACTGCGAAATTCTGCTGACAGACGAAAACGGTGTCGAGAAGGTGCGTTACCGTGTGCCTTACGGTGCCCGCTTGCTGGCAGTGGATGGCACAACTGTCGCCCGTGGCCAGAAGCTGGCTGAGTGGGATCCCTACACCCTGCCGATCATCACCGAGAAGGCCGGTAAGGTTGAGTATCTTGACCTCATCGACTCCATCACGCTCGTCGAGCGTATGGACGAGGTGACAGGCCTGACTGCCAAGGTGGTGGTGGACTATAAGCAGGCAGGCAAGGGTGTTGACCTGCGGCCGCGCTTGCAGCTCAAGGATGCCAATGGCGAGGTCGTCAAGCTCGATAACGGGTCTGACGCACGTTACTTCCTGTCGCCTGAAACCCTGCTTTCAGTTGAAAACGGGTCCGAGGTTAACGCGGGTGACGTGCTTGCCCGTCTGCCGCGTGAAGGCTCCAAGACGCGTGACATTACCGGCGGTCTGCCACGTGTGGCTGAACTGTTTGAAGCACGGCGGCCCAAGGACCATGCCATCATTGCCGAGATGGAAGGTCGGGTTGAGTTCGGTAAGGACTACAAGTCCAAGCGCCGTATTGTCGTGAAGAACGATGAGAGCGGAGAAGAGCAGGAATATCTGATCCCCAAGGGCAAGCATATTTCTGTTCAGGAAGGGGACTTTGTCGAAAAGGGCGATCCCCTGGTCGACGGTCCGCGCGTGCCGCATGACATTCTGAAGGTGATGGGGGTTGAGGCACTGTCCGACTACCTCATCAACGAAATTCAGGATGTGTATCGTCTGCAGGGCGTGAAAATCAACGACAAGCACATTGAGGTGATTGTCCGGCAGATGCTCCAGAAGGTCGAAATTCTGGAGCCTGGCGATACAACCTACCTGATTGGCGAAACCGTTGATCGCATTGAGTTCGAGGTTGAAAATACCAAGTGCCTGAATGCGGGTGAACGCCCCGCCCTGGCCATGCCGGTGCTACAGGGTATCACCAAGGCTTCGCTGCAGACGCAGTCCTTCATCTCTGCGGCCTCTTTCCAGGAGACCACACGTGTGCTGACTGAGGCCGCAACAGCGGGCAAGGTGGACAGGCTCATGGGGCTGAAGGAGAACGTGATTGTCGGCCGTCTGATCCCCGCAGGGACAGGCAGCGTGATGAAGCGCCTGCGTGCCATTGCGGCGGACCAGGACCGTCAGCGTGTTGGACGTTCTGCCGCCGAGTAACACCGGCGACCAGACAGTGTTATCCACAGGAAAAGGCCGGAAAAACTCCGGCCTTTTTTTGTGCCTGTGGATTACCCCCGGGAGAATCGCAAGGCAAAGCTTGACTTCTGAAGGGGGGAGGGTTAGGAAACGGCCCTCAGCTTTTATCATCCTTGGGATGGAAAAAGCGCTCAGGTTTTTCTGTATGAGTTTCCAGCATGCGGCGCGCTTCCGGTGGAAGTAAGGCCGGATGTCAATATAGCCTCATGCTGGCATTTGCCGTATGGGATTTTTTAATGAAAGTCGGCAGTCAGAAACAGACTGGCCGACCGAACTGTGTAAGGATCGGGAAAGGCGCATGCCGACCATCAACCAGCTCATTGCCAAGGGGCGTAAGCCTGCAGTCAAGCGCAATAAAGTGCCCGCACTGCAGGGTTGCCCCCAGAAGCGCGGGGTCTGCACCCGTGTTTATACGACGACACCGAAGAAGCCGAACTCCGCACTGCGTAAAGTTGCCAAGGTGCGTCTGACCAACGGCTATGAGGTGGTGAGCTATATTCCAGGTGAAGGCCACAACCTTCAGGAACATAGCGTTGTGCTTATCCGCGGCGGTCGCGTAAAGGACTTGCCGGGTGTTCGTTATCACATCCTTCGTGGTGTTCTCGATACGCAGGGTATCGCCAAGCGGCGCCAGCGTCGTTCGCTCTATGGCGCCAAGCGTCCGAAGTAAGAGGAAGTCCAGGTATGAGTCGCCGTCATCGCGCTGTAAAGCGCGAGATCCTTCCCGATCCGAAGTTCGGAGACATCGTTGTCACGCGTTTCATGAATGCGCTGATGTTCGATGGCAAGAAGTCCACCGCCGAAAAGATCGTGTATGGCGCGCTTGACGCCATGGCACGTCGCAACGGTGCAGCGTCCGATCCGGTCGCGTTGTTCCACAACGCTCTGGATAACGTAAAGCCTGCTGTTGAAGTTCGTTCCCGCCGTGTTGGTGGTGCGACCTACCAGGTGCCCGTTGAAGTGCGTTCCGACCGCCGTCAGGCTCTGGCAATCCGCTGGCTGATCGATGCAGCCCGCAAGCGTGGTGAAAACACCATGCAGGATCGCCTGTCGAACGAACTGCTTGATGCCGTCAACAACCGTGGCGCGGCAGTCAAGAAGCGCGAAGACACGCACCGTATGGCCGAAGCCAACAAGGCATTCAGCCACTACCGCTGGTAACTACGTGAAAGTTCAGCTTTCCCCCTTGCGAGGTGGTGAGCGGGCTTATAACAACTGCATCCCGAATATTTTGGGGTATGGAGTAAACAATGGCTAAGGCTAAATTTGAGCGGACAAAACCGCACTGCAATATCGGCACCATTGGTCACGTTGACCATGGTAAGACCTCTCTGACGGCAGCTATCACCAAGACGCTGGCGAAGAAGGGTGGCGCTGAGTTCAAGGCGTACGACCAGATCGACGCTGCTCCTGAAGAACGCGCTCGCGGCATCACCATTTCCACCGCTCACGTGGAATATGAAACCGACAAGCGTCACTACGCCCACGTCGACTGCCCCGGACACGCTGACTATGTGAAGAACATGATCACCGGTGCCGCGCAGATGGACGGCGCGATCCTGGTTGTGTCCGCAGCTGATGGCCCGATGCCCCAGACGCGTGAGCACATCCTGCTCGCCCGTCAGGTCGGTGTGCCTGCTCTGGTCGTCTTCCTGAACAAGGTTGACCAGGTTGATGATCCGGAACTGCTTGAGCTGGTTGAAATGGAAGTTCGTGAACTTCTGTCTTCCTACCAGTTCCCCGGCGACGATGTGCCGATCATCAAGGGCTCCGCTCTGGTGACCCTCGAAGACGGCGACGCAGAAATCGGTGAAAACCGCGTTCTGGACCTGATGGATGCGGTTGACTCCTACATTCCGCAGCCCGAGCG
This sequence comes from Acetobacter vaccinii, assembly GCF_008365315.1. Taxonomy (NCBI): domain Bacteria; kingdom Pseudomonadati; phylum Pseudomonadota; class Alphaproteobacteria; order Acetobacterales; family Acetobacteraceae; genus Acetobacter; species Acetobacter vaccinii. The sequence goes on along the minus strand of NZ_CP043506.1, from coordinate 135,746 downwards.
TCCGGTTGATCGTCCGTTCCTGATGCCGATCGAAGACGTGTTCTCCATCTCTGGCCGCGGCACCGTCGTGACCGGTCGTGTGGAGCGTGGTGTGATCAACGTGGGTGACGAAGTTGAAATCGTCGGCCTGAAAGACACCACCAAGACCACCGTTACCGGCGTTGAAATGTTCCGCAAGCTGCTTGATCGCGGTGAAGCTGGCGACAACATCGGCGCTCTGGTGCGTGGCACGAAGCGTGAAGACGTTGAGCGCGGTCAGGTTCTGGCCAAGCCCGGCTCCATCACGCCGCACAAGAAGTTCAAGGCTGAAGCCTACATCCTGACGAAGGAAGAAGGTGGCCGTCATACGCCGTTCTTCACCAACTATCGTCCGCAGTTCTACTTCCGTACGACGGACGTGACGGGTGTTGTGCATCTGCCGGAAGGCACCGAAATGGTGATGCCGGGTGACAACTGCGCTATGGATGTCGAGCTGATTGCTCCGATCGCCATGGACGAAGGTCTGCGCTTCGCTATCCGCGAAGGCGGCCGTACGGTTGGCGCAGGCGTTGTTGCTACCATTATCGAGTAATCGATAAGGGAACTAGAGCCTGAGTAGCCCCGGCCGGCTCCACCGGCCGGGGTCTTACTTGGCGGCCGGGTTTCCCGGACAAGTTAAGTGTTGGACTAAGAAACAAATGGACAACCAGAACATCCGCATTCGCCTGAAGGCTTACGACCACCGTGTGCTCGACAACAGCACGAAGGAAATCGTAAACACGGCGAAGCGTACGGGTGCGCGGGTTCGGGGTCCTATCCCGCTGCCGACGCATATTGAACGGTTTACGGTTAACCGTTCGCCTCACGTAGACAAGAAGAGCCGCGAGCAGTTCGAAATTCGGACTCATCGGCGTCTGCTTGATATTGTTGAGCCCACTCCGCAGACCGTGGACGCTCTCATGAAGCTCGACCTCGCCGCTGGCGTGGATGTCGAGATCAAACTCTAAGGTCCAGACGATGCGCACCGGATTGATCGCAAAGAAGTTGGGCATGTCCCGACTGTTCAAGGAAGATGGCACGCATGTGCCTGTCACTGTCCTGCATCTTGATGAAGTGCAGGTGGTTGATGTCCGCACCCAGGAGCGGGACGGCTATGTCGCTGTTCAGCTGGGTCTGGGCAACGCCAAGGTGAAGAATGTCACAAAGCCCAATCGCGGCCATTTTGCCCGTGTGAAGGTTGAACCCAAGAAGGTGGTTCGTGAATTCCGTGTAGCCGATGACGCTACGCTGGAAGTCGGAGCCAGCTTGTCTGCGTCCCACTTTGTCGTTGGCCAGAAGGTTGACGTCACGGGTCTCAGCAAGGGTAAGGGATTTGCTGGCGCCATGAAGCGCTGGAATTTTGCCGGTCTTGAAGCCACGCATGGTGTGTCCATTTCGCACCGTTCGCATGGTTCGACCGGTAACCGCCAGGATCCCGGTAAGACCTTCAAAAACAAGAAAATGGCTGGTCACCTGGGCGATGAGCGCGTGACCACCTTGAATCTGGAAATCGCAGCGGTCGATCCGGAAAAGAATATCATCATGGTTCGTGGCTCCGTCCCCGGGGCAAAGAACGGTGTTGTTCTCATTCGTGACGCGATCAAGAAAGCCCGCCATGGTGACGCGCCTTATCCGGCCGGCCTTGTGACGGCGGAGGGCTGAGATCATGGAAATCGAAATCAAGACACTTGATAACGGCACGGCTGGCTCCGCCACTCTGCCCGATGACATTTTTGCGGTTGCACCGCGTGCCGACATCATGGCGCGTGTTGTTCACTGGCAGTTGGCCAAGCGCCGCGCCGGTACGCACAAGGTCAAGGGCATGGGTGAAGTGTCCGGCACGACCAAGAAGCCGTACCGTCAGAAAGGCACCGGCAGCGCCCGTCAGGGCTCTCTGCGTGCGCCGCAGTACCGCACCGGTGGCGCTGTTCATGGTCCGGTCGTTCGTGATCATGGCTATGACCTGCCCAAGAAGGTGCGTCGTCTGGGTCTGATCTCCGCCCTGTCGCAGAAGGCGCAGGATGGCAAGCTGATCGTTCTGGAGTCCGCTTCTGGCGTGACGAAGACGACCGAGCTGGCCAAGAAGCTGAAAGACCTCGGGCTGGTGTCCGCTCTGATCGTTGACGGTGCCGTTGATGAAGGCTTTGTGCGTGCTGCACGCAACCTGCCGCGCATCGACGTCCTGCCGACCATTGGCGCGAACGTGTATGATATTCTCAACCACGAGGTGCTTGCGATTACGCGGGCTGGCCTCGAAGGGCTGAAGGAGCGCCTGGCATGACCAACATTCTTGCCATTCGCCGGAAAGCTCAGCGTCTGTCGCGGGAAGCACTGTACGACATCGTTCGTACGCCCGTGATCACTGAAAAGGCGACTGCGCTTTCTGAAAAGAATCAGGTTGTGTTCAAGGTTGCTCTGTCGGCCAGCAAGCCTGAGATCAAGGTTGCGGTGGAAACGCTGTTCGGGGTGAAGGTTGTTGGTGTCAACACCCTGATCCAGAAGGGCAAGGTCAAGCGCTTCAAGGGGCGCACGGGCCAGCGTTCCGACGTGAAAAAGGCGTTCGTGCAGCTTGCTGAAGGTCAGTCAATCGACCTTACGGCAAAGCTGGCGTGATCAGGGGTAGAAACTGATGGCACTGAAGCACTTTAATCCTGTCACGCCCAGCCTGCGTGGTACGGTTCTGATTGACCGCGCGGACCTCTGGAAGGGCAAGCCGGTCAAGCAGTTGACTGAAGGCAAGAACAAGACAGGTGGTCGCAACAACAACGGGCGGATTACATCCCGCTTCCGTGGGGGCGGGCACAAGCAGTCTTATCGTTATGTCGATTTCAAGCGTCGCAAGTTTGATGTCGCCGGCACGGTTGAACGTCTGGAATATGACCCCAACCGCACCGCTTTCATCGCGCTGGTGAAGTATGAGGACGGCGAACTCGCCTACATCCTCGCTCCGCAGCGTCTGAAGGTTGGTGACACGGTCATTTCCGGTGCCCGTGCGGACATCAAGCCTGGCAATGCCATGCCTCTGGCAGCAATCCCTGTTGGCACGATCGTGCACAACATCGAGCTGAAGCAGGGTGCTGGTGGCAAGCTGGCGCGTTCGGCTGGCACATATGCCCAGCTGGTCGGCAAGGATTCTGGCTACGCCCAGATCAAGCTGCAGTCCGGTGAACTGCGCGTTGTGCGCGGCGAATGCATGGCAACTGTTGGTGCGGTTTCAAACCCGGACAACATGAACCAGCACATGGGTAAGGCCGGGCGTTCGCGCTGGCTGGGCCGTCGTCCGCATAACCGCGGCGTGGTCATGAACCCGGTCGATCACCCGCATGGTGGTGGTGAAGGTCGTACCTCTGGTGGCCGTCATCCGGTTACACCGTGGGGCAAGCCGACCAAAGGTTACAAAACTCGGGTCAACAAGCGGACGGACAGTCTGATTATCCGTCGCCGGAAGACCGGCAAGTAAGGGGCAATAGAAGATGGCACGTTCCGTCTGGAAAGGTCCGTTCGTCGACGGGTATCTGCTGAACAAAGCTGAAGTATCCCGCGCATCGGGCCGAAACGAAGTGATCAAGATCTGGTCCCGTCGTTCCACGATTCTTCCTCAGTTCGTGGGACTGACGTTCGGTGTTTATAACGGTCAGAAGTTCCTGCCTGTGCAGGTTACGGAGAACATGGTTGGCCATAAGTTTGGCGAATTCTCTCCGACCCGTACATTCCACGGGCATGGTGCTGACAAGAAGTCTAAGCGGGGCTAAGAGCACAGATGAGCAAGCCGAAGCATCCGCGCACGCTCGCGGAAACAGAAGCGCAAGCTGTCACGCGTAACATCCGGGTTAGCCCCCGCAAGCTTAACCTTGTGGCTGGCCTGATTCGTAACAAGCCTGCAGCCCAGGCTATTGCGACGCTGACATTCTCCAAGCGCCGTATCGCCCAGCAGGTGAAGAAGACGCTGGAAAGCGCGATCGCCAACGCTGAAAACAATCACCAGCTGGACGTTGACCAGCTGGTGGTCAAGACGGCCGAAGTGGGCAAGTCCATTGTCATGCGTCGCTTCCATGCGCGTGGCCGTGGTCGTTCCGCACGGATCGAAAAGTTTTTCAGTCACCTGAAGATTGTTGTGGCCGAACGGGCGGTAGAGCCTGAAGCGGCCCCCTCTGAGCAGAAGGCGGCCTGAGGTATGGGACATAAAGTCAATCCGATCGGGCTGCGGCTCGGTATCAACCGCACCTGGGATAGCCGCTGGTACGCTGGCGCTGACTATTCCCGCCTTCTGCATGAAGACCTGAAGCTGCGTGCGTTCCTGCGCCGCAAGCTGGCTGGTGCGGGTGTTTCCCGCGTTGTGATCGAACGCCCGGCCAAAAAGCCGCGCGTGACGATCTACGCGGCTCGCCCGGGTGTTGTGATCGGTAAGAAGGGTCAGGACATTGACGCGCTGCGTAAGGAGCTGACCCGTATGGCCGGCACCGAAGTTGCGCTCAACATCGTTGAAATCCGCAAGCCGGAAATCGACGCGACTCTGGTTGCCGAAAACATCGCCCAGCAGCTGGAACGCCGTGTGGCTTTCCGTCGTGCCATGAAGCGTGCGGTGCAGTCCGCCATGCGTCTTGGTGCCCAGGGTATCCGGATCAACTGCTCCGGTCGTCTTGGTGGTGCGGAAATCGCTCGTATCGAGTGGTACCGTGAAGGCCGCGTGCCTCTTCACACGCTGCGCGCCGATATCGATTACGGCACAGCAACTGCAATGACCACCTATGGTGCATGCGGTGTGAAGGTCTGGATCTTCAAGGGCGAAATTCTTGCCCATGATCCGTTGGCTCAGGATCGCCGGGCGGCCGAACAGGCTCCTCAGCGCTGAGGAGAGGGATAAAAGACAATGCTTTCCCCGAAGCGGACAAAATTCCGTAAAGCTCACAAAGGCCGGATTCACGGCCTTGCAAAAAGTGGTACCACTCTGAACTTTGGTACCTTTGGCCTCAAGGCGCTTCAGCCCGAGCGTATCACCGCACGGCAGATCGAAGCATCCCGTCGGGCTATCACGCGTGCTATGAAACGTGCCGGTCGGGTGTGGATTCGTATCTTCCCTGATATTCCGGTCTCGACAAAGCCCGCAGAAGTGCGTATGGGCTCCGGTAAAGGTTCTCCCGAATACTGGGTGGCCCGTGTGAAGCCTGGTCGCATCCTGTTCGAGATCGAAGGTGTGCCGCCGGAGCTGGCGCGTGAAGCGCTTGCTCTTGGTGCGGCAAAGCTGCCGATCAAGACCAAGTTTGTAACCCGAATTGGAGATGCGTGAGATGGCAAAGGCGGTTAAGCCGGCTGATTTGCGCGCAAAGACCCCAGACGAGCTTCAGGCTCGTCTGGTTGAACTGAAGCGTGAACAGCTCAACCTGCGTTTTCAGCAGGCGACGGGCCAGAACGAAGCGCAGAGCCGTATCCGTACGGTTCGCCGTGAAATTGCGCGTATCAAGACAATTGTCGCGCAGAATACTAAGACAGCAGCAGGTGCAACAACATCTGCCGCCACTGCCTGAGGAGAGTTAGCCGATGCCAAGGCGCGTCCTGAGCGGGCGTGTGACCAGCGACAAGATGGACAAGACCATTACGGTTCTTGTTGATCGTCGCGTCATGCATCCGCTCTACAAGAAGTTCATCCGTCGCTCCAAGAAATACGCGGCGCACGATGAGGAAAACATCTGCAAGGTGGGTGACACCGTGCGGATTGTCGAATGCCCGCCTATTTCGCGGCGCAAGACGTGGACCGTGATTTCCCGCAACGGCGAGACCGTGGGCGTGGAAGCTGGCGCGTCGGTCTAACGTAAGGATATCTAGGTTATGATCCATCCCGAGACCAACCTTGACGTCGCTGACAATTCCGGCGCGCGTCAGGTGCAGTGCATCAAGGTGCTGGGCGGTTCCAAGAGGAAGTCCGCCTCGGTCGGCGACGTGATCGTCGTGTCCGTCAAGGAAGCCATCCCCCGTGGGAAGGTGAAGAAGGGCGACGTTCACCAGGCTGTTATCGTGCGGACATCGTACCCCGTCCGTCGGCCTGATGGAAGCGCCATCCGTTTCGACCGGAACGCGGCGGTGCTGATCAACAAGCAGCAGGAGCCGATTGGTACCCGTATCTTCGGGCCGGTTGTGCGCGAACTGCGTGCCAAAAAGTTCATGAAGATCATCTCTCTGGCACCGGAGGTGCTGTAATGGCTGCCCGTATTAAAAAAGGCGATACGGTTCTCGTCATCAGCGGTTCCTCCAAGGGTACCCAGGGGGAAGTTCTGGAAGTTCGTCCTTCCGAGAACCGTGCGGTTGTTCGTGGTGTTGCAGTGGCCAAGCGCCACCAGCGCGCCCGTCGTATGGGGGAAGAAGGCGGGATCATCGCTCGTGAAGCGCCCGTTCATCTTTCCAATCTGAAGCTGGTGGATCCGGCCTCCAAGAAGCCGACTCGCGTTGGTTTCCGGGTGCTGGAAGACGGCAGGAAAGTCCGTGTCGCCAAGGCGACAGGTGAAGTGATTGAAGGCTGAGAAACCACCAATGACTGCGAACAACGGAAGCCGTTCTCTCCCGCGCCTTCAGCAGCGCTACGAGGACGAACTGCGTGCCAAACTGAAAGAACAGTTTGGTTACAGCAATGAAATGCAGGTGCCCAAGCTTGAAAAGATCGTCCTGAATATGGGCGTCGGCGAAGCTGCGGGTGACCAGAAGAAGCTTGATGCTGCTTTTGCTGAAATGACGCTGATTGCAGGCCAGAAGCCTGTCAAGACGCTGGCTAAGAAGGCAATTGCGGGCTTCAAGATTCGTGAAGGCCTGCCGATTGGCTGCAAAGTGACCCTGCGTCGGGCAAGGATGTACGAATTCCTTGACCGCCTGGTGACCATTGCCATGCCCCGTATCCGTGACTTCCGTGGCCTGCCGGCTACGAAGGGTTTCGATGGCCGTGGCAACTTTGCCCTCGGTCTGAAGGAACAGATTGTTTTCCCTGAAATCGATTACGACAAAGTGGACGATGTCCGCGGTATGGATGTCGTGTTCGTGACCAGCGCGAAAACGGATGCGGAAGCCAAGGCTCTGCTTAAGGCGTTTGATCTTCCCTTCGCGGGATGATACAGGCGGGCTCTATTGTCTGATCTTGGAAAACCGTCGAAGGTTTTCGAAGGGTTCCGGAGGTAATGTTATATGGCTAAAACATCTGCCATCCTGCGTAATGCGAAACGCGCGCGCATGGCGGCACGGGATAAAGAGAAGCGTACAGCTCTCAAGAACATCGTGATGGATCGCTCTCTGCCCGTGGAAGATCGGTTTGATGCGTCCCTGAAGCTGGCTGAACTGCCCCGCAACAGCTCGCGCGTGCGCGTGCGTCTGCGGTGCAAGCTCACGGGTCGTTCTCGCGGTAACTACCGCAAGTTCGAACTGTGTCGTGTCGCTTTCCGTGATCTGGCGTCTACAGGCCAGATTCCGGGAGTGGTCAAAGCTAGCTGGTAAGGGCGCGACATGTCTCTTTCTGATCCGTTGGGTGATATGCTCACCCGTATTCGCAACGCTCAGCGTGCGCGTCATAACTCCTGCGTTGCACCGGCTTCCAGCCTGCGTGCAAACGTTCTGGAGGCGCTGCAGCGCGAGGGTTACATCCGTGGTTACAAGCGCGAAGAAGTGCGCAAGGGTGTCGCCCAGCTGCATATCGAGCTGAAATATGCTGAAGGTGAACCGGTGATCCGGGAAATCCAGCGTGTTTCCCGCCCGGGCCGCCGCGTTTATTCTAAAATCAAGGAACTGCCGCGCGTGTGCGCCGGGCTGGGTGTTTCCATCCTGTCCACGCCTCGTGGTGTGCTGTCCGACGTAGAGGCACGGGCCGCCAATGTTGGCGGCGAAGTCCTCTGCCGCGTGTTCTGAGGAGGGATACATGTCACGTGTAGGCAAATATCCCGTCGAAGTGCCGGCGGGGGTTACCGTTTCCATTACGGACGGCGTGTTCCGTGCCAAAGGGAAGCTGGGCGAGCTTTCTCTGCCTATTTCTTCCCATGTTGCGGCAGAAGTGCAGGACAGCAAGGTTGTTGTGCAGCCGGTTGGCACCGCCAGCCAGGCACGCATGATGTGGGGCACCACCCGTGCGCTGATCGCATCTGCGGTTAAGGGTGTTTCCGAAGGGTTCTCCAAGACCCTGGAAATTACCGGCACTGGTTATCGTGCAGCGGTGCAGGGTTCCAACCTTGTGCTGAACCTCGGCTTTTCTCACGACGTGGTTTATCCGATTCCTGCGGGGATCAAGATCACCACGCCGCGTCCGACCGCTGTCGTCGTGGAAGGTATCGACAAGCAGCAGGTTGGGCAGGTGGCGCTGGACATCCGTAACTACCGCAAGCCGGAACCCTACAAGGGCAAGGGCGTGCGTTATGATACGGAAACCATTCGTCGCAAGGAAGGCAAGAAGAAATGAGCACTCAGCAGGAACTGCGGAACCGGCGGCGTGCGCGCCTTCGTTTCCAGCTTCGCCGCAAGGCTGGTGGCCGTCCTCGTTTGTCGGTTTTCCGGTCTGGCAAGAACATTTATGCTCAGGTCATTGACGATGCACAGGGTCTGACCCTTGCCTCGGCATCGACTCTGGATAAAGAGCTGCGCGCGACCCTTAAAAACGGTGCGACCCAGGATAGTGCTGGCGCTGTTGGCAAGCTGATTGCCGAGCGCGCTGTCGCTGCTGGTGTCTCTCTGGTCGTTTTCGACAGGGGGTCTTATCTTTATCACGGGCGTGTCAAGGCCCTGGCGGAGGCGGCCCGTGAGGGCGGTCTCTCCTTCTGAGGAAAGGATCACGCAATGGCTCGTGAACCAAGAGAAGGCGGTCGAGGCGGCCGTGAGCGTGAGCGCGAAGCTGATGAGCTCGTAGACAAGCTCGTCACAATCAATCGCGTTGCGAAGGTTGTGAAGGGTGGTCGGCGCTTTGCTTTTGCCGCTCTGGTTGTTGTTGGTGACCAGAAGGGTCGCGTCGGTTATGGTGCTGGTAAGGCCCGTGAAGTTCCGGAAGCAATCCGGAAGGCCACGGAACGCGCCAAGCGCAGCATGATCCGCGTCCCGATGAAGGAAGGCCGTACCCTGCATCACGATGTGGCTGGCCACTTCGGGGCAGGTAAGGTTGTCCTGCGCTCGGCAGAAGCCGGGACCGGGATCATCGCTGGTGGCCCGATGCGCGCTGTTTTCGAAAGCCTTGGGATCAACGACGTGGTGGCCAAGTCCCTCGGGACACGTAACCCCCACAACATGGTCAAGGCCACGTTTGACGCCCTGACGCGCTGCGCCAGCCCCCGCGCTGTTGCCAGCCGTCGTGGCAAGAAGGTTGCAGAAATCTTCGGCAAGCGTGATCAGGCTGTGGAGGGCGCTGATGTCTGAGAAAAAGACATTCAAGGTCGTTCAGATCGCTTCTGGCAACGGGCGTAAGCCTGGCCAGAAGGAAACCCTGGTCGGACTCGGTCTGAACAAGATCGGTCGGGAAAAGGTTCTGGAAGATACGCCGTCCACACGGGGTATGGTCCGCAAGGTGGCCCACCTGGTGAAGGTGGAGGATTGAAATGAAACTGAACGAACTTCGTGATAACGAAGGCTCGCGCTATCGCAAGAAGCGTCTCGGGCGCGGCATCGGCTCCGGCAAGGGCAAGACCTCCGGTAAGGGTGTCAAGGGTCAGAAGGCACGTGAAGGCGTGTCGCTGAACGGTTTTGAAGGTGGTCAGCTGCCTATCTACCGTCGTCTGCCCAAGCGTGGTTTCAAGAACATCTTTCGCAAGGTGTATGCTCCTGTAAACCTTGGTGCTGTTGAACAGGCAATTGCTGACGGCAAGCTGGAAGCTTCGGCTCCGGTGACGGAAGCAGCGCTGAAGCAAGCTGGGCTGGTTGGTTCTGGCAAGTATGCGGGCGTCCGTATCCTTGCTGAGGGCGAACTGACAAAGAGCGTAACGTTCGAAGTTTCTGGCGTTTCCGCTTCTGCCCGCGTCGCCATTGAAAAGGTCGGGGGCAGTATCAAGCTGCTCGGGCCGGTTGTGGCGGAAGCTAGCGCTTCCTGAGCATGAGATGGGGGGAGGCAGTACACTGTGCTGTTTTCCCCCTTTCATGGTCTGCAGAACTGCTGTCTGGGATTTTTTCAGACTATCATGCCAGCGTCTCCACACCCTGTGGTGACGCTGTTTGTATGAAAGGGTGAATGTATGGCTTCCGCGGCCGAACAACTGGCTGCCAATTTCAATGTGGGGTCGTTCGCAAAGGCGACGGAACTCAAGAAGCGGATCTGGTTTACCCTGGGTGCGCTTATTGTCTATCGGCTTGGCACCTATATTCCCGTGCCGGGAGTGGACGCCACAGTGATGGGGCAGCTGCTTGCGCAGCATCAGGGCGGCATTCTGGGCATGTTCAACATGTTCTCCGGTGGTGCGCTGGGGCGCATGACTGTCTTTGCCCTGAACATCATGCCGTATATTTCGGCGTCGATCATCGTCCAGCTTATGTCCACCGCGCTGCCCTCTCTTGAGGCCCTCAAGAAGGAAGGTGAGCAGGGGCGTAAGAAGCTCAACCAGTACACACGCTATCTGACAGTGCTGATTGCGGTTTTTCAGGCTTACGGCATCGCCCTGGGGCTGGAGAATGTGCAAAGTGGTGCCGCTGTTGTTGATCCTGGACCGCTGTTTCTGGTCACCTGTGTGACTGCCCTTGTGGGTGGCACCATGTTCCTGATGTGGCTGGGGGAGCAGATAACCTCGCGCGGTGTTGGCAATGGTATCTCACTGATCATCTTTGCCGGTATTGTCGCCAATCTGCCCCATGCTTTGGCCAGTCTCTTCCAGCTGGGGTACACAGGGGCGTTGTCGCCGATCTTTGTGCTCCTGTTTCTGGTGCTGGCTGCGCTGACAATCATGTTCATCGTGTTCATGGAGCAGGCTCAGAGGCGCGTGGTGATCCAGTATCCCAAGCGTCAGATGGGGCAGCGTATGTTTGGTGGTGACACGACGCATATGCCGCTGAAGGTGAATACCGCGGGTGTTATTCCGCCGATTTTCGCCTCGTCTGTGCTGTTGATCCCCGTGACGCTGGCTGGCCTGATGAATGGCAAGTCGCTTCCTGGCTGGCTTTCTTTCCTTGGGGAAGAGCTGGGGCAGGGGCAACCGCTCTATATGCTGTTCTACGCGTTGATGATTGTCTTCTTCTCGTATTTCTACGCGGCAGTCAGCTTCAACCCCATGGAAACGGCAGATAACCTGCGCAAGCAGGGTGGGTTTATTCCCACTGTTCGGCCCGGTGCTGCTACAGCCGCCTACTTTGACAAGATCCTGACGCGCCTGACCACTATTGGCGCGGCCTACATGGTTGCAGTCTGCCTTCTGCCGCAGATACTGATCAGTCATTATAATGTGCCATTCTACTTTGGCGGCACCAGTCTGATCATTATCGTGTCAGTGACGATCGATACGGTGACCCAGATACAGTCACACCTGGTGGCCCACCAGTATCAGGGCCTGATGCGCAAGACACGTGGCGGCAAGAAACAGAGGATTGTCAGACGATGAACATTATCTTTCTTGGCCCACCTGGGGCAGGCAAGGGGACTCAGTCCGTGTTTCTGGAAAAGAAATACGGCATGATCCAGATCTCGACAGGGGACATGCTACGGGCGGAAGTGGCACGTGGCTCCGATGTCGGGAAGCAGGCTAAGGCTCTGATGGACTCTGGCAAGCTTGTGCCGGATGATCTGATCATTGCCATGCTCAAGGACCGTATTGCCCAGCCGGATTGCCAGAACGGGTTTATCCTTGATGGCTTCCCCCGGACTGAAGCTCAGGCAGAAGCGCTTGAGCGGATGCTGGAGGCTGATGGCAAGAGCATTGATGCGGTGCTGTTCCTGAATGTTGATGAAGACATTCTGGCCGATCGCATTGCGGGCCGCTTTACCTGTGCGAACTGTGGCAAGACCTACAACGAGGTCTCCAACCCACCCAAGGCTGCGGGTGTGTGCGATGCCTGTGGAAGCCATGAGTTCAAGCGTCGGGCTGATGACAACCGTGATACGGTTGTTGAACGCCTGAAGGAATACCGCAGGCTGACTGCGCCGATTCTGCCGTTCTATGAAAAGTCCGGTCGTTTGCATGCCATCAACGGCATGTTGCCGACCTCTGATGTCACAGCAGAAATTGAAGCAGCCCTTGGGGAAACGAAAGACCTCACGAAGAAGTGATCAGTTTTCGTTGACTTGTGCCGGTGGCCAGTATATTTCGCGGCCACCAAGTGAAATTTGCCCAGGCATGGGCTACAGAGCCGTTCGCCATTATGGTGGGCGTACAGGAGTATAAAGCGTGGCACGTATTGCCGGCGTGAATGTCCCGACAAACAAGCGCGTTGTTATCGGGCTTCAGTACATTTATGGGGTTGGCGCAACCCGCGCGGCTGAAATCTGCAAGGCTACGGGCATCGCGGAAGCGAAGCGCGTGAACGAGCTGAGCGACGATGAAATCCAGAAGCTGCGTGAACTGATCGACAGTGATTACCGCGTTGAAGGTGATCTGCGCCGTGAAGTGGCAATGAACATCAAGCGCCTGATGGACCTGGGTTGCTACCGTGGCCTGCGCCACCGTCGTGGCCTGCCGGTGCGTGGTCAGCGGACCCACACCAACGCCCGTACCCGTAAGGGTAAGGCCGTGGCGATCGCTGGCAAGAAGAAAGCCACGCGTTAATCCAATACTCGCTAAAATGCCCGGCCTGTGCACACACAGGGATCGGGCAGGGACTGAGGTAGAAAAGACATGGCGAAAGCCGCAACACCGCGTATTCGCAAAAAAGAGCGCAAGAACATTATTTCGGGCGTGGCACATGTGCTTTCCACGTTCAACAACACCATGATCACCATCTCGGATGCCCAGGGGAATGCTATTTCCTGGTCTTCCGCTGGTGCTCAGGGCTTCAAGGGATCGCGGAAGTCAACGCCGTACGCGGCGCAGGTTGCGGCGGAAGACGCTGGTCGCAAGGCGCGTGAACATGGCATGGAAACCCTCGAAATCGAGGTTTCCGGTCCTGGTTCGGGGCGTGAAAGCGCACTGCGTGCCCTGCAGGCCGTGGGTTTCACGATCACCTCTATCCGTGATATGACACCTGTCCCGCACAACGGCTGCCGCCCGCGCAAGCGTCGGCGCGTCTGAACGCTGTTCGGGAAGCGGTTTCCCCGCCGGAAACCGCTTTTAGGTTGTTGTGTCCACTTCAGAAAAATCACTGTATCGCAGTGGTTTTTCGTATTGAAAGGCCGGTCCATTGGTCCTTCAGAAAAACTGGCAATCGCTGATCAAGCCGGAAAAGCTTGAGGTCGAGTCAGGTGTCGAGCCAGCGCGCATCGCAACCGTGGTGGCCGAGCCTCTTGAGCGTGGCTTTGGCATGACGCTGGGGAATGCGCTGCGGCGGGTGCTGCTGTCTTCCCTCCAGGGTGCTGCTGTCACGGCGGTTCAGATTGACGGCGTCCTGCATGAGTTTTCGTCTGTTGCTGGCGTGCGGGAAGATGTCACTGACATTGTCCTGAACATCAAGCAGCTGGCACTGCGCATGCATGGCGAAGGGCCAAAGCGTATGGTGCTGACGGCAACCGGCCCCGGTGAGGTCCGCGCCAGTCAGATCCAGACCGGGCACGATATCGAGATCATGAATCCTGATCTTGTTATCTGCACACTGGATGACGGCGTACGCCTGGGCATGGAATTCATTGTCAATACGGGCAAGGGCTACGTGCCTGCTCTGGCCAACCGGCCGGAAGATGCCCCCATTGGCCTGATTCCGATTGACGCCATCTACGCTCCGGTCAAGCGCGTGTCCTACAAGGTCGAGCCGACCCGTGTTGGCCAGGTGACCGACTATGACAAGCTGCTGCTGACGGTCGAGACCAACGGCGCTGTAACCCCGGAAGATGCAGTGGCTCTGGCCGCCCGCATCCTGCAGGACCAGCTCCAGCTGTTCATCAACTTTGATGAGCCGCGTCCGGTCCAGGCTGATGAGCCGGAAGATGACCTGCCGTTCAACCGCAATCTGCTGCGTAAGGTGGATGAGCTTGAATTGTCTGTTCGTAGTGCAAACTGCCTGAAGAACGACAATATCATCTACATCGGGGATCTGGTTCAGAAGAGTGAGCAGGAAATGCTGCGCACGCCGAACTTTGGCCGTAAGTCCCTTAATGAGATCAAGGAAGTCCTGACCTCCATGGGTCTGTCCTTGGGTATGAATGTCCCGGCTTGGCCGCCGGAAAATATTGAAGAGTTGGCCAAGCGGCTTGATGAGCCGTTCTGAGCTGACTTTTCACTGAACTAGGAACTGAACCATGCGTCACCGCATTGCCGGCAGAAAGCTCGGCGTTACCTCTTCTCATCGTGCTGCCATGTTCCGCAACATGGCTGTTGCCCTCATCAAGCACGAGCAGATCACCACCACCCTGCCCAAGGCGAAGGAACTGCGCCCGGTTGTGGAAAAGCTGATCACGCTCGGCAAGCGTGGTGACCTGCACGCCCGCCGTCAGGCTTTTGCCGTGCTGCGTGACGACGTGATTGTCCGCAAGCTGTTCTCGGCTGTGGCAGAGCGTTACAAGGCCCGTAACGGTGGTTACACCCGCGTCCTGCGTGCTGGCGTGCGCTACGGTGATGCAGCATCCATGGCTGTCATCGAGCTGGTTGACCGCGATGTCAGCGCCAAGGGCCAGGACAGCGGCCCCCGTCCGGAAGTTGAAGCCTCTCAGGATCTCGCGGCCTAAGGGTTTCCTTCTGTCGGATTTGAAAAAGCTGGCTCTTGCAAAAGAGCCAGCTTTTTTTATGTCCGCAGAAAAGTCGGTCTTAAGCTGGTTGGGTCTATGTCAGCACAGGAGGGTTTTCCCTCAAGCATGGGAGAGCGTGCGGCTTGCAGGCACTTAAGGGCGCAGACCCAAGTGTTATAGTGATGTTCAAAATATTTTTAACTGATATAAAATGTAATATCTAATTCTCTTTTCATTTCAATACGGGAGCATGCGTATAATGAGACGCTTTTTTCTGAAAATGATGGCCGCCGTGGCTGTCGCGGCCGTGACCACCCAGGCCCCTGTGCAGGCGGCAGAAACAATCCGGGTTGGTTATATTCCTGTACTGGGTTCCTCCGCCCTGTTTGTGCTGGATGGCAAGGGTTGGGCCAAGGATGCCGGACTGACACTCGAACTGGTGCGTTTTACATCCGGGCCGCAGGCTATTCAGGCTCTGGTTGCCGGTCGGATTGATGGGTACGTGGCGGGTGTTCTGCCGCTGTTGCAGGCTCGTGCCCATGGGGCAGATGTTAAGGTAGTGGCCGCAGCATCCGTCGATGAGTTGTCGGTTATCGCGCGCGGCCCGTTGGCAGCCTCAGTGCCGGCAGACGGGCAGGCACCGCTGAGCGCACAGGCTACGCGTGAGGTGTTTGAGCATTTCCATACGACACAGGGGCGTCTGCCGCGTATTGCCACACAGCCGCCGGGCTCTGTGCCTGATACGCTGCTGCGGTATTGGCTGAAGCAGCGGGTTGGTATTACGGACCTTGCCGCAGCCACAACCATTGTTGGTGTGGATATTGATGCCGCCCAGCAGGCTTTTCTTGCCGGTGCGGTTGACGCTGCCGTGCTGCGTGAGCCTGCGCTGACCGTCGTGCGCCGCCGCCTGCCTGATGCGCGGATTTTTGTGGATGGCCAAGGCATGATGCCTGACCAGCCGGGGTCTGTGCTGGCCATCCTTCGCCCAACGGCACCTGACAGGCAGGGGTGGACCAAGACGTTGACGGCATTGTTTGTGCGCGCCACGACCCTGCTGTCCCAGCACCCGGATGAAGCGGTGCCTTATGTGCAGAAAGTGCTCGGTGGGGGGCTGGTGAGCGAGGAACTCATGAAAGAAGCACTTGAGCATTCCGCAGCACACTTTATCAGTGATCCAGCTAGGATTATTCCCGGCGTGCGTGACTTGCAGGATTTTGAGGTCGCGCAGGGGCTTCTGCGTAAGGCGCAGCCAGTGGAAGACCTGTTCATTCAGGATTTGTGGCGGCAGGGGACACCGTGACGGAGAGTTTAAGTAAACAGGCCCGTCTTGGGCTGGCCATGTTGGGGCTGGTTGTGTTTGTGGGGGGGTGGGAAGCCGCAGTGCGCTGCGGCTTTTTGCCTGTCAGTATGGTGCCAGCTCCCAGCAGCCTGGGCGATGCCTGGCTGGACGAAGTCCGGGGCGGTTTTTGGCAACAGGCCGTGTGGGACAGCTTGCAGCATTACTCGCTGGGGCTGCTGATCGGCTCCATTCTGGGCTGCGCCCTGGGCGTTGTCTGCGGCATGCTGGTGGTTGTGGACAGCCTGCTGGAAGGGGTTGTGCGCCTGTTGCGCCCTGTGCCAGGGCTGGCCTGGGTGCCCTTTGCCATTCTCTGGTTTGGGCTCAATACGGCGGGTGCCACCTTTATTATCGCGATTTCTGTTTTCTGGATCAATTTTTACGCGGCTTATGGCGCGGTCAAAGGCGTTGATCCTGAGTTTTTTGAACTGGCAGCAGCCTTTGGGCATGGCAGCTTTCTGGGGCGGTTGGGCAAGATTGTTCTGCCTGCCTCGGCCCCAGGGATCATGGCAGGGTTAAGAACAGGGCTGGGGCAGGGCTGGATGTCGGTTGTGGCGGCGGAACTGTTTGGTGTGCCGGGGATTGGCGCCCGCATGATGCAGGCTTCAAGCCTGCTGGCAACGGATGTCGTGGTCGTTTACATGCTGACCATGGCTTTGTTGTATGCAGTGACCGATTTTCTGTTTGGCTTTGTCCGTGCCCGTGTGCTGCGGTGGCAGCCATGAGTGCTGGTGTGCAGAGCGTTGCTTCCCTGCACAATGGGGGGCTGTCGCATGATGGTGGCGGGCAGTTTGTCTTCCGCGGTGTCAATCTTACCTTGGAGCGAGGCGAGTTTGTGTGCCTGCTAGGGCCGTCGGGCGTTGGTAAATCGACCCTTTTGCGGGTGTTGATGGGGCTTGTGCCGCCGACTGAAGGCCAGACTGGCGGTACCGCCTGTGCCCCCGGTGGCCCGGCTGTGCGCGATGGCCGACGCAGCAGCGCCATGGTGTTTCAGGATGCCCGGCTGATGCCATGGCGCTCGGTCCTGCGTAATGTTGCTTTCGGGCTGGAAGGCTTGGGGCTGTCGGGGGATGACAGAAAGCAGCGTGCGCTTGAGGCCCTGCGTCTGGTCGGACTGGAGGCCGAGGCTACGCGCCTGCCACGCCGCCTGTCGGGCGGGCAGAGGCAGCGTGTTGGCGTTGCCCGTGCCCTGACAGTGGACCCGGACCTGTTGCTGATGGACGAACCCTTTGGTGCGTTGGACCCCATAACCCGCACCGGCTTGCAGGATGAGCTGCGGCGGATCTGGATTGAAACCCATAAAACGGTTCTGTTCGTCACCCATGATATTGACGAGGCCCTGCGCCTTGCCACGCGTGTTGTGGTGTTGGCAGGGGGGCCACCGGCGGGCATTACGGGTGAAATTACACTCGACCTGCCGGAAAGAGACCCAGATTCTCCGGCATTTCGGATGTATGCCACGCGGTTGCGCGCCATGATCGCGGGGGAGGCAGACCCTGGTGGTGCCTCCTACTGGCGCTCTGCCGAGATATGACCCAGGGGTGAGCGCGGTTGTATGCATCCAAAAAGTGGTATGCCGCGTTATGACCAGAAGCAGGTGTAAGGAAAGACCCGCATGAGTGAAGAAAAAAAAGTGGAACACATGCTGGAAGATGGCATTGGCCGGGTTCAGGACGGGGCAGACGGCCTGTTTGGTAAAACCCCGGAGTATGATGCGCTGACCCCCGGTGGGCGCTCTGCCCTGGCGGAAGCCATGCGTGATGTGGTGATAGACCAGCCTCTGTTTGCGGTGTTCACCGCAAGCCTGTGCGGCTTCATCGTCGGTATTCTGTTACGGCGCAAAGGCTGATAGGCTGACCTTGCCGTACGGGGACCATACAACATAAAGGACAACCGATATGCTTAAACTGGCTCTGTTTTTTCTGGTGGTCTCGCTTGTTGCTGGCCTTTTTGGTTTTGGCGGCATTTCCTCTGCCGCTGCTGGCATGGCGAAGATCCTGTTTTTTATCGGTATTATGCTGTTTGTCGTTTTCCTGGTGGTGGCGCTTGTCGCCGGACGCAGCATTATGAAATAGCAGGCCAGAACCAAAGCCAGAGGCTGCCCGTTAACAAAAAGCCCTCCCGCCGAAACAGCGGGAGGGCTTTTTTGTGCCGAAGGGGCGTGCTGTCAGTTTTTGTCTTTTTGGATAAAGGAGGGCAGCAGCGGGTTGTCCTGCTGCATGGAGTTCTTGCTGGGCAGGCTTGTTGCATCCCACCCACCGCCCAGAGCCTCGATCAGGCTGACAGAGTCCAGAATGCGGCTTTGCTGGATTTGCAAGGAGGTCTCGGCATTGGAAAGGGCGGTGACCTCCGCCGTAATCACCGTGGTGTAAATAGCCGTGCCTGCCATGTACTGGTTGAAGGCAATGGTGGCGGCGCGGTTGGCGCTTTCAACAGCAATGGCCTGTTGCTGGGCCTGATCGGACAAGACCCGCAGGTTGGCCAACTGGTCTTCCACAGCTTGCAGGGCGGTCAGCACGGTCTGGCGGTAAGTGGCGACGTAGGCATCGTAATTGGTGTTGGCTTCCCGCACGGCGGCGGTACGGGCACCCCCTTCAAACAGGGTTTCCGTGGCCGAGGCACCAAGTGACCAGATACGGTTGGCCACCTGCACCAGAGAACCAATGGGGTCACCGCTATAGGAATAGGAAGCAGTCAGTTTGACATCGGGGTAGAAGGCGGCAATCGCGGTACCAATCTGCGCGTTGTATTCTTCCATCCGGCGTTCGGCAGCAGCAATATCGGGCCTGCGTTGCAGCAGGGCGGCAGGCAGGGCCACCGGCACGGGCGGAATGGCCATGGGCAGGGCACCACGGGGGATGGACAGGTCTGCCGGGGCTTTGCCCATCAGGGTGGCTATGGCGTGCTCGTACTGCGCGCGGGCGGCGTCGGTGGCAATGGCTTGGGCGCGTGTCTGTTCCAACTGCGTTTTGGCCTGCATGAGGGTGGTGGGGTCTGTTGTGCCCGCCTCATACTGGTTTTTGGTAATCTGGTAAGAGCGCTCATAGAACGCAACATTGCGCTCAAGCATGTCGTGCAGACTGTCCTGATAGCGCAGGTTGAAATAGGCAGTCGCCAACTGTGCCTGATAGGACAGCTTGGCATTGGCCAGATCGGCGGCAGAGGCTTGGGCTTCTGTCACCTGGGCCTGGATCTGCCGACGGATGCGCCCCCACAGGTCAAGGTCCCAGGAGGCATTAAGCCCTTGGGCATAGGTGTTCTCGGTCGAGTTGGACGCAACACTGCTGGTAGTGGACGATCCATAGTTGATAATGGTGCCCGATGAGCGCGACCCACGCCCCGAACTCTGACGGTTGAAGGAGAGGGAGCCGCTGAGTGTTGGATAAAGCTGGGCGCGGATTGCGTTAATGGCCGCGCGGGCGTTGCGATAGCGGGCTTCGTATTGCAGGACATTCTGGTTGTTGATTTCAACCTGCGCTTCAAACTGGTTTAGCAGCGGGTCATTGTAAATGCGCCACCAGGCTCCCTTGGGCAGTTCTGCCATCTGCGGGTTGGCATAATGCCAGCCGGGAGCGGGGCGCAGTTCCTTGAAGGTGGGTGAAATCACGGCGCTGGGGCGTTTGTAGTCAGGTCCCACCATGCATCCGGCTGCCAGGACAGGAAGCAGCAGTGCGCCCAGATGCCGGAAATGAAAACGGGGAGAGGAGGAAGACGACGGGGCCATCAGATGTCCTGTCTGGTGCTGCGAAGGAAGAAGGAGCGGGCGGCCAGCGTGCTGGCCCGCAGGCGTAATTTGTCGAATGTCAGGTAGATAACAGGGGTTGTGTACAGGGTCAGCGCCTGGCTGACGATAAGCCCGCCGACAATGGCAATGCCAAGGGGGCGCCGCAACTCGGCCCCATAGCCGTTGGCAATAATCAGTGGGGCGGCCCCTAGTGCCGCAGCAACCGATGTCATCATGATCGGGCGGAAGCGTAGCAGGCAGGCGGTGCGTATGGCTTCCAGCGGTGACAGCCCCTCATCACGCTCGGCGGTAATGGCAAAATCCACCAGCATGATGGCGTTTTTCTTGACGATCCCAATCAGCAGGATAATCCCGATCATGGCAATCAGGGAGAACTCCTCCCCAGCCAGTTGCAGGGCCAGCAGTGCTCCCACCCCGGCGGAAGGCAGGGTGGAAAGAATGGTCAGCGGGTGCACATAGCTTTCATACAGAATACCAAGGGTGACATAGACAGCAACGAGGGCGGCGAGAACCAGCAGTGGTTCGTTGTTGACGGCACTCTGGAACTGCGCCGCATTGCCCGCAAAACTGCCATGGATGGTGGGTGGCATGTGCAGGGCCACCTGTTCTTCCTCGATAATCCGTGTTGCCTGACTAAGGGCGACCCCGCTGGCCAGATTGAAGGAGAGTGTGGCGGCCACACTATCTCCCTGATGGTTAACAGCCAGGGGGGTCTGGGTGGGTTTGAGCTTGGACACCACAGTCAGCGGCACCATGGTTTCTGACGATGTGCTGACCGCCGACCCATTGGAGGCCCCAGCCCCTCCTGCCAGCGTATTGGCAATCTGGTTGCGGAAGGACTGGCTGCTGAGGCTGGAGGCCGCACTACTGCCTGCCGCATCGGTGCCGGATGTCCGGCGCACGCGGATTGTGTTGGCTTTTGTGCCGCCCCCGGCAGAGCCGCCCGCAACGCTGACCCAGACCTGCGACAGGCTGGATGGCCCTGGCCAGAGCGTGGGGTCGGCCTCCATGATGACGCGATACTGGTTAAGGCGGTTGTAAATGACCGAGGCCGCCCGCTGGCCAAAGGCGTCGTACAGCGTGTTACCCAAAAGCTGGGGGGTAATGCTGACGCGGGCAGAGGCATCGCGGTTGATGCGTGCGGTAATGGCCGCCCCGCCGGTCTGCACGTCGGAGGAGAGTTCTGTCAGTTCCGGGTGCTTGCGTAGCGCCTCCAGCAGCTTGGCCTGCCAGGTGTATAGTTCAGCCGCATCTCCACCGTTGAGGGTGTACTGATACGCCGCATTGCCCGCTCGCGCCCCCGCACGGACAACACCAGGCTCCATCAGGAAAAAACTGGCCCCGACCAGATTATGCAGTTTCCGGCTGATGCGCGCGATCAACTGCTGGGGTGTGTCGTTGCGCTGGGCCTTGTCTGTCAGTTGCAGAAACAGGTTGGCCTGGTTGGCTGTGCCCCGTCCGCCGATAAAGGAGGAAACACTTTCGACATCCCGATCCTGAAGGATGACATCCTGCACCTTGGCCAGTTTCTGGGTCAGGGCGGTGAAGGAAATATCCTGATCAGCCTGCAAATGGCCCATCAGCATGCCTGTGTCTTCCACGGGGAAGAACCCTTTGGGCATCCGGGCAAACAAGGCGACAATCAGCAGCAGGGTCAGGGGCAGGCTGCACAGCACAAGGCGCGCATGGCGTAATGCCAGATCAAGCGATCGGGCATAGCCTGCCTGCATCAGGTCCAGCCCACGCAGCAGCCAGCGTGCCAGCCGCATGGGCTTGGCCGCCTGCTGGGTTGGGGCCAGCACATAGGCGGCCATCATCGGGGTCAGTGTCAGCGACAGCACCAGAGAGATCAGGATGGTCAGGGACACCGTGACCGCAAATTCGTGGAACAGCCGCCCGGCCAGTCCGCCCATGAGCAGAATAGGCAGGAAAACCGCAATCAGAGAGATGGAAATGGAGGTAACGGTAAAGGCCACTTCCCCACTGCCTTTGATGGCAGCCTCACGCGGGGACATGCCCTGTTCGATATAACGGGCGATGTTTTCCATCACCACGATGGCGTCATCCACCACAAACCCGGTGGAGACGGTCAGCGCCATGAGCGACATGTTGTCGAGCGAGAACCCACACAACGCCATCAGGCCAAAGGTGGCGATAATGGATGTGGGCACCACCACGGCAGGGATCAGCGTCATCCGCAGGGAGTGCAGGAAGGCAAGCACCACCAGCACCACAAGCACGACAGAAATAATCAGCGTGAGCTGAGTGTCGGCCAGCGCGGCGCGGATGGTCAGGGAACGGTCAAGCCCGATGTGAAGGTCCACCCCACCGGGCAGTGCCTTACGCAGCATGGGCAGGCGGGCGGTAATCTGATCAACCGTGTGGATGACATTGGCCCCGGCCTGCGGGAAGACAACCGCAATGACCGATGTATGGCCATTATAATACCCGGCGTTGCGCAGGTCTTCCACACTGTTGGTGACGGTTGCAATGTCGGTCAGGCGCACCGGGCGGCTGTTGCGCCATGCAATGACAAGGCCGCGATAATCCTCCGCCTGTGTTACCTGATCATTGGTATCCAGCGTAAAGCGCCTGCCGTCCTGGTCGATAATGCCCTTGGGTGTATGGGCATTGGCGGAGGCCAGGGCTGCCCGGATATCCTCCAGCCCGATGCCATATTGGAAAAGCGGCAGAGGATTGATCTCGGCACGGATGGCAGGCAGGGCGCTGCCGCTGATTTCGACCTGTCCAACCCCCTGCACAGCCGACAGATGCTGTACCAGAACATTGGTGGCGTAGTCGTAAAGCTGGGGCCGGGTATGGGTGTCCGATGTCAGGGCCAGAATAAGGATCGGCGCGCCATTGGGGTTTGCCTTCCTGTAGCTGGGGTTCTGCCGCAGGGTGGAGGGCATGTCGGCCCGGGCGGCCTGCAAGGCGGCCTCGACATCCCGCGCGGCACCGTTGATGTCGCGGTTCAGCGCGAATTGCAGCGTAATACGCGTGCTACCCTGAGAGGACTGTGATGTCATCTCCGTCAGGTCTGCAATCTGCCCCAGGTGGCGCTCCAGCGGGGCAGCGACGGAACTTGCCACTTCCTCGGGCGACCCGCCAGCCTGACGGGCCTGCACCTGTATGACCGGAAAGTCCACATTAGGCAGGTCGGACACCGGCAGGCTGCGGTAGCCCATAAGCCCCCCAAGCAGGAGGGCCAGGGTCAGCAGGATGGTGGCGACCGGCCGGTCTATGAAGACCCGGCTGATCGTCACGGGGTAGCCTGCCCGGTGGGCGGTGTTGTGGTGTGGCGCAGCGGCTTCCAGCGCTGGCTCCAGCGGTCAAGGGTCAGATAAATCACAGGGGTAGTGAACAGGGTCAGCAACTGTGAAAAAGCAAGCCCCCCGATAATGGCCAACCCCAGAGGATAGCGTAGTTCCGACCCCGTGCCGCTGGACACCACCATCGGCACGGCCCCCAGCATGGCGGCCAGGGTTGTCATCAGGATGGGGCGAAAACGCAGTGTGGCTGCCGTGCGGATGGATTGCAGGGAGTCCATGCCATGTTCACGCTCGGCTTCCAGCGCAAAGTCGATCATCATGATGGCGTTTTTCTTGACGATGCCAATCAGCAGCACAATGCCGATAATCCCCATGACATCCAGCCCCGTGCCCGCCACCATCAGGGTCAGCAGCGCACCAATGGCGGCAGAGGGCAGGGTGGACAGAATGGTGATCGGGTGGATGAAGCTTTCGTAGAGAATACCCAGCACGATATAGACCGCGATAATGGCGGCCGCGACCAGGAACATCTCGTTCCCCAAAGACCCTTCAAAAGCCGCAGCCGTGCCCTGGAAGGATGTCTGGAAGGATGAGGGCAGGGTAATCTCGCCCTCAACCCGACGGATTGCCTGTGTGGCATCCCCCAGCGTGTAACCGGGTGCCAGGTTGAAGGAAATGGTGGTGGCGGGGAACTGACCAAAATGGGTCAGCAGCAGCGGCGCTGTTTCCTGCGTAATGGCGGTAACAGCCGTCAGAGGCACCAGCCCTGATGTGGGCGAGCGTGTGGGGCCTGTGGTGCTTTCCCCCGAATTGCCGCTGATGCCGGGCATATACAACTGGTTGAGCGAGGACAGGCTGGTCTGGAAGCGCGGGTCGGCCTCCATAATCACGCGATACTGGTTGGACTGGGTATAGATGGTCGAAATCTGGCGCTGGCCAAAGCTGTCATACAGCACGTTATCCACCGTCTGCGGCGTGATGGAGTAGCGCGCCCCTGTGGGTCGGTCCAGCGTGACCCGCGCGACAAGCCCTTCGGCCTGAAGGTCGGATGTGACATCCGTCAGCGCGGGTTCTTTACGCAGGCGTTCAATCAGCTTGGGAACCCAGGTTTTAAAGGCGTCATAATCCGGGTTTTCCAGCAGGAACTGGTACTGCGTGGCGGTCACAGTGGTGTCCAGCGACAGGTCCTGCACAGGTTGCAGGTACAGGGTAATGCCTGCCACCTGCCGGGTTTCCGCCTCGATCCGGCGGACAATATCGGCCATGGGGGCGGAGCGGCTGTCGTGGGGCTTCAGATTGATCAGAAAGCGGCCCTGGTTGAGTGTGGCGTTCTGCCCGTCCACCCCGACGAAGGAGGAGAGCGAGGCCACATCAGGGTCTTGCAGCACCACAGCCGCCAGAGCCTCCTGATGCTGTTTCATGCTATCGAAGGAGATGCTCTGTGCTGCGACGGATATGCCCTGAATAACCCCGGTGTCCTGCACGGGGAAAAAGCCTTTGGGAATGGTCCAGCCCAGCACGCCAGTCAGCACAAGTGTGCCGACAGCGACGGCAAGTGTCAGCTTCTGGTGGGCCAGCACTACGTCCAGCAGCCTGTCATAAAAGCTGATCAGGCGCTGGGTTGCTTCTTCCATACGGGCGGACCAGCGCTGGAAGGGGGTTGCCGCAGCGCTGACATCATGCGGGCGCTCGGTCAGGATGCGCGCACACATCATCGGCACAAGGGTAAGCGAGACGATGGCCGAAATGACAATGGCGGTGGCCAGTGTCAGCGCAAATTCATGGAACAGGCGGCCGACCACATCGCTCATGAACAGCAGCGGGATCAGCACCGCGATGAGGGAGATGGTGAGGGAGATAATGGTAAAGCCAATTTCCCCCGAGCCTTTGAGGGCCGCCGTCATCCGGTCTTCCCCCGCTTCGATATAGCGGGAGATGTTCTCGATCATCACAATGGCATCGTCCACCACGAAGCCGGTGGCGATGGTCAGCGCCATAAGGGACAGGTTATCGAGTGAGAAGTTGAGCAGGTACATAATGGCCAGCGTGCCCACAATGGACAGCGGCACAGACAGGCCCGGAATAATGGTGGCCGGGACATTACGCAGGAAGACAAAAATAACAGCAACCACCAGTACCAGCGCCAGAAACAGTTCCAACTGCACATCCGCGACCGAGGCACGGATGGTGGTGGTACGGTCGGTCAGCGGCACAATATCAATGCCGGGGGGCAGGGTCTGGCGCAGGGTGGGCAGGGCGGCCTTGATATTGTCCACCACCGCAATCACGTTCGCGCCGGGCTGACGCTGGACATTCATGATCAGGGCCGGGGTCTTGTTGGCCCATGCGGCAAGCTGGGTGTTTTCCGCCCCGATCACAACCGATGCAATGTCGCGGATCCGCACCGGCCCACTGTTCTGATAGGCAATAACCTGATCCAGCAGCACCTGTGTGCTGGTAATCTGCCCGTCCATCCGCAAGGTGGCTGCCCGCTTTGCACCGTCAAACGTGCCTGTGGGGGAGTTGACGTTGACGTTGCCGATGGTCGTGCGCAACGTGTCCATGTCGATCCCGTAGGATGTCAGCTTGGGCACATTGACCCGCACCCGTATGGCCTTGCGGTTGCCACCCGACAGGCTGACCAGCCCGACGCCCGAAATCTGACTGACCTTCTGGGCCAGCCGGGTGTCGATATAGTCTTCCACCTCGGGCAGGGGGATGGTGGCCGAGGTAATGCCCAGTGTCAGCACGGGTGTGTCGGCGGGGTTGACCTTGGCGTAAACAGGCGGAGCGGGCAGGTCGGTCGGCAGCAGGGAGTTGGCCTGGTTGATGGCGGCCTGCACTTCCTGCTCGGCCACATCCATCGACATCGACAGGTCAAACCGCAGGGTGATGACAGACGCCCCACCGGATGAGCGTGATGTCATCTGGTCCAGCCCCGGCATCTGGCCGAACTGTGTTTCCAGCGGCGCGGTAACGGAGGTCGCCATGACATCCGGCCCGGCACCGGGGTAGAACGTGTCCACCGTAATGGTGGGGTAGTCCACCTGAGGCAGGGCGGAAATGGGCAGGAAATGGTAGCCCAGAAGGCCAGCCAGAAAAATGGCCAGCATCAGCAGCGTGGTTGCGACCGGCCTGCGGATGAAAATGGCGGAGGGGTTCACGGCGTTGCGTTGCCTGTGGCGGTGGAGGGTGCTGCGGCTGCGGGTATGCTGACTTTAGCCCCGGCCCGCAGGTGGTCTGTGCCATCGGTGACAACTCTGTCGCCATCCTTCACCCCGGTCAGGATCACCGTATTCGTGGCGTCCGACATGCCGGTGGTGACAGTCTGCACGCTGACTGTGTCATCCGGTTTGACCACATAGACAAACTGGCCTGATGGCCCGGTCTGCACGGCGGTCGTGGGGATCAGCAGGGCATGCTCAAGCGTTTTGAGGCGTAGATGGGCGTTGACGAACTGGTTGGGGAAAAGGTGCTCGTCCTCATTGGGGAAAATGGCGCGCATCCGCACCGTGCCGGTGGCGGTATCAATTTCGCTATCCAGCACGCTGGTGGCACCATCAGCAATCTTGGCGGAGTTGGCGCTGTCCCAGGCTTCAACAGGCAGGGATTTCTTGGTGTGCAGTTCTTCCAGTACTTCAGGCAACTGGTTCTGCGGAACTGTGAAGATGACTGATATGGGCTGCATCTGCGCCAGCGTTGCCAGCCCGCCAGACTGACCGGCAGCAATAAAGTTGCCTTTGTCCACGGCGCGGATACCAATGCGCCCGTCCACCGGGGCGGTAATATGGCAGTAGATCAGTTGCAGTTTTTCATTATCCACCTGCGCCTGATCGGATTTGACCGTGCCCTCAAGCTGCTTGACCATAAATTCCTGATCACGCGCGGTTTTGGCATCAATACTGTCCTGGCGGATCAGGCGCTGGTAGCGGGCGTTGTCCACGCGGGCCTGATCAAGCTGGGCCTGATCATGGGCAAGCTGGCCTTCATACTGTTTCAGCAGTACCTGGTAAGGGCGGGGGTCGATCAGGGCCAGCTGGTCGCCTTTGTGAACATGCTGCCCTTCGGTAAACAGTACCTCCAGCAGGTAGCCCTCCACCCTGGTCTGGACCGTCACGTTGGTGATGGGAATGACCGTGCCCAGTTCTGTCAGCACCACGGGCATGCTGCCTGTTTTGGCGGCTTGCACGGCTACGGGCTGTGGCAGTTCCCCCGTATGGTGGCCGTGGGTGCCACCCTCCTTGCCATGGGGGCGCAGGAAGGCAAAGGCCAGTACGCAGACACCGATAACAGCCGCGCCACCAAGCAGCCGACGCTTGCGGCGGTGTGCGGAGGGGGAGGCAGAAGGGGGGGAGGCCGGGCTATGGTCGTCCATGGAGCGTGCTGTTCATTCACCGTGTGGAGGGGGCGGGGCGAGAATAGGAAAGGACCCGACAGCAGGGGCGGGCCTGGTCAGCAGCGCCATGGTGGGCCTGTGGCAGTGCGTGGCCAGTATCAAATGTCTGTCTCTCGAATGGATGGTATCATGCGTACACGTCACCGCAGGTTGGGCATCGGGGTGGTGGCGCGGGGGCACACGGGCCGAGTATCCAAACCATTGGCGGCGTCATTGTGGCGGTGTCGGCGGGTCCTGTCTAGCTGGGCTTTTTGAGATTGCCACTCATTTGCGCGCCAGCATTGACTGGCATTATGGCGCAAAGAGGGCTGGCCAGCAGGGAAATCAGCCCTGTGACGGCAAAGGCGACAGAAAAATCACCCGAGGTTGGCTGGGCATGGCCACGCACATCACCCAGCAGCGTCAAGACCGCAGCGGCCACACAAATCCCCGCGGAGAGCATGATCTGCTGCATGGTGGCGTAGAGGCTTGTGGCAGCACTCATCCGGCCGGGAGGGATATCGGCATAGGCAACGGTATTATAGGCCGAGAACTGGATGGACTGCGTGGCCCCGGCGACAATCAGCACCAGAGAGAGCGTCCATAGCGGGTGGCTGGGCCGGTAGAGCGCAATCAGGCCAAAAACGATAGCGGCCGAAACGCCATTGACCATCAGCACCCGACGAAAGCCCCAGTGTTTGAGCAGCGCAGGCACGTAAGGCCGTGTCAGAATAGCGCCCACCGGCGCAATAAAGGTGACAAGCCCACTCTGTGCCGCACTCAGCCCGCTGCCAAGCTGAAGATACGCAGGCAGCAGGAAAGGCATGGACCCCACAGCAATGCGTGAGGCCGCCCCAGCCAGAAGTGACGCGCGGAAGGTTGCAAAGTGCATCAACCTGAAGTCCAGCAGCGGGGCGGCAAGGTGGGCTGCATGGCGCATGTACAGCACCATCAGCATCAGCCCTGCGCCCAGCAGGGTGGCAAGCACGGCCCAGTTGCCCGCCCCGTGGCTGAACAGTTCGGCAAAAACAGACAGAACAGCCAGTCCCCCGCCAGACAGGCACAGCCCATGCCAGTCAAAGGGCGAGGGTGAGGGTTCATGCACTTGCGGGATATAGCGCCAGGTTAACGCCAGCCCCAGCAGCCCTACGGGGATGTTGATGTAAAAGTTCCACCGCCACGACAGCCATGTGGTGACAAAGCCGCCCACCACTGGCCCCAGCAGGGGGCCAAGTGTTGCAGGCAGTGTCATCCACGTCATGATCCGCACAAGCTGGTCGCGCGGGGTGCCACGGATGACGACCAGCCGCCCTACCGGCACCATCAGGGCGCCACCCACACCCTGCAAGGCCCGCATGGCAGCCAGAAATGGCAGGGAATGAGCCCCTGCGCACAACAGCGAACACAGCACGAAAATGGAAATAGCCACCAGCAGCACCGTGCGGCTGCCTATCCTGTCTGCCAGCGCGCCAGAAGCGGGAATAAAAATGGCAAGTCCGACGATATAGGATGTAAGGGCGACCGATGTTGAAACCGTATCAACATGCAGGCTCTGCGCGATAGCGGGCAGGGCGGTGGACAGAATTGTGCCATCGAGCTGTTCCATGAACAGCAGGGACGAAACAGTCAGCGCGATGAGTTGAGTACGTGTGGGAAAAGCCATGCTAGCCAGCGGCGCGTTTTTGCGGTCTGATACCGTTTATCAGTCGTGCGGCTTCCAATAGCCAGCCCTGCTGGCGCATGGAACCCAGGCCGCACGATCAGAGCCTGAAAGGACTATGTCATGACTGACGACAAGATCAAGAACGCTGAAAACGAAATTCAGGGCGTGGCCAAGGATGTCAAAGGACATGTCAAGGACGCAGTAGGCGGCCTGACAGGGGACATCGGCCTGCAGGCAGAAGGCAAGTTTGACCAGTTTGCTGGCCATATGCAGCAGGATTTCGCTGATCTGTATGAGGAAGGCGAAAGCACGGTGGAAAAAATTGTTACTTTCGTGCGTGACAAGCCCCTGCTGTCCGTAGGGCTGGTTTCCGGGCTTAGCCTGGCGCTGGGCTGGCTGCTTTTCCCCCGTCGCAAGCGTTCCTGACAAAATCATTTTACCGGGACTCTTGCATATCCCGGTAAAAAAATGCTTCTCCTGTCCCTGCGAGTCGCAAATGAGCGACTCGGCTGTTTTAGCCGAGTCGTTCAAAATGGACGGAAAGAGGGGCAATGCCGGATTTTACGCGAGAACAGAACCATGGCGGACGGGTCGCCGGGGTGGACGAAGTGGGCCGTGGCCCGCTGGCCGGCCCCGTTGTGGCAGCGGCTGTGGTGTTCTCGGCCGGCGTGCCAGATGACCTCGCCGCCATTATGGATGATTCCAAAAAACTCAAGCCCGCCGTGCGCGAGGCCATTGCCGCACGCCTGCCATCAGTCGCAGGGGTGGAAATTGGCATTGGTGCGGCATCCACGCAGGAAGTGGATGCGCTGAACATCCATAACGCCGCCCATCTGGCCATGCAGCGGGCGGTGGCACGGCTGCCCCGTCTGCCCGACCATGTGCTGGTGGACGGCAACAAGCTGCCCGCCTTTGGGTGTAGCGCACAGGCCATTGTCGGCGGGGACGGGCTTAGCCTGTCCATTGCAGCGGCATCCATTGTCGCCAAGGTCGTGCGGGACCGCATTATGGCCCGCCTGGGTGCCCGTTGGCCGGACTACGACTGGCAGCGCAATGCGGGCTACGGCACGGCAGCACACCGGCAGGCCCTTGGGGCTGCGGGTATTTCCCCCCATCACAGGAAAACATTTGGCACGGTGCGCAGGCAGGTAGCGGCCGGACAGACGGAGAAGCAGGCATGAATGGCGCGAAATCGGTTTCCATGGAGCTTCCGCTCGACCAGATTCTGCGTGGTGAGTGTGTTGATGTCATGCGCGGTCTGCCCACAGGCTCCGTGGACTGCATTTTCGCAGACCCGCCCTATAACCTCCAGCTCCGTGGTGAATTGCGCCGGCCCGACGACAGCCTTGTCGATGGTGTGGATGACGATTGGGACAAGTTCTCCGATCTCGAGGAGTATGACCGCTTCACCCGTTCCTGGCTGTCAGAGGCCCGCCGCCTGCTGCATAAGGACGGCACAATCTGGGTGATCGGCTCTTACCACAATATCTACCGTCTGGGCGCGATCCTGCAGGACCTCGGGTTCTGGATTTTGAACGATATTGTCTGGCGTAAGTCCAACCCCATGCCCAACTTCCGGGGGCGGCGCTTTACCAACGCGCATGAAACCCTGATCTGGGCAGCCCGTGGGCCGGACAGCCGCTATCGCTTTAACTATCAGGCCATGAAAGCTCTGAACGATGATGTGCAGATGCGCTCGGACTGGTACCTGCCCCTGTGCACAGGCAACGAGCGCCTGCGCAATGAGCATGGACTGAAACTGCACCCGACGCAGAAGCCCGAAAGCCTTCTGCATCGCGTTCTGCTGGCCTCGACTACGGTGAATGATGTCGTGCTGGACCCGTTCTCGGGGTCGGGTACGACTGCGGCCATGGCCCGCCGTCTGCGCCGCCATTTTGTCGGGATTGAGCGCCATCCCGACTACGTTGAGGCCGCCATGGCTCGCGTGGCGCGTGAAGTGCCGATGACGGAAGAAGCCGTGCGGACCACACAGGACAAGCGTGAGGCCCCCCGTGTGCCTTTTGGGAGCCTGGTGGAGCAGGGTGTTATTGTCGCTGGCACGGTCGTGTATGACAAAAAGCGCCGCGTGCAGGCTGTGGTAGCGCCCGATGGTTCTCTCGTCTGCGCCGGGCAGCGTGGGTCCATTCATAAAATGGGGGCTGTGCTGACCAATGCGCCGTCCTGCAATGGCTGGACATTCTGGCATTTTGAGCGGGAAGGCGCACTGCATCCGCTCGATGTCCTGCGGCAGGAAACCCTGCGCGCCGCTGCTGCGGGCTGACGGAGCCGGCCATTGTTGCGGTGTCTGGCAATGTGCAGAGCAGGCGGGTGTCAGGACGTTAACGGCGATACGGCCCACGCGTGCAGAAGTCACTGCTGAAATCGGTTACGTTTGCCTGACGGAGGCTTGTCCGATAAGCACTCCGGTTCTCTCGTTACAAAACCTGTCTCTGCGCGGCAGGTCACATTTTATAACTAATGGTATTAATATGTGATGGCACGGCAGTCGGCACAGTGATGCCAATTTATGTCGAACCCGGCATGCGCGGGTCAGCTTTTTAATCTGTGTTTTTGAAGCAGCCCGAAAAAGAGCTCGGGCTGGTATCAAGCCGCTACACAACCGGTCCGACTGAGCATTTCGTCGCCAGACCGGCTTGGGTCTTAGCTGCCACCAAAGCCCAGAAAGCCTTCCGACGGGCGGGTTGTGCCACCGGAGGTATCGTAGTGCCGGGCTGGGGCGGAGGGGGCGTAGCTTGCCGTATCACCATCATCCACATCGCCACTCAGACCGCCGGAAATGCTGGCACGCATACGCCGTCCGCCCCGTCCACCGGCCGTGCGGATGGAGTCCGAACCACGCAGGGACAGCAGCAGGAAGGTAATGGGGTTGCGGTTGAGGTCGATGGACATGTCCAGCGGGGTCTGCCCCAGAATATTGTGGCCTTCCAGGTCAGCGCCACGGTTCACGGCTTCCTTGGCGGCGGACACGCTGCCACGGTTGATGGCGTCAAACAGCGCTGCTGTGGGCTCCACATCCTTGCCGACATGGTCGCCATTGTCTTCGTCCAGCCCTTCCGCACCGGGGATGGCCGCTGGCGGGGCGGCTTGCTTGGCCGCCTGTCTGCTTTCGGCTTTTTCAGCCGCCTCGGCGGCCGCGGCCTGATCTTCCCCTTCCGAGGCAGCCAGAACAGGGGTCGATAAGGCGGTCGTCAGTCCGCACAGGACTAATGTAGAGGCTACAAGGCGGGAAAAACGGGTCATGATCAGTCCATCAGTGCACAGGCGTACTGTTTTATCACAGCGCGGATAAGCCGCAAAGGCGTTGGGCTGGAGTGGCGTTAGCGTCGACCCTCCCGCCACCAGGCCACGCACAGCAGCGCAAGAGTCAGGCTCAGCACAAGCCAGGCGGGCAGCAGGGGCGATGTCGTGCGCCCCGTAACCGTATGCGCCCCCCTGTGGGGGAAGCCCAGCCAGTCTGCCCCATGCAGGGTGGAGCCGTTTGCAGCCTTGATTGTGGGAATATGCAGGCTGTCAGACGTGCCAAGCCAGAAAACACCGCCTCCCGTCTGCTGGGCCATGCCCGCAAGGTGGTCGGCCGTTGCTCTCAGGTCGGTAAATTCGGCCGTGTCGCTCTGGGTTGGTGCCGCGTACGCTGTATGCACCCCGTCTGTAACCTGCCAGATGCCATTGGCGGTGGCCGGCAGGTTTGCGGTCTGCACCCCATCGGCGGCATTGGCGTGCAGGGGCACTTTCTGGCTGTGTCCATCGGGGCCGGTGACGCTGACAGTGGTGTCCGCAGTGTTGGTCAGGCTCCTGCGGGTTATATGCAGCGTGCCATCGGCCATACTGGCGGCAAGCTGTTCTTCCTCCAGTTCCGGCTCTTTCATCAGCCAGTGGGAGATACGGCGCAGCAGTTCAGCCTGTGGGCCACCGCCACCTTCCCCCCGGGACCAAAGCCATATCTGGTCAGACAGCAGCAGGGCCACGCGGCCCTTGCCAACGCGATCAAGCACCAGCAGGGGGGAGCTGTCAGGCCCGGCCATAAGGACCTGCCCATGGGTGCTGTCGGGCCGGAGCGCACGGTACCACGGCCCCCATGCGCCAGGCACGTTGAGTGTGGCATCGGGCGTGTCAGCCTGTGGCGCACCGGGGAGGGATGCCGTGACAGGGTGCTTCTGCCCGGTGTCTGTCAACCGGGGGCGGAAGCGTTGCGCCATCATGCTGCTTTCACCCGCGACATGGGCAGGCAGAATGTCGCCCACCGGCGTGTCCTGTAACGACCCTGGGCCGACAAACTCCGGTCCTGCTGTCAGCAGCAGCCCACCGCCCTTGCGTACAAACCACGCGATGTTGTCGAGATAGGTGCGGGGCAGGATATGCCGGTTCTCAAAACCATCGAGAATGATCAGGTCAAACTGGTCAATCTTGTCCTGAAACAACTCGCGTACAGGGAAGGCGATCAGGGCCAGATCGGACAGCGGTGTGCCGTCATCCTTTTCCGGGGGCCGCAGAATGGTGAAGTGGATGAGGTCCACCGCCGGGTCGGCCTTGAGCAACCTGCGCCACACGCGCTCGCCCTGATTGGGTGTGCCGGACACCAGCAGCACCCGCAGCCTGTCACGAATGCCGGTAATGGGAATGACCGTCTGGTTATTCAGCGCCGAGACTTCGCCCTCAAGGGGGGAGACCGCAACATCAAGCAGGATCTGCCCCGGATGCGCGACAGGCACGGTAATATCCTGGGGTTCCCCCGTGCGGGCGGCAATCGTCTGTGTGGCCTCGCCATTCATATGCACGGTCAGGGTGACGGGGGTGCCCGCGTGGGTGCCTGGGCCTGTATCATCCACGACGACCCGCAGTGTGGCGGTCTGCCCCGCAATGGCATAGGGGGGAGCAGACAGGACACGTAGCCTGCGGTCAGTTTCCTCCCCCGGAGCGGTGAGCAGAACATGCAGGGGCAGGGTTGTGTGGTGGCCGTGATCATCCGCCGGGCGCAGCCGCTCGGGAATGGCTGCGGGTGTGTCCGTATTCTGGCCATCGGTGATCATGATCGCGCCGGCAAGGCGGGCGGGGGGAATGTCCGCCGCCGCCTGATCCAGCGCGTCAAACAGGCGGGTGCCTTCATGGCCGTTTTCACGCACGCTGACGGTACGAATGGTCAGGTCAGGGGTTTGCGTATGGGCGATAACATCCGCTACCTTGCGGGCAATGGTGGCGCGTTGCCCAAGCGACATGGAGGGCGACTGATCGACCAGCAACAGGGCAGTCTGCGGCAGGTTGTGCCAGCTCTCGCGCAGGCGCTGCGGGCCAGCTAGCCAGAACAGCAGCAGGGCCACCGCCCCGAGCCGTAGCAGGGCAGCAAGCCTGCCCCCATACCGCAGGCCAGCGCCGCACAGGACAAGGGCAAGCAGACCAAGCACAGCCAGCAGCCAGAGCGGCACCAGCGGTGCAAAGCCTATGGAGTGAGCAAGCATGTCGGTCATGGCTTGTCCTCCAGCCGTTTCAGCAGCATGGGCACATGGACCTGGTCAGCCTTGTAACTGCCTGTCAGAGCGTAAATGACGGTGTTTAGTCCGAACCGATAGGCCTGCTGGCGCTGGTCAGCACCACCGGGCACGACGGAATACGGAGTATTGCCCTGTGCATCCACCGCCCAGGCATGAGCCCAGTCAGCTCCGCCGATGATGATGGGGCTGACATCATCATTCTCAGCATCGCCCTCACGCGCGACCCAGATGGGCTGGCCAGCATAACGACCGGGAAAGTCGTGCAGTAGGTAGAATGTATGGGCCAGCAGGTGGTGGTCAGTCATGGGCACCAGCGGCGGTACCAGCAGCCCGGCTGTGGCCCGTTGCAAGGCCGCATGGGTGCCAGAGGCATCGCCCGCAAAAGGCTGGTCTGGCTCGCTGCCATTGGTGTTGTCCTGCCCTTGTGTATCCACCAGCAGAATACCGCCATGCGCCATGAACCGGTTGAGAGCAGCCGTTGCAGCCGGGCTGAGTGTTGTGTCCGGTGTGATCGGCCAATAGATCAGCGGGTAGAAGCTGAGGTCATCCGTATCCGGGTGCACGGCATCGGGCTGGCCCAGCACGGCGGATGTTCGGGCGTTTACAAAGCTGGACAGCCCCTGCAACCCTTGGCGGGAGGCTGTGTCAACATCGTCATGCCCGGTTGCGATATAGGCCAGACGGGTTTCCAGCGCAGCACCCGGCACGCTTGACGGAGGCGGGGACGATGCACTGTCCTGAGCCTGAGCCTGAGCCTGAGCCTGAGCCTGAGCCTGAGCCTGAGCCTGAGCCTGAGCCTGAGCCTGAGCCTGAGCCTGAGCCTGAGCCTGAGCCTGAGGCGTGCTGGCAGCTATGATTGCCAACACAGCAGCAACCTGACCCAGCCTGCCTAGACCTGAGCGCATCAGAATGACCACAGCCGCATCCAGCAGCAGCAGGGCAAGGGCCAGCAACAGGCAGTACTGGCCCAGCACTGTGTCAGGCTGTTGCCCGGCTGGGTCGGTAAGGACACCAGCAGAGGCTTCGGTCTGGAGTGGCTCCAGATGGTTGGCGGCGTTGAGGGCATTGCGGCCATTGCCGGGGCCATAGAGCCCGGGGGGGTGCTCGGGCGATACAACAGTGCTGGCAAAAGCACTGCTTTTCAGGCCGCGGGCATAGGACGGCGGGGGCCCGGCAATACCTTCGCCATCCAGTGTCATGGCAGGAGCCAGAACGGTCGTGTCAGCAGGTGTACTCACACCGCTGGCGTGTTCCGTCAGCCTTTGCAGCATGGAGACAAACAGGCCCGACAGGGGCAGGTTGGACCAGTCCGCCGTGCTGCTGACATGGAACAGAATAACCTCCCCCTTGCCCAGTGCAGCATGAGTGACCAGCGGGGTGCCATCGGCCAGTCGTGCCCAGCTTTGTTCTGACAACGTGGCTGTGGGGCTGGCCAGCACCTGCCGGGCTACGGTGACATCCTGCGGCACACTTAACCCATGAAACGGGGAGGTGGTGTCGAAAGGGGCCAGTTTTTGGGGCACGCCCCATGTCATGGACCCGCCAAGCTGACGTGCGCCGTCCAGCAGCGGCACAGGCAGCAGGCTGTCTGGCGTTGGGGTGCTGTCATGGGTGCCGCCTGCCAGAGCCGGGCCTGCAAAACGGATCAGCGTGCCACCTTTTTCCACCCACGCGCGGACTGTCTGCCGGGTTTCGGCGCTGGCCAGGCTGCCATCAGGGGCAATCAGGACGGACAGCGGGCGGGAGAGCAGGCGGGCTGCTGTTCCTTCATGAATGTCAGAGGTCGGGGCTAGAGCCCGACGCAGGTAAAACAGGGCTCCAATGAGCGGAGTATCCCCCGCGCCAGTGGACAGCAGCCCCACTGGCCGCATGCGGTCGCTCTCATCCAGCAGGACAGTTGTGACTGCGCTGGCAATATCCTGCACGTTCAGAGAATCGACACGGTTGCGAATTTCGGCTGGCAGGTCCAGGTGCACATCGGTCTGGGCAGCCCCCGCCGGGAGGGTAACCGGCGTGACAGCCAGCATACCGCCGTCGCGCGCGCGGGCCATGACATGCACATCACGCGGCTGGCCTGAGGGAATACCCATGAGCCTCGCCACCACATCTGTTCCACCAGCAGGTGCTGGGGCCAGTGCCAGAGCGCGTTGATGGGGGAAGCGAATGTCCCGCACGGTGCCAAGGGCCTGCAAGGCGGAGGCAAAAGCGGCATCGTCATGCGTGGCCACACCATCGGCCAGGTAAAACACGGCACCGTAATGGCTTTTTGGGAGCGCGCTGAGTAGGCGGGCTGTCGCGGCCCGGTCAGACGGCCAAGGCTCGGGGCGTAAAGTGTCGAGCATCTGCCGCACCATGGCGGCGGGCTGGGGTCTCTGCTCGTCAGCCGTTGCGGATTCCGGTGGGCGAGGGGCTGTGCGAACCAGCGTGACGTCGGCATGGGCGCGGTCGGCGTCGTCCACAATTTTCTGGGCTGTTGTCAGGCGTTCAGCCCAGTCGGCGGCGGCAAACATGCCGTTGTCCACAACAATCAGGATCGGCCCACGTCCCGGTGGCATGGTTGATGCACCCGGCAGATAGGGGTCAGCAAAACCGCAGATCACCAGAGCCAGTGCCGCACATCGCAGAAGCAGGAGCCACAGGGGCGAGCGCACGGCCTCGCTCCGCTTGGCGCGCAGGCGCGCCAGAAAAGCAACGGGCGGGAAAGCCTGCTGGCGTGGATTTGGTGGCGTTGCGCGTAAAAGCCACCAGACAACGGGCAGCCCCAGCAGGGCCAGAAGCAGGGCGGGAAACTGAAAAATCATGCGTGGTGGCCCATCAGCGCATGTAGCGCCAGGAGGGAGGGCAGAGGGGCGCTGTCTGTCCGGTGCTGCACACTGTCATGCCCATGCCGCACGGCTGACTGGGACAGCCGTTCCTGATAGGCGCTGACAAGGCGGGCATAATCCTGGCGGATATCCTGGGTTTCCGACAGTTCGACAGCGGGTTCGCCTTCCAGACCTGTAAACAGAACACGACCCTGATAGGGCAGGTCAATTTCCGCCGGGTCCATAATATGGATCAGATGGGCACGGGCGGGGGAACTGGCAATCTGGCGCAGGCAGGTGTTCAATGCGTCCTCGGAGCAGAGGAAGTCACTGGCAATCAGGATATGCGCATGGCGTGGCAGGTGGCCTGTGGGGGGCAGGGCAGGATACGGTCTGGCTGATGCGGCCGTGGCAAGCCTTGTCAGACCAATCGCCAGCCGCTCCAGAGCAGGCCCGGTAGGGGGCAGGGCAACAGGGCCATCGGGGCCAAGCAGGCGCACACGCTCCCCTGCACGAAGGAGCAGGCCCGCCATGGTCAGCAGTAGCAGGATGGCGCTGTCCAGCTTGTAGGCATGGGCTGTGTCTGACCGCCACTGCATAGAGGCTGAAAAATCACACCACAGCAGAATGGTCCGTGCGGATTCCGCTTCCTGCTCGCGCACCTGGGCGTGGGTGCTGCGGGCCGACTGTCGCCAGTCGATATGGCTGGCGGGTTCGCCCGGCTGGGCAGGGCGGTATTGCCAGAAGGTTTCGCCCCAGC
Organism: Acetobacter vaccinii; assembly: GCF_008365315.1. Classification (NCBI taxonomy): domain Bacteria; kingdom Pseudomonadati; phylum Pseudomonadota; class Alphaproteobacteria; order Acetobacterales; family Acetobacteraceae; genus Acetobacter; species Acetobacter vaccinii. The sequence continues at coordinate 97,526 of NZ_CP043506.1, read as the reverse complement.
CTGCACGGTGCTGCTGGTGCTGTCCTGCCGCCAGGCTGGCTGTGGCGCGCTGGGCCTGTAACAGCAGGTCGGGCATGCGCTCGGCCAAGGTTGCCGCGGCGGAGGCTACGCTTGCGGCCGCAGGGGTTGGGTGGCGGGTAGCAGACAGGCTGGCACCCGCCGTCTGCCCACGGCGCAGGCGGCGGGTCAGAGGAGCCAGAAAAGTAAGAGTGCCGCGCAATGGCTCAGCCCAGCGCGGCCACAAGCCGGGTTACAATATCCTCTGGCCGCAGGCCATCGGCGCGGGCGGCAAAGGTCAGCCCCATGCGGTGGGCCAGTACCGGCACGGCCAGTGCGGCAATATCTTCCATGCTCGGGGACAGGCGGCCATCCAGCAGGGCATGGGCGCGCGTGGCCAGCATGAGTGTCTGCGCAGCGCGTGGGCCCGGCCCCCAGGACACCTGGTTGCGGATCGTGGCGTCGGTTGTGTTCTGCGGTCTGGCCGAGCGCACAAGGCGCAGGATGGCATCCACAATTCGCTCACCCGCAGGCATGCTGCGGACAAGAGCCTGTGCATCCAGCAGGGCCTGTGCATCCATGACGGGTTGAGCCGTGTGCTCTTGCGCCGTGGTGGTGGCCAGCAGCATGCGGCGTTCTGCATCCTCGGCGGGGAAGTCCAGCACGATCTGGAGCATAAAACGGTCTAGCTGGGCTTCGGGCAGGGGGTAGGTGCCCTCCTGCTCCAGCGGGTTCTGGGTGGCCAGCACGTGGAAGGGGCGCGGCAGGGCGTGCTCGGCCCCCGCGACCGATATGCGGTGTTCCTGCATGGCCTGCAGCAGGGCGGACTGGGTGCGGGGGCTGGCACGGTTGATTTCGTCCGCCATCAGCATCTGGCAGAAAATCGGCCCCCGTACGAAGCGGAAGCTGCGGCGGCCGGTAGCGTCCTCGTCCAGAATTTCACTGCCGGTAATGTCAGAGGGCATGAGGTCGGGTGTAAACTGGATACGGCGCGTTTCCAGCCCCAGTACGGTGCCAATGGTGCTGACAAGCAGGGTCTTGCCTAAGCCGGGCGGGCCGACCAGCAGGGCGTGCCCGCCCGACAGCAATGCGGTCAACGCAAGGCGGATAACCGCGTCCTGTCCGAAGATGACACTGGCCAGCTCCTTCTGGGCGGTTCCAAGCAGCGCGCATACGCGGTCGGCTTCGCGCACTTCCAGCGGGGTGGTCCGGGGCTGGGCGGGGGGCAGGGTGTCTGATGCGGTCATAGGTCCAGTCTGGCGTCAATGCGGGGCTTACATCAAGCAGGGTATGCTTCCTATATCATCTGGGGCAACCTATGGACACGCTTTACAGGGCTGGTGGCCAGTGAAAGGTGAACAGGCAGACGAGATGGATGCTGCGGTGCGTGACAGTGCGAAACAGGATGGAGCGGCAACGGGCAAGGCGGGGGACAGGCATCTGCCCTTCCTGATCCGGCGCAATGGGGAGTGGCTGTACCGGGGGTCTCCAGTGCGGCGCAAGGCTATGGTCTGCCTTTTCGGCTCGCTGCTGACACGCGACGAGCATGGTGACTACCTGCTGCGATCGCCTTTCGAGACAGGTTACGTCAGCGTGGAAGACGCGGCGTTTGTTGCAGTCGAACTGGACTGGAGCGGCGTGGGCCGCACGCAGCGCCTGTGTTTTCGCACCAATATGGACGAGATGGTGACAGCAGGCCCCGACCACCCGATTCGGGCTGTCTGGGACGTGCCTGCCGAGGCCTGTACGGAGGGGTGTCCTCCCTATCTGCTTGTACGCAAAGGGGATGGCGCCTACCCGTTGGAGGCCCGTCTGGCCCGCAGCGTGTGGTACGAACTTGCCGCTCTGGCCGAGCCGGGCAGTTGCCAGGGTGTGCCCTGCATGGGGGTGTGGAGCTGCGGGTGTTTTTTCCCCCTCGCCCGGGCACAGGGGCCATCGGCTGCATGACAGATGGGCTGGCCCTGCTGGGGCAACTGCCGCCGCAAAGCCAGGCCGCAATCAGGCTCCTGTGGCAGATTCTCCCGGATGCCCGTCTTGTAGGCGGGGTGGTGCGTGATCTGTTGGCCAACCGCCCAATAACGGATGTGGATATGGCAACGCCCCAGCCGCCCGAAGCCGTGTTGCATGCATTGCAGCAGGCAGGGGTGCGGGCTGTGCCGACAGGGTTGGAACACGGCACGGTGACAGCGGTGATTGATGCCGCCCCCTATGAAATTACAACCCTGCGGAGGGATGAGGAAACTGATGGCCGCCACGCCCGCGTAAGCTGGACAGCCGATTGGCAGGAGGACGCGCAACGGCGTGATTTTACCATCAATGCCCTCTCGCTCGACCGGGCTGGCGGCTTGCACGATTACTTTGGAGGGCAGGCAGATCTGGCAGCGGGGCATGTGCGTTTTGTAGGCGACGCCGTACTGCGGATTCAGGAGGATGCGTTACGTATCCTGCGCTATTTCCGTTTTCAGGCACGTTACGGACGTGGGCAGCCGGATGGGTCCGCCTTGCAGGCCATTAGCAGTCAGGTGGCTCTGCTGCGGGGGCTGTCGGTTGAGCGCATATGGTCTGAGCTCAAGCGCATTCTGGCCGGGCCACAGGTGGTTGAGACCCTGCACCTGATGGAGCAGGCAGGTGTCTTGGCTGAAATCATGCCCGGTGGTGCCAGTCTGGCGCGGCTGGAGAGACTTGTCGCGACAGGGGCCCCGCGTGATCCGTTACTGCTGCTGGTGGCTCTGGCACATCAGCCCCGGCAGGTGGTGCAACGGCTGAAGGTGTCGCGGGCTGAAAGCGACTTTGTGCAGGCGTTGCTCCGTTGCTTCACGCAGGAAGAAAAAAAGCTCTTTGCTCAAGGGGCTGGGGAGGCTCTGGACGACGCCCTGCGTGTGCTGCTGTCGGAGGAGCCCCGACAGGTTCTGCTCGGAAGGCTCTGGCTGGCAGAGGGAGACGATGCCCCGGTGATGGCCGATGGCGGGGCCAGTTTCCGTACAGTGCGGGCCTGTCTGGAGGCGTTGGAAACACCGGAGTTTCCACTCGCCGGGCGTGATGTGCTGGCCGCGGGCCTGCCTGCCGGGCCGCAGGTTGGCCATATGCTGGGGCAGGTCAGGCAATGGTGGCGGGCTGGTGGGTGCCGGGCCGGGCGGGTGGCCTGTCTGGCGCAGTTGGCAGCAGTGTTGCACGCGCAGCCGCACTAAAAACCACCACCACCACTTACATGGCATGGGCGAGGGCTGTTACAGGAATGGGCATGACAGCACCGTCCCCGGCCAATCACCCCTCGTCTCATACCCTTGTGCCTGATGATACGCGCATGCTTCTGGCGCGTCTGTGGCGTGGGCAGGTCAGGCGTCATCCTGGGCGTATTGCTGCGGTTATTGCCCTTACGGCGCTGACTGCGGCGCTGACGGCCCTCTACCCGCTGGTTATCCAGCGGGCGCTGGACATGTTTGCAACCCATGATTCGCGCATTCTCTACCAGGTGCCCCTGCTGGTGGTGCTGATCACAGTTGCCAAATCCCTGTCCCAGTATGCCCAGACTGTAGCATCCCAAGGTTTGGTGCTGATGGTGATCAGAGGCCTGCAGGGCGAAATGTTCGACCACCTGCTGCACACCGACATCACGCATGTTGAGCGTGAAGCCCCCGCAAAGCTGGCCGCGCGCTTTACGACAGATGCGGTTTCCATCCGAGAGGCCATGATTCGGGCCGTCAATTCATTGGGGGATGTGGTCACGGTCGTCGGACTGATTGTGTCCATGTTCTATATGGACTGGGAACTCAGCCTGATTGCAGCTCTCCTGTATCCAATCGCGGCGGTGCCAATCCAGCGCCTTGGCAAGCGTGTCCGGCGGGCGTCTGGCGGCATGCAGGAGCGTATAGGCGAGACTGCGGCGTTTTTGACCGAAAGCTTTGCTCAGGCTCGCACAGTGCGCGTGTACCGCATGGAAGCGGGCGAAAGTGAACGGGCCAGACTGTCGTTTGACCACCTCAATCAGGCCATGCTGCATATCACGCGTGGTCGGGCGCGGGTGGACCCGTTGCTGGAAACTCTGGGCGGCGCTGCCGTGGCTGCGGTGCTGGGGTTTGCAGGCTGGCGTGCGGCCATGGGTGGCGCAACGCTGGGTGATTTTTCTGGCTTTGTGGCCGCCCTGTTGCTGGCAGCCCGGCCGCTGCGCGCTCTGGGGGCGCTGAACGCTGCCGTGCAGGAAGGTCTGGCAGGGTTGGTGCGGATTTTTGAAATTATAGACGAAAAACCCGCCGTGACAGACCGGCCCGATGCTGTCGCTCTGCCCGCAGGGCAGGGGCGGCTGGTGTTTGAGGATGTCGGGTTTGTGTATTCCGATGGCCGTATCGGGCTGGACGGGCTGACTTTTGAGGCCCAACCGGGCTTTACGGTAGCCCTTGTTGGCCCTTCAGGAGCGGGGAAGTCCACAGCTCTGTCACTCGTGCCGCGCCTGCATGATGTGACAGCCGGGCGCATCGTGCTGGATGGGCTGGATCTGCGGCAGGTCAGCCTGGCCAGCCTGCGCGATGCCATAGCCTACGTCAGCCAGGACCCGCTGCTGTTTGACCTGTCGGTGCGGGACAATATTCTGATCGGCCAGCCCGGTGCTACCGAGGCGCAGGTGCAGGCTGCTGCCCGCGCCGCTGCGGCTGAGCAGTTTATTCTGGCCTTGCCACAGGGTTATGACACGCAGGTGGGGCCGGGGGGGCAACGCCTGTCGGGGGGGCAGCGGCAGCGTGTGGCTCTTGCCCGGGCCCTGCTCCGTAACCCGCGCCTGCTGTTGCTGGATGAAGCCACAAGCGCGCTTGATAGTGATAACGAGGCTGCGGTGCAGGCCGGGCTGGCCACTCTCCGGCAGGGGCGTACCACATTAATTGTGGCGCACAGGCTTTCCACCGTACGCTCGGCAGACCTGGTCGTGGTGCTGGATGAGGGGCGGGCCGTGGAGTGGGGCACACATGATGCTCTTATGGAGCACGATGGCCTGTATGCCCGACTAGTCAGGACCCAGGGGTTGGAACGCTAGGTCGGGCTCGGGTCAGCCAGCGCAGGTGCTGTCCGGGGCAGAATGAAACGGCATGATGCAGGTCAAGCTTGATGCCGTGGTGTGAACGTGCAACATACTGACCGAACCGATCGGTCAGCGTTGTGCCAGCAGGCACCGTAGAACTCTATCCAGAATGCTTCATGAGGCAGGAAACGGCATGGCTGAAGACCATAATGAACAGTCTCCCCCAGAATCCGGCGCGCAGGCCGCCCCACAGAAAAAGGGCAGTTCGCGCGGGAAGGTGATCCTGGGCGGGGTTATTGCTGTTCTGGTTGTGTGCGCTGCGCTCTACTGGTTCCTGACCCGTAATGAGGTCGAAACCGACGATGCGTTTACCGCAGGCCGTGCCGTGTCCATTGCCCCCCATGTGGAAGGCTACGTGGTGGAACTGCTGGTCAACGACAACCAGTTTGTGCGCAAAGGGCAGGTGCTGGCCCGGATTGACCCGCGTGACTGGCAGGCCAGCCGCGATCAGGCAGCCGCCACACTGGCAGGGGCCGAGGCCCATGTGAGCGCGGCGCAGATGATGCACGAAGTCGCATTGCTGCAATATCCGGGCAAGCTGATACAGGCACAGGGGCAGTTGAATCAGGCCAAGGCACGGGAACTGCGTGCCCAGGCGGATTACCGCCGCCAGAGGTCTGTGGAACGTGCGGCGACGTCGCAGCAGGACATTGACTATGCGCGCGCCGCGCTGGACATGGCCCACGCCGATGTGCTGACCGCCCAGGGTGCGGTGCAGATGGCAATGCCTGTCAAACCCAACATCAATAACGCTGTCAGCCTGATTTCGGAAAACGAGGCTCAGGTGCAGTCAGCCCGTGCCCAGCTTGTGGAAGCGGAACTGAATCTGGAATGGACAGTCATCCGCGCCCCGACAGATGGCTGGATCAGCCAGCGTAATGTCGAGCAGGGTAACTACGCCCGCAAAGGGCAGAGCCTGTTTGCTATTGTTGAGCCTGTGGTCTGGATTGTTGCCAACTATAAGGAAACCCAGATTACCAACATCCGCCCCGGCCAGAAGGTGGATGTCCGGGTGGATGCCTACCCCAGCCTGAGGCTGCACGGGCATGTGGATTCCATTCAGAAAGGGACGGGGGCAACCTTCAGCGCATTCCCGCCCGAAAATGCGACCGGCAACTACGTCAAGATTGTCCAGCGCGTGCCGGTCAAGATCCTGATTGATGATGGCCTCAACCCCGACCAGCCGCTTGCTCTGGGCCTGTCGGTTGAGCCCACTGTGCATGTCGATACGGCAGGCCGCTCTGATGCTCCGCCGCCTGCCAGCGTGCAGGCCGCGCCGTAATGGCCGCCCCCGCGGTCGAGGCCGTAAACGGGTGGAAGCCCAAGCATAATCCGTGGACAGTTGCCTTTGTCGTGACAATGGCAGCGTTCATGGAAATTCTGGACACCACCATTGTTAACGTGTCGCTGCCCCATATCGCGGGCAGCCTGTCCAGCACGTATGACGATGCAACCTGGACCCTGACCGCCTATCTGGTCGCCAACGGCATTGTGCTGACCATCTCAGGCTGGTTGGGTAAGGTCTTTGGCCGCAAACGCTATTTCATGATCTGTATTGTCATGTTCACGGTCACATCGTTCCTGTGTGGCATGGCAACCAGCCTGGGCGAACTGGTGGTGTTCCGCTTGATGCAGGGCTTTTTTGGTGGGGGGCTGCAACCTAACCAGCAATCCATCATTCTGGACAGTTTTCCGCCTGCCAAGCGTGCCGCAGCCTTTGGCCTGACAGCCATTGCCGCCGTTGTGGGGCCGGTTATTGGCCCGACACTGGGTGGCTGGATTACGGATAACTTTTCCTGGCGCTGGATTTTCTTCATCAACGTGCCTTTCGGCTTTCTGACAACCGTTGGGGTCATGACCGTGGTGGAAGACCCGCCATGGGCACAGCGGCAGAAAGCCCCGGTGGATGTGATTGGTATCAGCCTGATCACCATCGGTTTCAGCGCGCTTGAAGTCATGGTGGACCGTGGGGAGGATGCTGACTGGTTTGGCTCCAACTTCATCTGCATCATGGCGGTTCTTGCAGGGCTTGGGCTGGTGGGGGCGGTGGCCTGGCTGCTGCATACCGACAGACCCGCTGTGGACCTGCGTGTTTTCCGCGACCGGAATTTTGCGGTTGGTACAGCCCTTATGGGTGCCATGGGTGCCCTGCTGTATGCCTCTGCAATTATTGTGCCGCAGTTTGCCCAGCAGGTGATGGGTTATACGGCGACACTGTCTGGTTTGCTGCTCTCACCCGGTGGTATTGCAGTGATTGTGCTGATCCCCATTGTCGGGCGGCTGATGACTGTCATGAGTGTACGCAGTGTGATTGCACTGGGGTTTGGCCTGATGGGGCTGGCGCTGTTCTATTCGGCCCAGTTGTTGCCTCAGCTTGACTTCAAACACCTTGTGTTCTTCCGCATGAGCCAGACAGCCTGCCTTGCCTTCCTGTTTGTGCCTCTGTCCACCATTGCGTATTCCACCATACCAGAACGGTTGAACGCCGATGCCTCGGCCCTGTTCAGCATGTCGCGTAACGTGTTGGGGTCGCTTGCCATTTCCGGGGCAACGGCTTTGCTGACAGAGCAGCGGCAGGCCGAGCAGGCGCACTCGGTGCATTTGATGACACCTTACCGCCAGCCGTTTAACAATTACCTCGACCAAGTGCAGCAGGCCGCACAGGCCAGAGGGATGACGGAGGCCGCAGCCCAGCAAGCTGCAGGACACCAGATTTTCAAGGAGTTCTCGGTCCAGATTGCCATGCTGGCTTATAATGAGGTCTTTATTATTCTGGGCATTGCGGCGTTCCTGTGTGTGCCGTTCTGCTTCCTGCTCTCTCCCATCAGAGGGGATGGTAAGGCCCGCGGCGCTCACTAACGCGGGGTGGATGGCCAGAGTGCTGCGTGGCGTCAGCCCCGCACACTTTGGCTGTTTCTTGAAAGATAAATACGATGCGCTACAGGCCGGGGCTTACCAAGCCAGTTCCCGCCTGTAGCGCATCTATAGAGTCAGGGTACGGCGAAGCCCGCAAAATCCTGCGCCAGACGCTCATAAACCGGCTTTTTAAAGCCAACGTTGCGCGAGGGCAGGCTTTTCAGGTCAATCCACATCCAGGCGTCAAATTCCGGGTGGGCCTGTGTGCTCAGTCTGATGTCGGTTTCATCACCCGTGTACAGCAGGGCAAACCATTTTTGTATCTGGCCCCGATATTTGCCACCCAGCGCACGACCGACCAGATAGGCAGGCAGGTCGTAGGAAATCCATTCCGGGTGTTCGGCCAGAATGCGAACATGGCTGGTGCCAATTTCTTCAAACACTTCGCGCAGCACGGCGTCGCTCGCGCTTTCGTCCTTGTCAATGCCGCCTTGCGGGCACTGCCAGGTCCCTTCCGACAGGGGGCCGCCCGCGCCGGGCATGTCTGTGCGGCGGGCGATGAAAACCTGCCCTTTTGAATTAAAAATCATGGCGCCCGCATTGGGGCGGTAGGGCAGGGTTTCGGGGTCTAGAGGCGTGGTAGTGGTCGTCAATGCTGTGGTCCTGCAATGGGTGAGAATTGGCCGCCACGAGGAGGGGGGCTGGCCAGGTTGATGCGCATCGGGCCTGCCGCAACGGCAGGGGTGCTGGCTGGCTGGTCCACTGGCAGCACAATCTGGCTGACGGGGACAAGGGCAATGCCAACATCCTTCAAATGCGCGATCCAGGCCCGCAGGCAGGCCAGGGCGACAGGGCGCAGCGGCCCGATAACGCCAATGGCCCGGCCATTCTGGCGGGCAAGCTGCTGGAGTTTGAGAAGCTGGATATCGATGGCCACAATATCCGTATCCGCATTAACGCGCACGTCCACCTGACCCAGCACGCCCGGCCCGGTGACAGGCGTGCCGGGTGTGCCATCAAGGTACAGCAGGCCGTGGCTATCAATGCTTTCCAAAATCGGCCGGAACCCTTCCGAGGTCGTAAAGGGTGTGTCATCGCCACCGACAGGTGTGCTGGCAACGCCGACATAGCCTTCCAGGCTGGATAGGGTGTTTGTCAGCAGGTCCATGTTCTGCTGGGGGGAGTGCAGCAGGGTCAGCGCCTTGGTGGCTGGGTCCTTACTGTCCTGCGCCTGCACAGGCAGGGTGATAAAGGTTTCGTGCTGGTGCTGGCGGGCCTGGGTGGCAATGGTGTCCAGCCCGGTGGTGCCAGAGGACAGCGCAATGGAAATCGGGCCGGGGAGGGATGTCAGGGCATCATCACTCAGGCTGTCTGCCTGAGTGATGCCGTCCAGCAGCAGGGCGACCATGGGGGTGCCGGGTGGCACGTCAACAGCAGGGGCGGCATAGGCGCGCCGTGCCGTCTGGCCATGAGGACCACGTACAGGCAGCGGATAGCCCCCTGGCCCATCCTTGCGGGCCAGCAGGGCTGTCTGCGGGGGGAGAATACCAGTGCGGGCGGACTTGTCGGCCGGGTTGTTGCCGGTGACATCAATATCCTGCCCTTCCAGATCATGCCGGGGTGGCCCCATGACCTGAAGGCTGAGAGCAAGAATGGCGGCGGCCCCCAGGCCGCCCCCCCAGAAGCGCAAAAACAGCCGCCCACTGGCCGGAAGCTGTTGCCACAGGGTAGGGGTGTTCATGGCCGCCGCCTTTCTGCTGTTCAGTTATGGGCGTTGCAGTCGGCCTTGGGGGCCGGCTTGAGCGGAGGCAGGTTTGCCACCGGGTTGGGGGCAGGCAGGCCAGCCATGGAGCGCACGACGCGCAGCCCTTCCTGCAACTGGAAGTCGGTTGCGGGTTTGCTGTAGTCAAACTCCGGCCAGTTCTGCGGCGGGTCGGACGGAATATCCTTGGCAATGGCGGGCAGGTCTGTCCGGGGCTGGGCCTTGGTCTGGTTGCCGCCCTGGTTTTTGAGAATATGCTCCAGATCAGCTTCACGCAGGCTGAAGCCAGGGTCTTCGCGGGTTTCACGCACCAGAATATCGGGCGTAATGCCCAGTGCCTGGATGGAGCGGCCAGACGGCGTGTAATAGCGTGCCGTTGTCAGGCGGATGGCCCCATTGCCCGGAATGGGAATGATCGACTGGACCGACCCCTTGCCGAACGAGCGGGTGCCCAGCAGCACGGCGCGGTGGTGGTCCTGCAGGGCGCCGGACACAATTTCCGACGCGGAGGCGGAGCCACCGTTGATCAGCACCACAATAGGCAGGCCATCGGTAATATCGGTGCCGTGGGCATCCCACCGCTGGCTGTCCTTGGGGTGGCGCGCGCGGGTCGAAACAATCTCACCCGAGCGGATGAAGCTGGCCGACACATCAACTGCCTGATCCAGCAGGCCGCCCGGGTCGTTACGCAGGTCAAGCACCAGCCCCGCCAGCTTGCCACCAGCCTGCTGCTTGAGGCTGTTGTAAGCCTTGAGCAGTTCCTTTTCCGTGGTTTCGTTGAACTGGGCGATCCGGATATAGCCAATACGGTCGTACAGGGCGGACTTCACCACATCAATGTGGATGATTTCGCGCGTCAGCGTAATGGTCAGCGGCTTGGGCGTCTTGGCGCGCACAATGGTCAGGGTGATCTTGGTGTTGGGCTTACCGCGCATTTTCTTGACGGCTTCATCAAGCGGCATGCCGTCCACCGTGTGGCCATCCACGGCGATGATGTAATCACCAGATTTGATGCCAGCGCGGAAGCCGGGTGTGCCATCAATGGGGGAAACAACGCGGATATGTCCGTCCTGCTGTTGCAGTTCCAGCCCAAGGCCCCCGAACTCGCCCTTCATCTGGACCATCATGTCTTCGTACTGCTTCTGGGTCATGTACGAGCTGTGCGGGTCCAGACCGCTGAGCATACCGTTGAGCGCATTGGTAATGAGGTCGCGGTCGGACACGGGCTCGACATAGTCCGAGCGGACAAGGTCCAGCACCGTGCCAAACAGGGTCAGCAGGCGGTATGTTTCGGCATGGTTGGTGGTGGGGGCTGCATCTGGGGCGGGGGTCTCAGCCCGTGCGACGGAAGCGAGCATGTGCCCCGAGGGAAAATGACCCGGCGAAAAAATCAGGGCAAGGCCGGTCATGGCAGTGGCGCCGAGCATCAGACCAGAGCGGAACTTCATGCGATCGTGTCTCCTGTCGCCGGGTTGTGTAAGCCCCCGCGCGTGTTCTTCACTGTCTTTTCAACCTGCGCGGTCCGGCGGGTCTGGGTGCCTGCAAACAGGGGCAGCCGCCGGTGCGAAACGGCAGACTAGCCTGTTCCGCCACAGAGGGAAACCGCCCGCACGCAGCCCACTTACAGGTAGGAGGCAGGATTGACGGTTTTCTGGCCGTGCCGCAACTGCAGGAAAAGCCGTGTCGCACTATCGGCAGCCCCCATGCGCCCGACAGGTGCCCCTTTGGCCAGTGTCTGCCCGGTGTCTACCGACAGGGCGGACAGCCCAGCCAGAACGAAACGATAGTGCTGCCCACAGTTGAGAATGACCATCTGCCCATAGGTGCGGAAACTGCCTGCAAAATCGACAGACCCGGTGCAGGGCGCACGCACACTGGCGGACGAGGGGGTGCGGTAGGTCATGCCGGTCGCGGGGCCGGATTCGGTTTGTGACCCCCAGGCTGTGACCAGAATGCCGGCAACAGGCCGCAGTGCATGGCCTATGCCAGCGCCGGAGTCCGGAGTGTCATCCGCTGTCTGGGCAGTGGCTGGCGCGACCTGCTGCGTGGGTGTGGCAGGTGGGGGCGCTGTGTGTCTGGCAGCCGCTTGGGTGCGGGCGGCTGCCTGTGCCTGCGCCAGTGCTGCCTGACGGCGGGCCAGAGCGCGGGCTTCTTCCTGCCTGCGGGTTTCGGCGTCCAGTTCCTGCTGCATTGTGGTTTTGGCCGCTGTTTCCATGGCGTCCAGTCGGGCAATGGCGTCTTGCAGGGTTGCGGCCCGTTGTGTGGCTAACTGCAACTGGCGCACGGCCTGCCTGGCATCGGCGTCGGCCTGTTTCTGGGCGCGGCGGGCCTGGGCGGCCTGCTGGCTGACAAGGCTGCGTTGTTGCTGCTGGTTTTGTTCCAACTGGGCCAGATGCGTTTTCTGCTCGCTCAGCTCTGCATCCAGCGTATTCAGGCGGTCCTGGCGATCACGCATGTCCTGCGCGCGGTGTTCCATCTGGCGGGATAGGCCGCGCAGGATCAAAAAACCGGTTATGGCATTGTCCTGTGCCAGCGGTGCAGCCAGCAGCGTGTCGGATGGATAGAGCGACAGGCGCTCGGCCAGTGGGAGGATCGGCCCCAGGGCTTTTGTGTCTTCCCGCAGGGCGGTTTGCAAACTGGCCTGTTCAGCACGGGTGGCCTGCATGCGGGCATCGACATCGGCAATCTGCTGTTCCGTGTCATGCAGGTGGGTTGTGGCATCCAGCGTTGCCAGCGACAGCGCTGCGGCCTTGTGGCGGCTTGTGGCGGCGCGGGCCTGTGCTTCTTCCTTGAGGGTGCGAGACTGCGCGACCGTGCTGGACTGTTGGGACCGCTCGTAGTTCAGGCTCTGCTGTCGGGCATGCACGGCCGCGACTGCCGCCTTGGCCTGCTCCAATGCGCTGGGGTTGTGCGCTGGGGCTGCTGCGGGGTGTTGGTGGCGCGGGGCATGCTGGGTGGCATGCTTTGGTGATGATGGTGCGGTATGCGCATGATGGGCATGCTTGCCTTCCCCCCAGGCGGAGGGAAGGGGCAGGCAGAGGCAGCCCACAGCAATGATGGCGCGGCGTCCGGCCATTGCCCCTCTGGGGGGAGTGCCCGTCAGGCGGGGGAAGGGCCGGTCAGGCGTCATTCAGTGCGCGAGGAGGGAGGCCCCCGTCATATCGGCAGGCTTGGGCAGACCCATGATGTCCAGCAGAGTGGGGGCCAGATCAGCCAGCTTGCCGCCTTCACGCAGGTTCTGCACCGTGGTGCCGCAGGCCACGAGGGGCACCAGATTGAGCGTATGGGCCGTGTGCGGGCCGCCGGTCTGCGGGTCTGTCATGGTTTCGCAGTTTCCGTGATCAGCGGTGACAAGCAGGGCACCATTGGCGTCGGCAACAGCCTTGGCTATGCGGCCAAGCCCGGTATCGACCGCTTCCACCGCTTTGATGGCCGCGGTGAGGATGCCCGTATGCCCAACCATGTCGGGGTTGGCGAAGTTGAGAACAATCAGGTCATAAGTGCCGCTGCCGATAGCCTCCACGGCTTTGTCGGTCAGTTCAGCAGCCGACATCTCGGGTTGCAGGTCATAGGTGGCAACCTTGGGGGAGGGAACAAGGATGCGATCTTCCCCTTCAAACAGGGTTTCGCGCCCGCCGTTCATAAAATAGGTCACGTGGGGGTATTTTTCAGTCTCCGCCATGCGGAGCTGGCGCAGGCCTGCGTTGGCAACAACCTCACCCAGCAGGTTGGTCAGTTCCTCGGGGGGGAACAACACGGTCATGCGTGCGCGCAGCGTGTCGCTGTAATGGGTCATGGCCACGGCTGCGGCAAAACGGACAACGCGCGTGCGCGCAAAACCGTTGAAGTCCGGCTCCAGCAGGGCATCCATAATCTGGCGGATACGGTCGGCGCGGAAGTTGAAGGACAGAATGCCATCACCATCCTGCATACCCTTGTAGCCATCAATAATGGTCGGCAGCACAAACTCGTCCGAAATATCAGCGGCATAGGCGCTGGTAATCACGGCTTCGGGGGTTTGCGCCACAGGGCCGGTGGCATCGACAAGGGCATTGTAGGCTTTTTCCACCCGGTCCCAGCGCTTGTCGCGGTCCATGGCGTAGTAGCGGCCCGAAACAGTGGCCAGTTGGGCTTTTTCGGGCAGGGCTGCCTGAAACTGACGGAGATACTCCTGTGCCGAGCGGGGGGCGGTGTCGCGCCCGTCGGTAAACAGGTGGATGGCGACGGGCACACCGGCGTCCAGCACAATGCGGGCCAGAGCTGCGGCATGGTCCTGATGGGAATGTACGCCACCGGGGGAGATCAGGCCCATGAGGTGGCAGGTGCCGCCACTGGCCTTGAGGGTGCTGATAAAGTCACGCAGGACCTGGCTCCGGGCCAGGCTACCGTCCTCGATAGCGCTGAAAATGCGCGGCAGTTCCTGCATGACAACGCGGCCTGCGCCGATGTTGAGGTGCCCGACTTCGGAATTGCCCATCTGCCCCTCGGGCAGGCCCACATCTTCCCCGCTGGTGCGGATAAAGCTGTGGGGGTTGTCGCGCCACAGGCGGTCAAAGCTGGGGGTCTGGGCCAGATGCACGGCATTGTCAGCCTGTTCTTCCCGCCATCCGAAACCATCAAGAATAACGAGCATGACGGGTCGTTTTGTCGGGGAGGGAGATGCTGCCATGGGACGAAGTGCCTTAGTGTCTGTTTTTGAGTATTTGGCCAATTATGCCACCAAAAGCCCCCCAGCACAAAGGGGTGGGGGCTGTGCCGCCAGTGATGGCCTGCCAGAAGTATAATTTGTCACGCGTTTTGCTGATACGTGGCGTGCATATTCTGGTAAGGCAGATTATCTGGGTTGAGAATACAGAACAGCGCGGCTAAACGGATGCGTCCTGACCCTGACATCTTGTCTGAGGCCAATAGAGCGCGGCAGTACAAATCGTATCGGGCTATTTCCATATCAGAGGGCTTTTTATCTATTATGAGCAAAGAATTCATTTATTTGCTGCCTGACATGCAATGGAAAGAAATAATCAAGAACACTGCGCCTAAAATCCGTGATGGACTCCGTACTATTGTTGATGAGAGCGGTGGTGACTGCGTAAACGTTTTCTACGAATCCCTGTTGCAGCATAAGTATGCGGCGCAGTTCCTTGATAAAAAGATGATCGAGGACCGCCTGCGCGTTGATCTGTTGTTGTGGATGAAAAGCCTGTTTTCGGTGCAGGAAGAAGACATCGACGCCCTGTGTGACTTCCAGCGCAAGGTCGGCGCGGTCCATGCCAAGCTGGAAATACCCACCCATCTTGTGGTGTATGGCCTCTATACCATCAAGCAGCGTCTATTTGATTGTATTGTAAAGTTTTTTCCAGAACAGGACGACCGACTGACGGCTATATCCTACGTCAGTTCAATGACGGATTTTTCCCTCAAGTTCATTTCTCAGTCGTACGATACGGACCTGCGTAAGAAAATAGAATCCGACGAAGCGTTCAGAATGGTGTCGTTGGGTCAGGACCTGAATTACGAGAAGGAAATTCAGAAAACGACCTTCTTCGACTGGTGTACCCACGCCCTGTTCTGCCTGTGCGAGAACGAAGTTTACAAGGTGACCAAGCTGACGGAGTCCCAGTTTGGCTTGTGGATGTCGCACAAGGGACAGGCCTTGTTTAAGGGGACTAATGAGTATTCCTTGATCAAGGATAAAATACGCCAGATTGATCTGCTTGTTGAAGGCATGCAGGATGGCTCTGTCGATACTATGGTACTGACAGCAGACCTGAAGAAAAATGTCAGTGAATTCAACTTCCTGATCAATCGGGCTTTCCACAGTATTGAATCGATCCAGAATGGTCTGGACCCGCTGACCAAAATGCTGAACAGGCGTTTTCTGGATACTGTCATTCAGAACGAAATCTCGTTCTCTATTGCGAATGACAAGAAATTCAGTCTGGTCATGCTCGATATCGACCATTTCAAAAACATCAATGACAGCCGCGGGCATCTGGTGGGGGATGAAGTCCTGCGCTTTGTTGCCGACATCATCATGAAAAGCCTGCGTGCCAACGATTTTGTCTTCCGCTATGGCGGGGAGGAATTTCTGATTGTTCTGACGGAAGCCTCGTCGGAAGAAGCGCGTAAATGTGCTGAGCGGATCCGTACCGACGTTGCGGCCACCCCGATTTTTCTTTCTGACAATGACAAGGTGTCCGTCACACTGTCTGGCGGGGTCAGCACGTTTGATGAGCAGACGCGCACCAAGGTGATTATCAACCAGGCAGACCAGGCGCTGTACCAGGCCAAGCGGCAGGGCCGGAATCGTATTGTTATTTTCAAGTAACAAGGAAGCGAGGTCAGCTATGGCAGAGCCATCACGATGTGGTCTACCACGGTGGTTTGTTCTGTATCCAAGCCTTGGGTTTACTGTCGAGTCTCACTGTTTTTCATGAGCTTTTCTGGTGTATTCTGTATTTCATAAAATATTAACGGTTTGGAGTCTCAGTGCTGCTCTCCTTCAGGGCGGGGCAGCACTTTTGGGTTCAAGTCGGTAAAATCCCCTCTGGCGTCTGACAGGGCACTGTTTAGCGGGGCATCCGTAATTTCGGAATGGACATGGCCGTGGCTATCGATGCTGTCGGTATAGGTGGTTTTGCCTAACGTGGTTGAAAACTGGCTATAGGATTCCCCCGTGTCCCCTTTCTGGCTGGAGACAACACTTTCCCTGCCGAAGTGGGATATGGTGACTGCTCCGCCGGATTCATCCACACACATCTGATAGCTGTAAGGGCCGGAACAGCGCACGGCACTTGCTGGCAGGGCCAAGCCACAGTTCAGCCCCAGGGCTGCTGCAAGTAGTAGCCAGCGGGAGGCTGGTATCAGCACCGTGTCTGCCATTCGCAAACTCCATAGGATGTGCAGATATGCCGGGGCACGCAGGTGTGGCGGCCCGCAGGGGGCAGGTTGGCAGCGGGGGAGGACCCGGCGTCCAGCGGGGCAACCGGGGGCAGTTCCAGCGGTTCAGGCGGGATGACATCGTAGGAGTTCAGGCATTGGGGCACATGCCTGCATGCCTTGTTGGTGCAGTTCCATACCCATGTGCACAGGTGTTGCTCCGCGTGCAGGGGGCTTGCGGAAAACAGGAGAAGGCACAGGCCAGCCAGCGCAGGCCAGCGGGGGAAAAATATGGTCATTGCCCCTGTATTATAGACGCATAGGGGGCGGTCCGCTACAGCATTGCCAGGCGTACGGGGCATGTTTGCGGCCAGTCGTGCGGGCGGTTGCCTGCCTGCAAGATACCCGCTGCCCGGAGCTTCATCAGGGTGGGACAGTGGCCGCGCGCGGCGGTCGGCAACAGCCCGGAGACACGGATTGTTTGTATAATGCGTTTTGTCATCTCGCTGTCTGAGCAGGCTATGGGGGCGCTCCTGACCTTTGCCATCAATTTATGGATGGCGCGGCACGGCCACCCGGAAGCCTATGGTATTTATGCCTTCTGGCTTGCGGTCGCGTGGGTGACAGGGACAGCCCAGTCCACGCTTGTTACGTCGCACCTGATGAGCCTGCCCCATACCGAGGCCCATAAGCGACGGGGGCCTGAGCGATTTTTTCTCACTGTCCAGCTTGCGTTTATTGCGCTGGCAACCTGTCTGACAGCCATAGCGTGTGGGGTTATGGCGGGTGTGGGCAGCACATTTCTGGCCATGGGGGCTGTGGCGTTCATGCCCGGCTTTCTGTGTTTTCAATACGCACGGGCGCTGGCGTTTTCACGGCATCAGCCCACTGTCGCCGCTCTGCTGACCGGGGGCACGCTGACAATGGCCGTGTCACTCATGGCATTGTGCCAACTCCGAGGGTACACTCCAACACCCAACGGTGGCCTGCTGATTGCCGGGGCAGCCTACGGCGTGGGTGCCGTGGTGTGCCTGTTGTGGCTGATGCGTGGAGATTTTGCGCCACTGGGCTGGCGGGCCATGGCGCCCTACAGGCACTACCTCCATAGTTCAGGCTGGATTTTGATGGGGGCTGCTTCGGAGGAACTGACAAACCGGCTCTTCAGCTTTGTGGCGGCTGGGTATTATGGGGCCAGTGCTTTGGCTGTGCTGACTGCCACACAGGTGACAATCCGGCCCGCATGGATGCTGGGGGCAGCATGGAGTTCAGTTGGTCTGCCGCGTCTGGCGCATTTGTGGCAGGGGGGACAGGGGGCGCGTTTTATGCGTTTTCTGGCCCTTGGCATGCTTCTACCGGTTGTGGGGAGCCTTGTCTGGTCCGGTCTGGTGGCTGCCGGGTGGGAAACGGTGGCCCGTTTTCTTTATCACGGCAAATACGCAGGTGCTGGGTCTCTGATTGTCCTGTGGGGCGGGAATGTTGTGCTGGGCAGTGTGCTGACGGTGGCCAGTAGTGCTTTTCTGGCCATGCGGGCGTTTCGGCCACTGGCATGGACAGGCATTGCAGGGGCTGTGGCAACCAGCCTGACCATGGTGTGTATTGTGGCGTTTCTGCCGTTTTCCTACGTGGTGGTGGGTACCATGGCGGGTCAGGCTGTACAGGCTTTGCTGATGGGGTTGGTGCTTTATAAAGCGCGACCTGCACAGCAGGTGGCGCGGGGGTGATGGGGTGCCTTGTGCCTAGCTGTGTGTTCAAGGCCTTCCGGCTCCTGTGGTCAGGCACAGGTAATGTCAGCCGGATTGAGAGGGTTTTTCCAGCCTGTACAATGGCACTTTGCGAAACCATGTACACTTTCCCGCCGCCCCTGCGATCCGGAACAGCAGATGGGCTAACTGGGGTGTTAAGCACCGGCCGCGCACAAGCCCCTTGGCGCAGTATGCGGGCACAAGCAGGGCGCCTGCCAAGCATTGTCCTGCCCCGCGCAGGCTCAGGCTGACGGCAGTCATTCTGGGTCTGCGGGCGTTGTGGATCGTTGCTGCGGCAAACACCTGCCCTCCGCTGAAGGCGCGGAGGAACAGGTAGGAAAACTGTAACCGCTCGGCAGGCACCCATTCCCGTGCGTGGGCGCTGCCGCACCAGACAGTCACGCACTGTCGATTTTCCAACCGCATGAACAGGTCCAGATCCTCCCCGCCGGAATGACCGAAGTCGGGGTCAAAGGGGGCTGCATCGGTAAAGCAGCGGGCTCGCCGCCAAAGGGAGGCACTGGTTGCCAGTGCGATGCCAAAGGTGCCGCCTTTTGACCGAGTGCTCAGAGGGGTAGCATCAGGCATGTCCAGCACGCGGGTAAAACGATCGATACCCGGATACCATGCAGGTGGTGGCTTGTCTGTTACAGGGGTGACAGACGACAGGGCTATATCCGCCCCGGAGTGTTGAAGGGTTGCATAGATCTGGTCCAGCCAGCCGGTTTCGATGGTCATGTCATCGTCAAGAAAGGCGATGATCTGGGCTTGGGCTGCTGCAATGCCGTGGTTACGGGCAATGGAGATATTGGCTGGGCTGGCCTGTATCCACCGCACGGGGGCATGGGCGTGCGTGAATGTCTGCACCAGAGCCTGCGCGTAGCCTGTTGGGCTGTTGTCGGCAATTATGATTTCAAAAGGCAAACCGGCCGGGCTGGCCTGTTTCAGGCAGTTATCGATCAGCCGTTGCAGGGCCACAGGCCGGTTATAGGTGCAGATGACGATGGAAACTGCGGGCAGTTCGGCCATGGCGTTACGGCTCCCCTGTGGAGGGGCACGCGGGTAAGTTCAGACTGGCCAGACCCTGGGCCAGCTTTATGCAAGGGGCCCAGCCCATGGCCTGTGCTGCAGCCTGTGTAGGGTATGTGGCGTGCCGCCTGAACAGACGGACCTCGCTCGGGGCTGGGGCAGATGTTGCCCAGGCGGGCAGGGGCTTTATCCCGGCCCGACGGAGCAGTTTGAAGGGGAGGGAGGCCAGAACCTGCGCATAAAGCACCGCTTCTGGCACAGGTCGGAGCGGGGGCAGGCCCGCAGCCTGAGCAAGGTCACGGAACCAGTCGTTCCAGCTCAGGGTGTCGGGGCCATTGATGTTAAAAGCCTGTCCTCCGGCCTGCGGGGTTTGTAACGCGGCTACGACGGCAGAGGCGACATCGGCAACATGGACCAGATTGCACGTGCCGTTACCGGCCGCGCCATAAGTGCCCCAGTAACCAGCCTTCATACGGGCAATCAGCCCTGTGACCCAGAGCGGGCTGTCAGGACCATAAATAATGGTTGGACGCAGGCGTATGATGTTGAGCGGGGCAAAAGACAGGCAAAGAGCCTCTGCCATGGCTTTGCTGGCCGCATAGCTGCGGCCTGTGGTTTTGACCTGCGGCGTATTCTCCAGCACCGTGCCTTGGGCATTACCGTAAACAGCGATGGAACTGATATGCACCACCTGTCGGACGCCTGCCATGCGGCAGGCTTCCAGCGTGTTGCGGGTTCCTGCCACCGTGGCTTGTGCAGACCCTGCCGCGCAATGTACCACAGCATCCACGCCAGCAAGGGCCGTCGCCAGGGTTGCGGGGGAGGAGAGAATGTCAAATACGACACTGTCTGGCCCAGTATTCCGCCTGCCGCCTGCCAGCGCAGTCATGCCCTCTGTCGCACGGATAGCCTTGATTACGGCTGAACCAAGAAAGCCAGATGCCCCGGTGACAAGAACCTTCATGGTTGTGCCCGTCCTGCTGGTGGCGGAGGGGCGGTGTTGTCAGCCGCTTCCGCAATAAAATCGAGCGACCCAATCCCTGCTTTGCCCAAAGCCTTGCAGATTTGCAGGTAATCGGAGGGGCGTTTGCGCAAGAACCACAATGCCCCGTACACTGCCGCCTGTGCGGCTGCGACGGCATATATGCCCAGACGTGCCATCAGCCGGTTATGGCTGATGGTCAGGCGCACGGCAGCGGAGTGGCGCGAACTGCGGCGCACTCTTTGGCACATATAGGCAAAGGACTCCCGCCCGGCTTCATTGAACTCACGGACCCGGGCTGTCGGGCACCACACAAATTTTCGCCCCTTGGCAGCAAGGCCAAGCAGCAGCAGGGTGTCCTCCCCCCCACAGCGGCCAAAGGCTTCATCAAACGGTGTGGGGCCGGGCAGGCACGTGCTGCGGCGGAGCATGGAATTGCCGGTGCCAAGGCCACGTGCTTGCGGGGGGAACCAGCGCAGGGGGTGCAACTGCGTGTCCGCTGGCAGGCCGAAGTCGGTGGTATAGAATCGCCCCTGCGGGTCCCATGTCGGGGGGGAGCCACTGGCAAAGACAGGGTATTTCGGACCAAAGCTGGCATCGGCTCCGGTCCGTTCCAGGCAGGCATGGTGGGCGGCAAGCCAATCCGGGTATGGGGCTTCATCATCATCAACAAAGGCGATCAGGCGGCCTTTGGCTGCGGCAATGCCAAGGTTGCGGGCCTGAGCGATATTGCGTGCGCCAGCGGCAACGTGGCGCAGTGGCACGGGGCTATCGGGCTGCAGGCGTGCGGTCAGGGGGCTGGCCAGCCGCGCGGGGTTGTTGTCTGCCACTACGATTTCCCACTGCCTACCCTGCATGCCAGTCTGGGCCATACAGGCCCGCAGGGTACGCTCCAGCAGGTCCATTCTGTCGTAGCAGGGAATGACAACGCTGATATCAACCGGGGGTGTGGGTACGGTGTCTGATGGATGGCAGGACAAGAACCTGACCCCTTTTGTTGCCAAAATGATGAAAGGACGGCAAGCAAAGCATATTTCCCGATACTGCGACAGGTGGGCAGGCAATGGCGGAGCAGGGTGAGCATCCCGTAATATCGGGCAGGCCGGAGAGCGGGTGGGTTAACCGCCTGTCTCACGTCATCCTGTTTGGCATGATGCTGTATGCGGTCATAGGTATACCGGAGTTTGACAGAAAATCAGCCGTAGCCATGGCGACCGACCATGTCAGCCCGCTTAACCGCTTTATCTGGCTGACCCTGCTGGCGCTGGCACTCCCTGTCATGAAGGAGAAATGGCGCTCCATCATGGGGCTATTTAAGGCGTCGTGGCCTTTGATGGGGCTTTTCCTGTATTTTACGTGCAGCACCCAATGGGCACTAGACCCTGCAGTTTCCCTCCGGCGCGTGATGTTTGCATGGGTCGAGATCGTTCTGGCGGCAACCGTTGTCTGCGGGCTTAAAGGCAGCGTGGCCATTCTGCGGGCAGTTGCCTTTAGCTGCGTTGTCGCGGCCTTTGCGGATCTGCTGGTGTGGATTGTCATGCCTGGCTACGCAATGACGGATGAAGGGCTGGCTGGGCTGCAACTGCAAAAAAACCAGACCGGTATTATCATGCTCTATGGTCTGCTGGCGGTGGGGGCATTGTTGCCCTTTGTTAAGCGCCGTGTCTGGCGCTGGGCTGGTGCCGGGTCACTGGTGCTGCTTTTTGTGCTGCTGTTGGCCAGCCGGTCCAAAACCTGCCTTGGCATTGTGCTGTGTGTGCCTGGGCTGGTCTGGTTAATCGGGCAGCTGGGGCGCAGGCGGTTTTCGGTCGGGCTGGCATTTGTTGCAACGGTCTGTGCGCTGAGTGGTGTGGGCAGCTTTGTGTATCTTGTCTGGTGCATGGCCATGAACGCCGACCCGCTAGCCCCTTTCCGCGACATGACGTTTACCAGCCGGACCGATCTGTGGGCCTTTATGTTTGATGAAATCAGCGCCCGACCATGGCTTGGAGCGGGGTTCAGCTCCTTCTGGTCCATCGACCCTGCCGTACAGCCCAGCCTGAAAACCTCCATGTGGTTTGGGAGCGAGGCTCATATTAACGAGGCCCATAATGGCTATCTGGACCTGCTGGCAACAGGGGGGCTGATAGGGTTTTTATGGGGTGTGGGTGTGCTGGCGTGGGCTGTGGCGCTGGGGTGTCGGGCGTTTGTGCGTTCAGCCAAGGTGCAGGGGCGTGGTGTGGGTGTGCTGGCCTTACCGTCGGCTTTGTTCCACCTCGCTTTTCTGCTGTCTCTCTGCATTCACAATTTTACGGAATCCAACCTTTTCAGCAACAACGCTTTGCTGGCGGTGGCTTTGTATTATTCCATTTTCTCGCTGGAAAACTGGCGGCGTAATTTGCCAGCAAGGGCCTCCGCGCCATGGGCCGGTGCCCGGCTGGAGGTAGACAATACATCCACGATACAGGCGGAGGAAGAACCCGCCCCGGAGAGGCATCAAGAGCCGCGGCGGTTTTTGCCTGTTCCGCGATCGCTCTGAAGGCATTGCCAGCACAAGGGGGATTCAGGTTATTGGTCGCTGGCCATGCTGCGTTTGAATCAGAAACATCATGGCACAGCATAGAGCTTTGAAAAGCGTTGCTAAAATCCTTTTATAACGACAGAGAGTTTCCTGCCCTATTGTTTAAGGCTCTCTGGTGCTGGGTCACGCAGGGGCATGCCCCAATCTGGCTTGGGGCGCGTAGGGTTAAGCGCCCAGTGGTAGATGGCCAGTGTCTGCTCCGCCTTGCGCGGCCAGGCAAAAAGGGTGCTGGCACGGCGCAGGGCATTGGCCGACATGGCTTCAAGCTGCTGCGGGTTGGCAACAATACCCTCTAACGTTGTGCGAATGGCGGTGATGAATGGCTCGCGGGTTTGTAGCGGAATCAGAAAACCGCAGTTGCGTGATGCCAGCTCCGCAGGGCCACCATAGTCTGCCACAATCGGCACGACCCTCATGCACATGGCCTCCAGCACAACAGCCCCCCCAAATTCATGCACCGATGGAAAGGTCATGATATCCGCCTGCGCGACATGCTGTGCGACATCACGGTGGGCAATATCCCCCGTAAAACGGATGATATTTTCAATACCCAGAGTGCGGGCCAGCGTGCGCAGGTTTTCATCTTCCGGGCCGCCACCGATAATCGTCAGTTCCAGCGTGCCTGCCCGCAGCAGGGGGGCTGCGGCCTCCAGCAGCATGTCGCAGCCTTTGGCAACGACAAGCCTGCCCAGAAAAATGGCGCGCAACGGGCGGCCTGTGTAAGTGCGCGGGGTGGGGGGGACAAAGCGGGTAGGGTCGTAGCCGTTTTCGGGCACGTAAAAAGTTTTGTCCTTCCAGCGTGCCGGAACTTCCTTAAAAGCGCTGATCCCGCCCATGATCAGGGCGGAGGCCGCGTTACGCGTAGCCCGATACCCCGGTAAAGCGCGGAACAGACCGCGAAAGCGCGATAGCCACTCTTTTTCCTGCGCGCGCAGGTTGGGGAATTCGGCAGGCCAGGGCAGGCCGCCATTCAGCGGGCCAACAACAAACGGCACTCCTGCTTTGCGACACCACGCGGCCATGGGGCTGGGGACTGCCGGGCTGAGGGGCGTAATGCGGTGGACAAGGTCAAACCGCCCCTTTTTAAGCTGGGCGCGAAAACGCCACCAGGTAATGTATTCGAACAACAGGTAGGACGGAATGGTCAGGGCGGTCAGCATGGCCCAGCCCTTGTTGGGGCCGCTGATGCGGCGCACCAGCTTGTACATCAGGTCAAAGAAAAATTCCGTATCGATGGCGGTATAGTCCCGCCCTTCCTTAAGGCCGTAACGGTCGATAGCAGGGCGGTTACGTACCCGTGTGACAAGATGGGTGTCGGCCAGATGGCTGACAGCCTCGTAATGTGACCAGCCAACCAGGGGAATACTGGCCCATTCCGGGTTGCAGGATTCGGCCAGCACCAGCACACGCAGGCGCGGTGCGTCGGCCTGTGCGGGCGGCTGCGTGTGTGGGGTGGGCTGGACAGGCATGACTACGGTGTTCCTTAGAAGAACATGGCCGAACCGGCGTTGTAGTTGAGTGTCCGGTTGAAGGGGATCGACTTGTCCAGATACTGGTCGATGAACAGGTCAAACGAGCCGATTTCCGTCTTGGGCACGTACACGACATCGCCGGGCTGGAGGCCCACGTTGTCGCGGCTGTCGGCTGTGTTCAGGTAACGCCGCAGGTCTATGGTGCGCATCATCGGGCGGCCATCGGCACGGCGGCGGATCAGGATTGTTTCGCTCATTGCTGCGGTGTCGCTTGCGCCCCCGGCCATGACGACAGCCTGCATGACGCTCAGCGGCCCCTGCATGGGGTAGATGCCCTGTTTCTTCACCTCGCCACCCACATAAACCTGGGCGGCTGTGTAGCTGTGGATCATGACATCCAGCGCCGGGTTGCGCAGGTATTTTGCGTAGCGGACCTGTAGCAGGCTGTGCAGGGCATCAACCGTATTGCCCGCAGCAGGCACGGCCCCGACCAGCGGGGCGGCCAGAGTGCCATCAGTGGCGACGGGCAGGCTTTCCTCATTCAGTTCCGGGTTCAGGACAAAGCGCAGACCTATGGAATCACCGGGGGACAGGCGATAGGGCACGGGGTCGTCCGTCCAGGGCACAAAATTGCGCGCCGCATGGGGGCGGGGGTTGAGGTGCTGTACGCAGCCCATAAGGCAAAACGCGCAAAGGACAGTCAGAAACCAGCGTGACAGTCTCATGGGGGCCGCCTGTTCGCGTTTGCAGGATTGAAAAGGTAGTCTGACCCTGTAAGCATTTTGGAAGATTTAGGCAATTCTCCGCCATCATAGCGCTTTCAGGCGCGTATGGAGAACGCGAAGGATGACTCGACGTCAGCCTAAAATCACAATACCGTTGCGCGGCAGTGCGTTATGTCGCACACACCGGGTGGCCCGTGTTGGAGCCCTCGCCTTGGGACCGGCACAAGATTCGCTTTACGATGGGACAGCCTGAATGACTGGAAAATTCCAGCCGCGCCTTATTGCCAGGTCTGCATCCTATCACAAGTGGAGTCCGCGCGACCTTCTGACCCCGTTGTTCTACTATCGCAAGGCTATGGTCCTGGCGTTTGTCCTGCCCTGTCTGCTGGGCGGGCTGGCTGGTATGGTGGCGCATACGATCTATACAGCGCAGGCTAGGTTGCTGGTGCTGTATGGCAATGAATATGTTTTCCGCCCTGCCGACCAGCAAAATGGCAACACCATTGTGCTTGACCGTGACCAGATCATGCAGGGCGAGCTGGAAATTCTTAAAAGCCCGGCTCTGGCGGAAGAGGTGGTGGAGGATGTCGGCGCGACAGTCCTTTACCCCCGGATGCACGGCACCCTGGCCCAGATGCGGCAGAACGCCATTACAGCTTTCGGGCGTGACCTGCGTGTCAGTGTTGTGCCGCAGTCCAATGTGATCGAGCTGTCACTGCGTAATGGCGACCGTGATGTTGCCCTGCACGCGCTGGATGTGTTCGTGCGCCAGTATATTGCATACCGGGCTGATGTCTTTAACCGGCAGATGAAGACCGCACCCGATGTCAAACGTCAGGAAATGAGTGCGCGCCTGAGCGATGCCGAAAAGAAAGTGGTCGATTTTGATCTGGCCCATGGAATCAGCGATATCGGGCAGCAGTTTTCTGTTCTGCTGCGGCGTATCAGCGATCTGGGTGACGAAAAGACAGGCATTGAAAGCGAAATCCGCAACCTGGATGCCCAGGTCAGCACGCTGGATGAAACACTGGCAACCCTGCCCAAGGAAGTGGAAATTTACGCCGAAACAGGCATAGGCATCCGTGCCAGAAGCCTGACAGACCGGCTCGCCCAGTTGCAGATTCAGGAAGCTGACGTCAAGGGGCGCTATCAGGATGATTTCCCCCTTGTCCAGAATATTACTGGGCAGATTGCGGCCATGCAGCAGGACCTGCGCAAGGTGCCCGCGCGGGAGGAAGATACCCGCCGGACCGGGATCAACAGTGTTTATAATGAACTGTTTCAGCAAAAAGTTCTGCTGACATCCCGCGCAACCGGCCTGCGCGCCAAGCAGCGGGTGATTGTGGATGACCAGACCCATTTGCAGGACCGGGTGCAGGAACTGATTTCCCTGTCGGGGGATCGTCGGAAGCTTCAGGCAGAGCGTGATATTCTCAGCGCGAGTTATCGTACCATCGCCCAGAATGCGGAGGAAACCCGTCTGGCTTCCGTGGCCTCGCGCGAGGCCAGTGCCAACATCAGGGTTGTCCAGCCTGCCGAGGCCGCATTGCAGGGCACCAGCCTGCGCCTGCCCTTGACGGTGGCGGGGGTTCTGTTGGGGGCCATGCTTGCGGCTGCTGTTCTCGCCCTGCGGATTGCAACACAGGCTGTGTTTGTCACGGTCAGGGATGTGGAGCGCACACTCGGCCTGCCAGTGCTGGCCGCCGTGGCTGACCGTGGCCATGGGCGCGTGCGGTCAAAAGGTCCCAGCCCCGATCGGAGGCCCGCATGAGCGACGCGCAAAAGCCAGAAGACAGTGGCCTGACCTGCCGCTTTATGCAGGAAAAAGAAGCAACACGCCTGCTCTATATGCTGCCAGCGGAAACCGAGGGCAGGGCGTTTGCCATCCAGTTTCTTGCCGCGCAGGATGGTGAGGGCACATCGAGCATCACGCGTGATTTTGCCGTTGTCGCCAGCCAGGTACTGGGGCTTAAGGTGCTGCTGTTGTCGATTGATGGGTTGGCAGGCAGCATTGGCCAGACCATGGAAGACCGCTACGGTCTGGCACCGGGCGAGAGGTTGGAAGATGTCGCAGCAACCTGCGGCGGTCGGCTTGGCCTGTGCCAGACACGCAGTGCCAGACTTGTATTTGCAGCCCCCCTTGAGGGCGCACAGATGCACCTGAAGGACTGGGTCGATTTTCTGGCTGGCCAGCGGGCGCAGTGGGATCTGATTCTGGTGGATGCCCCAGCCCTGAGCCGCTCCTACATGGGGGGTGTGCTGTCGCCCTATGTGGATACCAATATTATAGTCATTGCGGCCGAAAGTACGGAACGCAGTGAAGTCAGAAGCCTGATGGACCGTGTTGAAGAAATGCGTGGCGGCCTGCTTGGGGCTGTTCTTAACAAACGGCATTTCTATATACCGGGTTTTCTTTACAAACGGCTCTGATGCCACCAGCAGGCGCAGACGCACCATGCCGCCATACCCGGCATAAAGGCGTGCGCGACGGGGGATTTGGAAGAGTTGATGAAGTTTCTGACCGATTTTGGTGACGAGGCCGTCATCCTGCCGTTGTTTGTGGTGGCGGTTATCATGTTTGTCGTTACGGGCTGGCGACGCGGTGCCATTGTGTGGGGCTTTGGCGTGGGCCTGTGTCTGGCCTGTCTGGTGCTGCTGAAGTTTGCCGGGTTGTTCTGGGCGCAGCAGTTTGGGGTCGAGGGCCGGGCCTTTAGTGTCAGCGGGCATGTGGCGGCCAGTACGGTTGTTTATGGCAGTCTGGCAAACATGCTTTTGCAGCCCCGCAAGCGTTCGTGGTTTCTGGCCCTGCTGCCCCCGCTGCTGATAGCCTGTGTCATCGGTTATACGCGTCTGGTTCTGCACGCCCACACACCGGAGGAAGTGGTGTCGGGTGCTGTGCTTGGTATCCTCGGGGCATCGGTGATTAATGCCAGCCTGCCGGAAGTGCCAGTCTATCTGGTGCGGTTCTGTGTGCCGGTGCTGCTGCCGATTGTTCTGCTTTTTCATGGCTCGGTTCTGGAAGCAGAGCCTTTCTTGCAGAAAATGTTTCGGATTTCTTATTTCTCAGCAGATCAGTCGTTGGGGTGGTAGACGGGCGGCTGTTGTTGCAGTTGTGTGTGTCTAAAGAATAATTTACTGCGGGTCTGGCATCAGAGAATGCTGTCAGCCTGCTTTTCCCCTGTTTATCCCGCCCTGGGCTGGTGCCTGCGGGGCTTACGTCCGGTGTTGGCCGGATAGAGTGTGTGAGAAAGCCATTGCCTGTCCTGCCGGAAAATTACCCTATGTTCGGACTGCGCTTTTCCACCTTGACGGAGCAGGGGGTGGCGGAGCGTGTGGTCACAACCCACCGTACCGCAGCCCAGGGTGTGGGGGCGGTGATTACACCCAATATCCAGCATATCAGCCTTATGGGCCATAATCCGGCTTTGCTGCGGGCCTGCCAGAACGCGGCCTTGCTGACGTGTGATGGTTTTCCGCTTTACTACTATGCCCGTGCCAGAGGGCTGCCGGCGACAGGCCGGGTGACAGGCCGGGGTATTGTGGCAGCCCTGTTGGCCCAGCCCCAACGTCTGGCGCGGCACAGGTTATTTATGGTGCTCGACAGTGCGCGCACTGTTGCGGCTGCCAAAGCCTGGGCGGCCCGTAACGGTTTGTCGGACGTGCTGGAGTGTTATGTGCCAGACTATGGGTTTGAGACCCGCCCGGCCGACTGTGCCACTCTGGCCCAGTGCATAAGCCAGCACGGCACCACCTTGCTGTTTATGGGGGTGGGGGCTCCCCGGAGTGAGATTTTTCTGGATCAGTACCGGCAGGACCTGCCCCCATGCTGGGCCTTGTGTATAGGGCAGGCGTTGCTGGTGGCGTTTGGGCTTTTGCCCCAGCCCCCTCGGCTGGTACTGGCCTGTAATCTGGAATGGTTGTGGCGCATTGCCATGGAGCCACGCAGGCTGCTGCGCCGTTATGTTGTTTCAGCGGCAGGTTTTGCCTGGGCTGTTCTCAAGGATATGACACGTCGTGGCTGAAGGAGCAGGCGCTATGGTGGACAGGGTATGCGGGCCGTATCGTGCCACGGGGGCTTACAGCCATGGAGGGCGCAATGCTGCATAAGGGACGTCGCGCACCGGCCGCGAAAAAGAAGGTGCTTATTCTGGGTGGTGCCCCTGATGGGGAAAAAATCGTCCAGAAACTGCGTGAAAAACCCGATGTGTATGAGGTGATCGGCATTTTTGACGATCGCTGGAAGCGCCTTGAAAGTGTCGGCCACACCGTGCCTGTGCTGGGTTGTGTGGATGATATGATCGCAGTGTGCCGGCAGGACCTGCCGGACATGATCATCATTGCCATTTTTGATGCCGGGCGTGAGCGCCTGCGCGCCATTGTGCAAAAGGTGATTGTGCTGCCGGTCGATGTCTATCTGGCCATGGATATCATCCCCCCCGGTTTTTCCCGCGGGCCTGTGCAGGATGATCTGGGCATGTGCCTTATGCCCATCAGCCGCCAGCCTTTGTCGGGCAGTAATTTCTGGGTCAAATGGATGGAAGACAAGGTGCTGTCGGTTATCCTGATTACCTGCCTGTCTCCGCTTTTTCTGCTTATTGCCGGTCTGATCAAGCTGGACAGCCGTGGGCCGGTGTTTTTTGTTCAGAACCGCTACGGTTTTAATGACCAGGTGATCCGGGTTTTCAAGTTCCGGACAATGTACCAGGAGAAGGGTGACGCAACAGGGGCTATCCGCACCTCCCGCAATGACCCGCGTGTTACGCGGCTGGGCCGTTACCTGCGTAATTTCAGCCTGGATGAACTGCCCCAGCTTTTTAATGTCCTATTTGGTGAGATGTCGGTGGTTGGACCACGAGCGCACGCGACTGCCATGCGTGTGGGGGACGAACTGTATGAAAAGGCGATCGACTGCTATTCAGCCCGGCACCGTGTCCGGCCGGGCATGACGGGGCTTGCGCAGGTTGAAGGCTACCGGGGTGAAATTACAACACGTGAAGCCGCACAGAAGCGTGTTGATTTTGACTTATACTACATCACACACTGGTCGTTTCTTCTTGATATGAAAATTATATTCAGGACATTTAAAATTGTCCTGTTCAGCCGTGAGAATGCGTTCTGACCAGACAGGTATATTCTGTCAGACGTATGCGGGACGACGACGTAACTAACGGCGCACGGAGGAGACAATGCTGGGACGCAGGATGTTTGTCGCAGGTGGGGCAGCCATAGGTGCGGGGCTTGGCCTGGCACCACAAGCCCGCGCCGCCCGGCAGGAGGAATGGGCCAGCTTTCGTGAGCGTTTTGTAAGCCCCGAAGGGCGGGTGCTGGACACTGGTAATGGTGGCATTTCGCACACGGAAGGGCAGGGCTACGGCATGCTGTTTGCCCAGCACGCCGATGACCGGGGCAGCTTTGAGCGCCTATGGACCTGGACCGAACAGAACCTGCGCCAAACAGGCACAGCACTCCATGCCTGGAAATACATACCCGGTGCAGCAGACCCCGTGCCCGACCCATCTTCCGCCACGGATGGAGAACTGATTCTGGCCCTTGCTTTGTCCCGCGCCGGGCGGCGTTGGGGGGATGAGGGCTATCGCCGGGCAGCGCAGACGCTGTACCGCGCTGTGCGTGAAAAGCTGGTGGTCAGGATCGGTGGGCGCAGCTTCCTTCTGCCTGGCCAGAATGGTTTTGTCTTTCCGCAGCGCACGGTCATCAATCCCTCCTATTACGTCTTTCCGGCCTTGCAGGACGCCGCGCAGGATGACCCGGTCTGGTACGATATTATACGGGACGGGCAGGTGCTGCTGGCTGTCTGCCGGTTTGGAAAATGGTTTTTGCCGCCCGACTGGGTTGAACTGACAGGGGGCGGGCTGGTTCCGGCTCCAGCACAGGGCTGGCCACCCCGGTTTTCCTACAATGCGGTGCGTGTGCCGTTGTACATGTGGTGGGGCCGTGTTTTTACGGACGAGGATCAGGCAACCTACAGCACGTTTTGGAACACATTCGGGCCTGAGCACCTGCCTGCCTGGGTCGATGTGACCACCAACCAGTGTGCCCCGTATTCCGGGCCGGAGGGGTTCCGGGCCATCGCTCTGTGCACAGGGTTGACTTACGATGGGGCTCTGTCGGACGTGCTACCTTCAGTTTTGAGAAGTAACGACTATTACTCCGCAGCCCTCTGTATGTTGGCAAGACTTGCATCGGATGACGTTTTGACTTGAATAATTTTCATCAATTGACGCCATTAATATCTTGTTAATGAAATTTTCACGAACTGTGTCTGCTCTGTTTTGTAAAGATTTTTCAGGTGACCTCATAGTAAAGTGAAACAGCATTGATCTGTTTGGCTTTTACATGATAGCGTGGCGCATCTTTGTAACAGCCCCGTGCCATAAAGGATGAAATCTCTGTGTTGAACGCTGCTTCGCGCCGAGGCTGGTGCCGTGGTGCCTGTGCTGTTGTGGCATGGGCTATTCTTGTTGGTCATGCCAAAGCACAGGTTGCGTCATCGCAGGACTCTGCCCCTTATGAAGTGCCAGAGCGGCCCAGCGCGCCGCTGGCTCCCACGGATGTATCGCGCAACGCGCAGCCAGTAGCGGCACTGGGTGCCCCTTCGCCGGTTGCGCAGGCTTCTTACAATCAGGCTCCAGCTCCGGTCGCAGCAGTTACGCGCCCCCAGGCAGGCGTGGTGCCCCCTGCGCCCCCGGCCTATGTGCCACCTCCGGTTTCTGCTCCTTCAGCCGTGCCTGCGCCCATGCCGCAGGCGGGGCTGGTTGACCCGGCAGGTCAGACGTCCGCACCGCCTCCGCCGTCCGTTCCGGCTTATGCGCCAGCCCAGTCAGCAGGGTTTGCCCCGGCACCCGCAGTGCCCGCACCACAGCAGGCTGCCCCTCCGGTGGCGGCTCCCGCACCTGCTTACGCAGCAGCGCCTGAACAGCCTGCCCCCGTGGTCGATCCGGCTTACCCCGAAGCGGCTGCATTGCCTGCTCCGCTGCCTCCTGCCCCCGTTATAAACCCGGCAGCCCGGCATGAAATCACCCGGACAATGACCTTCCGGGAACTGGGCATTACCACGCCCATGACATTGCGGGGCTTTTCGCCGCTACAGGGTTTTGACATTCCCGTTCCGGCGGACGAGGTCGTAACCCGTGCGCAGGTAGTTATAGATGGCGCTCTGTCGCCCTCCCTGCTGCCCGAGGCCAGCAGCCTGACGCTGACCCTGAACGAGCAGTATGTCGGCACCGTCAAGGTGGACCCGCAGAACTCCCGCTTTGGGCCGCTTGCGTTTGATCTGGACCCTATATTCTTTACTGGCCTGAACCGGCTGAACTTCCATTTTGCGGGTGAATACAGGCGCGACTGTAACGACCTGCATAATGGTGTGCTGTGGGCCCGCGTGTCCGACCTGTCCAAGGTCATTATCACCACCATGCAACTGCCGCCTGTGCGCAAGCTGTCGCGGCTGCCTGCACCGTTCTTTGACCCTAACCTGCGGCATGTTGTGCGGGTGCCGTTTGTGTTCCCGCATGTGAATGGCCAGAACTCGCTCAAGGCCGGTGGTATTGTGGCCTCCTGGCTGGGCAGACTGGCAGAGGCACGGGGCGTGTCCTTCCCGGTCTCCAACACCCTGCCTATGTCGGGGAACGCTGTGGAAGTGGGCGAGAATATTCCTGTCGATGACAGGGGTAGCATGCCCGCAGGCCCGACCGTGCTGGAAGTGGCCAACCCGCATGACAACTGGGGTACCATCCTTGTCGTGACCGGACGCAACCAGCGCGAAGTGGAAATTGCGGCCCGTGTGCTGGTGTTTTCGCCTGATACGCTGGGTGATGTCTCATCCCGCGTGGTGGAAGATGTCGCCCTTGCACCGCGCAAGCCTTATGACGCCCCCGCATTTGTGCCAACAGACCGTGTTGTGCGCTTTGGGGAAATAATGCCCGCAACCGCGTTGCAGCGGCAGGGCAGTGCCCCGTTGGGGATCGACATTCCCTTCAGCCTGCCGCCCGATCTGTTTAGCTGGCGGCAGCGTACGTTCCCGGTCAAGCTGTGGGTGCGTACTCCTGCGGATGCCGCGTTTGAGCATGATGGCTCACGCTTGGATGTGTCGCTCAATACGTCTTATCTGGAAAGCTTCCCGCTGTTTGAAAACACGGTGTGGAAACAGTGGGGTTTGCAGGTTTCCGGCCCGCATGTCGGGGCTCTGGGTGTGCGTGCTGGCCTGCCGCCGCTTCTGCTGTTTGGGCAGAACCGCCTGTCGCTCGACTTCAACGTCCGTCCGATCGACCGTGGGGCCTGCCGCCGTGTGGACGAGGACTTCGTGGCCGAAGTGGATTCGGATTCTTCCTTCGATTTTCGGGGAAGTTACCATTACACCACACTGCCTAACCTGACGTATTTTGCGGGCTCGGCCTTTCCGTTCTCCCGTATGGCCGATTATTCGGAAACAGCGGTGGTCATGCCGTCGCAGCCTGACAGCGGCGTTGCAAATGCGTTCCTGAATCTGATGGGCTTTCTGGGGGCTTCTACCCATTATCCGGTGGCCGGAATCCAGCTTGTTTCCAGTGATGATGTCAGCCGCCTGACCCCGGCGCGCGATATCATCTTTCTTTCCACCATCGATCAGGTCGGTCCCGCGCGGGAACTGCTGACCGGCTCTGCTTACGAGATCAACGGTCAGCGTGTCAGGCTGGGTCAGCGGACGATGCTTGATGGTATCTGGTACCTTTTCCAGAACCTGGGTCTGGGTGGGGAAGAAAAGGGGGCAACCCCTGCACTCAATGCCCCGATTGCCAATGCCGGTCTGCTGATTGGCGGTGAATCACCCTATGTCAGCCATCGTTCGGTCGTGGCGGTGCTGGGTGACACCCCGCAGCAGCTTGTGCAGATGGTGGATAGCCTGCGCGATAAGCAATCCCTGCCTGCCATGCAGGGTGACCTTGTCATCCGCAATGGGGCACGGCTGACTTATTATCGTAACTCCCGCCAGTATGCGGTTGGCACATTGCCGCGCTGGATCAGGCTGGAGCTGTATCTGCAATCCCACCTGCTGCTGCTGTGCCTGATCTCGCTCGCGGGTGTTGCCCTTATGGGCACAGGGGCCATGGCCCTGCTGAAGGCGCGTGCGCGGCGGCGTCTGCATAATGTTCCTTCATCGGATGATACATCGGCCAGTTCCTGACGCAGGGTTTGGCAGAGTGACGGTCCGGCTTCCGTCCCGTAATGGGGCGGAAGCCGGAACAGGTTTGCGGGTTGGTCCTGGCAACGCAGGACAGAGAGGATAAAATTATGAGTGCGCTTCTGGCTGGGCTGACAGTGCTGATTATTGGTGACAGTCACGTCACGTTTAAGGATTCCCTGCTGACACTCCTGCCGGATGCCTATGTCAGCGCAGGTGCCAAAGTGGTGACATACGGTGTCTGCTCCTCCACAGCGGCAGACTGGGTCGTGCCTAATCCCAACAATGGCTGTGGCGCAGCGCAGCGGATTGGCAACGCTCCGGTTGGAGATGCGGTGATGAAGCCGACATCCCCGCCGCCGATCGCCTCCCTGCTGGAAAAGTGGCACCCCAATGTTGTCATGGTGGTGCTGGGTGACACAATGGCGGCCTATGGCCAGAGCGAGATGTCCAAAAACTGGGTGGATGAACAGGTGAAAACCCTGACCTCCAGCCTGGGTGATGCAGCCTGTATCTGGGTGGGGCCAACCTGGGGGGAATTCAGCCCCCGTTACGGCAAGACCGATAAACGGGCGCAGGAAATGGCAGGCTTTCTGAAAACGGAAGTATCTCCCTGCACCTATGTGGACGGCACACAGCTTATGGCGCAGGGCAGTGTCAAAACCATTGACGGTGTACACCCGACCGCTGCCAGCTACCGGCAGTGGGGTGATGCCATTCTGGCGCAGACCATGCCCATGCTTGAGAAGCTGAAGAAAAACTGAAGCATTTTTTGGTTGTGGCGACAGCAGCGCCGTAAACCCTTTGCAGTAAGAGTGTCGTGTTAATGTCCCTCCCTCGGGTTCAGCAGTTCTGGAAAGCAACATTTGCAAAAAGCCTGGCCTCGCCAGCGCGGCGGCGGGATGTTGACGGCCTGCGCGGGCTGGCGGTTCTGCTTGTCATGTTCTTTCATGCGGGCTGGATACGCGGCGGGTTTATTGGCGTTGACATTTTTATTGTCATTTCAGGCTATTTCATGGGGCGCTCCGCCTTCATGCAGCAGCCTTTCAGGCCCGAACGCTTTGTCTGGCGCCGCCTTTACAGGCTGCTGCCAGCGCTTGTGTGCATGGTGGTTCTGGTTTCGGCGGGCATGCTGTGGTGGGTGCTGCAAAGTGACAGGGCGGATATTGCGCTGAATGGTGCCTATGCGCTGGTGTACCTGTCCAACATCTGGGCCAGTGGGCATGTGGGGTATTTTGAAGGGCAGAGCATTGCCTACCCATTCCTGCACACATGGTCGCTGTCTCTGGAAATGCAGTTCTATGCCATCATCTTTCTGGTGGCGCTCCTTCTCCCCAGTCTGAGGCGGCGGCGGTCTGCCTTGTTTGCTATTCTGGGTGGATCAGCCCTGTGCAGTCTGATGGCGCTGCATGTGGGTGACAGACAGGCTTATTACAGCATTTTCTCCCGCCTGTGGGAGTTCGGGCTGGGCACCCTGATCTGGTTTCTGCCGCGGCTGCGCTGCTCGGCCAAGGTGGCAGACGGCATCTATGGCGCGGCTGTAGCACTTATTGTTGCCTGCGGTGTTCTGTTTGACTTGTCGGCGGCCTGTCCTTCCTTCATTGTTGTGCTGCCCTGTGCTGCGACCATGCTGATCATCATGCTGCCCGAAACGCGGGCCCGCAGGGTGCTGGAGCAACTCTCCCCCGTTGGGGTCATCTCGTATTCCCTCTATTTGTGGCACTGGCCTGTTATTGTGCTGGCGGCATATCTGTTCTCCATCCAGCCGCAGGGCGTCATTATGGCGCCTGTACTGGGTGTTGCCTGTCTTGCGGGCCTGCTCAGCTACATCGGGGTGGAACGCCCGATGCTTGATTACGAAAATACGGCTTCTCCCGCGCGTTGCCGTGGTGGAGCCATTGCACTGCTTGGTGTGTGCTGCCTTGTGGCGGCGGTTCTGGCGGGCGTGTCCTTTGTCTCGCGCGTGCATTAGGTCTGGAGGGGTGGTCAGGCATGTCCAATACTAACAGCAGCCTGTTCCCGCGTTGCGTGGCAGCGCCTTGCAGGACACGGCAGAACTTTGTGCTGCTTGGCGTGCTGGGTGCAGTGTGGACTGCCTCGCTGTCCAGCGGGTATGCGCAGACTGCGCCAGCAGGTGCCGCGCCCAGCGTGGGCCGTACACCCACCGCCCGGACCGATGCGTCCATGTTCCAGCAACTGATGTCAGAGACTGGCTACTGGCTGTCCCAGCGCCGTTTTGACCGGGCGCAGGATGCCGTGCAGAGGGCGCTGGACATTCAGCCCCGTAATGCTCAGGCGCTGGTACTGCTTGGCACTGTGCAGAAAGCACGGGGCGATATGGAAGGTGCCCAGCGGACCCTGGCCATGCTCCAGGCCTCTGGCGCGCCGGTGGATATGGTGGACACCCTGCGCACGGTCATCGACGCCCAGCCGCTGGATCAGGCGGCTCTGGCGCAGGCGCGTGCGCTGGCCGCCGAAGGCAAGGTGTTTGCCGCGGCACAGAAATACCGGGCGCTGTTCCCCCATGGGCCACCGCCCGATCTGGCTTTGGAATATTACGGTGTGCTGGGTGCCACAGTGCTGGGGTATCAGGAAGCCGTCAGCAAGCTGGATGCCCTGCTGCGGCGCAACCCTTCCGATGTGGACGCCCGGCTGCTGTTTGACCGTATTCTCACATACCGCGAAACATCGCGTGCTGCGGGTCTGGACGGGCTGAAGCGTCTTGCGCGGGGTGATGTGCCGGTTCGTATCCGCACACAGGCACAGGCCGCCTGGCGGCAGGCGCTGTTGTGGGAGCCCGCAATAGGCGCGACCATCCCTCAGTATTACGAGTGGCTGTCCCAGCACCCCAGCGATACGGAAATTGCCGAACGGCTTGAAAAAGCCAGAGAAGAACAAAAACGGATAGATGCCGACACCGCCCGTATGACCGGTTTTCAGAACTACGGAAACGGGCAGATGGCGGAGGCGGAGCAGGAATTCGCCAAGGCGCTGGCTTACAACCCCAAGGACGCGGCTGCCTTGGGCGGGATGGCGCTGATTGCCCAGAACCGGCATGACTGGCCGCAGGCCCAGACCATGTTCCAGCGTGCGATCGAGGCTGATCCAACCACGGCAGAACACTGGCAGACTGCGCTGGACGCCATGAGGAAGAGCATGGTCGCAGCGCCGGTGACAACGGTTGCCAGCACGCTGCCAGCGCGCATCAACCACGAAATTCTGACCCAGAACAGTGCCGCCGCCCGGCAGGATATTGCCCGCCTTGCGCAGGAGCCGGGGCAGCAGATGACAGCACTGCTCTTCCGCGCGACACTGGAACTGCGAGAAGGCCATAGAGACGAGGCAAAGGAAGCGTATCGCAGTATCCTCATGCGTTCGCCCAGGCATGCTGTAGCCCTGGCAACGCTGGTGGACATGCTGCTGCAGGACGGGCAACTGGACGAGGCAGAAGATGTTCTGCGCCGTGCGGGTGACAGCAGGCCCGACCTTGCCGCCCGCCTCCGTAACGCCCAACTGGTGGGTGAGGCGGAGGAGGCTCAGGATAGCAGCAAACGGATTGCCCTGTTGCAGGATGCCGTCCAAGCTGCCCCGCAGGATGCCTGGACCCGGCTGAAACTGGCGCAAACCCTGGCAGAAAGCCAACGTGCGAGCGAAGGTCAGGCTTTGATGGACGGCCTGCTGGAGCAACCCCACCCCCAGCCAGCGGCAATCGAAGCTGCGGCGATTTATGCTGATGGGCAGAATGATTTTGCCCGGGCGCGGACATTGGTTGATCGCCTGCCACAGGCCCAGCAAAGTGCGGCCATGCAGGCCATTGGCCAGCGCGCGCAGGCGGGGCTTGAGGTTGACCGTCTGGCGCAGGAAGGTACGCAGGGGCTCGATGGGCTGAAGGCACTGGCCCAGCAGCCTGACCCCGATGGGCACCGGGCCCCGCTGTTGGCCGAAGCCCTGTTGCGGCAGGATGCGGTGGATGACGCCTATAATACCCTCAAACGGGGTGAGGCCGAGGCCCCGGATATGTCCCCCCCGTCACGCAGGCTGGGATATGCCGGGCTGTATCTGCGGCTTATGGCCCAGCGGAACGATCCCGCCCTGCACCAGCGTGTCGCGCAGGATGTGCAGCGCAGCCTGAACGCGTTTGACCACGACATGCAGGCAACGGATAACGTTGTGACGCCGGCCCAGAAACAGGTGCGTGAGCAGATCGAGGCCGGGCTTGTGGCCATGCAGGCTGATGATATGACCCGCGCAGGCCATGCCAGCGATGCCCGGGCCTATCTTGCCTCCTTTGTCATGCAGCATCCGGGGGCAGTCCAGTCCCGTCTGGCTATGGGCCGCGCTTATGCTGCGGAGGGGCGGCCCGAGCGCGCACTGGCGGAAGATCAGGTTGCGTTACAGCAGGACCCCGATAATAGCGCAGCGCTGGAAGCCGCCGTGCATGACGCGGTGCAGGCTGGCAAGCCGGAACTGGCCAGCACACTGGAGAAGCGCCTGTCCCGTACCCGCCCAGACACGGTGGAGACATGGCGTGCCCGGGCGGAAATCGCACAGGCAGCAGGGGATTCCCGTGCGCAGCTTGCGGCGGAAGAGCAGATACGTATTGCGGAATGTGCAGGCCGCACCGATGGTACCTGCGACCAGAAGGGTATTCTCAAACCGGATTATCGGTGGCCGCAGGTTGATAGCTCCTACCGGGACCTGCAAGGGGCCATGCTGCCCGATGCCTACCACTATCTGGTGCAGGACAGTGCTGCGGAGGAGGCCAGCCGATCGGTCGTCTATCTGCGGGATTCAGTCTCTCCCCAGCTTGATGGCAACATGTTTGTGCGTAACCGTACCGGCACGGCCGGGCTGGGGCAGTTGACGGAACTGGCAGTACCTCTGACAGGCAGCCTGCCGTTTGGGTCGTGGGACCACAGGGTCTCCTTTTCCATCACACCGACATTCCTGTTTACGGGCAATCCATTGTCCAACGAGGGGTCAAACCATCAGTTTGGCATCTGCTCGCTGGTGGGGACATCGGGGCAGTGCCCGTCTTCCTTCGGGCACCATTATTATGTGCAGGGGGTGGGGCTGAACCTTCAGTATGTCCATCATTGGTTCAGCGCCAATGTGGGCTCGTCCCCGCTGGGCTTTCCCATTGCCAATGTGCTGGGTGGGGTTGAATTTGCCCCGCATCTGACACGCAACCTCGTCCTGCGCCTGAAAGGCGGGCGGCAGATGGTGACGGATAGTGAACTGTCCTACGCCGGTATGCGCGAGCCCATAACGGGTGAAAAATGGGGTGGTGTGACCCGTATTCAGGGCCACGGCACGCTGGAATGGGGCGAGCCGAACTGGAACGTGTATGCAGGCGGCGGCTTTTCCTATCTGGAAGGCACGAATGTCAATGACAACACGGGGGTTGATGTCGAGGCTGGTGGCAGTGCCGTGGTCTGGAAGGCTGACAACCGCCAGTTCCTGCGTACTGGGTTGGACTTTATCTATCTGAATTATCGGTCCAACAGCTATTCCTTCAGCTGGGGGCAGGGTGGTTACTTCTCGCCTCAGGGGTATTACGCCATCATGCTGCCGCTGGAATGGACGGGCCATTATGGCCGCTGGACATGGCTGCTGCGGGGTGAGGCTGGCTACCAGCATTACCACTCCAAGGCGTCGGCATTCTTCCCCATGAATGATGGTCTGCAATCCCTGTTGAATGAATATACCAGTGCGCAGGACGTTGGCGGCGTTGCGGGTAATGTGCGGGGCCGGGTTGTGTACCAGCTTACCCACAAGCTGCGGATGGGGCTGGAGGCTGGCTACAGCCGTGCCGGCAGTTGGTCTGAAATATCGGGCATGATCATGGCGCATTATGCGTTTGATGGTCTCTAAAATTTTCTGCCACGCCCTGCTAAAGGGCGCAGGCGGACAGGGGAGGGACCCATGAAACGGGTAGTGTACGGCATGGGCATGGTGGCTGCTCTGCTGGGGGGCATGGGTGCCGTGCCCTCGCGGGCGGCCAACTGCCCCGTTGGTGGGGCCATACCCTGTATTCCTGCTGCGGACACAACAGCAGGGCTGCTCGCTCGCTCCCCGGGTGTTGGGGATGATGCCCAAGATGGCCATGCGGTGGGCGACCTGTGGCAGGTTGGTGGGCGTGTCTGGCAGGCGGTATCCGTGCAGCCTGGGGCGGCACAGTGGCAAATGCTGCCCGATACAACCCTGCCGGGAGATGTCTTTGGCACCCGGACCCGTTTTGCAGGGGGGACTGTCCGGCTGGTGCGCGGCTATGTCGGCCCCGCGCTGGATGTGGAAGTAACCCATCAGGGCCAGCAGCAAACACGGACCTTGAACCTTACCGCACAGGGCGGGTTGGATACGGCCCCCCTGCAGGAGCGTGACCCCGGCACCTATGCGTTTGTAACGCGGGTATATGACCAGTCAGGACACGGTCATGCGCTGGAGGCGACAGCAGGCAGGCACGTTGTCCATATTGGCGAAGTCCGGATTGCGGGAGCCGAGGCCATGTCCTGGGGGGAGGCCAATGGCCCCGGCGGTTTTGTCATACCAGCCGATATGCGGCTGGATACCAGCGGCTTCTTTTTTAGCACATTAGGTACCTATGCCTCGTCCAATGCGGGGTATGCCGCGTACCCTGTGCCGCTTGTGCTGGGGCAGGAAGGGCTGGGCTTCAAGGTCTTTTTTGGCAGCTATTCTCTGGATGGTTTTGTCCATGTTGCCGACAATGCCTCCCCGGATCAGAAGCTGGATCTGGTGGTCAACAATGCCCCGGCGATGTTTTCCGTCTGGCGGCAGGGTACTGCCATGCGGGTGAGGTCGGGCAACATCCACGCTATGGGGCAGAACCTTGCTTCTGCCGCAGCCCTTGCCGGTGGGTACCTGGGGTACAATGCCGATGGCGGACCATGGTTCAGCCAGGGGCGTAATACAGGACAGTGGACCGGGGTTGTTCTGGCAGACCATATCAGCGATCCGGAGCAGGTCAGCCATTTTCAGGCGGCTGTGGCCCGGCAGATCAATGCCATGCCGCAGGTGCGCCGTACGGTTGTGACCATTGGTGACAGCCGGACAGAAGGCTATCAAGTGCCTGATGGCCGCAACTGGCCATGGCTGATGCAGGCTAATATGCGCTACCAGAGCTATAATCTGGCGGTATCCGGCGCAACCACGCGGCATATGCTGGGCATGCTGCCTGCCGCAGCCCGTGTGGCAGTCCACGCGGGGGAACGGGTGGCAGTCGTTTTCGGTGGCTTTAACGACCACATTCAGAAAACCGCTATCCCGTATGAGGAAACAGTGGAGAATCTGGGCCAGATTGTCAGCCAGTTGCAGGGTATGAAATACCATGTCGTGCTGGTGGAGGAGGCGGCGTCAGACTCAGTTCTGCGCGCGCAACTTCACGCCGCAGTACAGGACGGGCGCATCCGGCCTGACAGCGTGGTGGACCCCTTTGCTCCCGGACACCCTCTGGCAGACCCCTCCAACCCGCAATACTGGGTGGGAGACATGACCCATCCTTCCGCTCTGGGTCAGGCGGAACTGGCACGGTGCATCTGGCGTGCTGTCAGTGTGTATTTTCCTGAAAGGCGACCATGACATGGTGCAATGGTCCAGAATAATGCCTTACGCGCTGATGAGCCTGGGGGTTGCGCTTGTCGTCCTGGCCAGTCAGGTGATTGTGCCGCCGGGAATGCAGCTTTACCTGGCGGTGCTGACCATGCTGTGCGCGCTGGTGGTGGACCATCGTAAAGGGCACGCTGCAACGCTGTTGCTGGTCAGTTTCTCTCTGTTTGTATCGTTGCGCTACATGTGCTGGCGCATTCTGACAACATTGCATTTTGACAACTGGTTTCAGGCTTTGCTGACCATGGCGCTGATTTTTGCCGAGGTCTATTCCTGGATCATTCTGTTTCTGGGCTATGTGCAACTGGCCTGGCCACTGGCCCGTAAGGAGCAGCCCCTACCGCATGACAGGGCGCTGTGGCCGACGGTCGATGTCTATATTCCCACATATAATGAAGACCTGAGCGTGGTCCGCAACACGGTGCTTGCGGCAAAGGCCATGGACTGGGCCGAAGGGAAGGTGAAAGTCTATATTCTGGATGACGGACGTCGCCCGGAGTTTGCGCTTTTCGCGCAGGAGGCAGATGTTGGCTACATCACCCGGCCCGACAATAGACATGCCAAGGCTGGCAACCTCAATCACGCCATGCGGTATACGGATGGGGAGGTCATAGCCGTTTTTGACTGCGACCATATTCCCGTCAAAAGTTTTCTCACACGGACTGTGGGCTGGATGGTGGCCAACCCGCGCATTGCGCTGGTTCAGACCCCGCAGCATTTCTATTCCCTCAACCCGTTTCAGAGAAATCTGGTCACGCGTGAAGGCCTGCCGCCTGAAGGAAACCTGTTCTACGGCCTGATCCAGCCGGGCAATGACTTCTGGAACGCAACACTGTTTTGTGGCTCCAACGCCGTTCTGAGGCGGGAGGCATTGGATCATATCCACGGCTTTGCTGTGGAAACGGTGACTGAAGACGCCCATACCTCGCTCAAGCTCCAGCGCAAGGGGTGGGAGACTGCCTACCTGCGCGAGACCCTGGCCGGAGGGCTGGCAACAGAAAGTCTGGCCCTGCATATTGGCCAGCGTGTGCGCTGGGCACGGGGCATGGTGCAGATTTTCCGCGTTGATAACCCGTTGCTGCACAAGGGGCTCAGACTTGGGCAGCGGCTTTGCTATCTGGCCGCCATGTTGCACTTCTTCTTTCCTTTGCCGCGGCTGGTGTTTCTGCTTGCGCCTCTGGCGTTCCTGTTCATGGGGCAAAGCGTTATCAATGCGGCTCCTCTGGCGGTGATGATGTACGCCATTCCGCATCTTTTCCATTCCAGCATTACACAGTCGCGCATGCATGGGCGGTGGCGCTATTCCTTCTGGGGTGATGTGTACGAAACCTCACTGGCACCGTTTCTGATGCCTGTGGTGCTCAAGGCGTTTTTCATGCCTTGGCGTGCAACCTTTAACGTGACCGCCAAGGGCGGAATGGTCGAGCATGACTATCTGGATGCGCGGATGATCTGGCCCAATGTGGTGGTCTGTGCGCTGCTGACATTGGGTGTGCTGGTCGGGGCGTTTGGAATGTACAGGCACGCTGCCGACGTCCGCCTGTTTCAGGTGTATTTGATGAGTGTAATCTGGGCTATCGTCAACGCGGTTGTGGTGATGGGGGCCATTGCCGTGGGGTATGAGCGCAGGCAGATCCGCCGTGCGCACAGACTGCCCGCCCAGCTCGACGTTACCGTTACCGTGACGGATGGGGAGACACAGACCAGCTATCCGGGCCAGACCATCGATATTTCAAAAGGTGGCCTGTCCGTGCGGACAGCACAGCCGGTGACAGCACCCTCGACGATGATCATGGTCACGTATGTGAATGAGCGTGATGGTATCCGTGTGGAGGTGCCCGCCTGCATTATGGGCCAGCAGAATACAGTGCTCCGTCTGGAATGGCGCAGCCGCGATTTGCAGGATGAAGCTGCCATTGTCGGCATGGTGTTTGGTCGTAGCGATACATGGCTGTACTGGGACGACTTCCGCTCCGATAAGCCATGGCGCAGCCTGCTCCTGCTGTTGCGGAGCAACCTTGCCTTTATGGTGTCGGTGCTGGTCCGTGGCCGGGGGATGCAGATCCGGTAACGGATGCCCTTGAGCGTTTTTTATCGGAGAATAAAAACGGCCCTTTTGCCAGCCTATGGGATGTAGGAAGGCAAAAGGGCCGTTGCTTTGCGCGGCCTGGAGTGGGTCAGGCCCTGCGGACGATGTAGGTTTTTTCCAACGCTTTGGTAATCTGGGCGGCATGTTCGGGGTCACGCGCCTCGATCATGACTTCCAGCTCCGCAGCCTGCACCGATGGCGCGGCAAACAGGCGCTGGTGGGAGACTTCTATGATGTTCCCCCCGGCCTGTCCGATGGTTTTGGAAATATCAGCCAGCACGCCAGGGCGATCAGGGATTTCCATGACAAGCCGCAGGATGCGCCCGTCGCGCAGCATGGCGCGCAGCAGGGTATTAGCCAGGATACGGCTGTCGATGTTCCCGCCCGAGATCGGCAGGGCGACTTTCTTGTCCCGGAAAAGTTCAGGGTAGGTCAGCACCGCAGCCAGTGCGGCACCGCCGGCGCCTTCACTGACCTGTTTGGCGCCTTCGGCCAGCAGGGTAATGGCGTTTTCAA
This sequence comes from Acetobacter vaccinii, assembly GCF_008365315.1. Classification (NCBI taxonomy): domain Bacteria; kingdom Pseudomonadati; phylum Pseudomonadota; class Alphaproteobacteria; order Acetobacterales; family Acetobacteraceae; genus Acetobacter; species Acetobacter vaccinii. The sequence continues at coordinate 53,048 of NZ_CP043506.1, read as the reverse complement.
CCGCAGATTCCGAGACAACCAGAACCTCGTCCACCAGCTTGCGGATAACCGCATCGGTCTGCTGCCCGATCTGCAGGACGGCAATACCCTCGGCAATGGTTGCTCCGCCGTTAGGGCGGGTGGCCGGGCCGGGGAAAGCGCAGAGCGAGTCATAATTTTCAACCTGCACACCAATAAGGCGCAGGTCAGGCCGCAGGGCACGGGCCGCAACGGCACAGCCCGACAGCAGGCCGCCACCGCCAATAGGCACGACCAGCGCATCCAGCGGCCCGGCATCTTCCAGCAGTTCCAGCGCGCAGGTGCCCTGTCCGGCCATAACGGCGGGGTCGTCGTAGGGGTGGACAAAGGTCCGGCCTTCACGCGCCTGCAGGTTCTGGGCAAAGGCCAGTGCTTCGGCAAAGCTTTCGCCTTCCAGCAGCACTTTTGCCCCCCAGTTGCGGGTGCGTACCACTTTGCCTGCCGGTGTAAAGCGGGGCATGACAATAACGGCGTCTATCCCCAGCAGGCTGGCATGGCGGGCAACGCCCTGGGCATGATTGCCAGCGGAAACGGCAATAACACCGCGTGCGCGTTCCTCGGCGGACAGCAGGGCCAGCTTGTTGGCTGCCCCGCGTTCCTTGAAGGACCCTACCGCCTGCAGGTTTTCCAGCTTGAGCGTAATGTCCGCGCCAGTGGCTTTGGACAATGCGTGCGAGGCAATGGTGGGCGTGCGGATGACCTTGCCGCGGATGCGCTCGGCCGCCGCGGTGATATCCTCAAGAGAGATCATGTCAGATAAATTTTACGGACAGGATTTCGTACGTGCGGTCGCCGCCCGGTGCGGGAACGGAAACAGTGTCCCCTTCCTGCTTGCCAATAAGGGATTTGGCCAGCGGTGAGGAAATGGAAATCTTGCCCTGCTTGATTTCAGCTTCGTGCAGGCCAACGATCTGGTAGGTAATTTCCTTGTCGGTGTCTTCATCAACAAGGCAGACAGTGGCGCCGAACTTGACGTGACTGCCCGAGAGAGAGGCAGGGTCGATCACCTCGGCCGTGGAGATGATGTCTTCCAGCTCCAGAATACGGCCTTCGATAAACGACTGGCGTTCACGCGCGGCATGGTATTCGGCATTTTCAGACAGGTCGCCATGGCTGCGGGCTTCCGCGATAGCGCGGATGACAGCCGGACGTTCCTCGGATTTCAGCTTGCGAAGTTCGTCTTCCAGCTGTTGCAGGCCTTTGCCCGTCATGGGAGTTTTCTGCAAGGCATGTCCCCGGAATAAAGCTGCCGGCCCGGGAGGGGTCGACACGGAAGTTATAAACAGAACACGGCCTGGCGGCACCCCTTGAGCCAAGGGGGCCACCAGGCCGCTAACGATGGGGCCGGATGTTAACGCCAGCCCAGTCGATTAGAACGATCCGCTAAAATATGACTGAAGCGGCGCAACTTCAAGCGGTCCTTTGCGGATTGCCGCAATGGCGTGGGTTGCAGCCCGCGCACCCGCCATGGTTGTGTAGTGCGGAATACCCAGTACCAGGGCCGAGCGGCGGATGTCAAAACTGTCAGCAACGGACTGCGCGCCCTGTGCGGTGTTGATGACCATCTGCACCTCACCCGAGCGGATGGCATCCACGCAGTGGGGCCGCCCTTCGAGCACCTTGTTGATATTTTCCACCTCAATACCGGACTCACGCAGCTTGCGGGCGGTGCCGCGTGTGGCCAGGATCTTGAAGCCCATGGACGCCAGCAGGCGGCCCAGCGCAGGCAACTGCGGCTTGTCGCTTTCGCGCACCGACAGGAACACAGCCCCCGATGTAGGCAGCTTGACGCCCGCCCCAAGCTGGGATTTGGCAAAAGCCCGCTCGAAGGAGGTGTCCAGACCCATGACTTCGCCGGTGGAGCGCATTTCCGGACCGAGGATGGTGTCCACTTCCGCAAAGCGGTTGAAGGGGAAGACCGCTTCCTTGACCGCGACATGCGGCACCACAGCCTTGTCATCAAGGTTGAAGGCGCTCAACTGGTCACCCGCCATGACACGGGCACCGATTTTAGCCACCGGAACCCCCGTGGCCTTGGCGACAAACGGCACCGTGCGCGATGCGCGGGGGTTAACCTCCAGCACAAAGACTTCCTGATCCTTGATGGCGTACTGCACGTTCATCAGCCCGACAATGCCCAGTTCCCTGGCCATGGCTTCTGTCTGGGCTTTCAGTTCGGTCACGATTGCGGGGGACAGGGTGTAGGGGGGCAGGGCGCAGGCGCTGTCGCCAGAGTGGATGCCTGCTTCCTCAATATGTTCCATGACCCCAGCCACATAAACGGTGGTGCCGTCGGCAATGCAGTCCACATCGGCCTCAATGGCTTCGTTAAGGTAGCGGTCGAGCAGGATCGGGCCAGAGGAAATTTCGTGCCCGGCCAGACGCAGCACATCGCGCATGTAGCGCTGGAGCGAGGCGCGGTCGTAAACGATTTCCATCGCACGGCCACCCAGCACGTAGGACGGGCGGACAACCACCGGGTAGCCCACGCGCTCGGCCACGGCCTCGGCTTCTTCAGGGTTGCGGGCAATGCCGTTTTCAGGCTGGCGCAGGCCCAGCTTGTGCAGCATGGCCTGAAAACGCTCGCGGTCTTCTGCCCGGTCAATGGCATCGGCCGGGGTGCCCAGCAGCGGAATGCCTGCGGCCTCCAGCGCGCGGGACAGCTTGAGCGGGGTCTGGCCACCATACTGCACAATGCAGCCGCGCACCGTGCCGTTGCGCTGTTCGCAACGGATCAGGGCAATCACATCCTCGGCGGTCAGCGGTTCAAAATACAGCCGGTCGGAGGTGTCATAGTCGGTGGAGACCGTCTCGGGGTTACAGTTGACCATAATGGTCTCGTAACCCGCTTCGCGCAGGGCGTAGGCCGCATGCACACAGCAGTAGTCGAACTCGATCCCCTGGCCGATCCTGTTGGGGCCACCACCAAGGATGATGATCTTCTCGCGGTCGGTCGGGTGGGATTCACAGGCTGGGGGGGCAAAATACCCTTCGTAGCTGGAATACATATAGGGCGTGTTGGAGGTGAACTCACCCGCGCAGGTATCAATCCGGCGGTAGGCAGGCACCACGCCCTTGTCTTCACGCAGGCGGGCAACTTCCGCAGGCTGTGTGCCCGACAGGCGGGCAAGCTGCACGTCGGAAAAGCCCAGGGCCTTCAGGCGGCGCAGGTGGCGGGCATCGGTGGGCAGGCCGTGGGCTTCCACCTCACGCTCGGCGGCGATGATGCGCTGCATTTCCCGCAGGAACCAGGGTTCGAACTTGCAGGCTTCGTGAATATCCTCAACCGACAGGCCCGCACGCAGCGCCTGTGCGGCCATGAGGATGCGTTCCGGCCGGGGCTGGGACAGGGCAGCGCGGAAGGCGTCGTCCCCACCATCGCCGGGCACTTCGACCGGGTCCAGCCCGTTCAGGCCGGTTTCCATCGACCGCAGGCCCTTTTGCAGGGCTTCGGGGAAGGAGCGGCCAATGGCCATGGCCTCACCCACCGACTTCATGGAGGTGGACAGCAGGGCAGGCGCGCCGGGGAACTTCTCGAAGGTGAAGCGCGGGATCTTGACCACCACATAGTCGATCGTCGGCTCGAAGGAGGCCGGGGTGGTGCGCGTGATGTCGTTCTTCAGCTCGTCCAGCGTGTAGCCAACAGCCAGCTTGGCCGCGACCTTGGCAATGGGGAAGCCGGTTGCCTTGGATGCCAGCGCGGAGGAGCGCGAGACACGGGGGTTCATTTCAATCACCACCATGCGGCCGTCCTTGGGGTTGATGCCGAACTGCACGTTCGACCCCCCCGTTTCCACGCCAATGGCGCGCAGGCAGGCGATGGAGGCATCGCGCATACGCTGGTATTCTTTGTCGGTCAGCGTCAGCGCGGGGGCAACGGTGATGGAGTCACCCGTATGCACGCCCATGGGGTCGATGTTCTCGATCGAGCAGATGATAATGCAGTTGTCCGCCGTGTCGCGGACCACTTCCATTTCAAACTCTTTCCAGCCCAGGACGGATTCTTCCACCAGCACTTCCGTGGTGGGGGAGGCGTCGAGACCGGAGAGGATGATCTGCTCAAACTCTTCGCGGTTGTAGGCAATACCACCGCCAGACCCACCCATGGTGAAGGAGGGGCGGATAATGGTGGGAAAGCCGATCTGCTTGAGGGCCTCGTGCGCTTCAGCCAGGGTATGGGCAATAAAGCTGCGCGGGCTTTCAATGCCGATGGCGTCCATGGCTTCGCGGAATTTCTGCCGGTCTTCCGCACGGTCGATCACGTCGGCGCGCGCACCGATCAGTTCCACCCCATGCTTTTCCAGAAAGCCTGAAGCATGTAGCGCCATGGCTGTGTTCAGCGCTGTCTGGCCACCCATGGTGGGCAGCACGGCGTCGGGTTTTTCCTTGAGGATAATGCGCTCGACCACCTCGGGGGTAATGGGCTCCACATAGGTGGCGTCCGCAAGGCCCGGATCGGTCATGATGGTGGCCGGGTTGGAATTGACCAGGATGACCCTGTAGCCTTCTTCCCGCAGGGCCTTGCAGGCCTGTGCGCCGGAATAGTCAAACTCGCACGCCTGACCGATAACAATAGGACCGGCGCCGATGATGAGGATGGAGCGGATGTCTGTCCGTTTGGGCATGGTACGTTCGGTCCTGTTATTTCGTGGCGCTATGGCTGTCGATCAGGGCGACAAACCGTTCAAACAGGTAGAAGCTGTCGGACGGGCCGGGGCTTGCTTCGGGGTGGTACTGCACGGAAAAAGCCGCATAACGGTCAGAGGCCAGCCCTTCGTTCGAGCCATCAAACAGGCTCACATGGGTGACATGGGCGTCATCGGGCAGGGTGTTGGCGTCAACCGCAAAACCATGGTTCTGGCTGGTAATTTCAACCCGGTTTGTTGCCAAGTCCTTGACCGGTTGGTTGGCACCACGGTGGCCGCGTTCCATCTTGTAGGTTTTGGCTCCCAGGGACAGGGCCAGCAACTGGTGACCAAGGCAGATGCCAAACAGCGGAATACCGGCGTCCAGCACAGCGCGGATGGCGGGCACCGCGTAGCTGGCGGTAGCGGCCGGGTCACCAGGGCCGTTGGACAGGAAAACACCTGCGGGGGCCAGGGCCAGAATTTCCTCACCTGTCGTGGTGGCGGGCACAACGGTCACGTCACACCCGGCGGCGACAAGGCAGCGCAGGATGTTGCGTTTTGCGCCGTAGTCAACCGCGACCACCTTGCGGCGGTTGGTGGGGGCGGGGCGGCTGCCCTGCGGCCACTGCCATACGCTCTCGTCCCAGGTGTAGGGGGCTGCGCAGGTTACGTCCTTGGCCAGGTCCATACCTTCCAGCCCCGGCCAGGTGCGGGCGGCCTCCAGCGCGCTGTCAAGGTCAATCCGGCCATCCTGCGGGAAGACAAGGGCTGCGGTCTGCGCGCCATTGTCGCGGATAGCCAGTGTCAGGGCGCGGGTATCAACCCCGGCAATGCCGGTCACGCCCTGTGCCTTCAGCCATGCGTCCAGGCTGGTGTCAGAGCGCCAGTTGGCGGGCTCGGTCGGGTCTTCCTTCACCACCAGGCCGCGGGCAAACACGCGGGTGGCTTCAGCATCTTCCGCATTGGTGCCGACATTGCCGATGTGCGGGAAGGTGAAGGTGATGATCTGCCCGGCAAAGGAAGGATCGGTCAGGGTTTCCTGATAGCCGGTCATGCTGGTGGAGAAGCAGATTTCACCGATGGCCGAAGCGGGTGTGAAGGCACCAAAGCCTTTCCCCCAGAATACGCTTCCATCTGCGAGAACGAGAGCGGCGGTGGCGCCATCGGGGCGGGCGTCGGGCATGGGTGTTCCTGTCTTGCTGCCGCCCTGTGGGGGGGCGGGGCTGTCTGTCACGATCGGGGCGGGCTGGAGGTCTTCAAGCGACAGGCCGGTGGCCTGTGCGATCACGGGCCAGTGGCGCGCCGGAATGGCCTGCGCCTGCCGCCATTTGCGAATGGCTTCGGTGCCGACGCCGGTCAGTCGGGCCGTGGCTTCGGCGCCGCCTATGCGGGCGATGATGGTGTCGATGGTCATGGGCATGGTATGGACTTTGGCCTCCCCATCACCATTTCTACCACTCGACGGCGCGGGTGGGAAGAAATTTCCCACCGACCTCGCGTCATGGCGTGGAGGCTGGGAAGTTTTTTCCCAATGTGTGGATTTTCCGCCTCACCGGGCGGTGTTCTCCTTGCAGGGGAGTGCCTTGCGGGAGGATAAGGTGCGCCTCGATCAAGCATGCCCGGGCGTGGCATAACATGGAGTTAAGGATATGACCCTTCGCGAAAGCCTTATGGCCGACCTGAAAACCGCGATGAAGGCGGGCGAGGCTGCCCGTGTTGCAACAATCCGCATGATTACGGCCCGCCTGAAGGATGTGGAAATTGCCGGGCGCGCCAAAGGGGTGGACACCCTGAGCGAGGAAGAAGGCCTGAGCGCTCTGCGCGGCATGATCAAGTCCCGCACGGAGTCCGCAACCCTGTACCGCGATGGCGGGCGGCCGGAACTGGCGGATAAGGAAGAAGCCGAAATTGCCGTGATTCGCAGCTATCTGCCGCCCGAGCTGGATGAAGCCGCGCTGGAAGCCGCTGTGGTGGACGCCATTGCACAAACGCAGGCCGCCTCGGTCAAGGACATGGGCAAGGTCATGGCCGAGCTGAAGGGCAAGTTCGGGGCCGCGCTTGATATGGCGCGTGCCAGTGCTGCCGTGCGGGCGCGGCTGGCCTAAACCAGACCATCCAAGCGTGATGGTGCGGCAGTCGCAGGCTGTGCCATCACCCGGCAAGGAAAGAGGCGGATGGCGATAGACCCCGGTTTTCTGGACGAACTGCGCGCACGCACCCCCATAGCGTCTGTGATCGGGCGCAGGGTCAAGCTTGCGCGCTCCGGCCGGAACTGGAAGGGCTGCTGCCCCTTCCATGGGGAAAAAACGCCCTCTTTCTATGTCTATGACGACCATTTTCACTGCTTTGGCTGCGGTGTGCATGGTGATGTCATCTCCTTTGTCATGCAGATGGAAGGCAAGGCTTTTCCGGAAACGGTGGAGGAGCTTGCCTCAGCCGCAGGCATGGAGGTGCCCGCCCAGACGCGGGAGGCCGAGAGGGCGGTGATCCATGCCCGCTCGTTAGAGGATGTTCTGGTCGCGGCGCAGAAAGTGTGGGCTGAGGCGCTGTACAGGCCAGAGGGCCGCGCAGGACTGGACTATCTGCTGCAACGCGGGCTGACGCGGGACACTCTGGCCGCCTTTGGGTTAGGCTGGGCGAGCGAGCGTCGGGGTGCCTTGGTCGAGGTGCTGGGGCGCGAAGGAATCGCCCCTGAAAGAATGGCCGAAGCCGGGCTGATGCGGGTTGATGAGGACGGCAGGCCCAAGGGGGAGCTGTTCTGGGGCCGCGTGACGTTTCCTATCCGCGACCGCAAGGGCCGTCTGGTCTCCTTTGGTGGGCGTATTCTGGGTGACGGGCAGCCCAAATATCTGAACGGTCCTGAAACGCCCCTGTTTTCCAAACGCAGGCTGCTGTTTGGTCTGGACCGTGCGCGTGCCGCAGTCCGTGCCCCACGCCCAAGGGGAGAGAGCGGACCGGACCTGTTGGTGGTTGAAGGGTATATGGATGTCATAGCCCTGCATCAGGCCGGGTTCTGTGGCGCTGTGGCCCCGCTGGGTACGGCGCTGACAACCGAGCAGTTGGAGGTGCTGTGGCAGGTCGCTCCTGTGCCGATCCTCTGTTTTGATGGGGATGCCGCAGGGCGCAAGGCTGCTGTGCGTGCAGCAGAGGTCGCATTGCCGCTGTTGCAGCCCGAGCGGTCGCTACGGATCTGCCTGCTGCCGGAGGGGGAGGACCCCGACAGTCTGCTGCGCGGGCAGGGCGGGCAGGCCATGGCGGGCCTGCTGGCGGGCGCGCAGCCGTTGTCGTCTGTGCTGTTCTCCCTTCTGGCGGGGGGGCTTGGTGACAATCCTGCGCCGGAGGAAAGGGCCGCCCTGCGCCGTAAACTGACCGAGGCTGCGGCTCTGATCCCCGACAAGGCGCTGGCGTCGGAATATCGTTCGGCCTTGTTGGACAGTTTTTTTGCGGCTTTCCGCCGGTCGGGGCGCGGTGGTGGTGGGCCAAGGCAGGGGGGTGGCCGGGGGGGATATGCCGGGGGGGATGGTCTTGCGCGCTCCGATGCTGTACCTGTGGTGCTGGATCAGGTGCGGGAGCGCCAACGGCTGCTGCTGTGCCTGTTGCTGAGGCACCCGGCACTCATGCCGGATGTGGAGGAGGCCCTGTGCCGCCTTGACCTGCCCCAGCCCCTGGACAGGCTGCGTGGCCTGTTGCTGGATCTTTCAGCCGAGGGCGGGTTGCCTGCAAGTGGCGGAGCCTTGTGGCAGTGGGCCTGCAATAACGCGGCTGAGGCAACCATTCGGGCCGTGATGCGTGTAGAAGAGGTAGCCGCCATTGCCGAGGCTGACGGCATGGAGGAGGAAGACCAGGCCCAGCTGGCGCTTGCCAGAACCCGGTGGTGGCATTTTTATGGTCTTCTGAACAGGGATGGTTTTGAGCGCGAAGTGACGCAGGATGTTGCGCGCTTTTTTGCCGGAGGGGGCGGAGATTCCAGCCAGTGGCAGCGGTTGCAGGCCCGGCTGGAAACACTGGAAAAATTACGCCGTGGCAGCGTGGATGGGGTTGATCTCTAACCCCGTTCCGTCATGTTCAGGGCGTGTTCCCCTTGACTTGGGGCGCAGGATATCCCAACTCCTGCCCGCCTTGGAAACGGTACATGGTAAACTGGTCGTGCTGCATCCTCTCCGGATGCAGGTGGGAGGGGCAGGTCTGGAATGGCGACAAAAACGGCATCAGCGAATACGGCGCAGGAACAGGATGGCGATGCCAGCCTGCTTGATACGCAGTCATCATCAGTCAAGAAGCTGATTGCCAAGGGGCGTGAGCGGGGGTGCATCACATTTGATGAACTCAATGCCGTTCTGCCCCAGGACAAGATGTCCTCTGAACAGATTGAGGACATCATGGCCCTTCTGTCGGAAATGGGAATTCAGGTTGTCGAAAGCGAAGACGCTGACGAAGCCGAACCCCAGAAAGACGCAGAAGGCGAGGAAAACGCTGAGGAAGAAGAGGCCGAAGCCGAGGGTGAAGGCGGCCCGTCTGGCAACGTCAATGCTGAAAGTGTTGGCCGTACGGACGATCCGGTGCGCATGTACCTGCGCGAAATGGGCACGGTCGAACTGCTCTCGCGCGAAGGCGAAATCGCCATTGCCAAGCGGATCGAGGCTGGCCGGGATGAGATGATCGGCGGGCTGTGCGAAAGCCCGCTGACCTTCAAAGCCATCATTTCCTGGCATGAGATGATCCGTAACAGCGAAATGCTGCTGCGTGACATTGTTGACCTCGAAGCCATGCAGAGCGGGGGCAACCCGCTGGAAGAAGGCACTTCGGAAGAGGGTGAGGGCGGCTTTGCCGAATCGGAGAGCGAGGAAAGCGAAGACCAGGAAGGCGAAGGCGAGATCGAGGGTGAAGGCAGCGGCCTGTCCCTGTCTGCGCTGGAAGAAAAGCTCAAGCCTGAAATTCTTGCGCATTTTGATGAAATCGAACCCCTATACGTCGAACTGCGCAAGTTGCAGGCACGGCGTATCAACGCCCTGACATCCGGCTCCGATGTCGATGGCGCGTTCGAGGAAGCTTATACGGCCCTGCGTGAACAACTGGTTAGCAAAGTGGAGCAGATCCACCTGCACAACAACCGGATTGAAGAGCTGGTCATCCATCTCAAGCAGATGTTCCAGAAGCTGAACGTGCTGGAAGGGCGGATGCTGCGTCTGGCAGAAAGCTGCCGCGTCTCGCGCGATGACTTTTTGCTGAAATATCGCGGCAACGAGCTTGACCCCAACTGGATGGACATGGCCTCGGCCCTGCCGGGCCGGTCGTGGAAGAACTTTGTGGCCAAGCACGCGGCAACCGTGATTGACCTGCGTAATCAGGTTGCCCTGCTGGCGCAGGAAACAGGCCTGCCGATTGGCGAATTCCGTCGCGTTTACGCAACCGTCGCCCGTGGCGAGCGTGATTCCGCCCGCGCCAAGAAGGAAATGATCGAGGCCAACCTGCGGCTCGTGATCTCGATTGCCAAGAAATACACCAACCGTGGCCTTCAGTTCCTTGACCTCATTCAGGAGGGCAACATCGGGCTGATGAAGGCGGTGGACAAGTTTGAATACCGCCGTGGGTACAAGTTCTCCACCTATGCGACCTGGTGGATCAGGCAGGCCATTACCCGCTCCATCGCGGATCAGGCGCGCACCATCCGTATTCCGGTGCATATGATCGAAACCATCAACAAGCTGGTGCGGACATCGCGCCAGATGCTGCATGAAATCGGTCGTGAGCCCGCGCCGGAAGAGCTGGCTGAAAAGCTGGGCATGCCGCTTGAAAAAGTGCGCAAGGTGCTCAAAATCGCCAAGGAGCCGATCTCGCTCGAAACCCCGATTGGTGACGAGGAAGACAGCCATCTGGGTGACTTCATCGAGGACAAGTCCGCGGTCATTCCGCTGGATGCGGCTATCCAGACCAACTTGCGTGAGGCCACAACCCGTGTGCTGGCGTCCCTTACCCCGCGTGAGGAACGTGTGCTGCGTATGCGCTTTGGGATCGGGATGAACACCGATCACACCTTGGAAGAAGTCGGGCAGCAGTTCAACGTGACGCGTGAACGTATCCGCCAGATCGAAGCCAAGGCCCTGCGCAAGCTCAAGCACCCCAGCCGTAGCCGCAAGCTGCGTTCGTTCCTGGATGATAACTGAGCTGCATAGCCCAGAACCGACAACCCGCATGAAGGTGATCGTCACCTTCATGCAAATGGTGAGCCCACCCGCAGGCCCGCGCCTGCTCCTGCCCGCAGGGTGGAGTGTGGAACACGGTGTGCAGCCCTCGCTGGCGGCTTATCGTGTCCTGCATGACAGGGTTGGGCGGTCGTGCTGCTGGTGGATGCGTCAGGCCGTGCCGGACGAACCGCTGGAGCATTTTCTGGCAGTCGCCCCGATTGAAATCGGTCTGCTGCGTGACAATGGGAATGTGCGCGGGTTTTACGAAATTAACCGCGCCGACCCATCGTCTCCCAATATTGCCTATTTCGGCCTGTTCCCCGAGGCTATTGGCCAGGGGGTAGGCCGTGCTTTCCTCGATACCGTGCTGCGGCGTGCCTGGCGGGGTAACCCGCTGCGTGTGCGGGTCAATACCTGCACAGCCGACCACCCGCGTGCCCTGCCACTCTACCGCGATGCCGGGTTTGATGTGCTGCGGCAGGTGGAGGAAGTGTGGGACGTACCCGACAGGCTGGGCCTGACAATTCCGCCGCATTTGCGCGCCTGAGGGCTTGCGTTTTAGCCTCAGATGTGGTTGAGACTGCCCTTTCCCTGCCGGGACCATGGCATTGGCCCGGCTATACCTGCAGGTTCCGCCTTTGTGCGGGGCCACCGTAAACCGGAAGGGTCCGGACCGGGTAGGTTGATTTTATCCGAAGGGAGTCAACATGCCGCTTTATGAAACCGTGCTTATCGCGCGGAATGACATTTCCCAGCAGCAGGTCGATGCCATCGTTGATGGCATTGCAGCTCAGGTTGAAGCCGATGGCGGCGCTGTCCGCAAGCGGGAATACTGGGGCCTGCGCAGCCTGGCTTACCGGATCAAGAAGAACCGCAAGGGCCACTACACCCTGCTGGGTCTGGAAGCTCGTTCGGAACTGGTCAAGGAAATCGAACGCCAGCTTTCCCTCAATGAAGACATCCTGCGTCTGCTGACGCTGCGGGTGGACACCATTGATGAAGCTCCGTCCCCGGTTCTGTCCCGCAAGGGTGAAGACCGTGGCGAACGCGGCGGCTTCCGTGGCCCCAAGCCCGTTGGTGGTCGTTTTGAAAGTGGCCGTGGCCGTCGTGGTGAAGAACGCCCGGCTGACCTGGCTGACAACGGAGCGGAGTGATCCAGATGTCTGAAACAACAGAAATCAACCCCGCCGCCCGTCGTCCGGCAGTTGGCGCGCGTCGTCCGTTCTACCGTCGTCGCAAGTCCTGCCCGTTCTCCGGCCCCAATGCGCCCAAGATCGACTACAAGGACGTGCGTCTGCTTAGCCGCTTCCTGTCCGAACGTGGCAAGATCGTTCCGAGCCGCATCACGGCGGTTTCCGCCAAGAAGCAGCGTGAGCTGGCGCAGGCTATCAAGCGCGCCCGCTTCCTGGCCCTGCTTCCCTACGTTGTGAGCTGAGGGGAACAACCATGGCTGCTACAGAAGTAATCCTGCTCCAGCGCGTTGAGCACCTGGGCCAGATGGGCGATGTGGTTAAGGTACGTCCGGGTTATGCCCGTAACTACCTGCTGCCGCAGGGCAAAGCGATCCGTGCGAACGCTGCCAACCTTGCCCGTTTCGATCGTGAACGCGTCCAGCTGGAAGCGCAGAACGTCAAGCGTCGTGAAGAGGCCGAGCGCCTGTCCGAACGCATGGAAGGTCTGGCTGTCGTCCTGATCCGTCAGGCCGGTGACAGCGGTAGCCTTTATGGCTCCGTCAGCACCCGCGACATTTCCCAGATCGTGACCGAAGCTGGCTTCACCATCGACCGTCAGCAGGTCTCCCTCGACCACCCGATCAAGGCCCTGGGCCTGTTCGCGGTCAAGGTGGCTCTGCACCCGGAAGTTGTTGTTCCTGTCACCGTCAACGTGGCTCGCTCGGCAGAAGAAGCCGAACGTCAGGCACGTGGCGAAGCCAGAACACCTGAAGAAGAAGCGACCCTGGCGGGCGACGAAGCCTTCATCGAAGGTGAAATCGTCTCTGAAGACGCTGAAGAGGGTGCGCAGGAAGATAACGCCTAAGGGTCGTTTTTCTGCACAAACCTGTGAAAGAAGGGACGGATATTTTTCCGTCCCTTTTTTTTGTCCTATGCTTCAATGGCTTTCCAGCTCAGGGGGAAAACCATTGTTATGCAACACCTTCTAGACCGGGTACTCAAACAGTTCGTGCAGGCGGGTTCATTGGGCGTACGGTGGCCCGATGGCGCTGTCCAACAGTATGTGGGGCCTCAGGCTGGGCCGCAGGCCGGGGTCTGGCTGAAAAATGCCGCAGCAGTGCGCGCCTTGTTGTTTAACCCAGGTCTGGCTTTTGGCGAATCCTATATGGAAGGGGCTGTCGCCCCGCTGGATTGCAGCCTGTATGACCTGCTGCACCTGCTCATGCTCAACGCCATGCGGCCGGGTGGGCACGTGGTTGAACAACTGGGGGCTGCCCTGCGTTATGTGCGGCGTGGCTGGATCCAGTTTAACCCTACGGCCCGGTCACGACGGAATGTGGCGCACCATTACGACCTGGGCAATCAGCTTTACGCACTGTTTCTAGACAAGGACTGGCAGTATTCCTGCGCGTATTTCCGCCACGGGGATGAAACGCTGGAGGCTGCGCAGGAAGCCAAGAAACGGCATATTGCCTCCAAACTCATGCTCGATCGCCCAGGGTTGGAAGTGCTCGATATTGGCTGTGGCTGGGGGGGCATGGCGCTGACACTGGCGCGTGATTATGGTGCCATTGTCACCGGCATTACCTTGTCAGAAGAACAACTGACCTTTGCACGCCAAAGGGCGCAGCAGGCCGGGCTGGAAAAGCAGGTGCGGTTTGAGCTGCTGGATTACCGGCACCTCCAGCGGCAGTTTGACCGGATTGTGTCTGTTGGCATGTTCGAGCATGTCGGGATTGGGCATTACCAGACATTTTTTGAGGTCATACGCAAAAGCCTGAAGGCGGATGGCGTGGCACTTGTGCACTCCATTGGCCGGAATGACGGGCCGGGAACGACCAACCCCTGGGTGAATAAATACATCTTCCCCGGTGGGTATTCCCCTGCGTTGAGCGAGGTTTTTGGGGCCGTCGAACGTTCCGGCCTATGGGTGACAGATTGCGAGGTGCTGCGTCTGCATTACGCCCGCACTCTTGCCTGCTGGCGGGAACGCTTTGCGGCCCGCCGTGCAGAAGCCGTGGCTTTGTATGATGAGCGGTTTGCCAGAATGTTCGAATTCTATCTCGCCGCATCCGAACTGGCGTTTGAGGTGCAGGGGCACATGAACTTTCAGCTCCAGCTTTCCCCATCGCTGACGGCTGTGCCACTCACGCGTGATTATATGACGCAGGCGGAAAACCGGAACTGACTAGGACCCAGTAACTGGGTTTACCTCCGCCTTGGCCACCAAGTGCACCAAGACGGGGGCGGCTTCCGGTCAGCCAGCTTTGTGAGTCATGCCTTGGTGCGTGCGTCTGCCTTGCGGGCCAGATGGGCGCGGGCCAGAGCGTCAAACTCTGCAATGGTCAGGGTTTCGGCGCGGCGTGTGCCGTCAATGCCGGTGGCTTCCAGCAAGGTGCTACCATCCAGCCCTTTTAGCGACCCACGCAGCATTTTGCGCCGTTGGCCAAAGGCTGCCGCTGTTACCTGCTCCATCGCGCGGAACAGGCTTGGGTCGGGCTGTTGGGCATGCGGGGTTATGCTGGCCACAGCCGACCAGACCGCAGGGGGGGGCGAAAACGCGCCCGGAGGCAGCTTCATCACCACAGCGCAGTCCGCGCACCACTGGCAGAGTACGGCCAGCCGTCCATAATGTTCTGTGTCGGGGGCCGCGCAGATGCGCTCGGCAACCTCCAGTTGGAACATCAGGGTCAGTCGTTCCCACTCTGTGGCCTGCCGCAGCCAGCCGGTCAGTAATGGGGTGGCGACATTGTAGGGTAGGTTGGCCACAATCTGCCGCGGGGCGGGTACAAGGGCTGTCAGGTCACACTTCAGGGCGTCGGCCTGCGTAATGCTCAGGCGGCCGGGATAGTTCTGGGCCAGTTCCTCGATAATGGCAATGGCGCGGGTATCAAGCTCCACAGCGTGCACGTACAGGGCCGGTGTTTCCAGCAGGGCACGGGTCAGCCCTCCTGGGCCTGGCCCGACCTCCACAACCGACCGCCCGGCAAGTGACCCTGCCAGGGCTGCAATATGTCCGGTAATGCCGGGGTCCAGCAGAAAGTGCTGCCCCAGTGCCTTGCGTGCCTCCAGCCCATGGCGCTGGATGGTGTCACGCAGGCTTTCCAGTTTGTCTGACAGGCTTAAACCCCTTTGAGCTTGACGCGTGTATCAATCATGGCGCGACGGTGCAGGTCGCTGTCCAGCTGCCGGGCGGCCTGCTCCACACGTTCGCTCATCAGCTGGTCAGCAATTTCGCTGGGGGAGCGGTTGGAGAAGTTTTTCTCCTGCCTGGAGCACACCATCAGCAGGTCGATCCCATCACGAGAGACCACAGGCTTGGACACCTGGCCTTCGGGCAGGTTGGCCAGCAGGGCCTGCATCTGCGGGTTTAGGCGTTCCAGCGGCAGGTCGCCGGGGTTGGAGGGGCGCTTTTCCCCTTCAGCCTTGTTCAGGTTTTCCATTTCCGTGCAGTTATGGGCTGTCTGCATCAGATGCATGGCCTTTTGCAGCGTTTCCTGCTGCTGCTGGGTCACATGCTGCGGGTCAAGCGGTGTCGAGAAGGGCAGGAAAATCTGCCGGACCGACAGCATGTGCCCAATTTCCTTCCCCACAATCCGCTTGCTGTTGAGCGTGACAATCAGGAAGCCACCCGGCACCTTGATGGGGTTGGAAATGGCACCCACCCCAGCAGGCATCTGCCGGATGATGTCCACAACGCTGGGGTCAAGTTCATCTTCCTGCACCCACCCCATCGAGCCACCATCTAGCGCGGTCTGGCTTTGCGAGAACTGTGCTGCCACGATGGGGAAGGGGGCGCCTTTGCGAAGCTGATCGATGATGGTCTGGGTAAAGGCCAGTTCTTCCTGCGCCTGACGGGGGTTATCAACCTTGACGAAAATTTCGCTGATTTCGTATTCCGTCCGGCCTTCCTCACGCCGCAGAGCGGCCTGCCGCTGGGCAATATCAGCGGGTGACACACGCGAGCGCGGACCCAGTTCCTGCCGCAGAACCTGAATCCAGCCGATCTGC
Source organism: Acetobacter vaccinii (assembly GCF_008365315.1). NCBI lineage: Bacteria > Pseudomonadati > Pseudomonadota > Alphaproteobacteria > Acetobacterales > Acetobacteraceae > Acetobacter > Acetobacter vaccinii. Next base: position 37,034 of record NZ_CP043506.1, on the reverse strand, counting down.
ACGCGCAGCTGGTCGATCAGCGTTGTCAGTGACACACCGTCCTTTGCCAGATGCGCCCGCAGAGCGCCCTCGGGCATACCGTTGCGGTGTTCGATGTTGCCAATAGCGGCGGCAATCTGTTCGGGCGGGATGTTGATATGCCGGGCCAGAATTTCCTGCGTACGCAGGCGCTCATCAATGAGCTGGCGGATAATCTGGGGCCGCAGCCTGTTCATCAGGTCGGGTGACAGGGGCAGGCCGGTGGACAGGGCAAACAGCTTGCCGCGATTGTCCACATCGCGCTTGGTCAGGGGAATACTGTTGACCACCGCGACAATCATGTCATCGGGCTCAGGCTTGGCCGCGGCAACCGGCTTGTCAGCTCCGGCTGTTCTGGCCATGGCCATGCCGGATACGCCCACCAGGGCGGGAACGGCCAGTGTGCTCAGGGCGCAGTAGGCCAGGGTGATGGAGCGCAGACGCATACGGAACGGTCTTTCAGCTTTCTGCCAGAACAGGAACGGATACTCCTGATAACGGAGCAGGCGGTATTTTTGAAGAACTTCTTACTTAAGACCAAAAACACCCAGTGTTTTCAGGCTGACCGTTACAAGATAGGTCGAGTTGCGCTGCTGCCCGCCAACGGAGGTGTACTGCTTGAGATACATGAAATCGATGCCAAAGCAGTCGTTGTTGTAGCCTAGGTCTCCGCCCACGGTCACAAACGAATTGCGCGACAGGCTGCGTCGGGTAAACCCGGACACGCGCCAGTTGTCCCAGTCGAAGGAGGCCCCGCCGCTGAGTTCGCTTGTACGTTCAATATACAGGTTGGGTGGTGAACCGTAGAGGTAGTCTGTCGCATAGTAGTAATAGGGTGTGACAGGCTCCCATATATACCCACCACGGATATGGACATGCGGGATGCCTGCACTGAACAGCGCATCAGCAAAGTTGACGGTTGTGGTGTGCGGGTCAAGTCGCATGCGGGCGGTAAAGTCGAGATACTGGTTGGGAGAAACCCGCGCCCGCGCCACAAGGTCGGAGATATGGTGGTCCAGCCCGGAATAGGGCAGGCGGTCATGCTCGATATGTTCCTGAAAACTCTCGCCGGCCAGCAGGTCCACCACATGGCCGTTCCAGGTCCAGTTGGCATGTACGCCCACATTGGCGCGCAGCCCGCCGTCCAGCCTGTCCGTGCCCTGATAGCGGTTGAGGGAGAACAGGGTGGAATCGGTAAATTCGTAAGCCAGACTGTCTTCGTTGGGGATGTAGTCATTCACGCCCATGCCTGTATTGGGGGCGTAGATGGCCTGGGCAATGGGTTCAATCAACTGCGTGCCACGGCCATGCGCAAAGGTGCGAACAAACGGCCAGTTGGTCTTGAGCGCAATGGTGGGCAGCACCTGCCCGCTGACCATGGCGCGGGAGGTGCGGTAGTAATTGGGTTGCTCATACAGCTTGGTGGCGCGGTAGATCATGGAATCCAGCCGCAGGGTCAGCAAAAACTGCTGGCCTGATTTGGCCAGAAAGGGCCGGTCCCAGTTAAGGGTCAACTGTCCGCGTTGGTCGGATGTCCCGTTTGCGCGGTAGACGTTGAAGTCGGTGGTATCAACACTCAGCCGCCCCCCCAGCGCATCGGGCTGGCTGAGGAAGCTGTAGGTATAGCGGGGCAGACCGAAGGGCAGGTCCGCGTTGTGGATCACACCCTGGTTGAGGCCCTGATAGAACTGGGTATCCAGGCGGGTATAGGCACCCGTGCCAAAGCCTTCGACATAGATGTTGGAGCGCAGGGTATCCGCGCCATACCCCTGCACACGGTAGTCACGCATATAGTCGGCCGATGTGGCCACCCGTGCGTTAATGCCTGCCCGCCAGTGCTTGTTGATGTCAAACTGGCCCTGCACAAACAGGTGGCCCTGCACCCCATGGCTGCCGCCGCCATCCACGCGCTCACCGAAACCGTTGACGTATTCGTAGGGGTGGTGCGTGTCATAGGCCAGCGCACCCTGTACATTCAGACGGCCGAAGTTGAAGCGGTTGCGGTACTGCGCGCTGATCTGCGGCCCGGTACGGGTGGAAAACAGGCCTTGGACGGTAATGTCCGACTGGTCGTTCAGCACCCAGTAGTAGGGGATGGTGAAATACGTGCCCAGGTAGCGGTCATGCGGCGTAATGCCGGGCATGAGAAAGCCGCTGTGCCGCTGGGCGGACGGGTCGGTGATGGAGAAAAACGGCAGGTAGAGGACAGGCACGCCCATGATGTCGAAAAACGCATCGCGGAAGTCGATCTTCTGGTGTTCCATATCCTGTGTGGCACCAAAGGCGCGGAACTGCCAGAAGGGCGGTTTTGTCTTGTCTTTTGCGCAGATTTCGCAGGCTGTGTAGACCGCGCGGCTCAGGTCATTCACCTTGCCCGCAGTCCGCCGCAGGCCGTTGGCCGCCAGCTTGGCATTGTCGGCCATGGCGGCGTTAACATGCAGCATGATGCCGTCCTTCATGCCGCCTGTCAGCTCGGCATAATGGGCGTACAGGACAGATCCGTCGGGCTGCACGGTGGCCACATTGCCCCGTGCTGCGACGACTCCGGTGTCCCGGTCATAGATAATTCTGTCAGCCCGCAGCACATGGTCGTTCTGCCAGACCTGCACATTGCCAGACCAGGTTACGGTGTGCTCGGCGTCGTTATAATCAACCGTGTCGGCCTGGAAGGTGACGGGGTCATCCTTGGAGGCAGGCTTGCCCATATCCAGATGCATGACCTGCGGCCGGAACTGCGCGTGCGCGACATGGGCGGGGTCGAACATAAAGCACGCAGCAACGCTGCCCAGCGCCGTAGCAGCTTGCAGGATTGTGCGCGGGCGCAGCAGATGGCTGCATGAAGTCGGCCGGGGCACCACGGTCAATCAGCCATCCTCCAGATGAAGCAGCAGTGAAACAGCCAGACAGAGTCCAGCCAGCGTAGGCGCCCATGCGGCCAGCACAGTGGGGAGAGCCCCCGAATTGCCGAACTGCTCAGCCACCTTGGATATGGTGAAAAGCAGAAAACCGGCAGCAATACCAGACCCGATCATCCGAGCCACGCCCCCCCGGCGTGAAGGACGCATGGAAAAACCGGCAGCCACCAGCGCCATGGTGCCTGCCAGCATAGGCAGCGCAAGCAGGGACTGGAAGCGGATACGATGCCGGATGGATGAAAAACCTGACTGATCCAGCAAGGTAATAAAACCCGGCAGAGCCCAGACCGACAAGGTGTCGGGCGAGGAAAAACTTTCCTCCACCCGGCCAACGGTCAGGTCGGTGGGCAGGAGCAGGCGGCCTGCGGGGCGCAGGACACTGTTGGGGCGCACGGTGGCTGCGTTGTCCAGCACCCAGTGGCCGGGGGCCAGATAGCCGCTTGGGGCTTCGATTCGGGCCAGTACCTTGCCGTCCTTGTCCAGCCGCAGCACCGTCACGTTATGCATGCTCAGAAGGGACTGTTTAAGCTGCACGTCCTGTGCGTGCAGGACCGCAACGGCCTTGGGACCGTTCTGTGGGTCGGCCTGACGCAACCACAGGGTGCCTCCGGCTAGGCTGAGGGGCCCGCCACCTGTACGCAGGTAAAGCTGGTCAAGTGTTTCCGCCCGCCGGTACATGGCGGAGGACAGGGGAGAAACCAGCGTGGTGGTGAGCGTGCCCAGCAGGATGGCGCAGGCTACCGGAGCGGTCAGAAACTGCCAGGCGGAAATGCCTGCCGCCCGTGCCACAATCAGTTCGGACGAGCGCGTCAGCCGCCAGAAGCAGATGATCCCCCCAAGCATGACACCAAAGGGTAGCACTTCCGTCGCGAAGAAGGGGACGTGCAGCAGGGCAATCTGGATGACGATATTGGTTGACACATCAGGCTTGGTGGCCACGCGGCGCAACAGGTCGATGAAGTCGAACAGGCAGATCACCCCCGTCAGCGAGGCCAGCATGGCCAGCACCGACACCATAAACTGGCGGGCAATATAGCGGGAGAGGGTCACAGCCACGATCATGCGTGCACCAGCCGTATCATGCCTGTGGGCGCGCTGCGCGGGAGGGCAGGGCGCCCGGCATGAACAGAATAAGGGCGCAGACCCCGGCTGGCAGAATGCTGACCAGCGGGATCAGCGGTAGCAGTGCGAGGTTGCGGCCCGCCAGATTCAGCAACAGCAGGTTCAGGGCCAGCAGCCCCACGACCGACAGCACGGCTACCAGCGGCCGTCTGATGCTGCCATGGCGCGAGAAATTGCCCCGCAGGACAGCCACAAGCCCCACCAGTGCAAACGACAGGCATGTAAAGGGGGATGTCAGCCGCCGCCAGCCTTCAACCTTGAACTTGCCAAAATCGCGCTGTGATACTTCCCGCGGGTCGGGGTGCAGCAGTTCCGGCAGCGACATTTCCGACGCATCGCGCGAACGCGCGTCAGACTGGCGCGGGATCGAGAGGTCAAGCATGTCTTCCTCAAACGCCAGAACATTCAGGCGGCCTGTCTTGCGGTCCAATGTCTGCCGGGACCCGTCATACAGGACAACGCGAGGCACGTTGTTCACAATCGTCATGGTGCCATGGGTTGCCAGAATGGTGGCATGGCTGTCGGGCTTGCGGTCGTCTTCCACCAGGATGCCATGCAGCATGCCGTCATGCGTGCGGGAGCGGACATAAACTGTCAGCGTATTGGACAGGCGCGTAAAAACCCCTTCCTGCAACAGGTAGGCAGCCATTGTGTTGCGGATTTCAAACTCATACTGCCGGAATGCATGGTAGGAGAGGGGTACAAGCCACAGGTTGAGCACCAGCCCGGCTACTGTGGCCATGGTCGCACAGCTTAACCCAGGGCGCGCCAGCGCGAATGGGGAGAGGCCAGCGGCCTTCATGACCGTCAGTTCCCTGTCCCCCGCCAGACGCTGGTACACAAACAACGCCATGATGAAGGTGGTGATCGGCAGAACCACCGCGACAAAGGAGGGGATGAGCAGGCTGGTCAGTTCAAGAAAGACCCGCAGGGAAAGCCCGCGATCGACGACAAGAGAGACAAAGCGCAGGGACTGCATAAGCCAGATCAACGCCACCAGCCCGCCTGTTGTAGCCAGCAGCGCAAGCAGCAACTGGCGGAACATGTAGCGATCCAGGGTGTGGAGCCGCCCTTTCGGGCGGGCCAGAAGCGGAAATGGAATCATGCTCGTGTTGTTTACCCCACGTCGGAGGGAAACAACAGCCCCGGCCCCCGACCGGGCATGGTGGGGGCCAGATGTGTCAGAACACCAGAATCACACCAGCGGAGGCCGTGTTGTCGCTCTCGCTGTTGGGGCCATGGGCGTCGGACGATGTATGGGCGTATTCCCCCACAATGTTCAGCCAGTCGGTCAACTGGTAGTAGCCTGCGCCAATAATGGACTGGTTGCGCCGCACCAGTGTCGGGCTGTTTTCACCCGGAGCCTGATACAGATTGCTGACCCCGTAGCTGCCGACAAGCTTGAACTTCTTGGTGGCATGGTAGGCAGCCTGCACATAATAGCCTTCCGATGTGCGCTTGCGGCCGTTGGCGGCTACGCCATCAAAAAACAGCGCGGTCGTGCCCAGGCCGCTGCCCCGGTAGTAGTAGCCAACCCCCTCAAAGGGGCCATATGTCAGCTTTGCGCCCACATCTCCGGCTTCCACCATGGCACCCTTGTGGCTGTCAGCACTCAGTGTCTCGCTATACAAAGCCTGCTGGTGCTGGATCAGGAAGCTGGCCCAGATATGCGCCTGCACAGCCCCCACAGTGCCATCATACGTGACCTGCCCCTGCACCATGGGGGAGGCATGCTGGGTCGAGACGGAGGACAGATGCGGCGTGGCCGTGCCGCCGTCCGCATAGTTGAATTCATCCAGCGGCTGGAAGACACCAATCTTGCCCTGCAGGCCCTTGTATTTGGGCGTTGCGTAGGAAATCTGCGGAATCCAGTCGGCATAGACATAGCCAACACCAATACGCCCCAGCGAGGTATTGCCGGGTGAGGCATTGCTACCGGGTGCGCCCACGCTCAGCAGGGTGGCGTCGTTCATAATGGCGTCGCTGCCGAACAGGGCCAGGTCGCGCCCGACCTTGAAGGTGCCGATGCGGCTGTTGCCAAAGGTGACGTAAATCTGACGGAAGTCGATACCCGGTGTGCCAAGCCCCACCGGGCTACCGCCGGTATTGGCATTGAATGCCCCGTTCTTGGCGTTGTCGATGCCTGGGTACATGCCCATCACGGCCGACATGTCTATGCCTTCCTGCGTGGTGCTCAACTTCAGGGCCAGCCCTGCGGGCAGCAGGCCGTTACGGACGGAGGAGGAGTCAAACCCACTGCTGCCGCCAGAAACACCACCAGCCACCGGGCTGCCACCGGCGGGGCTGTTGTAGGTGTAAAACCCGTTGATAAAGCCCGACAGGTTGATGTCCACCGGACCGGCCTTGAACGTCAGCCCCTTGCCGGGCACATATTTGGCCACATGCACCACGTCGGCGCTGTTCAGCATATCCACCGCGGCCTGAGCCGAGCGTGCGCTGGCCTCTGCCTTGGAGGCTGCGCGCTCTGCGCGGGAGGTGCTTTCGTCATCACTGGACACAAAGCGGATGCCGGGCTCATAGCTCGATGTCGCAGCACTGGCTGCTCCGGCGTGCCCGCCGACATGGTGGCCGGGTGTGAGTGATGCCACGCGGGCCGGGCGCTGGACCTGAGCCTGCATGCGCGCCGCATTCGCAGCTTCGGCCGTGTGGCGCTGGTGCTTGACCAGCAGCAGGTCATATTCGTGCCTGGTCAGGCTGCCCTTGGCGCGCAGGATGTCCAGCAGGTCGCTGTAGTCATCCGCATGGGCGCGGGAGAACGGTGCGCAGGGCAACCCGGCGACGGATGCGGCCATGAGAGTGGCAACCAGTGCCTTTTTTCCCGACGCCATGGATGGTGGTGCTCCCAGTGTGGTTGAAATTGCTCTCTGAAAGACAAGTGTTCCTGTCGTCAATATACCTCCGCGCGGGGGCGGGCGGGGCGCGGTATGGCCATACTGGGGCCAAGGGCAGAGTGTGGTCCCTGCGGGCCGGAATTGGAGGCCTGTTTTTGAGCGGCATGTTGCGGGCTGGAATGGCCTAGCTCTGACCGAACTTTATTGAAAAACTCTGAATTGTGGAGAGACTATGACAACCGAGCAGCCCTGTTGCCCGTGCATGCAAGTGGGTCTGGGCTGCGTGGTGCCTGTTGCAGGGCAGTGTGTTTTGTTCACTGAAAGTGGGCACGCAAAAGGTTCACGCAGTTCTGTGTTTTCACGAAGTTTTTATTCCGCCAGCGGCGCGATTACCGGTTCTGGCGCAGGGTGAGGCAGGTCAGGACTCTGCGCCGTGGCGGGGGTGATTTTTCAGTTTTGTGGCACATGGGGGCATACAGGGCTATTCCGATATTGTAACCGGGGTGCCATGCTGCGTGCAGCACAGCGGCATGGTGTCCTGTAGGGCAGCCCTGCCCAACCCAGTCGCGGAATGAAGCAAAGGGAGAAAACGCTTGGCGGCAGAAGCGGTGGACGCGCGGCAGCCCGAAGCCGGAGGCAACGCCCCGCAGGTTACGGTGCCGGATGATGAACTGCCCCGTTACGCCGGGCGGCCTGTCCTGTTCCTCCTGCGCTATATGCGGCACAGGCCTTTGGGGCACGCGCTGGTTTTTGGGGCTGTTATTGTCGCTGTCAGTTGCATTGTGCTGTCGTCCTACGGGATCAGGCATCTGGTGGACTTAATGACAAGCTCGGCCCCGTCCCGGCAGGTCACATCCGTCTGGGCGGCTGTGGGCGTGCTGGTCGGGCTGATTCTGGCAGACAATCTAGGCTGGCGCATTGCGGGGTGGTTTGCTGCCCGTACCTTTGTGGCGGTGACAGGGGATATCCGGCAGGACCTCTTTCGTTTTCTGACAGGACATTCCCCCGCGTATTTTGCTGACCGTATGCCAACATCGCTCGCAGCGCGCATTGCGACAGCAGGCAGTGTCAGCTTCACGATCGAGAACATGCTGGCCTGGAGTGTCATTCCCCCGGCGTTGAATGTCCTGCTGTCGGTTGTGCTGTTGCTGTCGGTCAATGTCATTATGGGCAGCACCACGGTTGTTCTGGCCGGAGCCCTTTGCTTTGGCATGTTCCGGCTGGCTGTGCGTGGCCGCCGACTGCATGGGGACTACGCCGCCGCCGCCGCCGGGCTGGAGGGGGAAACGCTGGATGTCATGGGCAATATTGCCCTTGTCCGTGCGTTTGGCATGCGTAACCGGGAGCGTGCCCGCTTTAACGCCCTGACACAGCGGGAAATGGGCGAACGGCTGAAGTCCCTGCGGTATATGGAAAAGCTGCGCATGGTGCATGCTGCCGTCACAGCGGCCCTGACTGCGGGGCTGCTGGTGTGGGCTGTGCTGCTGTGGCAATGGCAGGAGGCCACGGTCGGGCAGGTTGTCATGATCATTACGCTGGGTTTTGCCGTGCTGCACGGCACCCGTGATCTGGCACTGTCGATGGTCGAAACCATCCAGCACAATGCCCGCCTGTCAGAGGTGCTGTCGTCCCTGCTGGTGCCTTATGACATGCCTGAAACTCCGGGGGCCACCGTGCCCAAAGGGCCGGTGCTGGGTGACATCCGTTTTCAGAACGTCAGCTTTGCCTATCCTGGCGGCACATCGGTGCTGACAGACTTTAACCTGCATATTGGTCCCGGCACCCGGGTGGGGCTTGTGGGGCGCTCTGGCTCTGGCAAAAGCACGGTTCTGGCCTTGTTGCAGCGCCTGCGGTTTGTGCAGTCTGGTGTGATCGTGCTGGACGGGCATGATATCCGCGATCTGACGGACGACGCCCTGCGGGCCTGCCTGTCGGTGGTGCCGCAGGATGTCTCTCTGCTGCATCGCACCGTCATGGAAAATATCCGCTATGGCCGGCCCGATGCGTCGGATGAGGAAGTGCGCGCCGCCGCCGCCGCCGCTGGCTGCGCCGCGTTTATTGAGGCATTGCCAGAGCAGTTTGAAACTCTGGTGGGTGACAGGGGTGTCAAGCTTTCGGGCGGACAGCGGCAGCGGATTGCCATTGCCCGCGCCTTTTTGCGCAACGCCCCGGTCCTGATACTGGACGAGGCCACCAGTGCCCTGGATACCGAAAGCGAAGCCCATGTGCAGGAAGCGCTGGACAGGCTCATGGTCGGTCGCACGGTCATTGCCGTGGCGCACCGGCTGTCAACGCTGCGGAATTTTGATAGGATTGTCGTCATGCAGGACGGCAGGATCGTCGAGGACGGCGCTCCCGCCCAGCTTGAGCGGCAGAATGGGCTTTATAGCCAGTTTCTGAACAGGCAGGTAACACAGTCGCAATGATATTTGGCGTCAATTCAGAGACCGCGCAGCCAGGCACACGGCCCGAGGGGCGCGGTGCCCTGGCTGCTTATGCGTATCAGCAGATCAGGGACCAGTTGATATACTGCAACTACCAGGGGGGGGAGCGCCTGGTGCTGCGCCCGCTGGCTGCGACACTCGGGTTGAGCCCAACCCCTGTGCGTGAAGCTCTGCTGAGGCTTGTGTCCGAACAGGCGCTTGCTCTGGATGACCGGAATACGGCCTGTGTGCCGCTGACATCCCGCGCCTTGTTTTTGGAAATCCACGCTGTGCGGGGGGATCTGGAAGAACGGATCTCGCGCGAGCTTGTCACCCATATCACACCCGAGCAGGTGGCTATTCTGGCGGACCGGCACCGGGCTTTTATTACCGCTTACGAGGCCGCAGACCCGCGCGGGGCGGCGATTGCCAATGTGGTTTTCCACAGCACAGCAGCCAGTTTTTCGCGGCTGTTGCTGACAGTCGGCCTGATCCGTGGTCTGTGGGTCCGTATGGGGCCCATTTACGCAGCCACAAACTGCCTGCCGACCATCAACCCGGCAGATGCAGACCACCCGCACCAGTTGATGATGGATGCATTCCTCCGGCGGGATGCTGACGGGCTTGTGGAAGCTCTGCGCAGGGATTTCATGCAGGCCAGATCGTGGCTGGAACCCCTGCTGCCGGACTAAAAAACAGGCGGCAGGCATGCGTAACCGCAGCCTGCCGCCAGGAACCGTCGGATATGCTCAGCCCTGACGGGGTTTGTCTGTCAGGCCAGGGACTTCGACATCAATTTCCAGCACCGAACACTGTGCCCCACGGTCGAGCTTGATCTGGACCTTGTCCTGATCGACCGAAATATGGCGTTTGATCACTTCCAGAATTTCACGGTGCAGCTTGGTCAGCAGGTCATCCTGCCCGTCATCACCAGCAGACATGCGTTCATGGGCAAGTAGAATCTGCAACCTGTCGCGTGCGATAGGGGCTGACGACCGTTTTTTGAACAGGCTGGAGAGAAAGGTCATGGCGCTCTCCGTTTGAAAAGCCAGTCGAGCAGGCCTTTGCGTTCGACCGGGATGGTAATTTTGATATCCTCACCCATAAGCCTGCGGGCGGCTTCCGCGTAGGCGCGGGCGGCGGGGCTTTCGGGCTCGGCAATGGTGACAGGCGCCCCGACGTTGGAGGCCTTCAGCACATCGGGGCTTTCGGGCACGATGCCAAGCAGGGGAATGGACAGAATTTCCAGTACATCGTCCGTGCCCAGCATGTCGCCCCGGGCGGCGCGCTGGGGGTCATAACGGGTGATGAGGAGAAATTTCTCCATCTTCTCGCCGTTCTTGGCCTTCTGCGTGGTGCTGTCCAGCATGCCGATAATACGGTCGCTGTCACGTACGGAGGAGACTTCGGGGTTGGTCACGATCACGGCCATGTCGGCGTGGTGCATGGCCATCTGCGCGCCACGTTCGATCCCGGCCGGGCTGTCACACAGCACCCAGTCAAACTTCTCGCGCAGTTCGGCAATCACGCGGGCTACGCCTTCCTCGGTCAGGGCGTCCTTGTCGCGGGTCTGGGAGGCAGGCAGAAGGGCCAGACTGTCAACGCGCTTGTCCTTGATCAGGGCTTGCGAGAGGTTGGCATCGCCGTGGATGACGTTGATCAGGTCAAACACCACGCGGCGTTCGGCCCCCATGATCAGGTCCAGATTACGCAGCCCAACGTCAAAATCAACAAGCACCACGCTCTGCCCCGTTTTGGCCAGAGCAGCACCCAGAGCGGCCGTCGTCGTGGTTTTGCCAACGCCACCTTTACCTGACGTGACGACCAGAACCTTTGCCATCAGTCTTCCTTTTCTTTCCGTATCCCAGACGTTGTCCAGCCGGGCGTTGTTGCCTGACATTACTCGCTGAATGTTAAAATGCCACTGCGAAATGTAGGCGATGTACTAATTGTTTACCATTGCCCGGCCTTACGGCAGGGGGCGGAAGGTCAGTGTCTCGCCCGCCAGCAGCACCTGAGCGGCCTTGCCCAGGCAGGCAGGGTCCATTTCGTCCGCTGTGGCGTAAAAGCCGTCAATCGCCACCAGTTCGGCATCCAGCAGGCGCGTGAGGATGCGGGAACTGGCATGTCCGCCAATACCGGCAATGGCCCGGCCACGCAGCGCACCATGAATATGCACCGACCCACCCGCCGTAACCTCCGCCCCGGAGGAGACTGACCCGAAGATGACTACATCACCTTCCGGCCAGATAATATGTTGGCCAGAGCGCACGGTCTCTTCCACAAACAGGGTGGCCGGGGCCGGTGGTGGCGGGTCATCAGGGGCGTTGATGGGGCCGGATGCCCGGCCGCCCACAGGGCTGTCCACCCAGTCCCACCCGGCAAAGGCGGGCCAGGTGCGGTCTCCACCTTCCATGCCCAGAACGCGCAGATTGCGGGCCTGCAAAGCGGGTAGCAGTTCCGCCAAGTCAGGGGTGTCGGGTTGCATCAGGCTCAGGTCAAGCACAACCGGCTTGCCGGTAAAAAAGCCGACAGAGCGGGCGACCTGCTGGTCAAAGGCTGCAAGCCAGTCTGCCAGCGGTGCTTCGGGGGTAAGGGTCAGCGCCAGGAAAGAGCGCCCCGACATGCGGATACGGGGAAGGGGGGGTGTGCTGGACAAGGGACAGCCGCTCTCTTTTGTCAGAACACGATAGGAACAGGGTGCCATGCGCCCTCAACGCCGCGCGATGGGGCGTCTGCTGTGTCTGTTACGCATCGGTGGGCCGAAGGCAAGGGGGCCACGTGGAAAATTGAATGCTCATGCCCCCGTTTTCCACTGGCGTGGCGGGCGGCAATGGCATAAATCACATGGCATGCGTACCCTTTTCCATTTTCCGCTCTGTCCGGGCAGCCGCACCATTCGCCTCGTTCTGGGTGAAAAGCGCCTGCCGTTTGAGGCCATTGTTGAACGCGCCTGGGAGCAGCGGCCAGAGTTTCTGGCCCTGAACCCGGCCGGGAATGTCCCTGTGCTGGTGGAGGACAACGGCCTGATCGTGCCCTCTGCCTACGTGATCAGCGAATATCTGGAGGAAGCGTATTCCGATACGCCCCTGCTGGGCCGTACGCTGGCCGAACGGGTGGAGGTGCGCCGCGTTGTCTCATGGTTTGACACACTCTTCGCGCGCGAAGTGTCGGGCCGCTTTATTGATGAACGGGTGATGAAGCGCCTGAGCGGCCGCGGCAACCCCGATGGCGGTGCCCTGCGTGACGCCTATGCCGCCATGCGACCGCTGATGCGTTATGTCAACGATCTGGCCGAAGCCCGCAACTGGCTTGGTGGCTCCTTTCTGTCGCTGGCTGACTTTACGGCTGCGGCCCATCTGTCCAGCCTCGATTTTATTGGCGATATTGACTGGGGCAAGGTGCCAGCCGTGCGTGACTGGTACGCCCGTATGAAGTCCCGGCCGTGCTTCCGCCCGCTTCTGGCGGACCGTATCTCCGGCATTACGCCGCCTGACTATTATACCAACCTTGATTTCTGACCTCCTGGCCAGCGGGCCGCGCCAGAAAGTGTTTGATGTTGTGGTGGTCGGCGGTGGGGCGGCAGGTCTTATGGCTGCCCTGACCGCAGGCCAGCGCGGGCGCACGGTGTGCGTGCTGGAGCATGGACCGGAGGTAGGGCGCAAGATCCTGATTTCCGGCGGAGGGCGCTGTAACTTCACTAATACCGATATGCGGGCAGAGTGTTTTCTGTCCGCCAACCGGCATTTTGTGAAATCAGCCATCAGCCGTTATCGGCCGGAGCATTTTCTGGCGCTTGTGGCCAAGCATCGCATTGCCTGGCATGAAAAAACACTGGGCCAGCTTTTTTGCGACCATTCAGCCCGTGATATCGTGCGAATGCTGCTGGCGGAATGCCACGCCGCTGGTGTGCGTATCCTGACCGATGTCCGGGTGAGTGACGTCAGGCGTAGCGACCATTTCCAGCTTGCGACTTCGGTCGGCCGGTTTCAGGCGCGCGCGCTGGTGCTGGCAACGGGTGGCCTGTCCATTCCCAAGCTTGGTGCATCAGGCTTCAGCTACGATGTGGCCCGCCATTTCGGTCTGCCTGTCATTCAGCCAGAACCCGCTCTTGTCCCGCTTGTCTTCGGGCAGGAGGATGATGCGTGGATCAAGGAACTGGCCGGGGTGTCGCTGCCTGTGCGGGCAAGTTGTGGCAAGGCGGGGTTTGATGAGGCCGCCCTGTTTACGCACCGTGGTTTGTCCGGTCCGGCCCTGCTGCAACTGTCCAGCTACTGGCATGCGGGGGAGTCCGTCCGGCTGGACTTTCTGCCGGGGCAGAATGTGGCGGCTTTGCTGGAAGCCCTGAAAAAAGCCGGGTCCAAGGCAGGTGGTGCCGGGGCATTGTCCCGCTGGCTGCCGCAGAGACTGGCGCAGGCCTTGGCTGTGCATGGCGTGCAGGGGCGGCCCATGGCGGAGTGGAGCCAAAAGGACATTCAGCGCATGGGTGCGCGGGTCAACGGGCTGGAACTGCTGCCAACAGGTACGGAAGGTTTTGCCAAGGCCGAAGTCACGCGCGGCGGGGTCGATACCCGCGCCCTGTCATCCCGCACGATGGAGGCGCGGGATGTCCCCGGCCTGTATATCGTGGGGGAGGCTGTGGATGTGACTGGCTGGCTTGGCGGCTATAATTTCCATTGGGCCTGGGCCAGCGGTGTAGCCGCTGGCGAGCACGCAGGCGCGGCGTAAGATAGGGCGTCAGCCCTCCTGCTGGCGTGTCAGTTCCAGCGCGCGGGCATAGACTGTGCGTTTGGGCAGGCCGGTTGCAGCTGCCGCCAAGGCTGCGGCGTCCTTGATGGAATGGGTTTGCAGCAGGGATTGCAGCGTTGTGTCCAGCGTCTGCTGTGTGGTCTGCTCTTCCGGCGCTGGTCCTAAAAGCAGTGTAATTTCCCCACGTGGCGGGTTGTCGGCATAAAAAGCGGCAAGCTCGCCTGCTGTGCCACGGCGAATTTCCTCAAACCGTTTTGTCAGTTCACGAGCGACTACAGCAGGGCGGTCTGCGCCAAAAATGGTGGCCATATCCTCCAGCGCCTCGGCCAGCCTGTGCGGGGCTTCATGCCAGATCAGGGTGGCGGCAAGCCCTACCTGTTCGGCGGCATGCAGGCGGGCGAAGCTGTCCTTGCGCGCGCTGGAGCGTGGGGGTGGAAAGCCAACAAACAGAAATGGGTGCGGCGGCAGGCCCGACAGCACAAGGGCGGTTAGCGCCGCATTGGGGCCTGGCACGGCGGTTACGGGCACTCCGGCCTCAATAGCTGCACGTACAAGGCGGAAGCCGGGGTCTGACAGCAGGGGCATGCCCGCGTCGGAAACCAGAGCAACGCGCTCTCCGGCTTGCAGGCGTGCGATCAGGCCGGGCAGGCGTTGGCGCTCATTATGTTCGTGTAGGGCTTCCGTCCGGGCGGAAATGCCGCGATCAGTCAGCAGGCGGGCTGTGGTGCGGGTATCTTCGCACAGCACAAGGTCGGCCTGCGCCAGAGCCTCTGCCCCACGGGGGCTGAAATCACCCAGATTGCCAATAGGCGTTGCAACAAGAGTAAGCCCTGCGGAAGAAGGGGCATGACTTGTTGCAACTCCTTCGCTATTGAAAGGAATGGTCTGGTCACTGTGTTCATCAGGCCGGTCGTCTGCGGTGGAGGATCTGGATGATGACGCGTGCATACTCGCTCCTGTCAGGGCTTTCCCGGCAAGCTCTGGCGGTAAATGCCACATTACGCAAGCCTGTGCGGCAGGTCGGCGTGGGTGCGTTGGTGCTGGGTGGGGTATTTCTTGCCGGTTGTGCGGACGATGCGAGCGGCCCGAGCCGCTCTACCGCGACCGAGGCCAAGCCTGTAGCCGCCCATAAAGTGGGTGTTCTGCTGCCGCTCAGCGGCCCGAATGCAGCCCTTGGGCGCGAACTGCTGGCAGGCGCGCAACTGGCGCTGACCCAGACCGCAGCAAGCCCCACGGATCAGGCGCATCTGGTCGTGGATGTGCATGATACAGCGGCAGGCGCCGGGGCTGCGGCCAATGCCGCCGTGCAGGCAGGCGATGGTATTCTACTGGGGCCGCTGACAAGTGGTGAAACCTCGGCCGCAGCCCCCACGGCTGTTGCTGCCGGTGTGCCCATGCTGGCATTTACCAGCGATGTCGGGCAGGCCCGCTCGGGCGTGTGGGTCATGGGCATCACCCCAGAAGATCAGGTGCAGGCGCTGGTTGAGCAGGCCCGGCGCGAGGGACGGCAGCATTTTGCCGCCCTGCTGCCTGATAATCCTCTGGGGCGTGCCATGGGGGGCGGCCTGCAGGCCGCCTGCCACGATCAGGGGCTGCCAGCACCCGATATTATCTATCACACAGGCACGGCAACAAGCATTGCTGAGAGCCTGCGCCAGTTGTCAGCCTACGAATCCCGCGCTGCCGCAGCACGGCAGGCAACCTCCATTGCCGGGGAGGGTGGGGCAGCCAAAGCTGAGGAACTTCCGTCCGACCTTGCCGCAGCCCTTGGCGGTTCTGGCGCCAGCCCGCAGCCAGCCAGTACGGCTGGCGCTACGGCACAGGCCCCAGCCCAATCCGCAGCTTTGGGTAAGCCGCCTTTTGACGCCCTGCTGCTGGGTGATACGGGGCTGAACCTCAAGACAATCATGACGGCTCTGGCCGATACTCAGGTTGCAGCACCCGCTGTGCGGATTATGGGGCCGGGCCTGTGGGCACCCTTCTCCTCCAAGCTGGGGAATATCCGTGGGGCATGGTATGCCGCGCCCGATCCGGCCTTCCGCCAGACCTTTGTGTCTCGTTTTGTGGCGCGTAACCAGCACGCGCCCAAGCCATTGGCCGATTTGTCGTATGATGCCGCCAGCGTGGCCCGTGCCGCGGCTCAGGGCACCGATACCGGCTTTCAGCGGGATGTGTTGACCCGGCATAGCGGTTTCCCGGGTGTTGATGGCCGCTTCTACCTGCTGCCTGATGGCCGGGTGCGGCGTGCTCTGGCTATTTTTGAGGTGCAGGGGGCTGGTGTGCCTGCGCGCATTCTGGCCTTGGCCCCGGTTTCTGGCTGATTATGCTGCTGGCTACCTGCTTGCAAGCAGGTAGCCAGTGTAGGCGATGGCTGGGCCGGTGCAGCTTAACTGCGGTTAGCTGCCATGCTGGTCAGGCTGCGGACCACCTGATCCACCACAGTGTCCCACTGGCGGGGTGTTGCCTGCCGGGCAATGCTCAGCGTTGGGTACCATGGCGTGTCCGTGCGGCCATGTAACCAGCGCCAGCAGTTGTCGTAACGGTCCATTAGCAGCACAGGTTTGCCCAATGCCCCGGCCAGATGGGCAACGGATGTATCAACCGAGACCACAACATCCAGCGACATGATCAGGGCTGCCGTATCATCCATGCTGCGCAGGTCATCCGTGGGGTCGTACAGGACCATGTCCTGCGGTGGGTCCATCATCTGTTCAGCGTAGGGACCTTTTTGCAGGCTTATCAGGTTTACCCCACGTATGGTGGCCAGTGGTGCCAGCGTGGTCAGGGACATGGAGCGCCGACGGTCAATAATATTGGGGGCCACCAGTGTGGGCCGCTGCGCCCCGCCCCAGACAAGGCCGACATTCATCCTGCCATTATCGGGCAGGAGAGGGGCCAGAGCTTTTATCTTTTCCGGATCGGCCTGCAGATAAGGGCATGGCTTGCCCCATGGTGTGCTGGTTGCCGCAAACACACGGGGCAGGCTGATAAAGGGGCAGTGCCAGTCGTAAGCGGGGGTTACAGCAAGGTCATGGACGGCCTGCACACCCGGCATACGGCGGCAGAGTGCAGCCAGAGTGGCGGGCACCTGCACATGCACCTCAGCCCCGCGCTCTGCCAGCAGCGGAACATAGCGCAGGTACATCAGCGTATCCCCCAGCCCTTCCTCCTGTGTGACAAGAACACGACGGCCGTGCAGGCTGGTGTCAGGCCCCAGAGATGGCAGCAGGCGCTCGGGGGGCAGGTGGGTGTGGCCGGGTAGGTGCAGGCGCCATTCATGCTCGGTCCAGCCCTGATGGTAACGCCCGGCCTTGAGGAGGGAGATGGAGTGGTTCAGGCGGATCCGGGCCTCGTCAGGACGCTGGCTGATGGCGCGGCGGAAATGCTCCAAAGCCTCTTCAAGCCTGCCCATTCCTGTCAGAATGGTGCCGATGTTTGACAGTGTGCCTGCATGGTCGGGCTGTATGGTCAGTGCGGCATGCAGGGTTGCCAGTGCATCGTCCATGGCGCCTTGCTCCACCAACGCCATGGCAAGCAGGTTATGGGCCTGCACATTGCCGGGGCGCAGGGTAAGGGCATGCTGGAGCAGGGTAATGGCGTCGGCCATCTGGCCGAGCTGTACCAGCAGGCTGGCCTGTATCTCGTAAAGGCGGATGTCCTGCGGGGCGTATTGTAACGCAGCCTGGCCAACGCGCTGGGCTTCTGCCCGGCGGTCCTGTGCTGCCATCAGGTCCACCAGGTCTTGCAAGGGGTGCTGGTCGGTGGGGTGGTGCTGGGCAATCTGGCACAGCATCGTGGCTGCGGCATCAGGCTGGCCTGTCCCGGCAAGGCAGAAGGCATGCAGGATGCGGGCCTGTGTGCTGTCACCAGTCTGGCCACTCTCAAATACCGGCAACATCTGCCAGAAGCGGCCTGCCTGTAATTCTGTCAGGGCGTGGCGCAGGGTTGCAAGGGTGGAGGAGGGTGGAGCCTGAAGGGACATGGAGGTGCCATTATGGGCTGGTCAGGCACGGCACGGCCTCAAGCCCACCTGCCAGAGTGTAAAAAAACCCGGCGGACCACTGGTCGCGCCGGGTTGGGGCTGTTGGAAAAGAAACGCCTGAGGTCAGGCGGCTTTCATGACAGCGGTGAGAGATTCCAGAACCTCATTGGGTTCCTTTTTCTCAAGCACGGCAACTTCGGCAACAAACCGTTCCTGCGCGGCTTCAAAGAGTTTGCGTTCGCTAAAGCTGCCATCAAGGCTGTCAACATTGCGGCGCAGGTCGCGCAGCACTTCGGCAATCTGGACCAGGTCGCCGGAGTTGATTTTTTCCTGATAGGCGACAGCCCTGCGGGCCCACATGCCCTTGCTGACATGCGGCTTGCCCTTGATGATGGCCATGGCCTTGTCCACGATCTCGCGCGAGACAATTTTGCGCAGGCCAGCCTTGCGGGCTTTTGTCAGCGGGATGCGGAGTGTCATCTGGTTGCCGGGGAAGGAAATCTGGATGACTTCCAGCTTGGTCCCGGCAATTTCATCAACCCCGATCCGGTCTACGCGGCCAACACCATGGGCGGCATAGACGATGGCATCGCCTTCCTGGAATGGATCTTCGTCCTTGACTTTCGTGTTCGCCTGCGCGGCGGTGGTGGCTGCGGCGGTGCGGGCCATGGCGTCTGTAACGCCACCTTTCGGAGGTGTTCTGAACGTGTTCATAAAGCAACCCGATACCATAAAAACGCCAGTTTGTCTTGTATAAAGAAAAACGGCGGGCTATGCCTCAACCTATTTCTGTATGCCCCCTTTGGCTTCCAGCGGTGGTGCGGTTTCATCGCCTGTGGGTTGCAGCACATCAATTTCAATCGTGCGCGCCATGGTGGCCATGGGCAGGGAGTGCGGAGTGCTTGCAAACGGGGTTTGCAGGTCGCTTGCGCTTTTATCCAGCGCCAGAAACAGCATGCCGACGAGCGATGACCCCAGCGGGGTAATCCACTCCAGCGTCTGCACCATGGACAGCGGTAGCACCAGGCAGAACACATTCACCAAGATGCGCGGCAGTGCGGAAAACTGTACCGGCAGCGGCGTGTTGCGGATGCGTTCAAGCCCGCCCTGAGCGTTGGCGATGTCGGACAGAATACGGTCGATCTGCCCGTGTACTGCGCCATCAATGTTCTTTTTCCGCACTTCCTCGGCAACGCCAAGCCCGATCTGGTACAGAATGGCATTGGGTTTGTTGCGATAGCGCGCAATGGCTTCCTGCATGTGGGCGGGCAGAAGCCGCTTGATATCGTCCGAGCAGTCAAGGTCGGTCCCCAGCGCCATGCGCAGGGCATGCGGATAGGCGGCGATGGCATACATCAGGTCATGGCGGTCACCCAGCAGGGTGCCTGCCTGACGGCCAAAGGACCGGCAGTTGTTGGTAATGGCCCCCCATAGTGTGCGGGCCTCCCACCAGCGGGCGTAGGCGCTGTTGTTGCGAAAGCCCATGAAAAGGGCCAGGGCGGAACCGATCAGGGAAACCGGCAGGCTGGGCTGTTCCATCCACTCCTGATGAAAGATCTGGAACAGGATCACGACAATCAGATCCCATGCGGCCATCAACAGCAGGGCAAAGCGGATTTCGTGCGCGATGGTGCGTACGCCAACACGCGGTTCAACGATCATTCATGTTTCTCCTGTCTGCTTGGACCTGTATTGCCCGAGCCCCTTTCAACATGGCAGAACAGCAAGAGGTTTCCTGTATGTTAAGGAAAACTTTGGTTTTTCCGGCAGGTGCGAGGGCTTAAGGTCAGGAAGGATAACGACAATGAATGATACGGCAGAGTTGCAGGTGCGGGAAGAGCATCCATGCCATGGGGGTGTGGTAAGGTTTTATGAACATACCTCCAGGGTGCTGGGGCTGCGGGCGCGGTTTGGCGTGTTTTTGCCACCTGCGGCCGTGGCCGGGCAGAAAGTGCCCGTGGTTTACGCTCTGGCAGGTTTGACCTGCACGGAGGAAACCTTCCTGATCAAATCAGCAGCGCTGGCCGAAGCCGCCCGTCTGGGGCTGGCTATTGTCACGCCTGATACCTCGCCCCGCGGTGCGGGTGTTGAAGGCGAGGACAAGGACTGGGACATGGGCACAGGTGCCGGGTTCTATCTCGATGCCACGCAGGCTCCCTGGTCAGACCATTACCGTATGGGCACGTATATAACGCAGGAACTGCCCGCGCTGGTGGAGGCCATATGTCCGCTTGATGGCACGCGGCGGGGCATTACAGGCCATTCCATGGGGGGGCATGGGGCGCTGGTACATGCCTTGCGTGCGCCTGCCTTCTGGAAATCAGTCTCCGCTTTCGCGCCGATCGTGCATCCTGCGGCCGTGCCGTGGGGTGAGAAGGCTTTGACGGCCTATCTGGGCACGGAGCGCGAGGCCTGGCAGCAGTATGATGCCGTCTGTCTGCTGGAGGCCGGGCATACTCACCCCTCCACAATTCTGGTGGATCAGGGCGATGCCGATCAGTTTCTGGAGCGTGAACTCCAGCCCTGGCATCTGGAAAAAGCAGCCGCAGCAGCAGGGCAGAAGCTGACCCTCAGGCGGCATGCCGGGTACGATCATTCCTACTGGTTTGTGCAGAGCTTTGCGGCTGAACATCTGCGCCACCATGCCCAGGTACTGGGGCAGGGCTGAGACTTGATGGTGCTCCGTCTGCCGGAGGGGTAATTGCCCCTCCGGCAGGCAGTCAGGCCTGTGGTCTATGGGCCAGACCGGCTAACGCACCCAGCCATTTCAGATATTCCATACCCAGCAGCTTGATGGTCGCGGGGCGAAAGGGATGCTGCAAGGCGGGGGGAATAACCGGGTAGGGGTACAGTGTGACATCGGGCAGGGTGCGGCCCAGTTCCAGCACCGCCCGCCGCATGTGGTAGCCTGCGGTCACAACAATCAGGCTATGGATGTGGGTAGCATTGACCCACGCTGCGGTCTCTGCCGCGTTTTCTATGGTTGAATGTGCCCGGTAACCAGGTGTCACACGGGCGGCAAGCCCGGGTGGGGCGGAATGGGGCAAAAGCGCGCTCAGCGGTGTTTGTGACGCCACGCCCGAAATCAGCAATTGCTGGCCCTGATCATGGGCCAGCAGACGGAGTGAGGCCTCAATCCTGCCTGTCCCACCTGTCAGCGCGACAATGCCGTCCGCATGGGGGAGGGTATCGGGGGGGGAGCGTCGGGCATCGTAAACAAACCAGCCAAATCCGCCAGCCAGCGCTATTGTGCTGGTGGCCGTCAGGGCCAGCACCAGGCGCGCAGCCTTGCGCGCCAGTCTGCGCCAGCGGTTAGGCGCTATGGCAGGTTTCGCAGCCATAGCCGAACCATGATCTGGGTTGTCAGCCAGCAGATTGCGGCCGAGGCAATGGGCAGCAGCGCCAAGCCCGCGACCAGCCCCTGTGGCAGGCTATCCAGCAGGGTCTGAAGCTCCGCACTGTGCAACGGGTCGTGGAGTGGAGGGGCTGTCGGCAGGGCGGGCTGGCTGAAGGGTAGGATCAAGCGGACCAGCACAAACAGCGGCAGGCAGGCCAGCACTGTGCCTGTTATGCCGCCACCCAGACCAAGTGAGGCCGTGCGCCGGGCAAATCGTCCGGCAATATAGCCGTCCGAGGCACCCAGCCCGTGCAGGGTCTGGATGATCTCCCAGCGGGAGGTCAGGCCGCTGCGCGTCGCCAGCGCGGTAATAACAACGCCAATGCCGCCAACGGTCAGCAGTGCCAGCCAGGAGCAGGCCAGCAGGCTGGTCGCCAGATCGTGCAGGCGTTGGCTCCACAGCGCATTCTGTTCAATCATGACGCCGGGGGTCAGTTGCCCCAGTGTCTGCTCCAGCGTTGCGGGCAGGCTGGTGTCAGGCGGCAGGTTGATGCGGATGACCGCAGGCAGGGGCAGGGCCGAGTGGTCGGCCTTGCCAAGCCATGGGGCCAGCAACTGGTTGATCTCATCCTGCTCCAGCCGGTGGGTGCGGGTGCCTTGTGGCAGGCTGGCGAGGGCATCCAGCACGGCGTCAATCCGCTTGGGGGGCTGGGTGTCATCCCCTCCATGGGCGGGCAGATCAGGGTCGGGCACTTGTACGGTAACCAGCCCGGCAGCTCCCGCCGCCCAGCGGTGGGACAGCCCCTGTGCGCCGCTGGCTCCGGCAAGGGTCATGGCTGCCAGAAAGCCCATCATGGCCACCAGAGCAAACAGGCTGCGGTCTGGCAGTGCTTCGGAGAGGGAAAGCCCGTCCCTGCGCCTTCTGAACAGGGCCATTACGCCACCCACTCGGCGGTCTGGGCCATCTGACCGCGCTCCAGATACAGTGCCGGACGTTCCAGCCGCCGTACAAGGGATTCGTTGTGGGTGGCCATAATGACGGTGGTGCCCAGGGCGCTGAGCTCAGCAAACATGTCCAGCAGGCGGTGGGCCTGACTTTCCTCAAGGGCGTTGGTGGGTTCATCGGCCAGAATCAGGCCCGGACGGTGGATAATCGCGCGCGCAATGGCTGTGCGCTGCTGCTCCCCGCCCGACAGGTGGGATGCAGGAATGCCCGCATGACCCCCAAGCCCGACCCAGCGTAAAATGGCGCTGACTTCCGCCTGGATTGTTTCTTCCGGATAGTGTTGGAGGCGCAGGGGCAGGGCGACATTATCGGCAACTGACAGGTCAGGCATAAGCCGGAAGTCCTGATGTACCATGCCGATTCTCTGCCTCAGCCGCACTAGGGCGGGGCGTCGGGTGTGTAAGGTGACTTCATGGCCCAGCACCTGCATGCGCCCGTCCGAGGGCAGGCTTTCAAGGTGCATCAGCCCCAGCAGGCTGCTTTTGCCAGCTCCGGACGGCCCCAGCAGCCACCGGAACCCCCCTTGGGGAACCGTGAAGGACAGGTGCGACAAGGTGGGAATGCTGTCTTTTCTGCCCCGCCGCCAAGAAACATTGTCAAGCTGGATCATGGTCCGCAGTCCGGTCGTAGTGCCATGAATAAAAGCGAATAAGACTGTCTGGGCATGACGCCAGTGTAGCGGACAGACCCTTTGCCTGTCGATTGTTTAAGCGGGTGTTCCAAAACTCACTCAGGCGGGTTTGTGCACGGCTCTGCGGTGGCACTTATGCTGTGTGGTGGCTTCATAACCAGTCATGGTGTGGCAACGGGCCAGAGCCCTCAACCGTGCTGCTTCTGGATGCGTAGGAGAGGTAGCGGCGCAGGGAAGATGTGCGCTGCCTCTGGCGCAGGGAGTGGGTACCTGTGCTAGTAGGGGCTAGGAGACTGTTTCAAAAATCATCAACTCTGGTTTCATGGCCCTTGGCATGGTGTGTCACGCTGTGTCGAAGGTGCAAATTGTGCCACCAGCCGGGAGTTGTGGATTTTTGAAACAGTCTCCACAGTCTGTCGCTTCTGCTTGACCCTTTGGGCCTGCCCCGCGTGGATGCGGTTGCCAGGTGGGGGGAAGGCCATGTCAGGGGAGTCCCCATGAAGATTGTCTGCCCTTCCTGCTTTGCCGCGTATCAGGTGCCGGAAGAACTTCTTGCCAGACGCCAGACCCTGAAATGCTCTGCCTGCGGTCAGACATGGCGCCTGTCCCAGCCTGAGCAGGACACAGGGGCGGCAGTGGCTGCGCCAGAGGATGTGGCAGCCCACCACCCGGCGCATGAACATGAGGTAGAAGCGCCAGTCGCCGCAGCGCCTGTTGTGGACCCCATTGCCGCTGACCAGCCCCCTGAATCGACTGCGGACGTCCCGGCGGAAGCTCAGCTGGTTGCGGAGTCTGTTGCAGCGCAGGCCGAAGCTCCTGCGCATGTGGAAGATACCTCAGAGCCAGTCCCTCCACCCTCCGAGCCTCCACTAGAGGTGGCTGAGGCAGACGTTCAGGCCCCACCAGAAGCACCGCCAGCGGCCCCTGAGGGCGCTACGGAAAGCCCTGACGCCGAACCAGCGCCGATCCCGCCGCCGCAGGACCATGTCGATGAGGGTGCTTCCCTGCCTGCTGCGCATGAAGCAGATACGGTGCCGGCAGAGCCTCAGGCTGAAGCCGATGTGGTACTGCCAGAAAGTCATGTGGCGGCCGATGAAGGGCCATCTTCCGAACGTCATGTCGCTGACACCCAGCCCCATGCCGAGAGCGAAGGGTTGCCGCATGATGAGGCCCCCGAAAGCCCCCAGGCCGCAGAGCTTTCGGTCCCGGATAGTGTAGAGCAGCCCCCGGTCGATCAGACGCATACGGAAAATGTGCCTGAGGCAGTGCCGGTTGTTGTCGAAGAGGCCGCTGTGCCAGCCGAGCACGGCGCACCAGCTGTCGTGCCAGTGGCAGAGGGTGTGCCGGTTGCGACAGGTCAGGCCGTGGCCGTGCAGGCCGAGACGGCTCTGGCTGTTGCGCCGCCCGTTGCGTCGGGTACGGATGTGGCCGTGTCGGCAGGTGGGGCAGGCGGCAGAACTCTGGCGCCTTCCTACAGGATTCCACCTGCTCCTATAGCTGCGCTGGGGGCTGACGCGCCAAGTCTGGAGGCTCAGCGGGCCATTGGGGCAGGGGTGCCGGTATATCGGAGTTCAGGGGGTGGCTTGCGCGCCATTCTGCTGGCCCCCGCCTTCTGGCGCGTTGCCTGGTGTGCAAGCATTATCGTTTGTCTCGGCGTGGTTTATCTGGTCTGGGGGCATTGGACGGCTGTTGTCCATGCCTGGCCTGCCGCAGCGCGGTTGCATATTCCGGGCTGAATGGCGTGCCCCGGCCCGTGTTGCGGGCCGGTTATAACGGCGGCGTGCGGCGTCCGGTTTTACAGGTTGCGACCGCAGACGACGCTCAGGGTTGCAGCCGCAGCGGCCAGAGCCATCAGCAGCACGCCGTCCATAATCAGGCCATGGGCTGTCAGAACATGGCCCGCAATCGTCAGCTCCGAGGGGATCGCCGCGCTGGCGGCGGCAATTGCGTCGCGCGCCTGAGGGTCGGCCGACGCGGCGGAGCGGGACAGGGTGCCCACCAGAGCAGGCAGTGCGGACCAGATTGCCCCGGCGACCAGCAGCAGTGGCGCAAACAGTTCCGCCACCTGCTGGAGGAAGTAGAACACAAAATGACAGACCGCCCAGACCGCCGTGCGCAGCAGACGCAGCGCCACAGGGGTGGTGCCGCGAGAAGGCATGGCAAGGGTTGAAAGAGGCGTGCGCTGGTCCATGGGCCTGTAGTTCCTTGAGGGGGCGCTCTGGGCGCATAGGCTGGCCCGGAGGGAGCATGTCGGAAGAATGGTGCCTCTTTATACAGAGCTTCAGCGCCGCTTGCCACCATGCGCACGGCCCCAAGGGGGTAAAGCAGGTTTTTGTGCTTTCAGGAGTGGCGCTTAACAGTGTCAGATGCCATGCTTGAAAGGGTCATTGATCTGTAACAGAGCCTGCCGGATATGATGGCGGTGGATGGGTTTTATGGACTTTCTTTCCTGCACCGTGATGCTGGCTGGGGTGGACGCCGCCACCGCCGTAAAATTTCACGATGCACTCACCCGGCGTGGCCTCAACGTATTGCGGGTAGCGGACGGGCGCACGGTCTTTGCCGGGTTTGATGAGGAATTGCCCGATCTGCTGGTCGTGCCCGAGCGCCTGCCTGATATGTCGGCCGCCCAACTCTGCCACCACCTGCGGCTGAACACGGCCACGCGGGGTATTCCGGTCGTGGTGCTGGTTGAAGCACATGATGAGGCCAGTGAGCGCGAAGTGCTGGAGCGGGGGGCGGATGTCTGCTTTTGCATGCATGATGACCCCGCCTATCTGCTGTTTCGTATCTGCACACTGTTGCGCGAATACACGGCGGATTCTGCCGAGCGTGAGGGCATTACCTTCCGCCCGCCGCTGGTGTCGGTTGTGGCAGCCCCTTCCGGCGTTGTCTGGACATGGCCGGGGCAGGACGCCGACAGGCAGGCCTCAACGCCCCCGCTTGTCACTATGCTGCTGCAAAGTGGGCAGGACGCCATGCTGGTGGAAGACCCCGACAGGCTTGACCTGACAGGTGTCAGCCCCGGCTGCATGCAGTCCGACTGTGTGGTGATCGACCTGACGTGCCAGACCTTCGATGGTCTGGCTCTGGCTCGCACTATTGCCGCTTTCAGGCGGCGCACCCGGCAATGCACACGGGTGCTGGGCGTTGTCGAACGCGGGCAGTTAACCCCCGAGCGGGCCAGTATGGTGTTTGACGCCGGTATGGACGATCTGGTGGATGCCGATATCGGGCCGGAACTGATGCTGGTCCGTATTGCCTCCCTCGTCCGGCGCAAGACTTTGCAGGATGAAGTCCGCAGGGAGGAGGCACATATTGAAAGTGCCCGCGCCCGTATGGCGCTGGCCGATGCCCTGCGCCGCGTGAATGCTGATCTGGCAGCGGCTAACCGCAAGCTGATTGATGCCCAGGCCAAGCTGGTGCAGTCCGCCAAAATGGCATCGCTGGGTGAGCTCGCGGCGGGGATCGCGCATGAATTCAATAACCCGCTGGCGTTTGTTCTGGCGCATGAAAACACGGTCAAGCGCAGTATGCTCCAGGCGCTGGACGCCGTGCGCCATGGGGACAGGGCCGTGGCGGAAACCGCTTTGACAAAAGGGGCGGAACGTCTGGCGTCGTCTCTGGTCGGGCTGTCACGCCTGCGTGAACTGGTGGCCAGCCTGCGCCGCTTTTCACGGCTGGAGGAAGGCGAGTTCCGCCGTCTGGATGTGCCCGAGGCTATTGGCATGGTGCTGACCCTGCTGGCCCCCAAGCTTGGGCGGGAAATAGCCGTGACCTGCCAGTTGACCGCCCCGCCGGAACTGGTGTGTCAGGCCGCCCTGGTCAATCAGGTTGTGATGAATATTGTCAGCAACGCAGCGGATGCCATTCAGGAAAAGCGGGATGCCGCCCGCCAGACCGGAGGGGGCAGCGCGCCGGGCAGGGATCGAATCCTGATCGAATCCCTGCTTGTGCCTAGGGCGGGGGCAGGCGGGCTCGATTACATTCTGCGGATCAGCGATACCGGGCCGGGTGTGCCGCAGGAATTGCAGGAACGCGTTTTTGAACCATTTTTTACAACAAAACCGGTAGGTTCAGGGACAGGCCTGGGGCTGGCCACGGCGTATGGCGTTGTGCAGGCTCATGGCGGTAGTATTGTTATAACACGTTCGGAGGCTCTCGGTGGGGCCTGCTTTACAATCCGTGTCCCTTACAGAGCAGGAGAGGAGAGGCGCGGTGAACACGTTGCCTGAAGCACAAACGCACCCGGTTGTGCTGGTTGTGGATGACGAGCCGGAAATTCTGGTGGCTCTGGCCGACCTGCTGGAAAGTGCGTACAGCGTGCTGACAGCCTCTTCCGGGCAGGAAGGGCTGGCCCTCTTGCGGCTTAACCCGGATGTGGCGGTTATTATTTCCGACCAGCGCATGCCGGGCATGACGGGTGATGTCTTTCTGGCTCAGGCGCGTGATGTGTCGGCGGCAGGGGCTATCCTGCTGACAGGCTATGCCGATATTGCTGCGGTCGAGGCGGCCCTCAACCGAGGGCAGATTTCCTTTTTTGCCTACAAACCGTGGGATGATGAAACGCTGCTGTCCATGGTCGGACAGGCGGCAGAACGCTACCGGCTGGAAAATGAACTGGCGCGTGAACGGCTGCTGCTGCGCGGCCTGCTGGACAATCTGCCCTTTGGTCTGGCCTTCAAGGATCAGGACGGCTGTTTCATCCGCCTGAACCAGCAGATGGCTCAGTGTTTCGGGCGTTCGGTAGCCGAGACTATCGGCCATAAGGAAGAAGACCTGCTGGACGGCCCCCGGCTGGAAAGCCTGCGCCAGGCCCAGCGGGAACTGGCGGATTCAGGGCGTGACCAGCAGGTTATCCAGCTTCCGGGTGAGGACGGGCAACTGCGCTGGCATGACCTGACACGCGTGCGCCTTGATAGCCTGCGGGGGGAGCCCGCGCAGGTGGCTTCCATTCTGCCCGACTATTCCATTCTGATCGACCGTGACGTGACCGACCTGCTTAATCTGGAGCAGCGGCTGCGGCAGGCGCAGAAAATGCAGGCCATCGGCACATTGGCAGGCGGCATTGCCCACGACTTCAACAACCTGCTGACCGCTATCCAGGGGTCGCTCGAACTGGTGCAGGACCTTGAGCCCCCCAAGGAGGCCTCGGTCTCCCGGTTGTATCAGAACGCCATGGATGCCGCCCGGCGGGGTGGAGTGCTGACACGCAAGCTGCTGGATTTCAGCCGCCCCCGGCATCTGGTGTGCCAGCGGGTGGATGTCCGCGCCATTATGGAAGACCTGCAAGGCTTCATGAAGCGCGGCAAGGTGCCAGAAGACGTGCGGCGTATGCTGGATGCGGAGCTTGAGGGCAACAGCCGTTTCAGCAGTGTGGATTTTGTCATGCCGGACGAGGCACTGCCCCCGGTCTGGACCGATGCCACCCAGCTTGAGTTGGCCGTGTTCAGTCTGTGCATCAACGCACTGGATGCCCAGCCCGAAGGGGGCAGCACCAGCGTGACCGTGCGCCAGGTTGCCCGCCTGCTTGGGCGGCCCGTGGGGCGTGACCACGCGGGGGCCTGGGTTGTCGTGCAGGTGCGTGACCGTGGCGTGGGCATGACTGAGGAAATGCGCGCACGTATTTTTGACCCGTTTTTTACAACCAAGGACGTCGGGCGCGGCACTGGGCTTGGTCTGTCCATGATCTATGGTTTCATCAGCCATTGCGGTGGCGAGGTCCGGGTTGAAAGCACGCCGGGTGGGGGCACCTCGGTTGAACTGTGGTTCCCTGCCATGGATGCGGAACTGGCTGAGGCCATGCCCGCACAGCAGGTCGAGCCTGTGCAGCCTGTTGTGCGGGTGGCTCCTGTCGCTGTCACAGGCCAGACGGTCCTTGTGGTGGATGATGAGCCGGGGGTGCGGGCTGTTACATCGGGCTTTCTCCAGCGTGCCGGGTATGCGGTTGTGCAGTCCGCCAGCGGGGCAGAGGCGTTGGAGGCCGTGGCGGCGCGTTCCGATATTGCCCTTGTGGTCATGGATGTGATGATGCCGGGCATGAATGGGGGGGAGGCCGCGCGCCGGATCCACCAGTTGCGGCCTGACCTGCCCGTTCTGTTTGTGACCGGGTATTCGGATATCGGGCTGCTGCCAGAAGACGTTGCCGTGCTGCACAAGCCCTATACGCGCGCTGCATTGCTGGAGGGCGTGCAGGCCATGCTGGTGGCATAGGGGGCATTGCCCCCTTGTCCTGACGGAAAGAAAACCTATTTTCTTGAAGATCATGCAGAATTTTCAAGCCAACTCCTCCCCCCATGATCCCGTCGGCTGGCACGGGACAACCATCCTGTGCGTGCGCCGGGGCAGCCAGGTCGCCATGGCAGGCGACGGGCAGGTCACGCTGGGCAGCACGGTCATCAAGGGCAATGCGCGCAAGGTCCGCCGTATTGGCCCGTCTGGTTCTATTCTGGCAGGGTTTGCAGGGGCCACGGCCGATGCCTTTACCCTGCTGGAACGGCTGGAAGCCAAGCTGGAGCGTTATCCCGGCCAGCTTGAGCGCGCCTGTGTCGAACTGGCCAAGGACTGGCGCACCGACCGCTACCTGCGGCGGCTGGAGGCCATGATGGCGGTGGCCGATACCGAACATTCCTACACCCTGACAGGCAACGGAGACGTGCTGGAGCCTGAGGATGGCATTGTGGCCATTGGGTCTGGCGGCAATTACGCGCTGTCGGCGGCCCGCGCCCTGCTGACCGTAGAAGGGCTGAGTGCTGAGGAGATCGCCCGCCGGTCCATGAAGATTGCGGGGGATATCTGTGTTTACACCAACCATTCTGTCAGGGTCGAAACCCTGGACAGTGCCGTAGCGCAGGGAGACGTCTGATGGGAGTAGCCAGTTTTTCCCCGCGTGAGACCGTGCGCGAACTTGACCGTTTTATTGTCGGGCAGGACGATGCCAAGCGTGCAGTGGCCATAGCCCTGCGCAACCGCTGGCGCAGGGCACAGTTGCCCGAAGGCCTGCGTGAGGAAGTCGTGCCCCGCAATATCCTCATGATCGGGCCGACGGGGTGCGGCAAGACAGAAATAGCGCGCCGTCTGGCCAAGCTGGCACAGGCACCGTTTCTGAAGGTAGAAGCCACAAAGTTTACCGAGGTCGGTTACGTCGGGCGCGATGTGGATAGTATCGTGCGCGATCTGGTCGATGCCGCCATTGTCATGCTCAAGAACGCCCGCCGCAAGGATGTGGAGGATAAAGCAGCAGAAGCAGCAGAGGAGCGGATTATCAACGTTCTGGCGGGTGAGGCATCTTCAGCCGACACACGCAGTCGCTTCCGCACCATGCTGCGCAGCGGGCAGTTGGAAGACAAGGAAATCGAAATCACCACGGTTGAGCCCCCAGCCGCAGGCACGGACATGCCCGGTGCCGTGCCGGGGCAGGTCATCAACTTTGGGGAGATGATGAAAACCTTCATGAGCCGTGGCCCCAAGGCCCGTAAAATGACGGTAGCCGCTGCCCGCGAGCATCTGCGGCGTGAAGAAACGGAAAAACTGCTCGATAGCGAGTCTCTGACGCGTGAGGCCGTGGCCCTGACACAGGAAAGCGGCATTGTGTTTCTGGATGAGATCGACAAGGTCTGCGCGCGTTCGACCGAAGGCGGCATAAAGGGGGGTGATGTCTCGCGCGAGGGGGTACAGCGTGACCTGCTGCCCCTGATCGAAGGCACAACGGTCTCCACCAAGCATGGCCCGGTCAGGACAGACCATATTCTTTTTATTGCATCGGGTGCGTTCCACGTTGCCAAGCCGTCAGACCTGCTGCCCGAACTCCAGGGCCGCCTGCCGATCCGGGTTGAACTCAGCCCTCTGACGCGGGATGATTTGCGCCGGATTCTGACAGACCCCGAGCATTCCCAGATCAAGCAGTATATCGCCCTGATGCAGGCCGAAGGCGTGACACTGGAATTTGAGGACGCTGCCGTGGATGCCCTGGCGGAACTGGCGGCTGATATCAACGAGCGTGTTGAAAACATTGGTGCTCGCCGGTTGTCCACGGTGCTGGAAAAACTGCTGGAGGATATTTCCTTCACCGCGTCGGAACGGGCGGGGGAAACAGTGGTTGTCACAGCCGACATGGTGCGGGACAAGGTGGCTCCCCTGGCCCGCAAGGGCGATCTGAGCAGGTTTATTCTGTAATGGACGCAGCATTTGTTATCCCCCGAGAAGAGACAGCGGCACTGGCCATAGAGGCCATTGCGGATGAGCTGGATATCTTTGATGACTGGATGGAGCGGTACCAGTACATCATAGAAATGGGCCGCAAGCTGCCGCCGTTTCCAACCCAGTGGTGTGATGATGCCCACCGCGTGCCGGGCTGTCAGAGCCAGGTCTGGTTGCAGGAGCACCAGGAGGGCGACAGGCTGTATTTTGCCGGGTCGTCCGATGCCGCCATTGTGTGTGGGTTGGTGGCGCTGCTGCTGCGTGTCTACTCCGGGCGGACCCGTGCGGAAATAGAGGCCACAGAGCCCACCTTCCTCAGTGACCTCGGGCTTGTGCAGGCTCTTTCTACCAACCGTGGCAACGGGGTGCAGGCCATGGCCCATGCCATCCGCTCGGCAGCCGCCGTTATGGTGGGTTGAGCGAACGGGGTGCTGTGCTGCCTGGGCCATGCCCGCAAGACTGTACTGTGTTGCGGTGCAGGGCGGGTAAAAAGCAGGCAGAAATGCGCCCAATACGCTGTGATTGCCCTGTCAGGGGTTGAAACTGGCGGGGCTTTCTTTTAAAGCGAGCGCTCTCGCGCACGCGTCCGGGCCTGTGGGGCATGCCCGGCCGTGCAGGTCACGACTATGACTCGTCATGGTGGTGGCCAGGTTCCCAGTGTTTTCCAGGAGACAGAAAATGCCCAAGATGAAGACCAAGTCGTCGGTCAAGAAGCGGTTCAAAATCACCGCGACCGGCAAGGTGCTCTCCGGCCCGTGCGGCAAGCGTCACGGCCTTATCAAGCGCACGCAGAAGATGAAGCGTACCGCCCGCGGCACGCAGACCCTGACAGTGCAGGACGGTCGTACAGTCAAGCAGTGGGCCCCCTACGGGCTGGCCTGAGGAGCATCTAAAATATGGCACGAGTAAAACGCGGCGTTACCACCCACGCTCGCCACAAAAAAGTTCTGGATCTGGCCAAGGGCTATCGCGGCCGGTCTTCCACCAACTACCGCATTGCGCTGGAGCGCGTCGAAAAGGCACTGCGTTATGCCTACCGCGACCGCCGCAACAAGAAGCGTGAATTCCGCGCTCTGTGGATCCAGCGTATCAACGCCGCTGTGCGTGAACATGGCCTGACCTACAGCCGTTTCATCAACGGTCTGGACAAGGCTGGTATCGAAATCGACCGTAAGGTTCTGGCCGCCATCGCTTTTGATGACGCAGCAACCTTCGCCGAGATCGTGAAGCAGGCCCAGGCAGCCCTCGCGGCCTGAGCACTGCCCTGGCCCGATCAAGGTTAGGGAAAGGCCGTCCCCCGTGGGCGGCCTTTCTGCATTTATGGCCCCTCCGTCCATGCGGCCATGGGGTGTTTTCGTGCGATGGGGCTTTTCTCGGCAGGCGGGAAATTGTATCCGCGCGGTAGCCCTTTCTTTCCTCGCGTGAGGTTTCATGAGCGACGATCTCGAAATTCTGCGGCAGGATGTCCTGTCCGAACTGGCAGGCGCTGCCGATATGCGGGCCTGGGATGCTGTGCGGGTTAGCACGCTTGGAAAATCAGGGCGGCTGACGGGCCTGCTCAAGGCGCTGGGCAAAATGCAGCCCGACGAGCGCAAGGCCCGTGGGGCAGCGCTGAACCGCCTGCGTGACGAACTGACACAACTGGTCGAAGACAGGGGCCGCGTGCTCGAAGCCGCCGCCATGGAAGCCCGCCTGAATGCAGAGCGGGTGGATGTCAGTCTGCCGCCACCGGCCACTGTGCAGGGGTATATCCACCCCATCAGCCGCGCGGTGGAGGAAATGAGCGCCATTTTCGGCGTCATGGGCTTTCAGGTCGCTGAAGGGCCGGACATTGAAACCGACTGGCACAATTTCTCCGCACTGAACACGCCAGACCACCACCCGGCGCGTACAGACCACGACACCTTCTACCTGCCGCCAGTGCCGGGGCTGGATGTCACACGCGTGCTGCGGACCCAGACCTCGGGCGTGCAGATCAGGACCATGCTGGCGCAGAAGCCGCCGATCCGCATTATCGCGCCGGGCCGGACCTACCGCGCAGACCACGACGCCACACATTCCCCCATGTTCCACCAGTGCGAAGGGCTGGTCGTGGGGCAGGGCATTACGCTGGGCCACCTCAAGGGCTGTCTGATCGACTTCCTGAGGGCGTTTTTTGCCAAGCCGGATATGCCTGTGCGTTTCCGCTCCTCCTACTTCCCGTTTACCGAACCCTCTTTGGAGGTTGATATCGGCTGGTCACGCAAGACGGGTGAAATCGGCGCGGGCGAGGACTGGCTGGAAGTGCTGGGGGCAGGCATGGTGCATGCCCGCGTACTGGCCAACTGTGGGCTGGACCCGCAGGAGTGGCAGGGCTTTGCCTTCGGGATGGGGGTCGAGCGTCTGGCCATGCTCAAAAACGGTATTCCCGACCTGCGTTCGTTTTACGAAAGTGATATCCGCTGGCTGCGCCATTACGGGTCCGACCCGCTTGCGCCCGCGCTGCTGCACGAAGGGCTGTAAGAAATGAAGTTCACGCTGTCATGGCTTTATGAGCACCTGGACACACAGGCAACCCTGGCGGAAATCTGCGCCACACTCAACCAGATCGGGCTTGAGGTGGAAGGGGTTGAAAACCGTGGTGCGGCCCTTCAGCCGTTTCTGACGGCCCGTATTGTCGAGGCCCAGCCACACCCCAATGCCGACCGCCTGCGGGTGTGCCGTGTGGATGCCGGGCCGGGGTTTGACCC
Organism: Acetobacter vaccinii; assembly: GCF_008365315.1. NCBI lineage: Bacteria > Pseudomonadati > Pseudomonadota > Alphaproteobacteria > Acetobacterales > Acetobacteraceae > Acetobacter > Acetobacter vaccinii. The sequence goes on along the minus strand of NZ_CP043506.1, from coordinate 3,071 downwards.
CGTGCAGGTTGTCTGCGGTGCCCCCAATGCCCGCACCGGGCTTGCTGTCATTTTTGCCCCGCCGGGTACGTATGTGCCGGGGCTGGATATCACCATCAAAAAAGGTGCCATCCGGGGCGAGGCCAGCGGCGGTATGCTGTGCTCCCTGCGGGAGCTGGGTCTGGGTGAGGAAAGCAACGGCATTGCGGAACTGCCGGAGGACACGCTACCCGGCCAGTCCTATGCCGATTTTGCCGGTCTGGATGATGTGGTTATTGAAATTGCCATTACGCCAAACCGGGGCGATGCTCTGGGTGTGCGTGGCATAGCGCGTGACCTTGCCGCCGCAGGGCTGGGCACGCTGCGCCCGTGGCTGGCGGAAACGGTGGAAGGCACATTCCCTTCACCCGTGGAGTGGGCCATTACCTATCCAGAGGCCTGCCCCTGGGTGCTGGGCCGCGTGGTGCGTGGCGTACGCAACGGCCCCAGCCCGGACTGGCTGCGCCAGAGGCTGGAAAGCGTTGGCCTGCGCCCGATTTCTGCGCTGGTCGATATTACCAACTATTTCTGCTTCGATCTTGGCCGCCCGCTGCATGTGTTTGACGCGGGCAAGATTTCTGGCGCGCGTCTGACAGTCTGCCGTGGCGGTGGGGAAACCTTCCGCGCGCTGGACGGGCAGGATTACACCCTGTCGGCCGAGGACTGCGTTATCGCCGATCAGGCGGGTGTGCAGTCTGTGGCCGGGATTATGGGCGGGCAGGCTAGCGGTGCGGATGAAGACACAACGGATGTCTTTATCGAATGTGCGCTGTTTGACCCCGTGCGGATTGCCCTGAGCACCCGCAGGCTCGGCCTGTCGTCCGATTCCAGCTATCGCTTCGAGCGGGGTATGGATCAGGCATTGCCCGTAGCCGCGCTGGAAGCAGCAACCCGCATGATTGTTGACCTGTGCGGCGGGGAGGCTAGTGAGGTCGTGTCCGCTGGGGCACAGCCTGACTGGCAGCGTACAGCCACCTTGCGTTTCGGGCGGCTTGAAAGTCTGGGCGGGCTGGCTGTGCCAGCCGACGACAGCGTGGTCCTGCTGGAAAAGCTGGGGTTTGAGGTTGCCGAGCGTACGGATGAGGCTGTGCAGGTGCATGTGCCATCCTGGCGTAATGACATTGCCCAAAAGCCCGTGCTGTCGCAGGGGCGGGATCTGGCAGCCGATGTCGCCAGCCGTGCGGCGCAGTCCGTGGCGACCATCGAGGCTGAGAGCGATCTGGTGGAGGAAATTCTGCGCCTGAAGGGGCTGGATGCCGTCCCTGCCATGCCGCTGCCCAGCCTTGGCACGGTGCCTGCCGCAACACTGTCGCCCCGTCAGGCACGGCTGGCGCTTGCCCGGCGCTTGCTGGCTGCTCGTGGGCTGACGGAAACGGTTGGCTTTTCCTTTGTATCGTATGACGAGGCCCAGCGGTTTGGTGGCGCGCCGGACAGCCTGCGCTTGCTTAACCCGATTGCCTCCGATCTGGATCAGATGCGCCCGACGCCGCTGGTCAACCTTGTGGCAGCCGTGCGTGCCAACAGTGCACGCGGCTGGGCAGATATTGGCCTGTTTGAAATCGGACCGGCCTTTGCACAGGACGGGCAGCAGGTTGTGGCGGCTGGTGTGCGGGCTGGCCATACGCCGCGCTCCCCCGGTGTGGGGGAGCAGGCTGTGTCGCTATGGGCCGCCAAGGCCGATGCGCTGGAACTGCTGCGCCAGCTTGGTGTGAACCTTGAAGGCGTGACAACCACGACTGATGCGCCGGGCTGGTACCATCCCGGCCGTTCTGGCGTGCTGCGACAGGGACCTAAGCTGGTTCTGGCAAGGTTTGGGGAACTGCACCCCTCCTTGTTGCAGGCCGAGGGGATTGATGTGCCGGTTGTAGCCTTCGAGGTTCTGCCGGACGCTGTGCCCGAACCCAAGCGCAAGAAAAAAACAGCCCCCAAGCTGTCAGCCTTCCAGCCTGTCCGCCGCGATTTTGCATTTGTGGTGGCGCAGGATGTGCCGGGTGAAGGTGTGCTGCGGGCCGTGCGTGGGGCCGAGCGGCAACTGGTCAGCGATGTCAGCCTGTTTGATGTTTACACAGGCCCGCATGTGCCTGAGGGCCATCGCTCCATTGGGGTGGAGGTCACACTCCAGCCTGTGGAAAAAAGCCTGACCGATGCGGAACTGGAAGCCGTGTCCGAACGGATTGTGGCTGCTGTGACCAAAGCAACGGGTGCGACCCTGCGCTAGGCTGGTTTTTAGCCCGTGTTTGCCTTTGTCTGACAGGGCAATAACCGCTTTGTGAGTTCTGAAAATGCGCCTCTGCCTTGGAAAAGGGAGAGGCGCATTTTTTGTTTCAGATTTATTACAGGCTGGTGCCGCATAAGAAGGGGATGTGGTAAGCGACTAACCAAACAGTCATTTTGTAATATTTCACCCGCCTTCGGTCAGCCTGCGGCGGCGTGGATGTCAGGGGTAAAGGAGCAATGGCAGGAATGGATGTGGGTGTGATGAAGAAAGCCTGTTTTGTCGTGCTACTCTGTGGTGCGACTGCTCTGTCCCCCCATGCTGTACAGGCCACGGAGGTAACGGGCGCTGGCTCCAGCTTTGCCGCCCCGTTGTATGAGAGCTGGTCAGCAGGGAGCGCTAAAAGCATTGATGTGCGGGTCAATTACCAGACCATAGGTTCTGGTGGCGGGCAGAATCAGGTTCTGGCTGGCACGGTGGATTTTGGCGCATCTGACGCCCCCATGGCGCATGACCGGCTTGTCGCCGGGCACCTTGTCCAGTTTCCAACGGCTATTGGTGGTGTTGTGGTTGCGGCCAATGTGCCCGGTGTACCCGATGGGGCATTACGGCTGACCGGCCCGGTGCTGGCGGATATTTTTGCAGGCACCATCACGGATTGGAATGACCCGCGGATTGTAGCCCTTAACCCTGACCTGTCCCTACCTGCCATCCCCATTGTGCCGCTACACCGGGCCGATGCCTCGGGCACAACCTATGTCTTTACCGACTATCTCAGTCAGACATCCCCTCAGTGGAAAGAGGGCGTCGGGCGCAGCACATCGGTGGCCTGGCCGGT